>JBHJHE010000016.1:0-78362 GCA_050331095.1 Parvularculaceae bacterium
TCGACTGTCGTCCGCTTGCGCCATTTCCGGACCGTCTTCTCGTTCAACCCGTACCGCTCGGCGATCTCCGGGACCGTAGCCTTCGATCGCTGTATCGCCGCTCGGACGGCGTGCGTGGTCGTGGCGCATCCATGGAGTACCAGGCACATAGCTCGTCCTTCTGCGGTGGCGTCAGCTTACCACCACACACTGGGACGAAACACCTAGAGCCGCCTTTAAATCAAGGCAAGAGCCTACAGGTCGGTTGAAATGAATGGCTACCGGTCAAATATCATCATGGCTCATCATATCGGCGGAATTGAACGGCTGGTTGGGGTCAAAACCAGCCGCAAGCGCATCGCGCGGCCGCGAAAAGGCGAAGACCCGCCGCATAACCACCGACCGCGGTTTCGGCCCTTCGTCACAACGCACGCATGCAATCCGTACATTGACCGGGCCGCCCGGGGACGCGCCCGCCGGCCGTCGCCTACCCCGCGCTCGCCTTTGCGCGTTTCTTGCGCATGTGGGGCAACAGCTCGCGCTTGCGCAGGCGGACGTTCTCCGGCGTCACCTCGACGAGTTCGTCGTCGTCGATATAGGCGATCGCCTGTTCGAGGCTGAGGCGGCGCGGCGGCGTGAGCTTCACCGCGTCGTCCTTGCCGGCGGCGCGGATGTTGGTGAGTTGCTTCCCTTTCAGAGGATTGACGTCGAGATCGTCGTCCTTGGCGTTCTCGCCGATGATCATGCCCTGGTAGACCTTCTCGCCCGGACCGATGAAGAGGACGCCCCGGTCTTCAAGGTTCCAGAGCGCGAAGGGAACGGCGTCGCCCTCGCCCATGGCGATGAGGACGCCGTTGCGCCGGCCCTCGATCGCGCCCTTGTGGGGCGCGTATTCGAGGAACGAGCGGTTCATGACGCCGGAGCCGCGCGTGTCGGTGAGGAACTGGCCGTGATAGCCGATGAGCGCGCGAGCGGGCGCGCGCATGACGAGCCGGGTTTTGCCGCCCCCGGACGGTTTCATCTCAACGAGCTCGGCCTTGCGGCGCGTTAGGGTTTCGATGACGGCGCCGGAGAACTCGTCGTCGACGTCGATGACCACCTCCTCGATGGGCTCGAGCGTGCGGCCGTCATCGTCCGTCTGCGTTACGACGCGCGGTCGCGAGACGGAGAGCTCGAAGCCCTCGCGGCGCATGTTCTCGATGAGGACGCCGAGCTGAAGCTCGCCCCGACCCGCCACCTCCATGCCGTCGCCCGCCGGCGCGTCGGCGACGCGGATCGCGACGTCCCCTTCCGCCTGGCGCAGGAGCCGGTCGCGGATGACCCGTGACTGGACCTTGTCGCCTTCGCGCCCGGCGAGGGGCGAATCGTTAGCGGCGATGGTGACGGACAGGGTCGGCGGGTCGATCGGCTGCGCCGGCAGGGCCTTATCGACGCCGAGGTCGCACAGCGTATCGGCGACCGACGCCTTCTGATAGCCGGCGAGGGCGACGATGTCGCCGGGCCGCGCCTCGTCGACGGGCTGGCGCTTCAGCCCGCGAAAGGCGAGGACCTTGTTGATCCGCACCCGCTCGACCTCGCGGCCGTCGCGGGCGAGCGCCTTCATCGTCACGCCGGGCCGCGCGAGCCCGGCGACGATCCGCCCGGTGAGGATCCGCCCCAGGAACGGATCCGCCTCAAGCGTCGTCGCCAACATGCGGAAGGGCGCCTCGGCCGCGCCCTCCTCCACCGCCGGCGCCGGCACGCAATCCCGGATCGTCCGGAACAACGGCTCCAGATTCTCGCGCGGGGCGTCGAGGGCCGTCGCCGCCCAGCCGTCGCGGCCCGAAGCGTAGAGCGTCGGGAAATCGAGCTGTTCTTCGTTGGCGCCGAGGGCGACGAAAAGGTCGAACGCCGCGTCTAGGGCCGCGTCGGGGTCGGCGCTCGGGCGATCGACTTTGTTCAGTACCAGGATCGGCTTGAGGCCGAGCGCAAGCGCCTTCGACAGCACGAATTTCGTTTGCGGCATCGGCCCTTCGGCCGCGTCCACAAGCAGAAGGCAGCCGTCGACCATCGAGAGGATGCGCTCCACCTCGCCGCCGAAATCGGCGTGGCCCGGCGTGTCGACGATGTTGATGCGCGCGCCGCCTTGCTCGACGCTCGTGCACTTGGCGAGAATGGTGATGCCGCGCTCGCGTTCGATATCGTTCGAATCCATGGCGCGCTCGGCCATCTCGGCGTTCTCGCGCACGGCGCCCGACTGGCGCAGCATCTCGTCGACGAGCGTCGTCTTGCCGTGGTCGACGTGGGCGATGATCGCGACGTTGCGCAGTTCGGTCATGGGCGAAGCCTTTTGCTGCGCCGCAACATGGGCGGCGCGCCGCGAGGCTTGGCGCGGTTCCGGCGAAAACGCAAGCCGACGTCGCCGAGGCGAGCCCGGCCCCCACGTTCACAAGCCGGCAAAAAGCGTCATACTGGGGCGTTAGAGCTTTCGCAGCGTGCGGCGGAAAGCGCGAGGGGCAGGCAAATGGCGCGTTCTCTGGAGCGGTCGGTCCGGTTCACCAAGCCGGGCTCGTACATTCTGAACATGATGCTGTTCGTCGCGGGCGTCGGCGCCATCGTCTTTTATCTGTCGCCTGCGAGCCCGCAGCCGACGACGCTGCTCGTCGACGCGTTCAACGCCAACGTCGCCCTCAACGGCCTGATCATCTTCGTCCTCGCCATCGGGATCATCTACAATCTGCGCCAGGCGGCGGTGATCGATCCCGCCGTCAAGTGGGTGGAGGCGTTTCGCGAGACGGTGGACCCGCGCCGGGCGCGCCTGCCCCGCCCGCCGAGCCTCATCAGCGCGATGACGAAGCTCCTGCTCGACGCGGACGAGCGCGGCGGGCGGCTGAACCCGGAATCGACGCGCGCCATTCTCGATTCCATTGGCACGCGGATCGACGAGGGTCGGGAGATGGGCCGTTACATCGGCAATCTCCTCGTCTTTCTTGGCCTACTCGGCACGTTCTGGGGCCTTCTGGAGACCGTCAACGCCGTCGCGGCGACGATCAGCGGGCTCGCCGACGCGTCCGGGCAGGCCGAGGACGCCGTCGGGCAGCTGATCGCCAATCTGCGCGAGCCCCTCGGCGGCATGGGCACGGCCTTTTCGTCGTCGCTCTTCGGTCTCGGCGGCAGCCGCGTCGTCGGCTTCCTCGACCTGCAGGCCGGCCAGGCGCAGAACCGTTTCTATTCGGACCTTGAGGACTGGCTGTCGGGCATCACCGACACGCGCACGGCGCGTTCGGGCGGCGGCGAGGCGGCGAGCTACGACGCGGGCGGGCTCGCCGAGGCGGTGGACGCCTCGCTCGCGCGCACCGCCGACGCGCAGATCAGAGCGAACGCCGGCCAGATCGCCGAGTTGAAAGACGAGATCCGCGCCCTCAACCGAACCCTCATCCGGCTTGGCGGCGGAGAGTAAACGCCATGGCCCGCCGGCGGCGCTCCAACGACGCCAATATCTGGCCCGGCTTCGTCGACGGCCTGTCGACGCTGCTCCTGGTCTTGATGTTCGTCCTGTCGATCTTCGTCGTCGCCCAGTTCTATCTCGGCGAACGCCTGACCTCCGTCAAAGACGAGCTCGCGACGAAGGACAGCGAACTCGCCCGCCTCACCGCGCGCATCGACGAGCTCGCCCGCCAGCTCGGCCTCGCCGAGGACGCCCGCAACGAGCTTGAGGCGCGGGTCCTCTCCCTCGAAGCGACGATCTCCGAGAAAGAAGAACGTATCGCGACGCTTGGCGCGTCCCTCGCCGCAAGCCAGGCCGCCGTCGCCGCTTCGGCCGACGAGCTGGAGGCCGAAAAGGCGCTGACGGAAGATCAGAAGTCGGAGATCGCCACGCTGAACGCCCAGCTCGCCGCCTTGCGCGCGCAGCTCGCGAGCCTTCAAGAGGCTCTCGAAGCCGCCGAAGCGAAGGACAAAGAGCAGGAAGCGCAGATCGAGAACCTCTCCCAACGCCTCAACGCCGCCCTCGCCCGCAAGGTGCAGGAGTTGCAAGAAGTCCGTTCACGGTTCTTCGAAGCGCTGCGCCAGGCGCTTGGCGACCGATCCGACATCCGCGTCGTCGGGGACCGGTTCATCTTCGAAAGCGACATTCTCTTCGGCTCGTGCTCGGCGACGCTCGGGCCGGAGGGGCGCGCGGAGCTTGAAAAGCTCGCGAGCGCTCTCCTCGACATCAAGGACGACATCCCGTCGGAGGTGAACTGGGTCCTGCGCGTCGACGGCCACGCCGACGCGACGCCCCTCGGCCCGGGCTGTCGGGCGCGCTTCGCTTCGAACCTCGTCCTCTCCGCCCAGCGCGCGATCTCCGTCGTGGACTTCCTGAAGTCGCGCGGCGTTCCGGAGAGCCGATTGATGGCCACGGGCTCGGGCTCCTCCTCGCCGATCGCAAGCGGCGCCGGCGCCGCCGCGCTCGCCCAGAACCGGCGGATCGAGTTCAAACTGACGGAACGGTGACGGCGAGTTGGATAGAAGCGCGGCCCTTCGGCGGTGTGGCTGTATTGGCGCTTCACGCGAAGCCCGCAGGACGTTGAGGAATTGCTCGCAGAACGCGGGATCGAGGCGAGCCGAGCGGCGGTCCGCCGCTGGGCGATCAAGTTCGGGCCAAAGATCGCAACGAACCCGCGTCGTCAAAGACCGCCGCCGACCGGCCAACGGCCTTCAGACGAAGTCGTTGTGAAGATCGGCGGAAAGCGCATGTGGCTTTGGCGCGCCGTGGACGACGAAGGCGAGGTTCTCGACATGCTCGTCCAGAAGCGGCGGAACGCCAAAGCCGCAAAGAAACTTTTGCGCCGTCTCCTGAAGAATTCAGGCGTTCGGCCAGAAATCATCGTGACCGACAAACTCCGCTCGTATCCAATGACTATTGGGGAAACAGGCTTAGCGGATCGCCATCGCCCTGGCGGTCTGCAACAGAACAATCGAGCTGAAAATTCCCACCTACCCATCCGACGACGAGAGCGGAAGCAGCAGAAGTTCAAATCTCAGGGCTCAGCACAATGCTTTCTCATGGCGCACGCCGCCATCTACAACTGCTTCAACACCGAACAGCATCTCGTTTCTCGACCACCCCCGCGAACGTTCCGTGCCCGGGCCTTTGAGGAATGGGCGATAGCAGCACAGGCGGCATGAAAAATCGAAGGCGCCGCTATTTCTGCGGCCGCGCCGAGTTAATGTGTCAACACCGTCGCAACACCTTACGCAAAGCTTCCCAAGACACGCCAATATCTCCTATCGTCCCGGCGTACTGACGATTTTTGATTCAGATCAAAACTCGCTGACAGTAATCAGGATTGGATGTCGGCCATGTCTGAAGCAAGCAACACCCCGCATGTTTCCGAACTAACCATGGACGCCCCTTGGCGATGGCTTGGGGCCGGTTTCAGGGATATGATGCGTGCGCCGCATCTAAGCCTCGGCTATGGAGCGCTGATCATCGGCGGCGGGGCCGGCATCATCTACCTGCTCTGGACCACAGGCTATGCATCCCTCATCCCTGTAGCGTTCGGCTGTTTCGCCATTTTCGGCCCGCTCCTTGCGGTCGGACTTTACGAGATGAGTCGTCGCATCGAAACGGGCGAGCCGCCGCGGCTGTTTCCGGTGGCGTTCCCCGGCCCGCGATCGCCGCTTCAACTCGCCTATATCGGCTTCTTCCTTATGTTCGCCGCTCTCGTCTGGGCGCGTGTCGCCATGCTGCTGTATGCGCTTTTTACCAACGGATCTTATGTTCCTCTTGACCAGTTCCTGAGTTTTGCGATCTCGACAGGCCCTGGCCTCGCGATGATCGCCATCGGCACGATTATTGGCGCTGGGATCGCTTTCGCGATCTACATTCTAACGGTCGTTTCCGTGCCGATGATGATGAACGAACGCACGGACGCGTTCACTGCGATCGGCGTAGGCCTCAAAGCCATTAACACCAATACCGGCGCCATGCTGCTCTGGGCGTGGCTGATCGCCTTCATCACGGCGGCCGGCGTCGCGACCTTTTTCGTTGGTCTTGCCGTAGCGTTTCCATTGCTCGGTCACGCCACATGGCACGCTTATCGGGATATTCGCGGCGTGTTCTGACCTTCCCGATCGCCTTCATCCAGATCATCGTCCATAAGAATGCGCGCCGCGGCGCCATCAGGATCGTCGAATTGACCAGCGCGCAACGCCCACAAAAACGTCACGAGTCCGATGGCGCCAAGGAGTAGCGCGATGGGGATGAGGTACAGCAATCCGCTCATGCCGTTGTCTCTGAGTTTCGCTTGCCGCCGGCGAGGCGCAAGGCGTTCAGCGTCACTATCAATGACGATCCAGACATAGCAAGAGCAGCGATTAAAGGCGTGACAAAGCCAAAAACAGCGAGCGGGATCGCGCAAATATTGTAAAGCGCTGCGAAGCCGAAGTTCTCAAGGACGCGCCGTAGCGCTTTGCGCGAAACATCCACCGCCTCAAGGATCGGGCTCAAGCCCTTTCCGAGATAAACGAAATCCGCCGCCGCCTGGCTCGCGTCCGCGGCCGTACCGGGAGACAGGGAAACATGAGCAAGCGCAAGCGACGGGGCGTCGTTCAGGCCGTCACCGATCATGGCCGGCTTTGCGCCCGCATCACGCAACTCAGACAATCGCGCCGCCTTGTCCTGCGGGCTGACGCCGCCGCGCCATGTTGCAAAGCCAAGCGCCTTGGCGACGGAGGCGACGGCGGGCGCGCGATCGCCGGAAAGCAATTCTGACGAAAGGCCGCGCGCACTCAGGCCCTGGACCACTGCGGCGGCGTCTGCATGAGGAATATCCTCGAACTGGAAACGCACCGGAGCGGCGTCCCCAAGCCGGAACCATGTTTCGAGCGACGCATCATCCGTTTGCGGCGCCCCGATCCAGTCTGCAGCGCCGAGGCGGGCGCGCGCGCCGTCGATCGTTGCTTCGACGCCGAGCCCGGCGAATTCTCTCGCATCGTCTACCGCCATGCCGGGGCCAGCAGCCTCGACGATCGCGCGCGATACTGGATGGCGCGAGATGCGCGCAAGCGAGGCAGCTTGATCCAGCAAATCTGTCGAGATGGTCTCGCGATTGATAAGGACCGGGCGGCCCATCGTAAGCGTACCCGTTTTGTCGAAAACAACAGTATCGGTTTCGGCAAGGCGCTCCAGCGCATCGCCCGATTTGACGAGCACGCCGTGTTTGAACAGCCGCCCCGTCGCGACCACCTGCACGGCCGGCGCCGCGAGCCCGAGAGCGCACGGGCAGGTAATGATGAGAACGGCTATGGCGTTGACGATCGCGACGCGCAAACCCCCGCCGGCCACCAGCCAGCCAAGAAACGTAAGAGCAGCGAATGAATGCACTACAGGCACATAGAGAGAGGCGGCCCGGTCCGCCAGTCGAACATACCGGCTGCGAGATTGCTCGCCCGCCTCGATAAGGCGCGCCAACTCGGAAACGAGTGAACTCTCAACGGTCGCCGTGGCGCGCACGACGAGCCTGTTTGAGCTGTTGACCACCCCCGCATAAATTACATCGCCAACTGATATTTTTTGTGGCGCGCTCTCGCCGTTCACGAGAGAAACATCCGCATAGGATTCGCCATCCTCAATAACGCCGTCAACCGGCGCTCTGTCGCCAGGGGACAAAAGCAATCGATCGCCGACCGCAACATCCCGCGCGGCGACGGCCGCGAGAGAATTGTCCGCCTCGAGCCTGTGCGCCGCTACGGTCTGCATCGCCAAGAGGTCGCGCGCAGCGGCGCGCGCGCGCCAACGCAACCGATGATCTAGGTAACGCCCAATCAACAAAAAAAACAGCAGCATGACGGCGGCGTCGAAGTAGGCGTGTTCGCCGTCGGCGAAGAATTCGTAAGTGCTGAGCGAAAGCGCGAGAATCACCGCTAGCGAAATCGGCACGTCCATGTTCGCGCGTCGTTTCTTGAGCACGCCCCAAGCGGATGTAAGAAACGGTCTGCCTGCGTAAAGCGCGGCGGGAATGGCGATTAACGCCGATGCCCAATGCATCAAACCGCGAGCCCCCTCGCCCATCTCCGCACCGCCGGCCCACACGGAAACTGACAACAGCATGACATTTGCGGCGGCGAAGCCAGCAACGCCAAGCGCGCGAAGAAGTTTTCGCCCTACGACGTCGTGGTCGCTTTCCTGCGCCATGGGATCGAAAGGCGCCGCACGATAACCAATATCCCGCAGTACTTCGACAAAGTGCTGGGGCGGCCAAGTAGCGCGGGCGTTCCAGACGAGGGACAAGCGCCCGGTTGAGAGGTTGAGACGCGCGCTCTCGACCCCCTCGAGCCCCTTCATCGCCCCCTCAAATTTCGAGATACAGCCGGCGCATTTTGCGCCGAAGACGGCGAGTTCAAGTTCGCAATCGCCGTTTCGACGACGGACGAACGGCGCAGGATCAATGAGTCGATCATCTCCTCTCCGAGCATCATCCGTAGCCGGTTCCAAACCGATGGGACAGCCGGTGGTCGTGGACGGATGCCGGATTGAGAACTCCACGCTCATTCCAATGTCAGCCGCGTCGCGAACTCGAACTGATTGCCTTTTTGATCAGTCGCAACTCCGTCCAGATCCCATTGACCATCGCCCGCGGAAACGACGCCCGCATATTCGCCCGGGCCCAACGGTTTGAATACGATCTCGTTATCGTGCTGGTCGACGGCGGGTCTTGAAAGCACGCCGACGATGCGAAGGTTCGATAAGGGCGCGCCCAAACGATTTCTCATCGTCACTCTTATCGAAGCGGTCTGTCGCGCCAACGAAGCCTCAGAGATGGACGCCGTCCAGCCGAGTTTCGCCTGCTCCGCGCGCGCATCGAGGCGGTCATTATAGTTGAGGCCCTGAAGATAGGATTTTTCTTCCGTCTCCCCGGGAAACGTTTTCAGCGCGAAATTCATTAAAACCACGTTGGCGGCGACGACGACGAGGAAAAAACCAATCAATGTGTACAAAACATGCTTTCCGGTAACACGAAACTCTTTTGCCATTATCGTCGCTCCATCAGAAACGTGGTCTGATTGTTTCTCGTCTCGCCAGACGCCGGCTCGCGCACGACGAAACTTAGCGGGATCGATGAGCGGGCGTCTCCATTTGCGGGTAAGGTCGCGAAAACGCGAATTGAGCGAATATCGTCCCCACGGACATTTAAACGCAATTCGCCGTTTTCGACGGTCTCGCCAACCGCGCTTAAATCGAGATTTTCGATCCCGGCCAGCGTCACCGTGAATTCGCGCTGGATATTCGCCTTGTTGACGATCTTCAGTGTGAAGGCGTTGCGAGTAGATCCATCGGAAAGACGAACGAAAGGAGGCGTTCTATCCCTCAAGACGACGACCTCGACCGTCGCCCGATTGGCGATCCCGGCAAGCATTAAAGCGGAGATAAGCGCGAGTACTACTCCGTAAAAAATTGTCCGCGGCCGCAATAGCCGAACGGTAGGCTTCCGCCCCGCAAGGCGCCGCGCCATATTCTTGTCGGTGTCGTAGGCGATAAGCCCTCTCGGGCGATCGATCTTCTCCATAATGTCGTCGCAGGCGTCGATGCACAGCGCGCAGTTGATGCATTCAAGCTGCGCCCCTTCGCGAATATCAATTCCCATAGGGCAAGCGGCGACGCACGCCTTGCAATCGATACAATCGCCGCGCCCTTCCCACGACTCGCCCTTTTTGTGGGTCCCGCGCGGCTCGCCGCGATCCGTTTTGTACGTGACTTGCAGCGTTTCTTCGTCGGTCAACGCCGCCTGGATGCGCGGCCACGGACACATATAGGTGCAAACCTGTTCGCGCATCGAGCCGGCGAGCAAATAGGTCGTAAAAGTCAGTGCAAACATGAATAGATAGGCCGATGCGGGGGCGTCGCCGGTGAAGATTTGCGGTAGGATTGTTGGCGCATCATGGAAATAGAAAACCCAAGCGCCGCCCGTCGCCACTGCGATTGCGAGCCAAATGACGTGTTTCGATGACTTCTTGAAAATCTTTGCGGCTGTCCACGGCGCTTTCGCCAGTCTGATCCGCTGATTGCGGTCACCTTCAATCAGGCGCTCGGTGGCGATATAGAGATCCGTCCACACCGTTTGAGGGCATGTATAGCCGCACCAGACGCGGCCAAACAGCGCCGTCGCAAGAAGCAGCCCGACAGCGGCGAGAATGAGCAGACCGGTGACGTAGTAAAGTTCGTTCGGCCAGATTTCTATAAAGAAGAAATAGAAGCGCCCGCCGACGAAATCGACCAAGACCGCCTGGTCCGGCTCGCCGGGCCCGCGCGGCCAGCGGACCCAAGGCAGCAGGTAGTAAACGCCGAGCGTAGCGACCAACAGGAGCCATTTCAGCGCGCGAAACTTACCGCGGACGAGTTTTGGATAGATAGGTTCGCGTTTTTTGTAGAGCTCCCGAGCGGCGGCGCTGTTAACCGGCGCGGCGTCGATGACGGCGACGCCGTCGGCGGCCTGCGTGCGGGTCTCGCCTTGCGATGAAGAAGGGTCTAACTCGGTCACAAACAGTCATCGCCCCTTACTCGCCGCCGCCGAGCGAATGAACATAGACGGCGAGCGCGGTTATTTGCTCATCCGAGAGACGATCCGTCCAGTAAGGCATGACGCCGTTTCGTCCGTAGCGAAGCGTCGCGCTAATGTCTGTTCGATCGCCGCCGTAGAGCCAGATCGCATCGGTCAGGTTCGGCGCGCCCAACTCCTGAATTCCAGCGCCGTTTTCGCCATGACACGAAGCACATTGTTCAGTAAAAAGAGTTTGCCCGCGGGCGACGGCGTCAGAACGTGCGTCACGACCGGAGAGGTTAACGACGTACTCGACCAAATCTCTTATCTGGTCGCTATTGTAGATCCCCAGTTCGCCAAAGGCCTGCATGACGTTATTGCGGGTTTCGGGGTGAACCGAACGAATGCCGTAGTGCAACGTCAGTTGAATGTCGGAGAGCGTGCCGCCCCAGATCCACGCGTCATCGACCAGGGAGGGATAACCTTTGAATCCCTGACCGCCGGCCCCGTGACAGGTCGCGCAGTTGTCGCCAAACAACGACGCGCCGGCGTTCATCGCGTACTCCAGCAATTGGGGATCGCGCTCCACGTCCTCTATAGATTCAATCGATAGCAGCTGGCGCATTTGCAAGTCGCGCTCCTCATCGAGCGCGGCGACAGCGGCTTCAACGTTTGCGCGTTCGGAGTGATTTCGCACGCCGGACAGATAGCCGGTGACGCCTGGCCAAGAGGGCATCAAGACCCAGTAAACGACTGACCATGCGACGGTGGTCCAAAGGATGATCAACCACCAACGCGGCAAGGGATTATTCAGCTCTTTGATGCCGTCCCATTCGTGACCTGTGGTCTCAACACCTGTTGGCTGATCGATTTCTTTACCCGACATGGGACTCGTCCTCGTCGTTCAGCGGAATTTTCTTTGCTTCATCAAACTTATTCTTGTTGCGGGGGCTGAGCGCGTAGATCAGGACCAGGACAAAGGCGAGGACGAAGAGCAAAAGACCCCATGTCTGTGCGAAACTGGAAAGCATTTCGTACATGGACGTTTTACCTGTAGTTTTCTTCCGGCTCGTAGGTCGAGAAATCGACCATCGTGCCGAGCACCTGCAGATAAGCGATCATGGCGTCCATTTCCGAGATCTGGCGCGGATCACCATCAAAATCCCTGATCTGCGCGTTCGGATAACGCGCAACGAACTCGTCATAAATATCGGAGAACGGATCGACCTGCGCTTGCAGATCCTTCTTCGCGCTTTCAACCATTTCATCTGTATAGGGAACGCCGACCGCGCTATTTGCTTTCAGCCATGCTTTAACTTGGGAATAGTCGAGCGGCGTCTTATCAAGAAACTTGTAGGGCGGCATGATCGACTCCGGCACGACGCTGCGCGGATCGACGAGATGTTGCTGATGCCACGCGTCTGAATATTTGCCGCCAACGCGCGCAAGGTCGGGACCAGACCGTTTCGAGCCCCACTGGAATGGGTGGTCGTACATGCTTTCCGCAGCCAGCGAATAATGTCCGTAGCGCTCCACTTCATCGCGCAATGGCCGCACCATTTGGCTATGGCAGACATAACAACCTTCCCGTACGTAAATATTGCGGCCCGCCAACTCGAGTGGCGTGTAGGGCCTGACGCCCTTCACTTTTTCGATTGTGGATTCAAGATAGAAGAGCGGAGCAATCTCGACGAGCCCTCCGATAGCGACGACTATGAGAATAGCGACGGTTAGCAGGAGACCACGTTTTTCGAGAATTTCGTGACGGTTCAACATATCGATTTCCTATTCCGCCGGCGCGAGGCTGAGGCGCGCGTCTCTCGCATACTCGCGTTCACGGACATCGCCCTTCGCAGTCCGCCACAAGTTATACGCCATAACGAAAGCGCCAATAAGAAACAAAAGACCTCCTATCGTACGTATAATATAGTAAGGATGCATGGCTTCCACAGTTTCGACGAATGAAAACTCAAGGAACCCGAATTCATTGTAGGCGCGCCACATCAACCCTTGCATGATGCCGGACACCCACATCGATGTGATGTAAAGCAGAATTCCGAGCGTCGATATCCAGAAATGCCATTCGACTAAAGCGCGCGAATAGAGTTTCTCGCGTTTCCATAGCCACGGCGCGAGACAGTAAAGCGCGCCGAACGAAATGTATCCGACCCAGCCGAGCGCGCCTGAATGGACGTGGCCAATCGTCCAATCCGTGTAATGAGACAGCGAATTGACGGCCCGAATCGACATCAGCGGGCCTTCGAAGGTCGACATGCCGTAGAAGGCGACCGACACCACCATCATCCGCAACACAGGGTCGGTGCGCAGTTTGTCCCAGGCGCCGGAGAGCGTCATGAGGCCGTTTATCATTCCGCCCCAGGACGGCATCCATAGCATGATCGAAAACGTCATGCCGAGGGTCTGCGCCCATTCAGGCAGCGCCGTATAATGAAGATGGTGCGGCCCCGCCCAGATATAAATGAAGATAAGCGACCAGAAGTGGACGATGGAAAGCCGGTAGGAATAGACTGGTCGGTTCGCCTTCTTCGGGATGAAATAATACATGATGGCGAGAAAGCCGGCGGTCAGGAAAAAGCCGACGGCGTTGTGGCCGTACCACCATTGGGTCAGCGCGTCTTGCACGCCGGCGAAGAGGCTGTAGCTCTTCGAGCCTGTAAGCGAGACGGGAACCGCGAGGTTGTTCACGATATGAAGCATCGCAATCGTGACGATGAAGGCCAGATAGAACCAGTTCGCCACATAAATGTGGGGTTCTTTGCGCTTCAGGATCGTGCCGAGAAGAACAAGAAGATAAGCGACCCAGACAATCGTCAGCCATAAATCCGCGTACCATTCCGGTTCGGCGTACTCTTTCGACTGGGTGACGCCCATCAAATAACCGGTCGCGGCGATGACGATGAACAGGTTGTACACCCAGAACACGAACCACGGGGTCAAACCGCCCCAAAGCCGCGCGCGGCAAGTTCGCTGCACCACATAAAACGACGTCGCGATCAGCACATTGCCGCCGAAGGCGAATATCACCGCCGACGTGTGCAAGGGCCGCATTCGTCCGAAATTCGTCCACGGAAGATCGGGAAAGTACATGATGCTTGGGAACGCCAACTGCGCCGCGATGACGACGCCGACCAGAAATCCCGCAATTCCCCAGAAAACAGACGCGAAAACGCCCGCTTTGACGACGCCGAATTCGTATTCAAGGGGGGCGAGCCGTTTGCCCGAGCTCAAATGCGAGACCATCGCGAAAGCGCCGATGATTATCGCCGCCAGGAACATCATGGCGTGAGCGCCCATCAGCGGGTCGGTCGCCCGCGCCGCCGTAAACAGCGACCACAAAGCGCCAACCACCAACATGACGAAGATGAATATGACGTCTCCGCCGACGTCGGTCGGCGACTTGTTGGGAAAAGCGCTGTCGGCCATAGAATTGATTCCCGTGCGGTTTTTCTGCTTTTCCTACGACCGGGGGGCTTGGTTTTGACTTGGATCAAGAGAACCCGAAAATCGCCGAGTATGGTGGTTTTGTCGCACCGTGAGGGCCTCCGGATGTCGATCGTCTTCTTGGACAAACGGGCGCGCGAAGGCCGGGCTCGTGAAGCGTCAAGCCGGAGGCGGGTGTCGCACCGGAAGCGGCCCTGCGCTTGGAAACGGTCTTGCGTGGTCACGGCCGCCATCGCGACGTTCGCCGCTGGCGCGCCGTCACATGCCCAGTTGGTTGCTCACGCCGGCTTTCGCGCGCCGGTCTGCACGCCGATGGGCGCGCGACATGTCATCATTGATCTGGGCGAAGCCCCTGAACGGCGGCCCAAACCTGAGCCCGTCTCGTGCCATGCCCCTGCCTATTCTTCCGATGGAAAGGGTCGCCGCGGCCAGCGGCTTCCGGGTTGAAATCCGCCACGAGGAAAATGACATGCACACGGAAATCGCAGGAAACGAGAACGGGAGTTTTGGATGAATATCGGCACTGTCTTCGTCCCCGCCTTCGATATCTCAGGCGTCGAGCATGCGGCCAAAGCTGCTCTGCCCTTCGTCAAAGCGTCCAACGCGCGCCTGCGATTTGGCCACGTTAAAGAGCGCTTTCCAACCGGCCATATCGCCGAACATTACTGGCATGAGTCCGTTGTCGCGAAATTCAAGGAAGACGTGAGGCTTCGCGCCGAACAACTGAGAGCGGCGGCGACGCAAAGCGTCGGCGCGCACGACTACGAATGGAAAGAGATCGACGACTTTGAAGAAGACGCCTACGGTCCCATGGCGCGCGCCGCCGACCTCGTTGTCGCGCCGGCGCCGGCGCAATGTGGGCGAGAGGATGCCGCAAGACTGCTCGAAAATCTGCTCGTCAGCTGCGGCCGGCCGGTTTGCATCGCGCCGTCGGGCGCGGAGCCCAAGGCGATTCAGTCTTACTTGATAGGCTGGAACGGTAGCGTTGAAGCCACCCGCGCGATTGCGGCCGCGCACCCGCTCTTGACCGCGGCGAAGAAAGTCCTCGTCGTGTCCGTAGGTGAAATTGACGGATCCGCGCCCCGCGCTGAGGACATCGCCGAGTCGCTCACTAGATCGGGTGTCGCCGCCGACGGAAAAACCGTTCAGAAAAACGGTTCTGTCACCGACACGCTCACAAGCGAAGCGGCCGCAGCCGGACTAGATGCGCTGCTTTTAGGCGCCTATTCTCATTCGCGCCTAATGGAGCGCGTACTCGGCGGCGTTACGCGGCGTCTCGTCAAAGACCCGTCTATGCCAATTGTCTTCGTGCACTGAAGGGCGGACGTAACTCGCGCGTCGGCGCGTAGCGGCGTCGTCTAAACCGCTAGCGTAACGCTTCTACGCGAGAGCTCCAGAATAACGCCTCTCTTCTTCAACACCGCCAGCGTTCGGCTTAAGGTTTCCAGACGTAATCCAAGATAATCCGCAATATCCTGACGCGGCATCGGCAGTAGCGTCGCCGTGCCCTCGACGCCTGCGCTGGCGGTCGCAGCGGCAACCAAATGCAGAAAACTCTCCACCCGCTCTTCGGCGGTTTTCTTGCCGAGCAACACAATATGGTCTTGCGCTTTATGGTACTCGGTCTGACCGCGAGCGATCAGCCGGTCCTTGACGCCCGGATTGTCGGCTGCGATGGCGTCGAGAAACTTATGCGGAAAATAGCAGACGCGACTCTCTTCCAAAGCTTCGAGCGTATACGCGCTTGCGTTAGTCGCGCGAATGCCCACGAAATCGCCCGGAAACAAAAATCCGGTGACCTGGCGGCGGCCATCTTCAAGATGCTTCAACAGTCTGAAACCGCCCTGAGCGATTACATATAGATTATCGTTGGGCTCGCCCTCCTTCATCAGCGCGCGCCCCTTTGCAACAACGCGCCTCGCCATGGTTTTTTCGACTTGCACGAATTCGCGGGGCCGTAGATCTGCGCAAATCGAGCGCTCGCGAACGCTGCACAGGTCACAGGAGGCAGGTCGATTTTCAGCCCGGCATTTCTCGTTTTTCTGAGTTGTAGTGGTCGCCATAGTCCTTGAGAATCAAGATGTCCGCTCGATCGAGTTTAAGACCGAGAGCTGACATAATCCAGCAAGGAAAATGGGACTACGAGCTATCCCATAACGATTGGCGAGGCGCTGGCGCCTTAATGCTAACTGGTCTCTGGCGGCGGTTTAGCCGCTAACGTCGGAGGCAGACATGAACGACGGGATTTCCTTCAAACGACATAGATTTCCGCCCGAGGTCATCCGTTATTCGGTGTAGCTGTATTGCCGTTTCACGCTGAGCGTCCGCGACATTGAGGAATTGCTGGCCGAACGCGGCATTGAGGCGAGCCGGGAAGCGGTCCGCCGCTGGGCCGCAAAGTTCGGGCCGAAGATCGCCGCAAACCTTGAACGTGGACGGCAGCCGCCGACCGCCCGATGGCATCTGGACGAAGGCGTTGTGAAGATTGGCGGCAGGCGCATGTGGCTCTGGCGGGCCGTGGATGACGAAGGTGAGGTTTTGGATATGCTTGTCCAGAAACGCCGCAACGCCAAGGCGGCGAAGAAGCTGTTGCGCCGTCTACTGAAGAACTCGGGCGTACGCCCTGAAAAAATCGTCACCGATAAGCTGCGATCCTATCCGTAAGCGATGCGAGAGACCGGTCTGTCGGATCGCCACCGCCCGGGCGGCATGCAGCAGAACAACCGGGCTGAAAACTCCCATCTCCCGATCCGACGACGCGAACGAAAGCAGCAGAAGTTCAAGAGCCAAGGCTCAGCCCAGCGCTTCCTCGCCGCCCACGCCGCCGTCTACAACTGCTTCAATACCGATACCCACCTCGTTTCCCGACCAACCCTCAAGAAATTCCGTGCCCGGGCCTTTGAGGAATGGGCGATCGCAGCGCAGGCGGCATGAAAAATCGCTAGAGCGCCGGGCGTTCAGCTTGGACCGGGCGAAGACCGTTTCAGGCGCTCAAACCCTAGAATCTAGAGCATCCAACTGATTCAATCAGAAAACGCTATGCTCTAGCGTCAGGTTCGGTGCCGCCAGGTCGAGTTAACGTGTCAGTACCACTCGGGGATATCGGGGAAGGGTTTGCGGGAGACTACGTCGAGCCAAGGTGCGTGGCGGGCCACGCGAGATGAAAATGCGAACTATTCCTTCGCTATAGCCCTACACGACCCTCCCAAAGAGGCTGGGTGCGGCAATGTTTAGCGGAAGTGAATAGTTTTGCCGTTCGCTTTTTGCGAGGATCGGGCATGATGGGCCGATGCACATACTATCTTCGCCCAACCGTTCCGAGTTTTTGGCGGTCCCGCAGCTGATCCGCTTCGACTACGGCCATGGCCGCGAAGGGTTCGAACCAACCCTTCTTATCAAGGGCAGCACGATCCTTTTGAAATACATCGTGCTTGGTGCGCGGATGCAGCTTGCCTTCACTATGTGCGGAGACCGGCTGCTGTGCGCGCTGAAGGTATGTGACGACGGCGACAACGGTGGCGTCCTCTGGTCGGTCGTGGAGCGCGAAGAAGAATTGAATGGCATTCGCGGTTTGGCGCGCGGCGAACCCTTGGTGGCGTTCCTGTTCAACGAGCTTGCCGTGAACGTCGCTTGGAAAGACCTGCCTACGCCGGACACGTTGCCGCTTACCTATCTGGGCCGCTGGTGCGGCGCTAGGGCGGGTCGACCACTCGGCTATCAAGGTTACAGCATTCCCATTGCTGGACCGCCTTCATCATCGTCATCTTCAACGTGACGATGAAGATGATGACTGGTTGGTGCTGGAGGTCGGCGGAAGGTCCGATTGGAAGGCCGTCTATAATCACTTCATCACTGCGAGCGCTTCGTCCAGCCTGATTGACCTATTCGATGGCGACGAAGGCAATCAGCAGGAGCAACTGGGCGTTTGGTTGACCGACAATCTTCAACCTTCGGGGGTTCATCACAGCCCACAAATTCCGAAGGATAGCGGAACGCGGGAACTAACCGACATACTGTTGAGCCACGAGTTCGGTGCGGTGTTGATCGAATCCAAGGCGCTTTCGGTTTTGACGCGTGAACGACTGCCGGATAGGGCGAAGCTAAAGCGTGACGTTTCCGGCCATATCAGTAAAGCGTTCGCTCAATTGCGCGGGGCCATACGTGCCCTTAAATCCGGCGTTCCGGTGACAAGTCCCAAGGGCAATACGCTGACGGTCGAACGGGAACACCCTGCCCACGCTATCGTCCTAATTCCTGATTTGGAACTTGTGGACGACCGCGCAGCCTACGGCATGAAGTTCATAAGAGATTTCATGGGTGCGACCGGCGGGTTCGCCCATCTGCTCGATATTTCGGAGTTGCTGCGCATTGTGCAAGCCGCCGAAATGATAGCGGCGCGAGGCACGACAACCACACCGATGATGGCGTTCGACCATTACCTTATAGAACGCGCCAAAAAGGCGGCGGATGCTGGTACACTGTGCATCGAAGTGCTGTTACGCCTTGTCGACAATGAAACGAAGGCAGAGTGACGGGCGAGCCAATGCGCATCGGGGCGTAGCGTAATATCGGCGGTACACTATGCTGCTTGGTGCACATGCGCTAATCGGCGGCAATATCGCGCTATAGAGAGTAATCGGCGGCGAATGGCGGAGAGAGAGGGATTCGAACCCTCGGTGCGGTTGCCCGCACAACGGTTTTCGAGACCGCCCCGTTCGACCACTCCGGCACCTCTCCGACGCGGCGGCGTGCGGCCGCTGCGAGCCGCGGTGTTAGCGAGCCCCTCCGCGGCTGGCAAGAACGGGCCGCTGGCGAGAACGGGCCGCGACCCATCGATTCTGCTTGACTGGCCATGGGCGGCCGCTTATCCGCTGCGGTTCGAAATCGGCGCGGATGAACGCCGAACCGAAAAAGAACCCCGCAAGACCAGCGCGCCTTTATGGTTCGCCCGGCGACAAGGAGTTGAGGCCATGTACGCGGTCGTGAAAACCGGCGGCAAGCAGTATCGCGTCGCGAAAGACGATGTGATCACCATCGAAAAACTGGACGGCGGCCCCGGCGACGTCATCGCGCTCGACGACGTTTTGATGATCGGCGACGGCGACGCCGTGAAAATCGGCGAGCCGCGCGTCGCCGGCGCGTGCGTCGCCGGCGAGATCGTCGAACAGAAGCGCGCCAAAAAGATCGTCATCTTCAAAAAGCGCCGGCGCCAGAATTACCGTCGCAAGAAGGGCCACCGCCAGCACCAGACCGTTTTACGGGTGACGGACATCCTCACCGACGGCGCGCGGCCGGCGGCGCGCGCGGCGACGCCGGCGAAAGCCGCGCCGGCCGCCGAGGCCGCCCCCGCGGCGGAGAAGGCGCCAACGAAGGCTGCGCCGAAGCCCGCTGGCGCCGGCGTCGACGCTCTGACGAAACTCTCCGGCGTCGGACCGGCCATCGCCAAAAAACTGGCGGATGCCGGCGTGACGTCGTTCGCGCAAATCGCGGCCTGGACGGCGGACGACATCGCCCTTTTCGACGAGAAACTGTCGTTCAAGGGCCGCATCGAACGGGAAAACTGGATCGATCAGGCGAAAGCGCTGGCGAACGGCGACGAACCGACGCCTGCGGACGATCCGAAGTCGGAGGACGATAAGAATGGCGCATAAAAAGGCAGGCGGCTCGTCGCGGAACGGGCGCGATTCGGCAGGCCGGCGCCTCGGCGTCAAAAAATTCGGCGGCGAGCGCGTGATCCCGGGCAACATCATCGTTCGCCAGCGGGGCACGAAGTTTCACCCCGGCGACAATGTGGGAATGGGCAAAGATCACACGCTCTTCGCCCTCGTCGACGGCACGGTGACATTCCGCACGAAATCGGGCGGGCGCAACTACGTCTCGATCGCGCCGGCGTCTAACGACACGCCGGCCGAAGCCTGACGCCCTTTCGTCCTTAAGCGTCCAGTTTCGCGCGGCTGATCGCGAGGAACTTGTCGCGGCGGTCGCGCTTCAGCGCCGCGGCGTCGAGACCCTTTAGCTCGTCGAGCGCCGCTTCGATCGCGTCGCCGAGCCGCTCGACGGCATGGGCCGGGTCGCGGTGCGCGCCGCCCACGGGTTCGGGCACGATGGCGTCGATGACGCCGAGCTCCTTCAAATCGTCGGCGGCGACCTTCATCGCTTCGGCCGCGTCCGGCGCTTTGGATTCGCCTTTGCCGGCGGCGTCTTTCCACAGGATCGACGCGCAGCCCTCCGGCGAGATCACCGAATAAACCGAGTGCTCAAGCATGAGGACGCGGTTCGCCGCGGCGAGAGCGACGGCGCCCCCGGAGCCGCCCTCGCCGACGATCGTCGCGACGACGGGAACCCCAAGAGCGAGGCATTTCTCCGTACACGCCGCGATCGCCTCGGCCTGGCCGCGCTCCTCCGCGCCGCGTCCGGGATAGGCGCCCGGCGTGTCGACGAGCGTCAGGACCGGAAGGTCGAAACGCTCGGCGAGGTCCATTAGGCGCATCGCCTTGCGATAGCCCTCCGGCGAGGCCATGCCGAAATTGTGGGCGACCCGCGCGGCGGTGTCGTGGCCTTTTTCGTGTCCGATGACCATCACCGACCGGCCGCGGAACCGCGCCGGACCGCCAATGATGGCGCGGTCCTCGCCGAAAGCGCGGTCGCCGGCGAGGGGCGTGAAGTCCTCGACGAGAAGCGCGGCGTAATCCTTGAAGTGCGGCCGCGCGGCGTGGCGGGCGACCTGGGTCTTCTGCCAGCGGTTGAGCTTGGCGTAGGTGTCGCGGAGGAGCTGGTCGGCCTTGCCCTGGAGGCGCGTCACTTCTTCGTCGACGTCGACGCCCTCCGCGTCGGCGCCGGCGTTCAGGGCGCGCAGATCCTCGATGCGGCTTTCAAGCTCCGCGATCGGTTTTTCGAAATCGAGATAGGTGCGCATGGGCGATCCTCGTCTGCGGCGATTTTCGGAGATAGAGCGCCCCGGGCCGCGCATCAACGACGGGCGTGCGCCCTTTCCGCTTACCCCGTCTCTTTCCGCCTACTCGTTTTCCGGGCCGGCGGGGGCCAGAGCCAGGGGGGGGGCGCTGAAAACGAGCGCGCGTAACCGGTCCGTCGCCACATGGGTGTAGATTTGCGTCGTCGAGACGTCCGCGTGGCCCAGCATCTCCTGAACGCTGCGCAGATCGGCGCCGCCGGCGACGAGGTGGGTCGCGAAGGCGTGGCGCAAGACGTGGGGCGAGACCCGCGCCGCGTCGACGCCGCCGGCGCGCGCGGCGTCCTTCAGGAGCTGCGAAAAGCGCGACGGCGTCAGGCGGCCGGTCTTGCCCCGCGACGGAAACGCAAAGGCAGACGCCGCGCCGTCGGGCAGGAAGGCGTCGCGGACCTTCAGATAGGCGTCGCGGGCCGCGACGGCGGCGGCGCCAAGCGGCGCGACGCGTTCGCGTCCGCCCTTGCCGCGCACAAGGAGGCGCGGACGCGGCGACGCCACGGCCTCCGTCACCGCGGCGAGGCTGACCGCGGTCGCCTCCGAGACGCGCAAGCCCGCCCCGTACGTCGTCTCGATCAGCGCCTTCAGGCGAAGACCCCGCGGGCTCGCGTCGCCGTCCACGGCGGAGAGGATCGCGCGCACCTGGTCGACGCTGAGGGTTTTCGGCAAGGCCCGCGGCGCGCGGGGCCGCGAGAGCCGCGCCGCCGGATCGTCGCCGCGCCGGCCCTCGGCGTAGGCGAAGGCGTAAAACTGTTTGAGGGCGGACGTCTTCAGGGCGGCGGTCGAGGGCGAAAGCCCTTCGGCCGCGAGCCGGCCGAGCCAGGCGGAAAGATCGTCCGCGCCCGCCGTTGCGAGGCTCTCGCCGCGGCGCGCGGCGAAGGCGATGAACGCATCGAGCGCGCGGGCGTAGTTGCGCAAGGTGCTTTGCGCCGCCGCCCGCTCGACGGCGAGATGCTCCAGAAAGTCGCGCACAAGCGCAGCGTCGGCCGTGGCCGCGTCTTGCGGCTCTGCGCGCGGGCTCAGGTTTTTTTCTTCGGTTTCAGCCGCGGCGCGAAGCCGCGCTCGCCGCCGCCGACGGACGCCGCCGTCGTCTCCGGAAAAGTCGCCCGCCAGGCCCGCTCGAAAGCGAGGCCGCGGGCGACGTCGGCGCGGCCCGCCGCGTCAAGGGCGCGCCCGGCGACGACGCGCGCCGCCGGATCGTCAGCATAGGCGCCGTCGCTCAAGACCAGCGCCGCGAGCCCCGCCTGCCCCGGCGAGCCGCCAAGGGCGCCGGCGAAGGCGGCGTCGACGGTGGCCGCGAAGTCCTGGCGATCGTCCGCTCCCACATTGATCGCGGCAGCGTCGACGAGGGCGGTTGGATCGATCGACACGTTGGCGGCCGCCGAGACGTCGGCGCCGCTTTTCGGATCGATCATGGCGAGGAGGTTCGTCAGTTCGATGAACCGCAATTGCTGGCCTTCGTCGAGCCCCGAAAGCCCACGGCCCAGCATCGCCATCAGCCAGGTCGCCGCGCCGGCCCCGTCGCCGACGGCCATGCGCGCTTCGGCGAAGGCGCCCGCCGCGTCGGTGGAGACGAGCACGCCTTCGAGGCTCGTCACGTCCGGCGCGTGGGCGAGCGCGGCGGCGTAACGGCGCTGAAAGCTCGGTGCCCGGAGAATCGTGGCTGCGATCGTCTCGGCGCGATCGCGGACGAACTCCGGCGCGCTCAGGGTTTCGATGTGACGATAGAGAAGCGCATCGGCGACGACGTCGGCGGCGTTCGCCTCGGCGCGCGCCGGCGCGTCGGCGATCTCCTCGGTCTCCGCCGGCAGCGCGGCGTAGACGCCGCGCAGCGCCGCGCCGTCTATGACGCCCATGGCGGCGAGCCGCTGGCTCGCGGCGATGCGGAAGGCGGGGGCGAGATCGGCGTCGTCCGCTAGGGCGGCGAGGACCCCGGCGTCGGCGACGTCGAGCGTCCGGGGCCCGAGCGGCGCGCCGAGCTTGCGGGCGATGGCCAGGTGCAGCGCGTTCTCCGGCGTCGCGACGCCGTCGATCGGCGCGGGGATCGCCACGGCGGAGAGGAGCTCGTCGTCAAGATCCGAAAGCGCGCCTTGTTCGCGCAGGATGCCGAGCGTCAGGTCGGCGGCGTCGTAGCGCGCGTCGGCGGCGTCGCAGAAGACCCGCAACCGCGCCCAGAACGCCGCCTCGCCGCCTGAGCGCAGGCGCGCGCCGCGGCCGCACGCGGCGTCGACGTCGTCGGCGAGGAGGTCGGCGATGGCGAGGGAGCGCCCGACCCAGGGGTCGGCGTTCGAGGCGTTCGACAGGCTCGCGACCGTGCGCGCCTCGTCGACGAAGCCGGCGCGCGCGAGGGCGAGGAGCTTGCGGCCGCCGAGGCTCGAGGTCGCGCCGGCGGGGCTCTCGCCGGCCGTCAACAGGATGCGGCGCATGGTGCGCCCGACCGACGGCGAGACAGGCCGCGCCGGCAGCGCCTCCAGCAGGCGGCCGACGGCGTCGGCGTTCGCAGCCTCCCAGAGATTGCGTTCAAGCGCGCCCTGACCACGGTCGAGGAGCCCCGTGGCGAAGGGATCGTTCGACAGGGACGTGCGCTCGATCGGCGTCGGCGAGAAATCCTGCGCCGCCGCGCCGGAGGCGGCGAAGAGGAGCCCGCCGAGGGCGCAGCGAAGGCGTTTAGTCGTTGGGCGTCGCACGAACCGCCTCCTGCTCAATCGTCCTCACCTCGGGTTCGAGACTGAGGCCAAAAACGTAAAGCCCGACGAGCGCGGCGACGATCAGCAACAAGACAATGCCCGCAAAGCGCATGGCGGCGTCCCCCTTCCAGGGCCTGGCGGCGGACGCGGCGCGCCGGCCCGATAGTCGCGTTTAACGCATTTCGGCGTCAGCGCGAAGGCCGTCGCCAAGCCCGGGCGACGCTGGCGTCCGCGCCCGCGAGGCCCTATTTCCTGAACCATGGGTAAGGCGCGCTTGGATTTGGTCGACAAAATCGGCCGGCGTCCCGTCGTATTGGTCGGCATGATGGGCGTCGGCAAAACAACCGTCGGGCGGCGCCTCGCGCCTCGTCTCGGGCTTGCGTTCAAGGACGCGGACGAGGAGATCGAAAAGGCGGCCGGCATGCCCGTGGCGGATCTCTTCGAGGCCCATGGAGAGGCGCAGTTCCGCCGCGGCGAGACGCAGGTGATCGAGCGCCTTCTTGGCGAGGGGCCGGCGGTGATCGCCACGGGCGGCGGAGCCATGGCGAACGCCGAGACGCGGACCTTGATCCGTGCACGGTCGTTCTCGATCTGGCTCCACGCCGGGCTCGACACGATCGTGCGCCGCGCGACGCGCCGCAACACGCGTCCTCTCCTGCGGAGCGGCGATCCGGCGGCGACGATCGCGAAACTTCTGAACGACCGGGCGCCGCACTATGCGACCGCCGACGTCGCGGTCGAGAGCCCCGAAGGGCCCCACGGACGCACCGTCGACGCGATTATCCGCGCCCTCGACGCGCGCGCGGCCGACCACGCCAACGGCGTCGACCGATCGTGAGCGATCCGCGGCGCATCCCCGTGGCGCTGGGGGACCGATCCTACGACGCGCTCGTCGGCGCGGGACTTCTTGAGCGCGCCGGCGAGTTCCTGAAGCCGCTCGCGCCGCGGCCCTGGACCGTCGTCGTCAGCGACGCGAATGTCGCGGCGGCCCAAGGCGCACGGTTGCGCGCCGGCCTCTCCGCCGCGGGCTTCGACTTCGAGGAGGTGGCGATCGCCGCCGGCGAGCGGTCGAAATCCTTCGCGCAGCTCGAGCGGCTTATCGAACGCCTGCTCTCGCTCGAGGTGGAGCGGACCGACGTGATCGTCGCCTTCGGCGGCGGCGTCGTCGGCGACCTCGTTGGGCTCGCCGCCGGCCTCCTGCGGCGCGGCTGCCGCTTCGCCCAGGTCCCGACGAGCCTCCTCGCCCAGGTCGACAGCGCCGTCGGCGGCAAGACGGCGATCAACGCTGCGGCGGGCAAGAACCTCGTCGGCCTTTTCCACCAGCCGGCGCTCGTTCTCGCCGACGTCGCCGCGCTCGCGACGCTCCCGGCGCGCGAGATGCGCGCCGGCTACGCCGAGATCGTCAAGGTGGGGGCCATCGACCGGCCCGATTTCTTCGCCTGGCTGGAGCGCGAGGGTCCAAAAGCGCTGGCCGGCGACGGCGCGGCGCTCACCGAGGCGATCGCCGCCTCCATCGCCGCCAAAGCCGCGATCGTCGCCGCGGACGAACGCGAACGCGGGGCCCGGGCGCTCCTCAATCTCGGCCACACGTTCGGCCACGCGCTGGAGGCCGTCTACGACTATGACGGCCGGCTGACCCATGGCGAGGCGGTCGCCCTCGGCATGGGCCTCGCCTTCGACTACGCCGTCGAGCGCGGGGAGTGTCCCGCCGCCGACGCGGATCGGCTGAAAGCGCACCTGACTGCGGTCGGCCTGCCCTCGCGCCTGGCCGACGCGCCGCCCGACGACGGCCTGACCGCCGACCGGCTCGTCGCCCTGATGATGCAGGACAAGAAAGTCGCGCAAGGGCGCCTGACGCTGATCCTGCCGACCGCGATCGGCGCGGCGCGCATCGTCGCGGACGCCGACCCGCAAGCCGTGCGCGATTTCCTCGCTGCGCGCATCGACGCATAAGATCGGCGCACCCCCGACGAACGCCCGCCGCGGCGGCAACGGAGACCCATGACGGACGCGACCCCCAACCTTTGGTTCACCGGCGGCCTTTTCGCCGCGCTTCTTCTCTTGTCGGGCTTCTTCTCCGGCTCGGAGACGGCGCTCACCGCTACGTCGCGCGCGCGTATGCACAAGCTCGAGGCCGACGGGAACGCCCGCGCGCGGGCGGTGAACCGGCTCATCCGCGACCGGGAGAAGATGCTGGGGGCGATCCTCCTCGGGAACAATCTCGTCAACAACTCCGCGGCCGTGCTTTCCGGCGTCGTCCTCGGCGCGATGTTCGGCCAGGCGGGCGCAGCGCTCGCGACCCTCGTCGTCACGGCGCTGATCGTCATCTTCTCCGAGGTGACGCCGAAGACCCTCGCCATCGCCCGGCCCGACGCGTTCGCCATGGCGGTCGCGCCGATCATGCGGTGGATCGTCGTCCTGTTCGCGCCGGTCACGCTCATCGTGCAGATCGTCGTGCGCGCGGCGTTGCGGATCGTCGGCGTCGACGCGAGCCGCGAGGCGGCGCTCTTCAGCGCCGCCGACGAGCTGCGCGGCGCGAGCGATCTGCACCATGAGGAAGGGGGGCTCGACAAGGAAGCGCGGGACCTGTTTCGAGGGGCGCTCGACCTCGACGACATCAAGGTCGAGGAGATCATGGTCCATCGCAAGTCGATCGAGATGTTCGACATCGAACGCGGCGCGGCGGAGCTGATCCCGGAAATCCTCAAGAGCGCCCACACCCGGATCCCGCTTTATCGCGGCGACAGCGACGACATCATCGGCGTCCTGCACTCGAAGGACCTGCTGCGCGCGATCTGGGAGGCGGGCTCGGATCCGGCGAAGATCGACCTCGAATCCCTGTCGCGCCCGCCCTACTTCGTGCCCGAGACGACGACCCTGCAGGAGCAGCTCGACGCCTTCAAAGGCAAGCAGGAGCACTTCGCCCTCGTCGTCGACGAGTACGGATCGATCATGGGCCTCGTGACCCTTGAGGACATTCTCGAAGAAATCGTCGGCGAGATCGAAGACGAGTACGACAGTCCCGTCCAGGGGGTGCGCCCGCAGCCCGACGGCTCGATCAACATCGACGGCGACGTGACGATCCGCGACGTCAATCGCGCCCTCGACTGGAGCCTGCCCGACGAGGAGGCCGTGACGATCGCCGGCCTCGTGATCCACGAAGCCCAGTCGATCCCCGAAGTCGGACAGACCTTCTCCTTCCACGGGTATCGCTTCCGCATCGTTCGCCGCCGGCGCAATCAAATCACCGCGCTGAAGATCACGCCGCTTGAGACCGCGCCCGCCGCGTGATCGAACGCGGGAAGCGAGCTCGCCAGGCCGGCCCGCGCAACGCCCGATGGAAAGCCCGATCCGATGACCGACGCCGCCCTCGCCGCCGACGACACGCGCTCCGCCGCCGCGCCGCCGCGCGGGGCCATCGCGTTCATTTTCATCACGGTGCTCATCAACATGATCGGCTTCGGCGTCGTCATGCCGGTGATGCCGGACCTCGTGATGGAGGTGACGGGCGTCGGCCGCGGCGAGGCGGCGCGCTGGGGCGGCTATCTCACGGTCGTCTACGCGGCGATGCAGTTCGTCATGTCGCCCGTGCTCGGCGCGCTGTCGGACCGCTTCGGGCGCCGGCCGGTGACCCTCGGATCGCTGATCGCCTACGCCTTCGACTTTTTGTTGATGGCTCTGGCGCCGACGTTCGCGCTCCTCTTCGTCGCGCGGGCCTTCGCGGGCGCTTTCGCAGCGACCTTCACGACCGCGAGCGCCTACATCGCCGACGTTTCGCCGCCGAACAAACGTGCGGCGAACTTCGGGCTTATCGGCGCGGCCTTCGGCCTCGGCTGCATCATAGGCCCCGTGGTCGGCGGGCTCGTCGGCGACGCCTACGGCCACCGGGCCCCGTTCTTCGTCGTCGCGGCCCTCGGCGCGGCGAATTTCCTCTTTGGGCTGATCGCTCTGCCGGAGACGCTGGCGGCCGACAAGCGCCGGGCGTTCGACTGGCGGCGGGCCAACGTCTTCGGCAATTTCGCGCAGCTCGGCAAACTGCCGTCGATACTGCCGATCGCGTTTTCGATGTTCCTCTTCCAGATCGGCCACTGGGCTTTTCCGTCCGTGTGGGCCTATTACGCCGGGGTCAAGTTCGGGTGGCCGCCCTCGGAGATCGCGTATTCCCTCGCCGCCGTGGGGCTCGCCGCAGCGATCGTTCAGGGCGGCGGCACGCGGCTCATCGTGCCGAAGATCGGCGAGCGCGCCGCGGCGTTTCTGGGCCTCGCGATCGCCTGCTTCGTCTACCCGGCTTACGGCCTCGCGACGGCGGGCTGGATGATCTACGCGCTCATCCCCATCGGCGCGTTCGTCGGGCTCGCAGCGCCGGCGCTGCAAGGCGTCATGTCGGCGCGGGTCCCCGCCGACGCGCAAGGCGAGCTCCAGGGGGCGATCGCCAGCGTCAACGGCTTGTCGATGATCGTGGGGCCGATCGTCGTCACGCAGATCTTCGCCGCGTTCACGCAGGCTGAAGGGCCGGTCATGATCGGACCGTTCGAAGTGAGCGCCGACGGCGCGCCGATTTACTTTCCGGGCGCGCCCTACGTCTTCGCCGGCGCGCTCGCGGCCGTCTCCATGTTGCCGCTGTTCGGCGCCTTGCGCGGCGTCGCGCGCGCCGACGACGCCGTCAGCGCGGGCCCGCAACCCGCAGCTTGATCGTCATCTCGACGAGCACGGCGGCGGACAAGCCGAACAACAAAAGGCCGTTGGCGGCGCACGCGCCCGACAGCAACCGCCAGGGCGGGTCGAGCAACACGTCGCCGAAGCCGAGCGTCGTGTAGCTCACCGCCGCGAAGTAAAGCGCCGCCTCGAAATCGGCGAAGCGCTCCAGACGCAGAAACGCCATGGCCCACATCCAGATCTCGACGGCGTGGGCCGCCATCAGGACGAGACCGAGCGAGGTGAGCGCCGCGGCGTCGCGCGCCGTTCGCCAAAGCCCCTGCGCGTGGCCGATCAGGGCCCGCGCGAGCGCGGCGGCGCCGGCGACGACGAGCGCATGGAAGAGCGTCGTCATCGCGATCAGGGCCCCGGCGAGCGCCAATTGTCTCCAGACGTCGTGAAAGTCCGCCATGCGCCGTTCCTGGCTCGTGTCGCGCGTCGGGCTTAGCGCGGGCGGCCGCCCGGCCTCCAGAGCGCCGTGCGTTCGAGCGATTGGCGGTTAGCGCGCCCGGGCCGCATCGCCAAGCCGCTTTTCGGCGCGGTCGAGAACGGTTTCGAGGGAGCGCAGATCGCCCTCGATGGCGCCGTCCGCCGGCGTGGCGTCGTGGGCGGCCTTGAGGTCGGCGATCTCTGCGCGCAGCGCGTCGAGGCGGGTCTTCGCGTCCGCGGTCAAGACGCGGGGCCCTGCGGAGGCTCTCGGCCGGCCGCCCCAGATGAACCAGGCGGCGGTGAAGCCGAAGGCGAACGCCGAGACGACCGCGGCCAGACCGGGCCCCGCCGTCGCGACGTTCTTGATGAACTCGTCCATTCGCTGCTCCCCGCGCTTGCCCGCCGCCGGCGGGCGACGCCAAGACGCGAAGCAAACCCGGCGCCGCCGCGGCCGTCGACGCTATCGGGGGGCCATCACCATCATCATCTGGCGGCCTTCGAGCTTCGGCGTCTGCTCGACCTTGGCGATTTCGTCAAAGTCGGCCTGGACCTTCTGCAACAGCTCCATACCGCGCTCCTGGTGCGCCATTTCGCGACCGCGGAACCGCAGCGTGACCTTCACCTTGTCGCCGTCGTCAAAGAAGCGTCGCATCGCCTTGGTCTTCACGTCGTAGTCGTGGCTGTCGATGTTCGGCCGCATCTTGATCTCTTTGATCTCGACGACCTTCTGCTTCTTCTTGGCTTCGTTCTTTTTCTTTTGTTGCTGATACTTGAACTTGCCGTAGTCGAGAATCTTACAGACCGGCGGCCGGGTGTTCGGCGAGACTTCGACAAGGTCAAGGCCGGCGCTTTGCGCGATTTCGACCGCGCGTTCGGTGTCCATCACGCCGCGTTTTTCGCCCTCATGATCGATCAGGAGGACTTGCGGGGCGGTGATCG
The DNA here is from genome assembly GCA_050331095.1 of Parvularculaceae bacterium. GTDB lineage: Bacteria > Pseudomonadota > Alphaproteobacteria > Caulobacterales > Parvularculaceae > MED-G105. The sequence goes on from JBHJHE010000016.1 coordinate 29,658, forward strand.
CATCGTTGATGCGTGGACCTTCAGGTTCGCGCGCCGGCGGGGCGAAGGGTCTACGAGCTATAACTCATCTCCATTGTCGCTTCGGTTCATTGACGTTTTAGCGCGGGGGCGACGCGCCACAAGACGGCTCGGCCCTCGCGCCGCTCGAGCGCAAGAGCCTAAGTTCGCCTAAGGAATGGTTAGTATCGCCCCGGACGGCGTCATATAACGCGTCCTCGAGCGCGATCAACGCTCAAGCACCATCGCGCGATCGGCCTCTTCGGGGATAAGGCCCATATTCCGAAGCGAGCGCCAGACGAAGTCCGGCGTCGCCTCCTCCATCGAATGACGCACGGTAAGCGTCATCAGGTGGCGGCCGACGGGCGAGGCGTCCTCCTCGCCAAGCCGCTTGATGAGGACGCCGGCGCAGCCGACCGAAACGGCGAGCTCCACCTCCTCCGCCGAGTCGCTGACGAAGAACGTCGCCTCGCGCGCCAGCGACGCCAATTGCAGATGATCCGCCTTGCCCGTCAGGTCCACGACTTCGGGGGCGACCTCGGCGATCTTGTCGGCGAAGCCGTGGATGTCGCGCGACCCGACGATCACCGGCATCACCCCGCCGCGCGCCATCATCCGCGCGAACTCGCCGTAATGGCGCGCGGGCCACCGCCGCTCAGGGTCGATCCCCGGCAACAAAAGCCCGAACGCGCCGGACACGCCGAACCAGGACGGCTTCATGTTGGCGCTGTCCTTGCGCGCGTCGAGCGCCCAGGTGAAGGCGGGCAGCCGCTCCGGCGCCTCGACGCCGACGCTTGAAAGGCGCGCCGCGTTCGGCCCCGCGCGGAGCGCCTCGACGACGTCGCGCGCGCGTCGGCCGGACGGCGCGGCGCATAGCCATTTCGGCCCCATCACGCCGAAGGCGGCCTGGATCTTCCGCGCGAGGTCGTCGCCGGAGAGATCGTAGACGCGCGAAAACCGCGCCTCGCGCAATTGACGCACGAAAGCGCGCTTGGCGTCGGCGTCGTTAAGGTTCGGAGCCACCGCCACATGGTCGAAATACGGCGCGGCGCGCGCCACGCGTTGCAACGCCTCGACGGTCAACAGGCTGATGCGGGCGTCGGGATGGGCCTCGCGGATCGCTTCGAAATAGGGCTCGGCGTTAACGAACGCGGCGAGCGCGTCCGTCTTCACGACCAAAACGTTTTCGGATCTTTTCCGAAGCATCCCCGACCCTTAGCCCCTTTAGCGACCGTCGCGCCGCCGCCGGGCGTCATAGCAGACGATCATAACGCAACTCAAACACGCCTCAGATTCTTTACGTTAACATACGCCCGGAGCGTCGCCGCGCACATAGCCTCCACGGAAAAAGACCGAGAAATTTTCGCGCGCGCCCGCGCGCCGATCGTCGCGCGCGCCTCCGGCCCGGCGTTAACGAACGCCTCCATCGCCTCGGCGAGGCCAACGACGTCGCCCGGCGGCGCAAGCGCGCCCGTGACGCCGTCCTCGACGGTTTCGCGCGCTCCGCCGTGGTCCGCGGCGATCACCGGACGGGCCATGGCCCCCGCCTCCGCCGCGGTCCGCCCGAAGGCCTCCGGCCGCGTCGACGGCGTGATCGCGAAGTCGCACAGCGAGAACGCGGCCGGCATGTCGTCGCAATGACCGACGAAAGCGATGCGCTCGCCAAGCTTGAGGGCGTCGGCCTCAGCGCGCAACGACCGGGCGAAGTCGCCCCGTTTGTCGGCGTCGCCGACGCAAAGAAGCCGCGCCTCGGCGCATCCCGGCCGGTCGACGAGCCGGGCGAACGCGCGGATGGCGACGCTATGGCCTTTCCAGCCGCTGAGGCGCGCAGGGAGCATGATGATTGGACCGTCGTTCGTCAGGCCCCAAGCCGCGCGAAGGGCCTCGACCCGGTCCGACGACACCGCCTCGGGCGAAAACGCAGCGAGGTCCACGCCGCGCGGGATGACGACGATGCGGGCCGGATCGATCGCGTAGGTCTGGCGGATGGCTTCGGCGGTGAAGCCCGAATTGGCGATCACCGCGTCGCCGCGCGCCATAACCGAATTGTAGAGCCGTTTGCCCGCCCAGCGCGCCTTGTAGCTGCCGTGGTAGGTGGTCACGTACGCCGCGCCGACGGCCCTCGCGGCGCCGAGAGCGCTCCAGGCGGGGGCCCGCGAGCGCGCATGGACGATGTCGACGTTTCGCGCCCGAGCGAGCGCGGCGAGCCGGCCGACATTGCGCGCCAGGGTCAACGGGTCCTTCGCGTCCATGGGCAGACGCACAAGCTCCGCGCCGGCGTCACGCAACTTGTCTTCAAGACGCCCGCCCCGGCTCGCGACGATGGCGACGCCGCCAGCCGCGCAGACGGCCCGCGCCACGTCCACGGTCGTGCGCTCCGCGCCCCCCGCATCGAGCGTCGGGATCACTTGCAGCACGGTCTTGTCGAAACGGGCGGGGGGCGTACGGACGTCCATCGGTGATCCAAGGTTTTAATGTCGCCGGTCGTCTGGCAAAAGCGGGCGTCGCGCCGCGGCGGCGCGTTTATCGAGGCGCATTTGGTGACGGATTCGGGCCCGTGCGAGGAGCGCGGACGACTGGAGATCGGCGACGGCGCGTCGCTCGCCTACGCCCGGGTGGCGGCGGCCGACGACGATCGGCGCCCCGGGGTCCTCTGGCTCGGCGGCTACCGCTCCGACATGGACGGGACGAAGGCGACCCGTCTCGCCGAGTGGGCCGCAGCGACGGGCCGTGCGTTCGCGCGCTTCGACTATCGCGGCCACGGACGATCCGACGGCGCGTTTGAAGACTTCGTCGTCAGCGACTGGCTCGCCGACGCCAAGCGCGCACTCGACGCGTTGACGCGCGGGCCCCAGATCCTCGTCGGTTCGTCCATGGGCGGGTGGATCGCGGCCCGCCTCGCCCTGGCCGAGCCGGCGCGCGTCGCCGGCGTCGTCGTCATCGCGCCCGCGCTCGACTTCACGGAAAAGCTCGTCGAGCCCGCTCTCGACGACGCGGCGCGCGCCAGCCTCGAGACGGCCGGCCGCCTTGAAGTTCCGTCCGACTACGGCGCGCCGACCGTCTACACCCGCGCGCTCATCGAGGACGGACGGCGGCTTGGGCTTCTTGGCCGGCCGATCCCCATCGCCGCGCCCGTGCGCATCATCCAGGGCATGGCCGATGCGGAGGTTCCCTGGCGCCATGCGATGGCGCTCGCCGAGGCGCTTGCGAGCGACGACGTCGAGATCGCGCTGACGAAAAACGGCGACCACCGCCTGTCGACCGCCGCCGACCTTGAGCGCCTCGTCGCGACGATCGAGGCTCTCGCCTGACGGCCGACGTTACGCGTCTTCGCCGAACCGGCTTTCCACAAGATCGACGAGCACGCCGCAGGCCGCCGTCGCGGCCGCGTCGTCTTCGGCCTCGACGACGATGGCGATCCGCGAGCCCAGCCCCGCGCCGAGGAGCAGGAGCCCCATGATCGAGCAGCCGCCGACCTCAAGATCGTCCTTGCGCACGCGGACCGTCGCGTCGAGGGCGCCGGCGAGCGCGCAGAACTTCGCCGCCGCGCGCGCGTGAAGGCCCCGCCGATTGCCGACCTCGACCTCTTTGACGACGCGGCTCCCGGGTTTCGTCGTCGGTTTTGTCGGCCTGTCGGGGATGAGGTCCGATCCGCCCACGCTGCGCCTCAGGACTGGGCGTCGCCGGAGAGGACCCAGGAGGCGACGTTGATGTACTTTCGCCCCGCCTCATGGGCGGCGACGACGGCGTCGGCGAGGGACTTTTCCTCGCGGATCGAGGCGAGTTTGATCAACAAGGGCAGATTGACGCCGGCGATCACCTCCGCCTTCGCCTTCTCCATGACCGAGATCGCGAGGTTCGAGGGCGTGCCGCCGAACATGTCGGTGAGAATGATGACGCCGTCGCCGGCGTCCACTTTTGAAGCGGCCTTCAAGATGTCGGCGCGGCGCTTCTCCATGTCGTCGTCAGCGCCGATGGAGACCGCGGCGATGTTCTCCTGCGGACCGACGACGTGCTCCGCCGCAGCGACGAACTCCTGCGCCAGGCGGCCGTGCGTGACGACGACGATCCCAATCATGTGGCCCCGGTCATGCGGCTTCGACTCACTTAACTCTTCGACGGCCCTTCGGCGGTGCGAAAGGCATGGTGGCCCGCTTCATCGAATTGTCCAGACGTAATCGCCCGCAGGGCTTCGCGCGCGCGCGCCGCCGGCGCGACCGCCGAGACGTCGAAGGCGTAGCGCGGGATGGTGGGCCCCGGCTCGCCGATCGGGAACGCCGCCGGATCCTGCACGCGCGGCGCCGATTTCTCGACGTCGAAAACCGCCGTGAGCGCGACCCGGTCGAGGGTGAGCGTCGCCGCCGGGCCGAAGCCGCGCAACTCGACCCGCCCGGCGAGCGGCTGCGGCGGACGGGCGACGATGCGGCCGCCGGCGACGTCGCGCAAAACGGCGTCGTCGGCGACGAGCCGGGCGCGCCGCCACGGGCAGCCGCCGGCGAGGGCGAGCGCGAGGGTCGTCTTGCCGACGCCGGCCGGCCCCAGGAGCAAGAGCCCAGCGAGCGGACCGTCGGCGTCAATCGCGACGGCGACGGCGACGCCGTGGATCGGCGTCGACGGGCCGGGAAGCACGGGCTCCCCGCTCACTGGATGAGCGGCAGTTCGACCGCGAACCGCGCGCCTTCGACGTCAGCGTCCGCCCCCGGTCGGCCGAGGCGGTTCTCCGCCCACACAGCGCCGCCGTGGGACTGGGCGATCTGGCGGCAGATCGCGAGGCCGAGGCCGGAATTGTTGCCGAACGACGCCCCTTTCGGGCGCTTCGTATAGAAACGATCGAAAATCTTCTCCAGCGCGTCCGGCGGCACGCCGGGGCCTTCGTCGTCGACATAGATCCGCGCAACGTTCTCCGGGGCGACGGCGCGTTCTAGCGAGACGCGCACCGTCGCCCCCGCGGGCGAAAACGAGCGGGCGTTGTCGATCAAATTACGGAAGACCTGACCGAGGGCCGTGGCGTTTCCGAAGAGATAAACCGGCGTGCCGCTCGGGTCGAAGGCGACGCGGGTCTCGCCGTCGCGCGCGGTCGCGCGATAGAGCTCGACGATGTCGATCAGGAGCTTGCGCAGGTCAACGACCTCGCGGGCCTCGCGTGCGAGGTCGGCGTCGAGACGCGAAGCGTTCGATATATCCGTAATCAGACGATCCATGCGCTCGACGTCTTTTTTGATCACCGCCATCAGCTTGTCGCGCGCTTCGGGCTTCGTTGCGATTTCGAGGGTTTCGGTGGCGCTGCGGATCGACGTCAGCGGGTTCTTCAATTCGTGGGAGACGTCCGCGGCGAAGCTCTCGATCGCCTCGATGCGCTCGTAGATGGCGCGCGTCATCGCCTTCAGCGAGGCGGACAGTTCGCCGATCTCGTCGCGGCGATAGGCGAAGTCCGGAATGCGCGCGCGGGCGGCGGCGGTGATCCCTTCACGGACCTTGTCGGCGGCGATCGCCAATTGGCGGATCGGCTGGGCGATAGCCGCCGTCAGCAACAGCGAGGAGAGGATCGCCGCCGCGATCGCCAGGCCGAAAAACGGCAGGATCGCGAGGCGCGCCTTGGCGACGAGCTCGTCGATGCCGCCGATCTCGGACGTGACGACGCCGTAGACGGCCTGGACCTTCCGGATGGGGATCGACACCGACGCGACGAGTTCGCCGTTCTCGTCGAAGCGCACCCATGCCCAGCCGCGCATCTCCGCCGTCGGCGAGGAGTTCGCCGCCCGGGCGATCTCCTGTTCGACGGTGCGCACCGACGCGGCGCGTCGATAGGCGCCTGTCATGAACGTGCCGAGGCCGCGCTGGGTAAGGTCGTTCAAGCGCCACCAGGCGCTGTTCGGCGTCGGCGCGTCAAGGGGCCCGAGCTCCTTCGTGCGGATTTCATCCTGGCGCAGAACGACGTCTTCAATGAGAAGCCGGTCGGCGTTTTCGATCTCGAGCCCGCCGCCCTCGAAGTCCACCGGCGGTGCGCGGAAGACGCGGATGCGGCCTTCGAAACTGTCCCAGACGCGACGGAAGACCTCGCGCACGTCCTCCTCGCGCATGGCGCGCCGGCAGACGTCGATCGGCGGGCCGGGGTCGACGTCCGCGCCCGGAATGACGGGCTGTTCGACGAGCGCGCACCCTTCCGCGTCGACGGCGATTTGCGCGAGCACGTCGGCGACGATCTGCGCCTGGGCGCGCACGCCTTCGAGCTTCGCCTCGATAAGGCTCTCGCGATAGGCGGTGACGGCGAACGAGCCGACGAAGAGGATCATAAGGCCGGAAAGGTTCGTGATGACGATCGTCAGCGTCAGGCGCGAGACGACGAAGCGCTTACGACGCTTGCGCCTCGCCTCACCGTCGGCTTTGGGCGACGCGCGCGCCGCATCGCCCGCCCGTTTGGCCGCGAACGCGTCGTCGCCGCCGTCCCCCATCGCGCCTTATTGCTCTTTGTACTTATAGCCGACGCCGTAGAGCGTCTCGATCGCGTCGAACTCCTTGTCGACCATGCGGAACTTCTTGCGCACGCGCTTGATGTGGCTGTCGATGGTGCGGTCGTCGACATAAATCTGGTCGTCGTAGGCGGCGTCCATCAAGGCGTCGCGGGTCTTCACGAAGCCCGGCCGTTGGGCGAGCGCTTCGAGAATCAGGAACTCCGTCACCGTCAGCGTCACCGCCTCGCCCTTCCAAGAGCAGCTGTGACGCATGGGATCGAGCACGAGTTCGCCGCGGCGGACGATTTGCTTTTCTTCTTCCTTCGTCGGCGTTGCGCCCGCCTGGCGCCGGCGCAGAACCGCCTTGACGCGCTCCAGAAGGAGACGCTGGGAGAACGGCTTCTTGACGTAATCGTCCGCCCCCATCGTCAACCCCAGGACTTCGTCGATCTCCTCGTCCTTCGAGGTGAGGAAGATAAGCGGCAAGTCCGACGTCTGACGAATCCGCCGCAGGAGCTCCATGCCGTCCATGGTCGGCATTTTGATGTCGGATACGACGAGGGCGGGCGGCGCGGCTTCGATGGCGGCGAGCGCCTTGGCCCCGTCCTCATAGGTCGTCACGTTGTGGCCCTCCGCCTCGAACGCCATCGAGACCGAGGTCAGAATGTTCTCATCGTCGTCGACGAGCGCGATGGTCGCCATGGCATCCAGTCCCTTTTTTCTCCGGCCACGCCGTTCGGACGTCGCGTCATGGCCCGTTTATGCGGCGATTGTTTGGCCGCCGACAATCGCCGCCGTCAGCCGGCGGCCGCTTCGATCCCCCGCGCAAGGTCGACGTCCCGGGCCGACAGGCCGTCGGCGTCGTGGGTCGTCAACACGATGTCGACGCGATTGTAGACGTTAAACCATTCCGGATGGTGATCGGCCTTTTCGGCGAGCAGCGCGACCCGGTTCATGAACCCCCAGGCGTGTATGAAGTCTTTGAACTTGAATGATTTTTGCGCGGCGTCGCGCCCCTCGACGGGCGTCCAGCCGTCGAACTCGCGAAAAAACGCGTCGCGCTCTTCCGGCGTCAGCTTTTGCATGAGAGACGTCCTCTTCGTTTCGCTGACCTCAGCGTAACACGACGAGGGGGGCCGCTCGACATGGACGTCTCGATCGCGGCCTACCGCGAGGCCGACTGGCCCGACGTCTGGACGACGATCGCGCCCGCTTTCCGAGCCGGCGACAGCTACCCTTGCGACGTCGACATCTCCGAGGCCGCCTCGAAGCGTTACTGGGTCGAGACCGCGCGAGCGGTCTTCGTCGCCCGCGGCCCCGCCGGCGAGATCCTCGGCACGTACTACATCCGCGCCGACCAGGGCGGGCTCGGCGACCATGTCTGCAATTGCGGCTACGTCGTCGCCGAGCGCGCCCGCGGGCGCGGCCTGGGGGCCGTTGAGTGCCGGGATTCCCAAGCCCGCGCGCTGGGGCTCGGCTTTCAGGCGATGCGCTTTAACCTTGTCGTTGCGACGAACGAGGCCGCCATTCGCGCTTGGACGAAGTGCGGCATGCGCCGCATCGGCACAGCCCCAAAGGCCTTTCGCCACGCGCGCTTCGGCCTCGTCGACGCCCACATCATGTACAAGCCGCTCGGCGAGGACGGGGACGCCGAAAGCGGCGAAGAATAATCGTCCGTTAACCGAGTTTGTTAGCGTCCGGTCAATACAATTTTAGAAACAATGAGCGCATGGCTTATCGCAGAACACATGCGCCCAGATTTCTTCTCGCCCCGCTCGCTGCGGCCGGCGCGCTTTTCGCGAGCGCGACCCCCGCGGCGGCGCTGACGGCTTCGTTCGTCAACAACACCACGTTCAACGCGAACGATGCGGCGGCCCTCTCATCGGACGACGGCGTCGCCCTGACGCTCGGCCTCAACGTCGTCCTCGAACTGCAGACGGACGAATTGTTCGCGATGTCGCGGGCGAACGACGACATCGCCTTCTTCACGCTGAACCCGCCGGGCGGCGGCGCGCCGCGCCTGCAGATCCAGATCGGCGTGCGCGACGAGAACGGCGATGTCGGGCTAGTGCTCACCAACACCCGCACGGCGAACGGCGGCGTCGTCCGTATCCGGAACCTTTTCCGCGAGGAATGCGCGGCGTTCGGCGGCTGTAACTTCATCCGCCTGGTGACGCGGCGCGAGAACCGGAACGATTTCGGCGCCCAGATCGACTATATCGAAGCCGACGGCACCGTGATCGACGTCGCCGCGCCGACGCCGGAGCCCGGCGCCTGGGCGTTGATGCTCATCGCCTTCGGCGGCGTCGCGGCGCGACTGAAAGCGCGTCGACGCGAGCAAGCCCTCGCGCCGCGCGACCTCGTCACCGCAATCGCGTAGGCGTCCGAAAAGCCTTCAATTCCGCTAGCCGCGGCTCCGCCCGCGCGGGGATGAGGCAGAAAGTCGGCTCCAACGCCAGGAGTTGGGCCGCTTCGTCGCGCGCGGCGCGCCACAGGAATATCGCTCGATCAACGGCGTCCATGGCCATGTTTCCTTCCCTTGCTGACGAAGAAAACATGATCCTCCAAATCGACCGCCGCCAATCATAAGCCGCGCACGCTGCTTCACGGCGCGAGGAGCAATTTACGCCTGGTTCGAGCGCTTCTTGAATTCGAGGCGGGCGACGGCGCGGCGGTGGACTTCGTCGGGTCCGTCGGCGAGGCGGAGCGCGCGCAGGCTGGCGTAAGCGCGCGCCAGGCCGGCGTCCTCGGCGACGCCCGCGCCGCCGAAGGCCTGGATCGCGTCGTCGATCACCGAGAGCGCGACGCGCGGCGCGACGACCTTGATCATCGCGATCTCCGCTTGCGCCGCTTTGTTGCCGACATCGTCCATCATCCAGGCGGCCTTGAGCGTTAACAGCCGCGCCATCTCGATGTCGATGCGCGCGTCGGCGACCCGCTCCTCCCAGACGCCCTGCTTGTAGAGCGGCTTGCCGAAGGCTTCGCGCGACAACAGCCGGTCCACCATCTTTTCAAGCGCGACTTCCGCGGCGCCGATCGTCCGCATGCAGTGGTGAATGCGGCCGGGCCCAAGACGCCCCTGCGCGATCTCGAAGCCACGCCCCTCGCCGAGGATCAGGTTCGCAGCCGGAACCCGCACGTCGTTGAGGGCGACCTCCATATGTCCGTGGGGCGCGTCGTCATAGCCGAAGACCGGCAGATGACGGACGATATCCACGCCGGCGGCGTCGCTCGGCACGAGGATCATCGACTGCTGCTTGTGCCTCTCCGCGGCTTTGTCGGTCTTGCCCATGACGATGAAGACGCGGCAGCGCGGATCGCCCGCGCCCGACGACCACCATTTTCGACCGTTGATCACATAGTCGCCGCCGTCGCGGCTGATGTCGGTTTCGATGTTGGTCGCGTCGGACGACGCGACCGCCGGCTCGGTCATGAGGAACGCGGAGCGGATCTCGCCGTCTAGCAGCGGGCGCAGCCACGCTTCTTTTTGGGCGTCGTCGCCGTAACGCGAGAGAACCTCCATATTGCCGGTATCAGGCGCAGCGCAGTTGAAGACTTCCGGCGCGATGTGGGCGCGGCCCGTCAGTTCGGCGATCGGCGCGTAGTCGGCGTTCGACAGGCCGGGCCCATAGGCCGGGTCCGGATGGAAGAGGTTCCACAGGCCCGCCTCGCGCGCCTTCGCTTTCAAGTCTTCGATGATCGGCGGCACGCGCCAGCGGTCCTGCGGCCCGAACGCGGCGTGCTGGCGCGCGTACTCGGCCTCGCCCTCGTAAACGTACGCGTCCATAAAGTCGCCGACGCGCCGGAGGTAGTCCTTACACCGATCGGAGTACTCGAAGTCCATCTTGTCCTACTAGCGCCCCTACCAGTGCCCTTACCAATGCGATGTGCCGGGCCCGCCCTTGATCGGCCCTTTGATCGCTTTCGTCACCAATCCGGCGTAAATCCCGCCGGGCTGAGGCGTCGCGCGCTCCTCGCCCACATAAGCCTCTACCTTGCCCGGGTAGAAGCCGAGCCAGCCGGCGATCGCCGAGAAATCGCAGTCCGGATCGTCGAACGGGTCCGGATAGGCGAAGGCCGCTTTCTCCGCGACCTCGGCGCCGACGACGACGTCGTAGTAGACCGCCGCCCCTTTCCATTCGCATACCGATACGCCGCCCGTAATGCGCAGGCGTTCGCCCACAACGTCCGCTGGCGGAAAATAATAGACCGGCGCGCCGGCCGTTTCGACGACGCGCACGGCGCTGGCGCTTTGCGCAATCGTCTCGCCGGCGAAGACGACGCGCGCCGGCGCAGGCGCGCGGCGTATTTGCGGCGGACGCGGATAGTCCCAGACGCTCTCCTCGCCCTCGCCCGCGGGCTCCGGCGTAACGTCGTCGGGCCGCGGCCCCCAAGCGCCGCGGCGGGCGCGCGCGGCGCGCAACAACTCCGCCTTCGGCGGCAAATCGGTCATGGGAAGTCTCGCAACGGCGTCGTTGCGCGAAAAGTTAGGCGGCTCTCGCGCAGGACGTCAAACGGCCGCGTCACCGCACGGCGGCGCGCCGCGCGCGGAAAAAATCGCGCAGGAGATCGCCGGCCTCGTTCGCGAAGGGCCCGGCGACGATCTCCGGGCGCCAGTGACAGGTCGGCTGGTCGAAAAAGCGCGGGCCGTTCCAGACCGCGCCGCCCTTTTCGTCCGAGGCGGCGATGACGAGGCGGGCGATCCGCGCGTGCGAAATCGCGCCGGCGCACATCGCGCAAGGCTCCAGCGTGACGAAGAGCGTCGCGCCGGGGAGGCGATAATTGCCGGCCTTCCCGCAGGCGGCGCGGATCGCACGGATCTCCGCGTGCGCCGTCGGATCGCAAGCGGCGATCGGCGCGTTGCCGGCGGCGAACGCCGCGCCGCCGGCGTCGACGATCACCGCGCCGACGGGCGCCTCGCCCACAGCGGCGGCGGCGCGCGCGGCGTCGAGGGCGCGGCGCATGAACCGCGCGTCGTCCGCTTCGATGGCGTCGGGCTCGACCGTCATGGAGCCGAGCTTAGACCGATCGGCGACGCCGTCCGAAGGCCCTTAGCGCGACAACACGAGTTCGAACTCGCCGCCGCCGCCGCCGTGGACGGAGTCGTTGGCGCGGATCGTCACTTTGTCGACCCCATCGGGGACGCGCACGCCGCCGAGAGAGCGGGTGAAGGGCTGTTCGTTGACGTGGGGGTGGGCGAGTTCGCGCACGGCGATGACCTCGCCGTCGGGACCGACGACCTCCCACCGGTTCGCGTAATGGTCCCAGCCCTCGTCGCCGTGGCGCAAGGTGGCGCTGATGGTCCAGGACCCGTCGCCGGCCTGTCGCGCCGTTGCGTCGATCACGTCGACCTCGCCGGCCGACGCGGCCCCCGCGACGCCCGAAAGAGCGACGATGGCGACAAACGACTTCAGGTTGGAGCGGTTTTTGGGCATGGGATCGCCTCCTGGGGCTTCGCGAACTTGGAATTCGACGGCCATCATAACGGCCCCGTCGCCGCAACGCCCCACCACGTCGGCGTGAGCCGTTGCAGAAAGTCTCCGCCCATGAGCGACGACACGCCCGAGAGCGGCTTCGCCGGCGAGCGCATCGCCAAGTTCCTCGCCCGCGCCGGGATAGCCTCGCGTCGCGAAGCCGAACGGCTGATCGAACAGGGGATCGTCACGGTCGACGGGCGCACGCTCACGAGCCCCGCCTTCAACGTGACGCCGGAGATGGACGTGCGCGTCGACGGAACCCGCGTCGGTCGCAAGGAGGCGACGCGGCTGTGGCGCTACCACAAGCCCGCGGGGCTCGTGACGACCCACCGCGACCCGCAAGGTCGGCGCACCGTTTTCGACGCCGTCGCGGACCGCCTGCCGCGGGTCGTCTCGGTGGGCCGGCTCGACCTCGCCACGGAGGGCCTGTTGCTCCTGACGAACGACGGGGGCCTTGCGCGCACGCTCGAACTGCCGGCGACGGGCTGGGTGCGCCGCTACCGCGTGCGCGCCTTCGGCTCGGTGCGGGAGGCGGATCTCGCAAAGCTCGCCGACGGCGTCGAGATCGACGGCGTCGCCTACCGGCCGATCCGCGCGTCCATCGACCCGCGCCCGGACGATCGATCGGTGGAGAACGTCTGGCTCACCGTCGCAATCGCCGAGGGCAAGAACCGCGAGGTGCGCAAGGTGATGTCGCACTTGGGCCTCAAGGTGAACCGGCTCATCCGCACCGCATTCGGCCCGTTTCAGCTCGGCAAGCTCGCCCGCGGCGCCCTCGAAGAAGTGCCGGCGAAACAATTGAAGGAGCAACTGGGCCCGAAAACGAGTGCGGAGCTTGGCCTTTGACGCATTTCGCGCTTTCCTGCGGACATGGCGGAGATCGTCAATCTCAACCGCTTCCGAAAGGAAAAGGCGCGCGCGGAGGCCGCGAAGCGCGCCGATGCGAACCGCGCCAGGCACGGCCGCACCAGCGGCGAGCGCGCGCGAGACGCCGACGAGGCGGCGCGCGCCGACAAGACCCTTGACGACGCCGAGCTTTCGGAAGCCGAGCCAACAGACGCCGAACCGCCCGACGCCGACGAACCGGCCTGATGCGCATCATCGGCGGCGCCTTCGGCGGCCGGCGCATCGCCGCGCCGGCGGGCCGCGGCGCGAGGCCGACGACCGACCGGGTGCGCGAGGCGTTGTTCTCGATTCTGATCGCCCGCGACGACGTTGAGCTCGAAGGCGCGCGCGTCGTCGATCTCTTCGCCGGATCGGGGGCCCTGGGCCTTGAAGCGATCTCGCGCGGCGCCGCGTTCTGCCTCTTCGTCGAGACCGACGCCGCCGCCCGCGGCGCGATCCGCGACAATATCGAGGCCCTCGGGCTGTTCGGTCGGGCCCGCCTTCACCGCCGCTCCGCGACGGCCCTGGGGGCGAAGCCCGCCGGCGTCGGCCCGCCCTTCGACCTCGCCTTCCTCGACCCGCCCTATGGTCGGGGCCTCGTCGAACCGGCCCTCGCGGCCCTGCGCGACGGCGACTGGCTCGCGGCCGAGGCCCTCGCCGTCGTCGAACGGCCGAAGAGCGAGGCCGAGACGGCGAGCGGCTTCGAGGCCCTCGACCGGCGCGTCTATGGCGACACTGCGATCGACATCGTCCGGCCGGCCTGACGGGGTCCGGATCTTAGCCCGCCCTCTTTACCCGTCCTCTGGCGCGCCCTATCTCCCGACGGCTGCCCGGCGCGTCAGGACCACATTCCCCGGGGCCTTACTCTCTTGCATGGGAGCCGGCGCTGACCTTGGCCCTCGGCCTCGGCCAACTGGCGCCCACCTGGTCCTTAGGGTCCAGGGCGAATTAAGAGTCCGACGGCCAGGGCGGCGCTCATGTCTTTCGAAGGACGCGCCGATGCTGCCGCCGATCAAGTTTCCGGGCTTCGGCCGCGCGGGCGGCGGCAAGGATCTTTTGCGGCTGAAGCAGAAGCGCGAGCGCAGCGCGGCCGCCGCCGATCCCGGCCGGGCCGCGACGGCGGCGCGCCACGCGGCGAGACTGTTCCTCGATAACGTCCCGCTGCCGGAAGACGCGGTCGTCGCGCTCTATCATCCCATCGGCGACGAACTGGACACCGAGCCCCTGCTCGACGCTCTTGTCGAGCGCGGCGTCGCGATCGCCCTGCCGCGCACGCCGAAGGGCCGCAACGCCGTTCTCTCGTTTCACCGCTTTGCGCCGGGGGACCCGCTTCTCGAGGGACGGTTCGGCGTGTTGGAGCCCGCCGCCGACGCGCCGATCGTCGCGCCGGACGTGGTCATCTGTCCGCTCCTCGGGTTCGACCGCGCCGGCGCGCGCCTCGGCTATGGCGGCGGCCACTACGACCGCGCCCTCGCCGACCTGCGCCGCGGCGACGGCGCGGGGCCCATCGCCGTCGGATACGCCTACGGCGCGCAGGAAGTTGACGCCTTGCCGGCCGAGGACCATGACCAGCGCCTCGACTGGGTCGTGACGGAGCGCAGGGCGACCGCGTTCTGAGCGAGCGTATCGGTTGGTTGAGGGGTCTGACGCATGCGTATCGCGTTGTTCGGCGACGTCATGGGGCGCTCGGGCAGGCACGGTCTCATTGAGCGCCTGCCGGCCCTGCGTCGGTCGCTGAAGCTCGACTTCGTCCTCGTCAACGCAGAGAACGCCGCCGGCGGCTTCGGCGTCACCCGCGCCATCTGCCACGATCTGTTCGAAGCCGGCGCCGACGTCCTCACCACCGGCAACCACGCCTTCGCCCAGCGCGACGAACTCGATCTCTTCGACGACGAGATCCGCCTGTTGCGGCCCGCGAACTTTCCGCCGAGCAATCCTGGCCGCGGCAGCGGGCTTTTCGAGGCGAAATCGGGCGCCGGCGTTCTCGTCGTCCACGCCATGGGCCAACGCTGCATGCCGTCCTGCGACGACCCGGGCGCCGCGATCGAGCGCGAGCTCGAGAACGTCCGCCTCGGGCGCGAAGCCGACGCCATTCTCGTCGATTTCCACGCCGAGACCACGGCCGAGAAGTATTCGCTCGCACATTATCTCGACGGGCGCGTCAGCGTCGTCGTCGGGACCCACACGCACGTTCCGACCGCGGATCACCAGATCCTGCCCCAGGGCACGGCGTACATCACCGACCTCGGCATGTGCGGGGACTATGACAGCGTCATTGGCATGGAGAAGACCGAGCCCGTGCGCCGCTTCGAAACCAAGATGACCCTCGGCCGCTTCGCGCCGGCGACGGGCGAGCCGACGATCTGCGGCCTCCTCGTCGAGACAGGCCCCGACGGCCGCGCGACCCGCGCCGAGCCGATCCGCCTCGGCGGCCGCCTCGATCCCGCCGCGCCGGCTTGATGCGCCGGCCGCCGGGGCCTAGATCCGGCCGCTGAAAACAGCGCGGCGGCGATCCGCGCGCCAAAAAGGAGCCGCGCGATGGCCGGCCACAGCAAATGGGCGAACATCCAGCACCGCAAGGGGCGCCAGGACGCCAAGCGGTCGAAGATGTTCTCCAAGCTCTCAAAAGAGATCACGGTCGCCGCGAAAATGGGCGCGCCGGACCCGACGTTTAACCCGCGCCTGCGCCTCGCGATCCAGGCCGCCAAAGCCCAGTCGATGCCCAAAGACAATATCGACCGGGCGATCAAGAAATCGACGGGCGACGACGGCGCCGTCTACGAGGAGATTCGATATGAAGGCTTCGGGCCCGCAGGCGTCGGCGTCATCGTTGAGGTCCTGACCGACAACCGCAACCGCGCCGCGAGCGAGGTGCGTGCGTGTTTCTCCAAGAACGGGGGGAACATGGGCGAAACGGGCGCGGTCGCCTTCATGTTCGACCGCGTCGGCGCGATCGAGTATCCGCGCGAGACGGGCGACGACGAAAAAGTTCTCGACGCGGCGATCGAAGCCGGGGCGGACGACGTCGATTCCTCCGAGGACGGACACACGATCTATACCGCCGGCGACGAGCTCGCCGAAGTCGCCGGCAACCTTGAAGGCGCTTTCGGCGAGGCGACGTCGGCGAAACTGATCTGGAAGCCCCAGAACACGATCGACGTCGAGGGCGACAAGGCGCAAACGCTTCTGAAGCTCCTGGACGCGCTCGAGGATTGCGACGACGTGCAGGACGTCTACGCAAACTTCGAAATGTCCGCCGAGGAGATCGAGGCGCTCGCCGGCTAGAGCGCCGGGCGTTCATCCTGGATCGGGCGAAGATCGTCTCAGGCGCTCAAACCCTAGAATCTAGAGCATCCGACTGATTCAATCAGAAAACGGAATGCTCTAGATGCGAGGGCGCCTCGGACGATCTTCGCCCGATCGGCGCCGAACGTCCGGCGCTCTACGCCGTCGCGGCGGCCGCCGGTTCGCCGGAGAGCTGGCGCTCCAGCACAAGATCTAACTTGTCCTGACTGACGGGCTTGGCGAGGAAATCGTCCATGCCGGCCGAGACGCTTTCGTCGACGTCCGTCGCCAGAACGTGGGCGGTGAGGCACACGATCGGCGTTCGCGCGCGCCCGGCCTGGGCCTCGAACGCGCGAATGCGCCGCGCGGCTTCATAACCGTCGATCTCCGGCATCGAGACGTCCATCAACACGATGTCGAACGCCTCGTCGGCGCTCTTGAAGGCGTTGACGGCCTCAAGCCCGTTTTCGGCGATCGACAGGTCGAACCGCTCCGGGTCCAGCATGTGGCGCATCACGAGGCGGTTGACCTCGTTGTCCTCCGCCATCAGCACGCGCACCTTCCGCTCGCCGTGCGCCGGGCCGGCGCTTTCGCGCGCCGACGGGTCGGCGTGCGGCGCGCCCGCGGCCGTCGCGCCGGAGATCGCCGCATCCACCGCCTGAAGCATCAGCGCGGCGCGGGCCGGCTTGACGAGAACGTCGTCGACGCCGACGTCGCGAAAGCCGCGGCCGCCGTCCTCCGGATCGACGGACGTCAGCATAATGAGCGGAGTCTTCGCGATTTCCGGCGTACCGCGCACGGCCTGGGCGAGGCCGCGGCCGTCCATCTCCGGCATCAGATAGTCGATGACGGCGGCGTCGAAGGGCGCGCCCGCCCGCGCCGCGGCGCCGAGGGCGCTTAGCGCCGCCGCGCCGCCGTCGACGCTTTCGACCTCGAAGCCGCAAGCGCGCAGCTGGGTCGCGGCGATTTCCCGGTTCACCGCGAGATCGTCGACGACGAGAACGCGCCGGCCGGCGCCGTCGGGCCGCGCGGCTTCGGCCGGCGGCGCGGGCGCCTCGGCCTCTGCGAGCGAGATTTCGAACCAGAACGTCGAGCCGGCGCTTTCGATCGAGTCCGCGCCGATGCGCCCGTTCATCGCCTCAATGAGCTGTTTGGAGATCGACAGGCCGAGCCCGGTGCCGCCGAACCGGCGCGTCGAGCTGAGGTCCGCCTGCTCGAACGCGCCGAAGACCCGCGAGAGCTGCTCGGCGTTCATGCCGATGCCGGTGTCGGTGACCGATACGCGCAGATCGAGCCGCCCCCCGCGCCGCGCGCCGTCGACCGACACGAGGACGTAGCCGCGCTCGGTGAACTTCAGGGCGTTGCCGACGTGATTTACGAGCACCTGGCGCACGCGGCCGGGATCGCCCAATACGTAGGCGGAGAAATCGACGGGAAACCGCACGACGAGCTCGATGTTCTTGTCGCGCACCTGGGACGCCATCAGTTCGACCACGTCTTCGACGGCGTTCTGGAAGTCGAACTGCGTCTCCTCGAGGTCGAGCCGCCCGGCCTCGATCTTCGACAGGTCAAGGACGTCGTTGATGATGGCCAGGAGCGCCGAGCCGGATTTCTGGATCGTCTCGACATAGAGCCGTTGGCGGCTTTCGAGCTGGGTGCGCAACAGGAGCTCCGACATGCCGAGAACGCCGTTCATCGGCGTGCGGATCTCGTGGCTCATATTGGCGAGGAACATCGACTTCGCGTCGGAGGCGCGCTCGGCGGCGGCGCGCGCTTCTTCGAGCTCGTCGATGAGCTTCAAACGGCCCGGTTCGACGCTGATCGACTTGCGCAGGATCCGCGCGCTGTAGACGATCTTGCTGGCGATCGTGGAACAGATCAGCAGGCCCGACGTCAGAATGATCGGGAACGACCCTGTGCCGTAAACGGCGAGCGTAAAGGCGAGAAACGTCACCGCGAACGGGCTGATGGCGACGACCGAGAAAAGCGGCGCGGCGCGCAACTGCGCCGTCGTGATGATCGCGCCCGAGGTGAGCATGCTCACGGCGACGAAATCGCCCGCCCAGCCCGGCGGCGCCCAGGCGAGGATCGGCGCGATCGCCCAAACGACGTTGCCCATCGTCACAAGCGCGGTGTAGCGCGCGTCGCTCATCGCCGCGCCATTGGCGACGAACATGGCCTCGATCTTCGTTCGGATGAGGCCGATGGCGAGCGCGCCGGCGTACCAGGCGAGCGCCAGCTTCCACGGCGCGACCGTGGCGAGCGCCATCGCCCAGGCGGTGGTGTGCGCGAAGCGAACCCACCGCAACTGCGCGATGACCCGGATCGCGACGCCGAGTTTTTCCGTTTCCATTCGGGGCGTTCGGCCTTTCGAACCCGTTCCTCGCCTTGGCGCGCTACCGCGAAGAAACGCCATAATCGTAAAATTACAGCTATGGCGAACGCGTTAACGCGCGATTGAGCAAAGCCGTCGCCGCCCGTCTCCGGCGGCCGCTGGACGTCACGACTGCGTTAAGGGCCCGGAAGGGGAGCCGAGGCCGACAGCGGCCGTGGAACCGATCCTGGGCCCGCGCGCTTGCGGGGCGCCGCGGCCGCTGGTAAGGCCCGCCAAAACTGAAGAAGAAAAGCGCGCAAGGTCGATCGTATGAAGATCAACGGCAACGAAATCCGTCCCGGCAATGTCGTTCAGCACCAGGACAGCCTGTGGATCGCCGTCAAAACGAACGCCGTGAAGCCGGGCAAGGGCCCCGCCTACAACCAGGTGGAGCTCAAAAACCTCCTCGACGGCCGAAAATTGAACGAGCGCTTCCGCGCGTCGGAGACGGTGGAGCGCGTGCGCCTCGAGCAGCGCGACCACACCTATCTCTTCGCCGACGGCGACGCCCACGTCTTTATGGACGGCGAAAGCTACGAACAGATTTCAATTCCCGCCGAGATGATCGGCGAGCGCGCGGCGTTCCTGCAAGACGGCATGCAGGTGATCGTCGAGAGCCACGAGGGGCGGCCGATTGGCGTTCAGCTCCCCGAACAGGTGACGCTCGAAGTGACGGAGACCGAGCCGACGGTGAAAGGCCAGACTGCGTCGAGCAGCTACAAGCCGTCGACGGTGGACAACGGCTTGCGCGTCATGGTGCCGCCCTACATCACCGTGGGCGAAAAAATCATCGTCAACACCGAAACGATCGAGTTCGTCAAACGCGCCGACTAGCGCACCGGCGGCCCCGCAGGACGCGACGGCCCGTCGTACCGCGAACGCCGCATCAGCAGAATGAACAAAACGATCGCAATGATTGGCGAGGCAACGAAGAATAGCGTCACCACAAGCGCGCCGCCCGCCGTCACGATGCCGACGATCGCGAAGATCAGCGCCACGATGACCCCGCCGAGCGCGCCGAACCCGGCGCCCACCGCCTCAACGGGCGATAGGGGCGGCTCCGCGTAGACGTAGGCCGCGATTGAGAACCCGCCGCCCGCGGCGATCAGGATCGCGAGGGGCGCGAAGAACCAGGCGATCCCGCCTGACCCTTTACGCTGTCCGTCTCGATCGGTCATGGCCGCCCTCCCCGTCTTTGATTTAGGTTTTTCATATTCGCCGCCCTGTCCGCCGCGGACAAGCCGGTTCGCCGCAAGGACAGACCCGCTCGGCGGCGTTGCGGCGGCGCGCCGGCTTTGATAGCCGACGCCGCCTGCGCGCGGCGACCAGGCGCGCGGCCTTCGCGACGGAGCGCCAATGGCGAACATCAGACCCGCGCCGCGCCCCACCGCGCGCAACGCGCCGGCCCGCGCCTGGCAACGCATGTTGTCCGGCCGGCGCCTCGACCTGTTGGACCCCTCGCCGCTTGATGTCGAAATCGAAGACGTGGCCCACGGCCTCGCCCGCGTCGCCCGCTGGAACGGGCAGACGACGGGGCCTTTGCCGTTTTCGGTCGCCCAGCACTCCCGCCTCGTCGAAGGGTTTTGCGGGACGTTCCGCCCCGACTGGCCGGCGAAATGGCGCCTCGCCGCGCTGCTCCACGACGCGCCGGAGTACGTCATCGGAGATATGATCAGCCCCTTCAAAGCCGCGCTCGGCGACGGCTACCGATCAATCGAGGGACGGCTCCAGGCGGCGGTGCACCTGCGTTTCGGCTTGCCGGCGACGCTCCCCGACGCCGTTGATAGGCTGATCAAGCGCGCGGACCGGGCGAGCGCTTACTTTGAGGCGGTGCAGATCGCCGGCTTCAGCGCGACAGAAGCGCGCACGCTGTTCGGGGCCCCGCGCGGGCTTGGCCTCGTCGAAATCGACGTCGAAACGACCGAGGCCGCTCAGTCCAGCTATCTGGACCGTTTCAACGCCCTCTTCACGGCGTGCGAACGGGATGCCCGCGCGTCGTAACAGCTTCGCGACATCAACCGCCCGTGATGGGAGGGTTGCTTTTTTTTTCACCGCGTTCGCTTCATTTTCCTCCCATGATGATTGTGAGTTCCCTTGACCACGTGCTTTCGGCGTTCGCGCGACACAAACCGTCCACCGTGCTCTCCCTGTTGTCGGAGGACGAGGCGATCCCGTTGTTCCCCGGGCTCGCGCCGGCTTCGCACCTGAAGCTTTATGTGGAGCGGGAGAGCTGCGCGGCCGACATCAGCGACGCGGCCCGCCGGCGCGCTGCGGAGATCGTCTCGTTCGCGCGGTCTTGGGACGGCAAGGGCCCGATCCTCATCCATTGCCAGCGCGGGATTTCGCGCTCGACCGCGGCCGCCTTCATCATCATGTGCGCGCGCCTGCCCGAGGTTTCGGAGGATGAGCTCATCGCCCGCATCCGTCGGGCCGCGCCGCACGCCGATCCCTGCCCCATGCTCACTTACTATGCGGACGGCATTCTCGATCGAGACGGGCGCATGCTCGATGCGGTGGAGGATTTGACGCCGCCGACGACGGTTCTGAGCGCGCCGCCGGCCCCGGTGGCGTTCGCCGCCTGACGACGAGCCGAGCTGCGGCCGCACTCGCCCCGGCCCTACTCGCCCCGGCCCTACTCGCATCGACCCGGTCCGACGGGCTAAGCCTCCGCGCGATGGGCACGTCCTCCAATATTCAGATCGGCCTCAACGGCGTGCTCGCTTCGATCGGCGGCGTCGCGGACGATGTCGACGCCGAAGCGCCGGCGACGCCGAACGTGTTGTGCGTGCGCAGCGACGAGGGTCTTTCGAGCCTGCCTTACGGCCCCTTTGATCCCGCCCGTCACCGCACCTTCGAGATCGGCCTGCGCGACTGGGTGGAGCGGCAGACCCGCGTGCGCCTTGGCTTTGTGGAGCAGCTCTACACGTTCGGCGACAAGGGCCGCGAGGCGCCGGCGGCGTCGATCGTCGGCGGCGCGCCCGACGGGCGGGTCGTCTCCGTCGGTTATCTCGCCCTCGCCGCCGACCCGGCGCTCGACGCGACGGGCCCGACGTCGCCAGCCGCGTCGGCGGCGTGGCGCGACTGGTACGCGTTCTTTCCATGGGAGGACTGGCGCCATGGCGAACCGCGCCTCCTCGCCGAGGCGGTGCTGCCCGGCCTCGCGGCCTGGGCGGACCGCGCGCCGCAGGGCGAGTCGAGCGGACGGCGCGACCGCATCGCCCTCGCCTTCGGCTTCGCCAAGAACGGCTGGGAGGAGGAGCGCGCCCTCGACCGCTACGAACTCATGTACGAGGCGGGCCTCGTCGAGGAAGCCTGGCGGGACCGCGACCGCGCCGGCCTGGCGCCGCCCCGCTCCGACCGCGCCGTCTCCACGATCACCGGCGCGACCATGGCCTCGGACCATCGCCGCATCCTCGCGACGGCCGTCGGCCGGCTGCGCGGCAAGCTGAAGTACCGCGCGATCATCTTCGAGCTCTTGCCGACCCGGTTCACGCTCCTCGCCCTGCAAAGGGCCGTCGAGGCGATCGTCGGCTACGACCTCCACAAACAGAACTTCCGCCGGGCGGTCGAAGCCAGCGGCCTCGTCGACAAGACCGAGGAGACGGCGCGCCGAGCGAGCGGCCGGCCGGCGGCGCTCTTTACGGCCTCGGACGCGGCTTATGCGGATCGCGCGGCCCGCGGCCTCGCGATACCGCGCCTGCGCCGCGCGCCAAACTACGCCTGGCGTTGACGGCGCGCCGCGCGCGGCGTTGACGGGCCGCGCGAACGGAGGGCCGTTTTTCGTGTTGACCCCCGCAAAGTCGGCCGTATGGTCGCGCTCGGCCTTGCGCCCAAAAATCTGCGCCCCATTTATGCTCTAATCGAGCATAATGAGAAATTCAGACGGAGGATCTCGCCATGCCCGCATTCGGCGCCGAAGCGGCTGAAACGACCGCGGTCGCCTATGACGACGCGGTCGCATCGAAGACGTCGCATCTTTATCCGCGCGTCTCGACGGTGATGCCGGAAGCGGAGTGGCGGCTCCACGCGCCCTTGATCGCGGCGATCAACGATCTGAAGCGCGAGAAGAACGCGGTCGTTCTCGCGCACAATTACATGACGCCGGAGATCTTCCACGGCGTCGGCGATTTCGCCGGCGACAGCCTGCAGCTCGCGCGGGAAGCCGCGCAGACCGACGCGGACGTCATCGTGCAGGCGGGCGTGCGGTTCATGGCCGAGACCTCGAAAATCCTGTCGCCGTCGAAAACGGTGCTGATCCCGGACCTGGAGGCCGGCTGCTCCCTCGCCGCATCGATCACGGGCGCCGACGTGCGGCTCCTGCGCGAGAAGTATCCGGGCGTCCCCATCGTCGCCTACGTCAACACCAACGCCGACGTGAAGGCGGAAACCGACGTGTGCTGCACGTCGTCGAACGCCGTCGACGTCGTCGAGTACGCCGCGCGCGAATGGGGTTCGGACACGGTCATTCTGTTGCCGGACCAGTATCTCGCCCGCAACGTCGCGGCGATGACCGACGTCAAGATCGTCACGTGGGCCGGCGCTTGCGAGGTACACGAACGGTTCACCGCCGAGGACATTCGCGAAATCCGCGACGGAACGCCGGGCGTCATGGTGCTCGCCCACCCGGAATGCCCGCCGGACGTCCTCGCCGAGGCCGATTTCGCGGGCTCGACGAGCGGCATGTCGGCGTACGTCGAAGACAGGCAGCCGAAGAACGTCGTCCTGATCACCGAGTGTTCGATGTCGGACAATGTCGCGGCGGCGAACCCCAAGGTGAACTTCGTGCGGCCGTGCAATCTCTGTCCGCACATGAAGCGCATCACGCTTCGGGGCATCCTCCGCGCGCTCCAGACCGGCGAGCACGAAATCACGCTCGATGCGGACATTATCGCGCGCGCCCGCCGACCGATCGAACGCATGCTCGACGTGCCGCTCGCGCGCCAGTCGACCTATGACGGCCGCGGGCCCGCCGACGTCGTCGCCCTGGAAGCGCGCGCGTGACGACGCGCCGCGGCGTGGAGGTTGCGCCGCCGGTTGAGACGCTGATCGTCGGCGCAGGCGGCGCCGGGCTCTACGCAGCCTTGAAGCTCGCGCCGCGGCCGGTCGTTATCCTGACCGCGCGCGTCCTTGGACGCGGCGGCTCGTCCCCCTGGGCCCAGGGCGGCGTCGCTGCCGCCGTGGCGCCTGACGACGCGCCCGCCCTCCACGCCGTCGACACGATCGCGGCCGGTGCGGGCCTCGTCGATCCCGAAGCGGCGCGCGTTCTGTGCGACGACGGGCCGGCGCGCGTACGCGACTTGCGCGACCTCGGCGCGCCATTCGATCTTGATGGGGACGGAAATTTCAAAGTCGGTCGCGAGGCGGCGCACAGCCGCAACCGCGTCATCCACGCTTCGGGCGACGCCGCCGGCGCGGCGATCATGGCCGCGCTCGTCGACGCCGCGCGCCGCGCAAGCCACATAACGATCCTTGAGCGGATGGTTGTCGAAGACCTCGTTCGCGACGACGACGCCCGCGTTCGCGGGGTCCTTGTTTACGACGTGACGCACGAACGGCGCGTGCTGCATCCGGCGGGGGCCGTCGTCCTCGCCACCGGCGGGCTCGGCGGGCTCTACGCCGTCACGACGAACCCCGTGCGCGCCCAGGGTCACGGCCTCGCCTTCGCCGCGCGCGCCGGCGCCGTTGTGCGCGATCCGGAGTTCGTGCAGTTCCACCCCACCGCCCTCGACGTCGGCGCGGACCCGGCGCCGCTCGCCACCGAAGCCCTGCGCGGCGATGGGGCGCGGCTCGTCAACGCCGACGGGCGGGCGTTCATGGAAAGCTATCATCCGGATGCAGACCTTGCGCCGAGGGACGTCGTCGCCCGCGCCGTCGAAGCCGAACGGGCGGCGGGCCGCGGCGCGCTGCTTGATGCGCGTAACGCCGTCGGCGACGCGTTTCCCCACCGCTACCCCACCGTCTTCGCGGCGGCGGGCGGGGCCGGCCTCGCCCCGCGCCGCGCGGCGCTGCCCGTGGCGCCGGCGTGCGATTTCCATATGGGCGGCATCCTGGCGGAGCGTCATGGGGGGTCGGCCGCCCGCCCCCCGCGCCGCGAGGCGCTGCCCGTGGCGCCGGCGTGCCATTACCATATGGGCGGCATCCTGACGGATCTTCATGGGCGATCGACCGTCGACGGCCTTTACGCCGTCGGCGAGGTCGCCTCGAGCGGCGTCCACGGCGCGAACCGCCTCGCCTCGAACTCGCTGCTCGAAGCGGTCGTCTTCGGCGGCCGCGTCGCCGACGCCATCGCGGAGGCCCCGTCGCCAAGGGCGCCAAGCGCTGCCGCCGCAAGCTTGGCGTCGATCGACGCGCAACTTAGCGACCGGCTCGCGCTTGCGCCGAAGCCCGCGCCGCCGGAGGCCGCGGCGCGTCTGCGCGCCGCGATGTCGGCGCGCGCGGCGCTTCTTCGTGACGCGGACGGCCTCGCCGAGCTCGACGCCGCGCTCGACGCCCTCGCCTCCGGACCGATGACGAGCGGGCTCTTCTCCGCGCTCATCGTCTGCCGGTTGATCACGACCGCAGCGGCGGCGCGCCGCGAAAGCCGCGGCGGCCATTACCGCACGGATCACCCGGAGCGGTCGGCCGACCCCGCCCACTCCCATTGCGCGCTACGGCCCGACGGCGACGTCGACGTCGCGCTGCGGCCGCACGAGCCGGCGTCCCCGACGGCCGCGACTTTGGCGGCTGCGCTCCCGGCGACGGCGCAATGACCCCCCCGCCGTGGACGATCGTGCGCGCCGCCGTCGAGGCGGCCCTCGCTGAGGACCTCGGCCTCGCCGGCGACTTAACGAGCGCGGCCTGCGTGCCGGCGGACGCGCGCATCGCGGCGACGATCGCCGCGCGCAAGCCTGGCGCGATCGCGGGGCTCGACGTCGCGGCGACCGCCTTTCGCCTCGTCGATCCGCAAACCGATTTTATCTCCAAGACGGCTGACGGCGCGCGCGCCGGCGCCGGCGACGCCCTCGCGCGGGTTTCAGGCGCAGCGCGATCGATCCTCGCCGCCGAGCGCGTCGCGCTTAATTTTCTCGGCCACCTGTCCGGCGTCGCCACGGCGACGGGCGCCCTCGTCGACGCCGTCTCGGGGACGAGCGCGAAGATCGTCTGTACGCGCAAGACGACGCCCGGCCTGCGCGCGCTTGAAAAATACGCCGTGCGCTGCGGCGGCGGGGCGAACCACCGCTACGGCCTCTTCGACGCCGTGATGATCAAGGACAACCATATCGCCGCTGTCGGCGACGTCGCGCGCGCCGTCGCCTCGGCCCGCGCGGCGACCGGCCATCTCGTCAAGATCGAAGTGGAAGTCGACCGGCTCGACCAGCTGGAGCCCGCGATCGACGCCGGCGCCGACGGCGTTCTTCTCGACAATATGACGCTGTCGGACCTTCGCGCCGCAGTCCGAACGGCGGCGGGGCGCGTCGTCCTCGAAGCCTCCGGCAACGTCACCGTCGAGACCGCGCGCGCCATCGCCGAAACGGGCGTCGACGTCATTTCGTCAGGATGGATCACCCACTCCGCGCCAACGCTGGACGTCGGCCTCGACGTCGACCCTGGCGGCCCCTGATCCCGAAAACGAAAACGGCCGATCCTCAGAAAGGACCGGCCGTCCGACAATCAAAAATTATTGAAGCTTACGCGGCCCGGCGGCGGCGGATGAAGCCAAGGGCCCCGGCGCCGGCGAGGAAGAGGCCGAGCGCGCCGGGCAACGGCACCACTTGCGGCGCCGTCGCGGCGAAGCCGAAGCGCGCCCCGGCGAAATCGTCCGCGCCGAAGACGTCGATAAGCGCGCCAGCGAGCGTTTCGGTGATGAAGAGCGCCAGCGTCGGGTCGTCGAGGTCGGTCAGCGCCTCGGCGGTCACTGAAGCCGCGTCGAACGTGAAGAGATCCAGATCCTCGCCGATGACTTCGCCGTCGACCATCACGTCGCCGAAAAGCGTTTCGTTGATGGTGTCGATGATGAAGTTGCTCGCGAACAGTGTCGGGCCGGTGCCGTCTTCCGTATCGAGGCCCGTGAGCGTCACGCCGGAACCCTCGTGAAGTATCTGCCCGGCGATGCCGTCGAGTTCGCCGCCGGTGATCGGGAAGTTGATCGCGCCGTCGACAAGCGTCGCGGTTCCCGTAAGGCCGGCCTGCAAGCCCAGATCCTCGAGCGTGAAGCTGTTCTCGCCGTCGGTGCTGATGTCGATGACGACCCGCGTGTCGCCGCCGGCGAGCATGACGGGTTCAGCGCTGGCGGTCGTGGCGAACAGAGCGCCGGCGATAGCGAGGGCGGCGAAAGCTTTCATGTCGGGGACTCCTCAAGCAGTGACAGGGCGGTCGTCTCACCGCGTTACGGCGTTGTTTACCAGCTCCGATCACGCAGGCGCGAGCCTTTGGCGTGAACTTTTCGTTAAAAGATCGATCGGGAATTGACCGTTGCGGTGACGCTTCGCCCGAGAGGCGAAAACCGGCGAGGTCACATCGACGCCGGCGCCGCCGCCGAAATCCGCCGACTGGGAAACCGGTAGAACAGGTGTTTGCCAATCACCGCGGTCGGGGTCAGCTTCCGCGCCCAGGGCGGCGACACGTAGTCAGCGTGGTAGTGGGTCGCGCTGCGCGTCACCGGCAAACGCATGCCGGACATGATGGCGGCCGCCATCAGCTCGCTTTCGCGCCAGAGCCGCGCGTTGATGCGCGCCTTCATCGATCCGTCACAGGTGAACGAGAACTGGCAGCCCGTTTTACGCTCATGGCCTTGGAAGACGACGTCGCAAATCGTGTTCGGATAAATGCCGCTGGCGACGCGGTTGAGAACCACGTCGGCGACGGCGGCCTGCCCGACGCGGCTTTCGCTGCGCGCTTCGTAGTAGATCGCCTGGGCGAGGCAACGATGCTCCGACGAACGGATCTCGGCGTTGGAGAAGTAATCGAAATCCAGATTGACGAGGGCCGCGGCCCAGGCGTCGTCGAGCGCGGTCTCAGCCGTCGCGCGGCGCGGCTTGAGGCTGGGGGCGCGCAGGGCGTCGTTGGCGGTGGCGGTGCGCGCGGCGAGATAGTCGGCGAAACCCGCGATCAGCTCCGCCTCGTCGGCGATGGCTCGCTCCTGCGCTTCCGCGAGGGCCGCCCGCTCGACCGACGCCGCCGCGCTGAACGCCGTCAGCAACGCGCACAGGGCAAGGCTCGTCGCGGCCATCAGGCTACGGAAGCCCCAGCTCACATGGGGAATGCGCCGGTAGTCGTTCGCCGTCACTTCTCGTCCGCCGTTACTGGTCGCTCGCCGTCGCCGGCTTCGATCCATCATGCATCGTCGAGCGCGCCGCAAACGCCGCGCCGTCGATATGGGAAACAGGACGCAACTCACGCAAGTTTCACGCGATAACTCTTGTCCCGCCAATTCAATGACAGACTGGTAATGAACGCGCTTAGCGGGCGTTTAACGACGGTCGGCCGCCGGAGCAATCGCCGGCGGTGAAACGCCCTCTTCTCGCGCCGCCCATATGGCGGCGGACGCGGCGGTCGGCAAATGGGCCGCGATTAACGTTTCGTAATCGAAACGTCTTGTCCCGTCAGAAAGTCGCGGCCCGTCAGGAGGTGGGCGCCGCGGCGAGGGTCGCCTGCGCCGCCGCGAGTCGGGCGATCGGCGTGCGGTAGGGCGAGCACGAGACGTAGTCGAGGCCGACGCGTTCGACGAACTGGATCGACGCGGGATCGCCGCCATGTTCGCCGCAAACGCCGAGCTTCAGGTCGGCCCGCGCAGCCCGGCCCTTTTCAGCGGCGATCTCAATGAGGGCGCCGACGCCTTCGGAGTCGAGCGTCACGAACGGGTCCGTCTCGAAAACGCCCGCCTTCAGATACGCCGGCAGAAACGCCGCGCTATCGTCGCGCGACAGGCCGAACGTCGTCTGGGTCAGGTCGTTGGTGCCGAAAGAAAAGAACGCGGCGTGTTCGGCGACGGCGTCAGCGGTGAGCGCCGCGCGCGGCAATTCGATCATGGTGCCAACCAAATAGTCGATGCGCGTTCCTTTCTCCGTCATCACCGCTTCCGCGGTCGCATCGACGCGAGACTTCACGAGCGCCAGTTCCTCGGCCTTGGCGACGAGGGGGATCATGATCTCAGGCGTCACCGGCGCGCCGCTGTCCGCGCCGACGGCGATCGCCGCCTCGACGATCGCGCGGGCCTGCATCTCGTAAATCTCCGGGTACGACACGGCGAGCCGGCAGCCGCGGTGGCCGAGCATGGGATTGAACTCCCGAAGCCCGTGGGCGCGCTCTTTCAGCGCAGCGGCGTCCATGCCCGAGGCGGCGGCGACCTCTTCGATCTCCGCGTCGGAATGGGGCAGGAATTCGTGGAGCGGCGGATCCAGAAGACGCACGGTGACCGGCAGGCCGCCCATGACGCGGAAGAGCGCCTCGAAATCGGCGCGCTGCATCGGCAGGAGCTTGTCGAGCGCGGCGCGCCGGCCAGCCTCGTCCTCGGCGAGGATCATCTCGCGCACGGCGACGATGCGGTCGGCTTCGAAAAACATGTGTTCGGTGCGGCAAAGGCCGATGCCTTCAGCCCCGAAGCCCCGCGCCGTATGCGCGTCCGCCGGGGTTTCGGCGTTCGCGCGCACCGCCATCCGACGGCGCTTGTCCGCCCACGCCATAAGCTCGGCGAAGTCGCCGGCGAGCTGCGGCTCGACCGGCGCGACGGCGCCTGCGTAAAGCTTGCCGTGGGCGCCGTCGACGGTGACGACCTCGCCCTTGGCGACCTCGCGCCCGCCGACGCGGAAGACGCCAGCCGCGGCGTCGACCTTGAGATCGCCCGCCCCGCACACGCACGGCCGGCCCATGCCCCTCGCCACGACGGCGGCGTGGCTCGTCATGCCGCCGCGGGCGGTGACGATCGCGGCCGCCGCGTGCATGCCGTGAATGTCCTCCGGGCTCGTCTCGACGCGGACGAGAATGACCTTGCGGCCTTCCTGGGCGAGGCGCTCGGCCTCGTCGGCGTTGAAGACGACCTCGCCGCTCGCCGCGCCGGGGCTCGCCGGCAGGCCGGTGAGGAGAAGGTCGCGCGGCGCGTCGGGGTCGAGCGTCGGGTGCAGAAGCTGGTCGAGCGAGTGAGGATCGATGCGCATCACCGCGGCGTCCTCGTCGATGAGCCCCTCACGGACCATGTCGACGGCGATCTTCAGCGCCGCCGACGCGGTGCGCTTGCCCGTGCGCGTCTGCAGCATCCACAGCTTGCCCTCCTGGACGGTGAACTCGATGTCCTGCATGTCGCGATAGTGCTTCTCGAGGGTCTCGAAGATGGCCGTGAGGTCGGCGTAGGACGCCGGCATCGCCTCCTCCATCGACGGCGCGTCCTCGCCCATCTTCTCCCGCCCCCGCTTCGTCAGGGCCTGGGGCGTGCGGATGCCGGCGACGACGTCCTCGCCTTGCGCGTTGACGAGGAATTCTCCGTAGTAGGCGTTTTCGCCCGTCGACGGGTCGCGGGTGAAGGCGCCGCCGGTCGCCGACGTCTCCCCCATATTGCCGAAGACCATAGCCTGGACGTTGACGGCCGTGCCCCAACTTTCCGGGATGGCGTGAAGCCGGCGATAGACGTTCGCGCGCTCGTTGCGCCAAGAGCCGAAGACGGCGCCGATCGCGCCCCAGAGCTGTTCGTTCGGGTTTTGCGGAAAGGGCGTTCCGAGCGCGTCCTTCACCGCCGCCTTATAGCCGTCGATCACCGCGCGCCAATCCTTAGCGGATAATTCCGTATCAAGAAAATAGTCGTTTTCTTCTTTGCGCGTCTCGAGAATCTCCTCGAAGACGTCATGGTCGACGCCAAGGACGACATCGGCGTACATCTGAATGAAGCGGCGATAGCTGTCATAGGCGAACCGTTCGTCGCCGGAGAGTTTAGCGAGGCCCGCGACGGTCTCGTCGTTGAGGCCGAGATTGAGGACCGTGTCCATCATGCCCGGCATCGACGCGCGCGCGCCGGAACGCACCGAGACGAGGAGCGGGTTCGCCGGGTCGCCGAACGCGCGGCCGACCTCTTCGCCGACAAGAGCGAGCGAGGCGGCGACCTCATCCTCAAGGCCCGGCGGGTATTGGCGGCCGTTCTCGTAGAACGCCGTGCAGACCTCGGTGGTGATCGTGAAGCCCGGCGGCACCGGCAGGCCGAGGCTCGCCATCTCGGCGAGGTTGGCGCCTTTGCCGCCGAGGAGGTTACGCAACTCCGCCGACCCTTCGGCGGCGCCGCTTCCGAAGCGGTAGACGGGTTTCATGGGATTGGCGTTTGCTGGCGCGGACATGCGGTTTGCTCCTTCGCATCGCCGGCGAACTCACGCACGGCGAACGCGGGACGCTTCGGAAAAGCCCCCCGCGCGGCGTTTCGATTTTGCGGTCTGCTTACGGCGCGGAACGGCGGCGCCGCAACAAGTTCGGGCCGCATGAACATGCCTCAAACTGGTTCGAATCTTCTTGACGACCATTGGCTCGGGCGCGCTAGTGTGCCCTGGAAAGCACGCTTGCTTATTTTTGTTCGGAATAGTCTTGACCGCTATCGAACGCCTCCCGTCCTCGCGCCGCCGAACGCCTGGCCGCCCTACGGATCCCGCATATCCGCTCCGGCCGATCGGTCGCCGCCCCCTTCCGGGCGGCCCCGCCAACCGATGGCGGCGCGCCCTGATTTCGTCGATCGACCGACCCGTTCGCCCCCCGCTGGCCGCGTCGATCGTCGCCCGGCGCCCATCAGAAGGAGGTCGACGATGGCCCACGGCACCGTAAAGTGGTTCAACGCCACGAAAGGATACGGCTTCATCAAGCCTGACGACGGCGGAAAGGACGTGTTCGTCCATATCACCGCCGTGAAGAAGGCCGGCGCGAGCGAACTCGCGGACGGCCAGCGCATCACCTACGAACTCGCCGAAGAGCGCGGGCGAACGTCGGCGTCCGAACTAAAAATCGAATAGCCCGCCCGGTTACTTCCAGATCTTGCGGCCGGATCCGGGCAAGCCGAGTTCGGCCCACATCGCGTCGACGCGTTCGACGACCGCGTCGTCCATGCGAATGACCTCGCCCCACTCGCGCACCGTTTCCGGCGGCAGTTTGTCGGTGGCGTCGAGCCCGATCTTCGAACCGAGGCCCGACGCCGGCGACGCGAAATCAAGATAATCAATCGGCGTGTTCTCGACGACGGTGACGTCGCGCGCCGGATCCATCTTCGTCGAGACGGCCCACATCACGTCCTTCCAGTCCCGCGCGTCGACGTCGTCGTCCACGACGATGATCCATTTCGTGTACATGAACTGGCGAAGGTAGCTCCATGCGCCCATCATCACGCGCTTTGCGTGGCCGGGATAAGCCTTCTTTATGCTGATCACCGCGATGCGGTAGGAGCAGCCCTCCGGCGGCAGCCAGAAGTCCACGATCTCCGGGAACTGCTGCTGCAGGAGCGGGATGAAGACCTCGTTCAAGGCCTCGCCGAGAACGCTCGGCTCGTCCGGCGGACGGCCCGTGAAGGTCGAAAGGTAGATCGGGTCGCGGCGCATGGTGATCGCCGAAACCGTGAAGACCGGAAACGACTCCACCGCGTTGTAGTAACCCGTGTGGTCTCCGTACGGACCTTCATCGGCGTACTCCTGAAGCGAGACATGGCCTTCGAGGACGATCTCAGCCTCCGCCGGGACTTTGATGGGCACGGTCTTGCAATCGACGAGCTCGGCCTTCTTGCCGCGCAAAAGCCCGGCGAACTGGTATTCCGACAGGGTGTCCGGCACGGGCGTCACCGCGGCGAGAATGACGCCGGGGTCGGCCCCGAGGACGTCCGCAGCCGGCATCGGCTCGCGCGAGGCGGCGCCCCACCTGCGGTGCTGCTGGGCTCCGCCGCGGTGGGCGAGCCAACGCATGATCGTCTTGTTCCGCCCCAGCTTCTGCATCCGGTAGATGCCGAGATTGAAGGCGTCCTCGCGCGCGTCCGTCGGGCCTTTCGTAACGATCAGCGGCCACGTGACGAGGGGCGCCGGCTCGCCCGGCCAGCAGGTCTGGATCGGCAGGCGATCAAGGACGACCTCGTCGCCTGTCAGGACGACCTCCTGGCAAGGCGCCGTTCCGAAGGCGCGCGTTCCCGG
The DNA here is from genome assembly GCA_050331095.1 of Parvularculaceae bacterium. Lineage (GTDB taxonomy): Bacteria > Pseudomonadota > Alphaproteobacteria > Caulobacterales > Parvularculaceae > MED-G105. The sequence continues at coordinate 62,242 of JBHJHE010000016.1, forward strand.
CTTCATGGCGAGCACGGTTTTGGCGAGCGGCAAAAGGTCAAGCGCGTCCTTGAGGCCCGAAGGAGGCTCGGGCTGGCGCAGGAAAGCGAGCATGCGCCCGACCTCGCGCAGGCGCGCCGCGGCATCGGCCGCCGCCGCGCCGGGACCCGCGGCGGCCCCCATCGTGACGCCGAGCGCCACCCGCCGCACCGAGCCGAAGAGATTGACGAGCACCGGAATGTCGTAGGGCGCGCCGTCCGCCGTCGTCGGCCGCTCGAACAAGACCGCCGGCCCGTCTTCGGCGAGAAGCCGCGTCTGGATCTCGGTCATTTCGAGAACGGTCGAGACCGGCGCCGAGACCCGCACGAGGTCGCCGCGCGCCTCCAGCATCGCCAAAAAATCGCGCAAGGAGCGGTAGGACATGGACAAAACTCTTTTCGTCAACGAAACGTGATGCCGACTGGCGGGCCAAGCGATTGAACGGTTGGACGACGACGTCCGACCCTTAACTATCTTTCAGTCGCTCGTCCGTACGAACGATGTGGCTTTACGGTCCTTTGGGATCGACCTACTTAAGTGGATGCCGCGGCGACCTGTCGCAGTCGCCGCCTGAACGCCGGAGCCCGCCGCAGCGCGTTATGTTGCCCATTGTACACCAGGCCGCCGGCGTCTTCCTGCTGTTCGCAGGCATGGTCATCCTGCCGTTGCCGCTGCCCTTCGGACTGATCATGATCACGATCGGTTTCGCCTTGCTGGCGCCCTACGTGCCGGCGGTGCAGCGGCTCGTGCGGTCGATGCGGCGTAAATGGCCGACGCTCAACGCCTCGCTCCTGCGCTACAAGCATCGCTTTCCGCCCATCATCCGCAAAACCATCGACAAGACCCACCCTGGTCCGGCCCCCGCCGAATAGCCCCGCGCCGTCGTTTCCGTCGAGCGGGCCCTATCGCCTCAGCGGCGCGCGCGCGCTCGTCGACGGCGATGTCGCCCCGCGGACGATCGACGTCGACGCCAGCGGCGCGATCGACGCCGTCTTTGCGGCCGACGAGACGCCTACCCGCGACCTGCCGACCGTCGACATCGGCGGCCGGCTTATCGCGCCGCGCTTCGTTGACGCCCACGTCCACCTCGACAAGACGCTGATCTGGCCGCGCGCCCCGAACCGCCATGGCGGGTTCGAGGCCGCGAAAGCCCTCGTCAAAGCCGACCGCGTCGCTGCATGGACCGTCGACGACGTCGCCGCGCGCATGGACGCCGCCCTCGCCCGGGCCTTCGCCAACGGAACGCGGGCCATGCGCACCCACATCGATTCCCAGGAAGGCCGCACCGAGCCCGCCTGGACCGCGTTCGAGGCCGTGCGGGCCGCGTGGCGCAGGCGCATCGAGATCGAGCCCGCCGTCTCCCTCGGCGCCGGCAAGCTCATGGGCGACTATGGGGAGACCGTCGCGCGCCTCGCCGCGAGCCGCGGCGCGGTTCTCGGCCCCGTGCTTTATCCGGGTCCGGACATCGACGCACATATCGCCCGGGCCTTCGACCTCGCCGAGCGCTTCGGCCTCGATCTTGATTTTCACGTGGACGAAAACCTCGATCCAATGTCGGATGGCCTGGCCCGCGTCGCCCGGATGCGGATCGACCGCGATTTCAAGTCTCGCGTCCTTTGCGGCCACGGCTGCGCGCTGGCCCTGAAACCGGAGGCGGAGATCGCCGCGACGGCGGCGTCCTTGCGCGAGGCGGAGGTCGATTTCGTCAGCCTGCCCCAGACGAACGCGTTCCTCCTCGGGCGAAGCGACGACGCCGTGCCGCGCCTGCGCGCCCTGCCGCCGCTCAAGAGCCTCCTCGCGGCCGGCGTCAACGCGGCGCTCGCGAGCGATAATTGTCAGGACCCGTTTAATCCGGCGGGCGATTACAATCTCGTCGAGATCTGGCGCGACGCCGCCTTGCAGGCCCATCTCCCCGCGCCGTTCGAGCCCGCGCTCGCCATGATCGCCGGGAACGCCGCGACGGCCCTCGGGCTCGACGCGCGCGGGATCGCCGCCGGCGCGCCCGCCGACCTAGTCGTCTTCGAGGCCCGGGACGCCGCGGACCTCTTCGCGCGGCCGGCGACGCCTCGCCGGGCGCTGGTGCGCGGCCGACCCGCCGCTTGACGCGCGGGCCGCGGCCCGAAATGACGGGGTCATGCTTCTCGCAATCCTAGAAACGGGCGAACCGCCCGAGGCCCTTCGCAGCGCCTACCCCGACTACGGCGCGATGATGGAGCGCATGCTTGCGCCCGTCGCGCCGCGCCTTTCCTTCGCGCGCTGGCGGGCGCTCGACGGCGACGTACCGCGGGCGTCGGAAGCCGACGCGATCCTGATTACGGGCTCGGCCGCCGGCGCCTATGACGGCCACCACTGGATCGCGCCCCTGGAGGACCTGATCCGCGCCGCGGCCGCCGCCCGCAAGCCGCAGGTCGGGATCTGCTTCGGCCATCAGGTCATGGCCCAGGCCTTCGGCGGCGAGGTCGCAAAGTCCGACAAGGGCTGGGGCGTCGGCGTCCACGACTATGACGTCGTCGCGCAGGAGCCGTGGATGGCGCCGGCGACGGGGCGCGTCGCCTGCGTCGTCTCCCACCAGGACCAGGTGACGACGACGCCGCCGTCAGCGCGCGTCGTGGCGCGCTCGGACTTTTGCCCCCACGCCTTCCTCGCCTATGACCACGCCCCGGCGATGTCTATGCAGCCGCACCCGGAGTTCGACCACGACTACGCGGCCGCGCTCTACGCTCGTCGGCGCGGGCGCATGGGCGAGGCGCTCGTCGACGAGGCCCTTGGCACACTGAAGAAACGCGTCGACCGCGAGCTCCTCGCCCGCTGGATCGCGACATTCCTTCAAACCGCGAGGTGACGAACATGGCCGACCTGACCCTGGTCATTGGCGACAAGCACCTTTCAAGCTGGTCCTTGCGGCCCTGGCTCGTCCTGCAACAAGCGGGCGTTCCCTTTACGGAGCGCCTCATCCGGCTCGACCGGCCGGAGAGCCGCGAAACCTTGCGCGCCGCGACGCCCGCCGGCCGCGTGCCGACCCTGATCGACGGCGACTTGACGGTCTGGGAGAGCCTCGCGATCTGCGAGTACCTCGCCGACAAATTTCCCGAAAAAAGGCTCTGGCCGCCGGACCCGACCGCGCGCGCCCACGCCCGGGCGATCGCCTCGGAGATGCACGCCGGATTCGGCAGCTTGCGGACGGTCTGGCCGATGATGTTCGCCCGCGAAGGGTTGCGTCACACGACGAGCGGCGGCGTCGCGCGCGACATCGCGCGCATCGCCGCGCTCAGGACCGAAGCCCTCGAACGCATAGGCGGTCCGGCGGGCGGCCCGTTCCTCTATGGCCGGTTCTCGATCGCGGACGCATTCTACGCGCCCGTCGTCTCGCGGTTCGTCACCTACGGACCGGTGACGCTTCCCGCCCCGGCGCGCGCCTGGGCCGACATGATGTGGGCGCTGCCGGCGATGCGCGCCTGGGGCGAGGGCGCCGCGGGGGAGCTGCGCGAAGCCGAAGCCTGACGGCGCCCTATCGTCCGTAGGCCTCTAAAATCTCCCGCACCCGGTCGAGCGGCAGCGCTTCCAACGTGCGCGCTTCGCCGCGGTGGGAGCTGTAGCCGGCGACCGTTTCGGCCATGAAAAGGGAATTGAGGATCGCCTCCTCGGTCGCTTCGATCGTCGCCTGCGCCAGGGGCGAAAACCGGTCGTTCGGCAGTTCCACGATGGCCGACGCCGCAGCGCGCCGCGCCGGCGTGCGCCGAACGCCCTCGGCCGTCGAGAACGCGACGACGTAGTCGCCGGAGCCGTTCGTCAGCGACGCCCCCGTGCGCGCGAGCCCGCCGAGGGCGCGCCGCCCGAGGCGTTCGAGATTGCGGTCCGACAAGGGCGCGTCGGTGGCGACGACGACCATAATCGATCCGTCCCCGTCTTCCCGCTCCACATGCTCGCGCAAGTAATACTCGCCGAGTTCAACGCCCACGGGAACGCCGTCGACGGACAAAACGCCGTTGAAGTTGGACTGGACGAGAACGCAGACGACATAGCCGCCGAGGGAGGCCGGGAGCGCGCGAGAGCTCGTGCCGATCCCGCCTTTCCAGCCGAAGGCCCACGTTCCGCGCCCGGCGCCGATCGCCCCTTCCGCGACAGGGCCGCCGTCGGCCGCATCGATCGCCGCGCGCGCGTGCGCCGGCGTCAGGGCGCGCTTGCGGATATTGTTGAGGCCGGCGTCGTTGGTCTCGCCGACGACGGCGTTCACCGAAAAGACGGCGTCGTCGCCCGTTCGCTCAAGCGTCCACTCGATGACGGCGATCGCCGCCTCGGGGACGCTCAGCGTGTTCGTCAGCAAGATCGGGGTCTCGATCTCGCCAAGCTCGCGGATTTGCGTCGCCCCCATGAGTTTGCCGAACCCGTTGCCGACGACGACGGCGGCCGGCGTTTTGTCCTGATAAAGATCGCCGCCATGGGGCAGGATCGCCGTGACGCCCGTGCGCACGTCGTCGCCCTCGTTCAGCGTGGCGTGCCCCACGCGCACGCCAACGACGTCGGTGATGGCGTTCAACGGCCCCGGCTGAAGGACGCCCGGCGCGACGCCGAGGTCTCGCGCGCGAACCCGTTCCGCCGACGCGGGGCCGCCGGCCGCCGTGGCGACCACGCACGCGGCGAGCGCTATCCGGCGCTTGATCATCGTTGCTCCTCCGTCGGCGACCTTCGGCCCTTGGCGCTTCCCGGCGAAGTCTCGCCCGCCTGCGCGCCGATCACAATCGCGCGCAACGCTTGACCCGGCCGCTCAACCAAGCGCCTAGTAGTTCTTCAGTTGACTGACAAAATATCGACGTATCCAGGTGTATTGATGAAAGCGGCTTTGTCGGTCTTGTTGTTCGTTCTGGGCCATGCGGGCCTCGCCCTTGCGTTTTCGTTCTTCGCGACGGTCGGCGAGGCGCCGGTGACGGTCGCGCAGGAGACGCCTGCGCCGGTCGGCGACGCAGCTCGGCCGTAGACCGCCGGCGGCCCTCGCCTTGCCCCACGTCCGCGGCGCGGCTATCCCGCGCGGGATGACAAACCCTGATTTTGACGCCGACGACGCCGAACGCGCGCTTTCGCGTGCGATCGAGAGCGCCCGCAGCCACGGCGCGGACGCCGGCGACGCCGTCCTGATGCGCGGCGTTTCGTCGAGCGTGACCTGGCGCATGGGCGCGCTCGAAGACGCCGAACGCGCAGAAAGCCTGGATCTGGGCCTCCGCGCCATCGTCGGCGAACGGTCGGCGAGCGTGTCGACGACCGACCTCTCCGACGCCGGGCTCGGCGAACTCGTGGCGCGGTGCGTCGCCATGGCGAAGGCCGCGCCGCCCGACCCTTATGTCGGCCTCGCGCCGGAGGCGCGCCTTGCCCGCCCGCCGTTTCCGGATCTAGACCTCGGCGATTTCGACGAGCCGGACACCGAAACGTTGAAGCGCCGCGCCGCGGACTGCGAAGCCGCCGCGCTCGGCGTCGCGGGCGTCGTCAATTCCGGCGGCGCCGGCGCGAGCTATGGCGAGGGCCGCAAATGGCTGATGACGAGCCACGGCTTTTTCGGCGAGAGCGGCGGCGCAAGCCATTCCGTCTCGACGAGCGTCATCGCTGAGGACGCCAACGGCAAAGAGCGCGACTACGACTACGATTCGAAAACGCACTATGCGGACATGCGCGCGCCGGAAGACATCGGCCGGCGCGCCGGCGCGCGCACGGTGGCGCGCCTGTCGCCGCGCAAGGCCGCGAGCCGCCGCGCGCCAGTTATCTACGACAAGCGCCTCTCCGCCTCGCTCGTCGGTCACCTGACCGGCGCGATCAACGGGGCGGCGATCGCCCGCGGCGTCAGCTTTCTGAAGGATAAGCTTGGCGAACGGATCTTCCCGGCAGGAACGACCGTGCGTGACGATCCCTTCCGCAAGCGCGGCGCCGGCTCGCGGCCCTTCGACGGCGAAGGCGTCGCGCCGGAAGCCTTCGACATCATCGACGACGGCGTCTTGACGACCTGGCTCATGAACACGGCTCACGCGCGGCAGTTGGGGCTTCAGACCTCGGGCCGCGCCACCCGCGGCGTCGGCGGCGCGCCGGGCGCCGGCGCGACCAACTGCTGGCTCCTCGCCGGCGAGAAATCCGTCGACGACCTTATGCGCGAGGCCGGCGAGGGCCTTCTCCTGACGGAGATGTTCGGGCCGCAGGTGAACGCAAATACGGGCGACTACTCCGTCGGCTGTTCGGGGTTCTGGTTCGAGGACGGCGCCGTCGCCTATCCCGTCAGCGAGATCACCGTCGCCGGCGTGCTCCTCGACATGTTCGCGACGCTCGTTCCCGCGGACGATCTTGAATTCCGCGGCGCGAAGAACGCGCCCAGCGTTTTCATCCCTGAAATGACGATCGCGGGGGACTGATGGACCAACAACTCTTGCACCTCGTCTTCGGCGGCGAACTCGACAATCTCGAGGACGTGCGCTTCAAGGACCTCGACAAGCTCGACATCGTCGGCGTATTTCCGCACTACGCCGCAGCGGAGAAAGCCTGGCGCGCCAAGGCCCAGGCTACTGTCGACAACGCGCACATGCGTTACTTCGTCGTCCACCTCCATCGCCTGCTCGACCCCGACGGCGACGGCAAGTTCTAACCGGTCCATGGCGGCGAGACTGACGCGCGAGGCGTTCGCGACGCCGGCGGGCCGCCAGCGCGCCTGGCGCGAACTCGTCTGGTCGGACCACGGATTTTTGCGCGCGATCTACGACAACTCCCATGTCGTGGAGCCGGGACGCCTGTGGCGCAGCTACCAGCCGGGTCCGCGCAAGCTCGCACAGTGGCGCGAGCGCGGCGTGCGGACGGTCGTGAATCTGCGCGGCGACAAGCCGAGCGGTTTTCTGTTTCTGGAGGAAGAGGCCTGCGCCGACCTCGGCCTCGCGCACGTTCCCTTCCGCGTCTTTTCGCGCGAGGCCCCGTCCGTCGAAACCTTGAAAGGCGCCCGCGATCTCTTTCGGCGCATCGACTATCCCGCGCTCATCCACTGCAAGTCCGGCGCGGACCGGGCCGGCCTGATGGCGACGCTTTATCTCTTCTTCACTGGCCGCGAGCCGCTCGACGAGGCCATGCGTCACCTGTCGTGGCGCTACGGCCATCTGCGCCAGGGCGAGACCGGTGTCCTCGACGCAGCGCTCGAGGAGTTCATTGAGCACGCGCGCGAACGCGGCCTCTCCCTGTCCGACGTCGACGGATTTTTTCGTTGGGCCGAGGAGGTCTACGACCCAGCGGCGACGCGGGCGCGGTTCCGCGCAACGCGCCTGGGGCGGCTCCTCACCGAGCGGATTTTGCGGCGGGAGTAGCGGCGTCCGCGAACTGCAGCGCGGCGAGGCGGGCGTAGGCGCCGTTTTGCGCGAGAAGATCGTCGTGCGTCCCCGTTTCGACGATCCGCCCCCGGTCCATCACCGCGATCATGTCGGCGCCGCGCACGGTGGAAAGACGATGGGCGATGACGATTGTCGTGCGGCCTTTCGTGAGGCGCGCCACCGCCGCCTGGATCGCCGTCTCCGTCGCGGCGTCAAGCGCCGCCGTCGCCTCGTCGAGGAGGAGGTTCGGCGCGTCGCGCAGGAAGGCCCGGGCGATGGCGACCCGCTGGCGCTCGCCGCCCGACAGCGCGCCGCCCGCCTCGCCGACCTGCGCGTCGAGCCCGCCGCGCGACAGAGGGACCGCGAGCGCCGCGTCCGCCGCGGCCCGTTCAATCTCGGCGCGCGTCGCGCCCGGCTTTCCGTAGGCGATGTTGGCGGCGATCGTGTCGTCGAAGAGGACGGCTTCCTGGCTGACGACCGCGATCCGTGAGCGGAGGGAGGCGAGCGAAACGCCCTCGATCGCCTGGCCGTCGACGAGAATCTCCCCGGCGGACGGCTCGTAGAGCCGCAGCAACAGGTTGAACACGGTGGACTTGCCGGCCCCCGACGCGCCGACGAGGGCGACGGTCGCGCCGCCCGGGACGTCGAGCGAGAAACCGTCGAGGGCCGGACCGGCGCCGTCGTAGGAAAAGGCCACATTGCGGAAGGACACGGCGCCGGACGCCGCCTTGAGGTCGCCCGCGTCCGGGCGGTCGACCACCGTGGGTTCGGCGTCGAGAAGATCAAGCATACGCTCGAAGGCCCCGAACCCCTCCTGCGCGACGGCGTTCAGCGTCGAGAGCCCGCGCGCCGGCTGCGACATCAAAAGGAGCGCGATGATAAAGGAGACGAACTGAGCGACGTCGAGCGCGCCGGCCTCGATCCGTATGGCGACGATCGCCACGACGACCGCGAGGGCGATCGACCCGACGAGGAAGACGAAAGGCTCGTTCAGGGCCCGAAGGCGCGCCATACGATCGAGGACGGCGAGGCGCTCCTCGAAGCGCGCGTCGGCGCGGGCCTGCAAGTCCGCCTGCAGACCATAGGCGCGGATGAGCCGCCCGCCGCTGACGGCCTCGCCGGCGAGCGCGGCGATGTCGCCCGCCTGGCCCTGGGCTTCCCGCGAACCGCGGCGCAGGTATCTACCGATGCGCGCCACAGGCCAGCCGAGCGCCGGGTAGACGATCAGCACCACGACGAAGAGCAGCCAGTCGTAGTGGATCATGACGGCGCACAGGCCCACGAGCGTCATGAGGTCCCGCACCGCGTTCGCCGCCCGCGCCAGCGTCTCGCGCAGGACGAGAACGTCGTTCGTCAGTCGCGCCGCGGCGGGTCCGGAGCCGACCGCGCGCAGTTGCGCGTCGTCGACGGCGAGGAGCTTGGCGTAGAGATCGCGCTGGAGATCGCGCAAAGCCGAGAGCGCCGCCGACGCCGAGAGTCGCGCCTGGGCGAACAGCGCCGCGGCGTTGACCGCGCCAAGCCCGACGATGAGGAGCGGGCCGACGACCGCGACGAGGCCAAGCCGCGCCCCGCCGTCGCCCAACGCGGCGTTGATCCACTCCACGCCCCGGGGGATGGCGCTGGCGCTCGCCGCGTAGGCCGCCATCGCCAGGAGCGCGAGGGCGAGCTTCGGCCTGTAGCGCGACAGGTAATCGCGCCATAGCCGCCGGGCCAAAGCCGGCGAGCTTCGGGCCGGCGAGCTTCGGGCTGGCGAGCGTCGGGCTGGCGTTGACGGGGCGCTCAAATGGTGACTGTCTCGGGCGATGTCGCTCAACCGCTTTTTCAAACGCCTCGCGCGCAGCGAGACGGCCGGCCGCGTCGCGAGCCGCGCGATCGGGCTTTACATCAGATTCGTCGCCGCGACGTCCCGCTGGACGATCGAAGGCCGCGGCCATGTGGACGCGCTCGACGCCGCCGGCCGCAAGATCGTGTTCGCGTTCTGGCACGAGCGCCTGCTCATGGTTCCACTCCTGCGCCGCGAAACCGAGCGCCCGGTCTACATGCTGATCTCCGCCCACCGCGACGGCGAGATCATCGCCAACGCCGTCGCGCCGTTCGGGATCGAGTTTATCCGCGGATCGGCGGCGAACCCGAAAAAGTCGTTCAAAAACAAAAGCGGCGCGCCGGCGCTCGCGCGCATGATCGCCGCCCTCGACGACGGCGCGATCGTCGGCGTGAAGCCCGACGGGCCGCGAGGCCCCGCCCGGCGGGCGCAACTCGGCGTTGCCCGGCGTGCCGCGATGACCGGCGCGGCGATCGTGCCATGCGCCTACGCGGCCTCGCGCGGCCGGCGGCTTCGCACCTGGGACCGTTTTTTCCTCGCCGCGCCGTTCTCGCGCGGGGCCTTCGTCGCCGGCCGTCCCCTGGAGCCCGCGCCGACGGACGCCGACGCGGCGACGTTGAAAGCCGCCGCGCAAGCGCTGACCGACGCCCTCGACGCGACGACGGCGCGGGCCGACGCGCTTGTCGCGCCCGCCGCCCGGCGCGCCAAAGGGCCGAACGGCGTCGCAGAGCCGGCGCTGGCCCCGCGCCGACGCGGCTGAGGCGGCGCGCCGCGATGGCGACCGGCGCCGACCCGTTCGCAAGCGCGCCCTTGACGCTGAAGGCCTACCGCGCCCTCGGCGGGCTTGTTGGCCCGGCCCTGCCCCTCGTCCTCGACGCCCGCCGGCGCGCCGGCAAGGAGGACCCCGACCGCCTCGCCGAGCGCCGCGGCGTCGCCGGCCCCAGCCGGCCGGCCGGACGCCTTGCCTGGCTCCACGGGGGCAGCGTCGGCGAGGCCTTGTCGCTCCTGCCCCTCGCAGCGCGCCTCAAGGCGGCGCGGCCGGCGACGCAGATCCTTCTCACGACAGGCACAGTGACGGCGGCGCGGCTTATCGCGGCGCGCCTGCCCGTCGGCGCGATCCATCAGTACGCGCCTATCGACCGCCCGGCCTACGTCCGCCGCTTCCTCGACCATTGGCGCCCGGACGCGGCCGTGTTCGTCGAAGCGGAGTTGTGGCCGAACATGGTTCTGGAGACGCGTCGGCGGGCGCGCTTCATGGCGCTGGTCAACGCGCGCATGTCGCCGCGTTCGTTTGAGAACTGGCGCCGGCGGGCCCGCGCGGCGCGCTGCCTCTTGTCCGCGTTCGACGTCGTCATGGCGCAGGACGAGGCGAACGCCGCCCGTCTGACGGGCCTCCTGAGACGGACGGTCTCGGGCGAGGCCAATCTCAAACACGCCGCGCCAAGCCCGCCCACGGACGAGGCGGCCGTGGCGGCGTTCCGCGCGCAGATCGGCCCGCGACGGGCATGGCTCGCCGCAAGCACCCATGAGGGCGAGGAGGAGGCGGCGGCGGACGTTCACGCGGCGCTCGTCGCCGGCTTCGATCGCCTGCTGACGATTATCGCGCCGCGCCACCCGGTCCGCGCCGACGCGGTCGCGGCCATGTTGACGGCGCGCGGTCTCGCGGTCGCGCGACGCAGCGCCGACCATGAGATAACACCGGAGACTGACGTTTATCTCGTCGACGCCCTCGGCGAGTTGGAACTGTTCTATCGGCTGGCGCCGGTCGCGTTCGTCGGCGGCTCCTTCGTCGACGTCGGCGGGCACAATCCGCTGGAGCCCGCGCGCCTTGGATCGGCGATCCTCGTCGGACCCCACGCCCACAATTTCGAGGACGACTACGCGGCGCTGCTCGACGCCGGCGCGGCCCCGCGCGTCGCCGACGCGGACGAACTCGCCCACGCGGTGGAGCGCCTCTTGAAAGACGAGGCGGCGCGCACGCGCCAGGCCGCGGCCGCAGCCGACTTCGCGCGCGTGCGCGGCGCGACCGCCCTCGACGTGGTCTACGGGCGACTGCGACCCGGGCTCGAAGCGGCGTTGTCAGAGGGAGACGCGGCGTGAAAGAGCCGTGGTTCTGGCGCGACGACACCCGCGCGGCCGATCTTGTCGGCGCCGCGCTCGCGCCCCTCGCCGCGCTTTACGACGCCGGCCAGCGCCTCCGCGCCGCGCAGACCAAGGCGGCGCGCGCCGACGTTCCCGTTCTTTGCGTCGGCAACGCCGCCCTCGGCGGCGTCGGCAAGACGCCCTTCGCCCTTCTGCTAGCGGATCTTCTGTCCCCGGCGGTCGATGGCGAGGTCTTTTTTCTCACGCGCGGCCATGGCGGCGCCGAGCCGGGGCCGTCGCTCCTGCGCGCCGGCCACGGACGCGACGCTGCGGCCGTCGGCGACGAAGCGCTCCTCCTCGCCGCGCGCCGGCCCCCCGTCGTCGCGCGGGACCGCCCGGCGGGCGCGGCGCTGGCCGCGCGCGAAGGCGCACGCGCCATCGTTATGGACGACGGCTATCAGAACCCTACGCTTGAAAAAGACGTGAACGTCCTATTGTGGGCGGCGTCGGACGCGGCGGACGCGCGCACGTTCCCCGCAGGCCCCTTGCGCGAGCCGGCGCGCCGCGCCGCCGCGCGCGCGGACGCCGTCGTCGTCGTCGGCCCGCCGGACGCCGGCCATGAGGCGTTCGAGCCGCCTCTCGCCCTTGCCGCCGCGGGCGAGCCGACGTTCCGCGCCCGCCTCGAACCCGTCGGCGACGTCGATCCGGCGCCTGTCGTCGCGTTTTGCGGCCTCGGCCGGCCGCAACGCTTTTTCGACCTCTTGCGCAGCCAGGGCTTCGACGTGCGCGGCGCGATCGCTTTTCCCGACCACCATCCCTATACGGACGCCGAGCTCGGGCGCCTCGCGGCGCTCGCCGAACGAAGGGAGGCGGCGCTGATTACGACGGAGAAGGACCATGCGCGGCTGACCGCGGCGATCGCCGCGCGAACGCGGGTCCTGCGCGTAGAGATGCGGGTCGACGACCCCGACGGCCTGATGCGCGCCGTGACGGCGCGTCTCAACGCGCGTCGGCCGGGTTGGCGCGGATGAGCGATCGCGCGAATTGGAACGCCCTCGCCATCGACGGCGACGTGGAGCCGCCGGCGCCCCGCGCGAACCGGCCGACGACGATCGGCGCGCGCGCCGAGTACGCCCTTGCGCGGGCGCTCTTCGCGGTGTTCCGCGTCATCGGCGTCGACGCGGCCTCCGCTGTCGCGGGCCGTTTCACGCGGCTCGTCGGACCTTTGCTCAGCGGCCTTTCGAACCGCGCCCGCGACAATCTCCGCCGCGCCTATCCCGACTGGTCGGAGGCCGAGATCGAGCGGACCGTGCGCAGCGTGTGGGAGAATCTCGGCCGAACCGCGGCGGAGTTCGCCCACCTCGACGCCCTCGATCCCGCCCGCGGCCGCGTCGTCTGTCACGGGACGGACATTCCGCTTGCGTTGAAAGAGGCCGGGCGGCCGGCGATCTACGTCTCCGCGCACCTCGCCAACTGGGAGGCGCTGACGATCGCCCTAACGCGCCTCGGCGTCGATTACGCCGTGGTCTACCGAGCCGCGAACAACCCCCTTGTCGACGCCATGATCATCGCCGAACGCGCTAGATGGATGACCCGCCGCCAGATCCCCAAGGGCAAGCGCGGCGGACGCGACCTTATCGCCGCCGTCAAGGACGGCCGCTCGCTCGCCATGCTTGTCGACCAGAAACTGAACGACGGCGTGCCGGCGCCGTTTTTCGGGCGAACGGCGATGACCGCGCCCGCCGCCGCGCGTCTGTCGCTGAAACACGGCGCGCCGATCGTCCCCGCTGCGATCTTCCGCCACGGCGGGGCGCGCTTCGACATGCATTTCCGTGAACCGATCGACTTCGAGCCATCGGGCGATTTCGCCCAAGACATCCTCGCGCTGACGGCGCGCGTCAACGAGGCGATAGAAATGGAGATCCGCCGCGCGCCGGCGCAATGGCTCTGGCTCCACCGGCGCTGGCCGAAAGACGAGGGCTGACGCTTTGGCGGAGCCGCGAGCCAGCTGGACGTCACTCCTCGCAGCCGCCCTCATAAGCGACGCCGACGCCTTCCGCCGCGGCGCTGCAGGCGTTGGGGTAGGTCGCGCCGTCCGCGCCGCACACGGGTTCGTAGATCGTCGCGCAGACCGTCGGGAGCGCGGGCGGCTCGTTTGCGATCGGGGTCGTGCGCGCGCCGGCGCACCCCAAAAGCCCTAGCGCCGCGCTGGCGGCGAGCGCCGTTCGCATCAATCGTCGCCCTTCTTGATCTGCGACTGGCTGTAAAGCTCGAGACCGATCCTCGCGATCAGCCCCAGTTGGGTCTCGAGATAGTCGATGTGCTCTTCCTCGGACTCCAGAATGTCCGCCATGATCTCGCGGCTGACATAATCCTTCGCCGTCTCGAAATAGGCGATCGCCTCTTTGTACAGAGGATGGGCGCGTTCCTCGGCGCGCAGGTCGCACTCGAGGATCTCCTTCACGTTCTCGCCGATATAGACCTTGTCGAGGTCCTGCACGTTCGGCAGGCCCTCAAGGAACAGGATCCGTTCAATCAGCTTGTCCGCATGCTTCATTTCGTCGATCGATTCTTCGTATTCGACGTCGGCGAGTCGGCGGAAACCCCAATCGCGCAGCATGCGGGCGTGGAGGAAGTACTGGTTGACCGTGGTCAGCTCCAGTTTCAACGCCTTGTTCAGATATTCTATGACCTTGGGATCGCCCTTCACGCCGAAAGCTCCTTCGCGTTCGCTTAACGTCAGCCTCTTTCGCTGACTTTACGCGTCCGTACAAGGATTAGCTCTGTGAGCCATTCTCAGTCGCGAAATTTTTTCGAAGAAAACGCGAATGCGCCGCGTTCGCCGGTTCAGCGTTCAAGCCGCCGAGGCGGACGCGCTGTCGCGCGCGACATTCTCCGCCGCGGAGATCGACCGCGCCACGTCGGCGAAGCACTTGCCGCACTGGGGCCGGCGGCCGCACCGGCGAAAGACCTCCGCCACCGACTTGGCGTCGGCGGAAACGGCGGCTATCTCCGTATCGCGGATGGCGTTGCAGATGCACACGAACATTGGGCGCGAACTCCTGTTGCGCCCTTTATGATGCGGCTAAGAATGATTGTCAATTACATTCGCAACGCGTTCGCGCGTCATCCGGGCATGTCGCAGACGAGGAGCCGCGGGTCGACAAGGCGGCCGCGCCATTTGACGCTCCAATGTAGGTGCGGGCCGGTGACCCGGCCCGTCGCCCCGACCGCGCCGATAACATCGCCTTTTTCAATGCGTTGGCCCGGCTCCACGTCGATCCGCGACATGTGGAGGAAGGCGCTTTCGAGCCAGTGGCCATGGTCGAGGAGAACGAGGCCGCCTTCGAAATACATGTCGGTCTCGGCGAGGCGCACGACGCCCGGCGCCGGCGCACGGATGGGCGTGCCCGTGGGCGCGGCGACGTCGAGGCCCGAATGGGGCCGCTTCGGCTCGCCATTGAGGATCCGCTGGGAGCCGAAGACGCCGCTGATGCGGCCGGTCACCGGCCAGTCGAAGCCCGCCGCCCAGAACGCCGCCGGATCCGTCGTTTCGCGGGCGGCTTTCTTCAATGCGCTGTCGGCGCGGATTTTGACGAGCTGTTCTTCCGTGAAGCCGGAGACTTTCGACTGGTCGAGCCCGTCGATGCGGTCGACGCGGAACTCGCGGTCGGCGATGTCGAGGGTCCGGCGGTAGACATTGCCGTCGGGGAACGAGGCGACGAGAAGCGCCGTCAGCGCGCTGTCGCGCCCGAAGCCGAAAACGAAGCGGCCGTCCGCGCCCACCATCACCGGGTCGCCGTCGAGCCTGATCTCGGCGCCCGGGGCGACGGCGCCGAAGACGAGCCCGCCCTGGACGAAATCGCCCTCCAGCGTCACCGGCGGCGCCGGCGCGTCCTCCGGCGCCGGTTCGGCGCTGGCGAAAACGCGTTGGCGGTCGGCGGCGCGCGCCATGGCGGCGTCGAACTGGGCGCGGCGGGAGGCCGGTTCGTGAGGCGCCGCGGCGCTCGCCGAGACGAACGCCGGCGTCGCGGCCTGCGGCGCCTCGGGCGCGTACGCCGCCGCGTTGGACGAAGCCGCGACAGGCGGCTCGGCGAGCGGCGGTTGCGCCAGAACCGCCGTCTCAGGCGCCGCCTCGGTCGCCGTCGCGGTGGGCGCGGCGGCGCAGGCCGCCAACGCCGAAGCCAGCGCGCTCGCAGTAATGAGCGATCGGATCATGTCGGCTCCCCCTCTTCTCAAGCCTCGCCGTTCTCGCCGCGCGGCGGATAGCCGAAGCCTCGCATGGCCGCGGCCGCGTCGATGTACGGCTCCTGGCGGTCGGCGCTCCAATACTTTAGCGCCTCAAGCGGGATCTTCTCGCCCGTCACCGCGCAGCGCACGAAGCGGCCGGGTTTGATCACCGCGTACTCCGCGTCGAGATATTCCAGTACGGCCTCGCGGTCGTTCGAGGAGTTCAGCATATGCGCTCGCGAAAACGTCGTCGCGCGAGTGATACCGCGCGCCCGCGCGGGCCGTCAAAGCGCGGCCGCCCTCACCCGTCGCGCTCGAAGAGCGAGCCTTGCGACGGCTTGCCCTTGGCCTTGCGCGGCGCGGCGCGGCCCGGGCCGTGCGTCCCGCGGGGGGCGTCGCCGACGACCGCCCCGCGCTCGCCGTCGGCGAAGACCAGGGTGACGGCGTCTCCCGCCGACGCGTCCGCGGCGCGCCGGATGAGCCGGCCGTCGGGCCCGCGCACGAAGGCGAAGCCGCGCTCAAGCGCCGACTGGTGCGAAAGCGAGCGCAACTGCGCGCCGAGCGCCGCGAGCCGGTCGCCGCGGCGGCGGGCGTCGGCGACGGCGACGCGGGCCAGGCGGTCGCCGGCGCGGACGAGAGCGGCG
>JBHJHE010000017.1:0-16210 GCA_050331095.1 Parvularculaceae bacterium
CGCGTCCGCGGCCACGTCCTCGCGCCGGCGCTCGATCTTGCCCACGGTCCGGTCCCCCGCCGCGGCGGGGGCCGTCGCCGCGGCGACCGCGGCCGTCGTCTTTTTCGCGCGCCTTCGCCTCGGGGCTATCGAAGAAGTCGCCGAGATCGACCGTCGGCAAGTCGTCGGCGCCGATCGTGCGCAGAATGGCCGAGTACGCCTTGTCGTCCTTCGGCGTCACCATCATGAACGCGCAACCTTTGTTGCCGGCGCGGCCCGTGCGGCCGATGCGGTGGACGTAGTCGTCGGCGTTGATCGGCGCATCGTAGTTGAAGACGTGGCTCACCTGCGGGATGTCGAGCCCCCGCGCGGCGACGTCGGACGCAATCAGGAAGCGCACTTCTCCACTGCGGAACTTGTCGAGCGTTTCCATGCGGAAGGCTTGCGCAAGGTCGCCATGGATCGGCCGGGCGTTGTAGCCGTGCTTCTGAAGCGTCTTGGCGACGACGTCGACGGACGATTTCCGGTTGCAGAAGACGATGCCGTTCTTGACGCCGTCCTGATCCAGAAGTTCGCGCAGGGTCGCGCGCTTCAGGGCGTCCGTCGCCGCCGGCAGCTTGACGACGCGCTGTTCGATCGTGTCCGCGGTCGTCGCGGGTTTCGCCACTTCGACGCGCGCCGGAGCGCTGAGGAACTGATCCGTCAGCCGCTGGATCTCCGACGGCATCGTCGCCGAGAAGAAGAGCGTCTGGCGCGTCATTGGCGTTAGTTTGAAGATGCGCTCGATGTCCGGGATGAACCCCATGTCGAGCATGCGGTCGGCTTCGTCGACGACCATCACCTCGATCCCGGTGAGTAGAAGTCGGCCGCGTTCGAAATGATCAAGAAGCCGGCCCGGCGTCGCGATCAGAACGTCGACGCCGCGGGTCAGTTTCGCGTCCTGGTCGGCGAACGAGACGCCGCCGATCAACAGCGCCATCGTGAGTTTGTAATTCTGTCCGTACTTTTCGAAATTGTCGGCGACCTGCGCGGCGAGCTCGCGCGGCGGACACAAGACGAGCGAGCGCGGCATGCGCGCCCGGGCGCGGCCTTTGCCGAGGCGCTGGATCATCGGCAGGGTGAAGGAAGCCGTTTTGCCCGTGCCGGTCTGGGCGATGCCAAGGACGTCGCGGCCCTTCAGCGCTTCGGGGATCGCCGCCGTTTGGATCGGCGTGGGTTCGGTGTAGCCGGAATCCGCAAGGGCGGACAGAATTTTGGCGTCTAGGCCGAGATCTTCGAACGTCATCGCATCTTTCTTCTGGGCGCGTCCGACGTCGGGCCGGGCGCTGGTTTCGGGTCGTGGCGGAGTCTCGTTTTCACGCCCCGCCTTTCCGCTCCCGAAAGCGATGCGTCGTTCGTATTGCTGGCGCGTCAGCGCGAATATCGCGCGCGCCGCCATTTAACGGCGCGGCTAGGCGATATCGGCGTGGAAGTCAATGCCAGGCCCGGCCGTACCGTAATGGGAGCGGCCACCCCGCGGCCTTTGACGGTGTTCACCTAACAGGGAAGCCATCGCGTCGCGCGCGTCTTTTCCGGCGAGTTTTTCGCGCAAGGGGAAGGGCGCGATTGGTTAAGTTCAATCATTAACAGAAATTCATAATTGGAACGGCGATTGCTCCTTTCCCAGCGCAACCTGAATGGAGCGCGCGGATGCGGGCGAAGCGTCTTTGCACGGAATTTCATCGGTCGAACCGCGGCGCGATCGCGGTCGTTTTCGCGATCATGATCGTGCCGCTGCTCGCCGCGGTTTCCTTCGCCGTCGATACGGCGGCGACGAGTTACGGCCGCGCGGCGCTGCGCGGGGCGGCGGACGACGCTACGCTCGCCGCGGCGCGCGCGCTTAGCCGGAACCGCGGCCTTTCGCCCGCGCAAGCGACGGCTATCGCGCGGGCGCGTTTCGACGAGGTCGCCTCGCGGTTCGGGCGGTTTCGCCTCGACGCGTTCGTCCTCACGCCGACGCCCGACGGCGACGGCTATGAACTGGCGATCGACGGCGGTTTCAAGCCCATCTTCGGCGCGTTTGCGGGCACGGAGGACATTGGCGTCGTCGTCGACACCGAGGCGCGGTTCCTCGCGTCGAAGGCGCTCGAAGCAGCGCTGGTGCTAGACACCACGTTCTCCATGTCCGAGCGCGGTAAAATCGTGACGTTGCGCCAGGCCGCGAGCGACATGGCGAACCGCCTCATGACGCCCGACGCCGACGTGACGATGTCCGTCGTCCCGTTCCAGCAATACGTGAACGTCGGGACGTCGCGCCGCGGCGCGGCCTGGCTCGACGCGCCGCTCGACCGCACCGAACGGCGTTGCCGCAATACCTATCCGAACGCGCGGCGCAGTCAGTGCACGACACAGCGGACGACGTGCACGTCGACGCGCGACGGCGTCACCCGCACGCGCTCGTGCACGCGCCGCTCCTGCGCCAACGTCGATCGGGGCGATCCGGTCGAGACCTGCAACGTGCGCACGACGCGTTGGGAGGGGTGCGTCGGATCGCGGCCCGCGCCGCTCGACGCCGAAGACGCCGACTTTGACGCGACCCGCGTTCCGGGGCTCCTCGGCGTATCGTGCGGGCCGGAGATCCTGCCGCTCACGGACAGCTTGTCGGAGGTGAACCGCTCGATCTCGGCGCTCGCCGCGAACGGCGACGAAACCTACATCGCGAGCGGGGTCGCCTGGGGCTTGCGCGCGCTGACGTCGAACGAGCCATTCTCCGAAGGCGACGAGGAGACGGCGTTCGAAGCCGCCGGCTGGCTGAAAGCGCTCGTCCTTATGACCGACGGCGAGAACACGGTCTCGGCGACCTACCCGAGGCATGACGGAAATGACGCCGCGACGGCGAACGCCAAAACGCTCGCAGCCTGCGACGCGGCGAAGGCGCGCGACGTCGAGACCTACACGATCGCATTCGAGGTGAGCGACGCGGCCACGCTCGATCTCTTGCGCGACTGCGCCAGCGCGCCGAGCAACTTCTACGACGCCGGCGACGCCGCGGCGCTGACGACGGCGTTCCAGTCGATCGCCGATCGCCTGCGCAATCTAGCGCTGACCCGCTAGGCCCATAGCTTGCCGCGGCGCCGCGATTGGGCCAATGTCGCAGTCTGGCAGCTTACGGCGTGGGAGCCTTCGCAGCGCCGATGACGGACTTGAGAGACGCCATTCGGGCGATCCCGGATTATCCGAAGCCGGGGAGCGTCTTCCGCGACGTCACCACATTGCTCGCCGACGGCCCGGCGCTTGGCCGGGCGATCGACGCCCTCGTCGCCGCCGTAGACGGCGAGCGGTTCGACAAGGTCGCGGGCATCGAAGCGCGCGGTTTCATCCTGGGCGGCGCGGTCGCGCACCGGTTGGGCCTTGGCTTCGTTCCCGTGCGCAAGAAAGGCAAGCTGCCCCGCGAAACGATTACGGAGAGCTATGAACTCGAATACGGCGTCGACGAGGTGGAGGTCCACGTCGACGCGGTGGGCGAGGGTGAGCGGATCCTTCTGGTCGACGATCTCATCGCCACGGGCGGCACCGCGATGGCGGCGCTGAAGCTCATCGGCCGCGCGGGCGCCGACGCGCCGGTTTGCGCTTTCGTCGTCGATTTGCCGGAGCTCGGCGGCGCCCAGCGCCTGCGCGATCTTGGCAAGAGCGTCGTCGCCCTCGTCGATTTCGAGGGCGCTTGAGCGCGCGCGACGACAGCGCCGCGCCTTACGGCGACGCGACGAAACCCGTGCGCCGAACGACGACGGCGGACGTCGCCAAGAGAAAAGGCGGCGAACCGCTCGTCTGCCTCACCGCCTATGACGCGCCGACCGCGGCGCTGCTTGATCCCCATTGCGACGTCATCCTCGTCGGCGACTCCCTCGGCATGGTGGTGCACGGATTGCCGTCGACGGTCGGCGTTACGCTGGAAATGATGTCGCTCCACGCCAAGGCCGTCATGCGCGGCGCGGCGCGCGCGCTCGTCGTCGTCGACATGCCGTTTGGCTCCTATGAAAAATCGCCGCGTCAGGCGTTCGACAACGCCTCGCGCCTCCTCATTGAGACGGGCGCCCAGGCGATCAAGCTGGAGGCGGGGCCCTACGCCGCGGCGACGATCCGGTTTCTCGTGGAGCGCGGCGTTCCCGTGATGGGCCATGTCGGCTTGCGGCCGCAGGCGGTGAACGTCACCGGGGGCTTCAAGGCGCGCGGCCGGTCCGACGACGATCGCGCGGCGGTCATGGCCGAAGCGATCGCGGCTAGCGAGGCCGGCGCGTTCGCGATCGTCGTCGAGGGCGTCGCGCAGGATCTCGCGCGCGAGGTCACCGAAACGATTGCGGCGCCGACAATCGGCATCGGCGCGTCGGCGGCGTGCGACGGGCAGATTCTCGTCACCGAAGATATGCTCGGCGTCTTCGAGCGCACGCCCAAATTCGTGCGTAAATTCGAGGACTTGCGCAGCGATATCGCCGCTGCGGCCGAAGCGTACGCCGCCGCCGTTCGGGCGCGCTCGTTCCCCGGCGAGGCGGAGTTGTACAAGTAGCCGAGCCCGCCGGCGGCGCGGCGCGGGCGCGCCGCTTGAGGCGGTGGTGGAAGCCCGATAGATCTTCGAAAAATCGCGCCGGCGTCAGACGCCGCGCACGAGGCCCGCGGAAAGCGACGACGCGTTCGTCGACAAGGCCGGCCCCCGACGAGCGACGTTTCCATGGTGAATGACGACAGCCTGATCCGCGAGGTGGACGAAGGGCTCGCCGAAGACAAATTGTGGCGCGACATCCGTCGCCGCGGGCCGCTTCTGCTCGCCGTGGCGGGCCTCATTGTCATCGGCGTCGCCGTGTCGCGCGGGCTCGACGCGCGCCGCGACGCCGCGTCGGCCGACGCCGCCCGCGCCTATCGCGAGATCGACCTCGCGGCGCAGGACGGCGGCCAGGCGGCGATCGACGCGCTCGCGGCCTTCGCGGACGAAGCGCCGAAGGGCTACGCCGCGTTGGCCCGATTCCGGCTCGCGGGCCTTCTCGCGACGAGCGGACGGCGCGAAGACGCCATCGCCGCCTACCGACGCGTTTATGAGGCCGATCCCGGCGAACGGCTTGGCGACCTCGCCCGCGTACGCGCGGGGCACCTGGCGAGCGCGGACAGTCGCGAGGCGGTCATCGAACATGTCGGCGCTTTGGAGGAGGATCCGACGCCGCTCGGCGCGTTCGCCCGCGAGGCGCTGGCTTTGGCCGCTTTGAAGGCCGGGGACTATCAGACTGCGGAGACGATGTTCGAGGCGGCGTCCGCCGACCCGGCGACGCCGGCCGGCGTCCGGGCCCGGGCCGATGAGTTCGCCGCGCTCGCCGCCGCCGGCAAAGCCGGCGCGCCGATCTCGTGGCCGTCCGCCGATCTCGCGGCGTCGCCGGCGGCTTCCGGCGCCGCGGCGCTGGACGCTTTTCTCAACGACGTCGACGCGGCCGGAGGCGATCTCTCCGAGAGCCTGCGCCGGACCGGCCCGCTGACGCCGGACGAAGCGGTCGCCGAAGGCGCGGCGACCGACGACGCCGTTGAGGCCGACGACGCCGTTGAGGTCGACGACGCCGTTGCGGCCGACGATGTTGGCGAGCCGGTCGACGAGATAGCGGCGCCAGGCGACGAAAGCGGCGAGGACAGCGATTTGGGGGCTTCAGACACGGGGCAAGTCGAGCCACAATGAATTTAGTAGTTTCAACGTCTTATCGTATTCTCCTCACGCTCGTGGCGATCTCGCTGGCGGCGTGCTCGTCAGGGCCGCTTGGCGCCATCGGCGGCGTCTTCGGCAAGAGCGAAGAAGAAAAAATTGAAGAAGAAGAAGCCAAGCAGGCCGAAGAGGACGACCGCATCTCGATCCTAGCGTTCGAAGATTCGCTCCAGGCCGACCCGCGCTACGCCGGCGCCGGCGTCGACCTGCCGCCCTCCTACAAGAACATCTCCTGGCCCCAGCCAGGCGGCGAAGCGGATCACACGCTCCACCACCTCAGCGGCGACATCGGCTTCGACGTCCTCTGGCGCGAAGACATCGGCGCGGCGGCCTCGCGGCGCGCCAAACTGACCTCGCCGCCGGTGGCCGCGGACGGGCGCGTCTATGTCGTCGACGCTGAAGCGACCGTCGGCGCCTACGATGCTGAGACGGGAGACGAGATATGGCGCGCCGAGCTTGCGCCGGAACTCGACGACGGCTTCCGCATCACCAACCTATTTTTCGGCGGCGTCGACCCCGCCGAGATCGGGTTCGGCGGCGGCGTCGCCTATGACGGCGGGCGCCTGTTCGTCACGTCCGGCTTCCGGTTCCTCGCGGGCGTCGACGCCGAAGACGGCGAAGAGCTGTGGCGCTTCGAGACCGACGCGCCGATCCGCACGCCGCCGACGGCCTATCGCGGCGCGGTCTACGCCGTCACCATCACCAACGAGATGATCGCCGTCGACCAAACGAGCGGCGAGAAGCTGTGGTCGTTTTCCTCGTTCGAGGAGAACGCCCGCATCCTCTCGTCGGCGAGCCCGGCGGCGGCCGGCGATCTCGTCGTTGCGCCGTTTTCGTCGGGAGAAGTCGTCGCCTTCCTCGCCGATTCCGGACGCCCGGTCTGGAACGACACGCTGTCGCGCTCGGCCAGCCTGACGGCGCTCGCCTCGCTCAACGACATCGCCGGCAGCCCCGTCATCGACCGCGGCCTCGTCTACGTCGTCAGCCACGCCGGCCAGCTCACCGCCATCGACATCCGCACCGGCGATCGCGTCTGGGAGACGCCGATCCAGGGCGTTCAGATGCCGTGGGTGGCGGGCGACTACATCTTCATCGTTTCGGTCGACGCCGAACTCGTCTGCCTCGCTCGCGAAGACGGCGCGGTGGTGTGGATCGCCGAGCTTGACCGCTTCGAGAACGAGAAAAAGCGCAAGGGCCGCATCTCCTGGGCCGGTCCGATCCTCGTCGGCGACCATTTGTTCCTCGTGTCGACGAACGGGCGCGTCGCCAAGGTCGACGCTGACAATGGCGAAATCGTCGACCGCAAGAAGATCGGCGACGGCTCCATCGTGCCCCCCATCGTCGCCGACGAGACGCTCCTGGTGCTGACCGCCGAGGGCGATCTCATCGCCATGCGCTGATCGCCCGTGGCGACGGACGACGCCGCGGCGGAGCCGGACGAGCGCGCCGATCCCGCCGTCAAGGTCGCGAGCGGCGGGCGGCCGAACGTCGGCAAGTCGACGCTGTTCAATCGCCTCGCGGGCCGGCGGCTCGCCATCGTCGACGACACGCCGGGCGTCACCCGCGACCGCCGCGAAGCGTCGGCGCGCTTCGGCGATCTCGAGTTCGGCCTCATCGCCACGCCGGGCCTCGAAGAGGCGCCGGCCGCGGCGCTCGAGGGCCGCATGCGCCGGCAGACGGACCTCGCGATCGCGGAGGCCGCCGCATGCCTCTTCGTCATAGACGCGCGCGCGGGCCTGACGCCGCTCGACGAGCGCTTCGTCGAGATCGCCCGCGCCAGCGGCAAGCCGGTGATCGTCATCGCCAACAAGGCCGAAAGCGCGAAGGGCGACGTCGGCGTCATTGACGCCTGGTCCCTCGGGCGCGGCGAGCCCATCGCCTTTTCCGCCGAGCACGGACAGGGCCTCGGCGAACTTTACGCGGCGCTCGAACCCGTTCTCGCCACAGCCTCGGCGCAGGCGCGCGACGAAGAGGACGCCGAACCGGCATGGGACAATCCGCTAAAGCCGTTGCGCGTCGCGATCGTCGGGCGGCCGAACGCCGGCAAGTCGACGCTAGTCAACCGGCTGATCGGCGACGACCGCCTGCTCACCGGGCCGGAGGCGGGGATCACGCGGGACGCGATCGCGATCGAATGGACCTGGCGCGCGCCGGACCGCGACTGGCCGGTCAAGCTGTTCGACACCGCCGGCATGCGTCGAAAGTCGAAAGTCCAGTCGAAGCTCGAGAAACTCTCCGTCGCCGATGCGTTGCGCGCGATCCGCTTTGCGGAGGTCGTGGTCTTGCTTCTCGACGCGCAGGCGCCGTTCGAAAAGCAGGATCTCCAGATCGCCGACTTGATCGTCCGCGAAGGGCGCGCCTTCGTCATCGGCGTCAACAAATGGGACCTCGTCGAGGACAAAGACGCCGCCGCTCGCGACCTGCGCGAGCGCGCCGCGCGGCTCTTGCCCCAGGCGCCGGGGGCGCCGCTCGTTTTCATGTCCGCGGAGACGGGCCGGTCGGTCGACAAGCTCATGCCGGCGGCGACGTCCGTCTACGTCGACTGGAACGCGCGCGTGAAAACCCCGGACCTAAACGAATGGCTGCGCGACGCCGTGGCGCGCCACCCGCCGCCCGCCGTCTCCGGCCAACGCATCAAACTGCGCTACATCGCCCAGACGAAAACGCGCCCGCCCACCTTCGTCGCCAAGTGCACCCGCGCCGACGACGTGCCCGCCTCCTATCGGCGCTATCTCGTCAACGGCATCCGGGACGCGTTCGACCTGCCGGCGGTGCCCATCCGGCTGATCCTCGACAAGCCAGACAACCCGTTCGCCGACGACAAGTCCTGAACGCCCCCCGCGTCCGACGGCCGCGTGCGCAACGCCGGCCCGGCGCGCCATAACGCCAAGGCCATGACCATCGCCGCCGCCACGCCCGATCCCGCCGTTAAGGCGACCGCCGACGACCGGGCGCGCGCGCGTTTGCAGGACGTCCGCAAATCGTTCGGATCGAGCGCGGACGAAGTTCGCGTCCTCAACGGCGTCACCTTCGAGATCGCCGCCGGAGAGAGCGTGGCGCTCACCGGCGAAAGCGGCAGCGGCAAGAGCACCATCCTCCACCTCATCGCCGGGCTTGACGCCTTCGACAGCGGCGAAATCCGCGTTGGCGACGCGGCGCTCTCCGCGCTCGACGACGCCGGCCGCGCCGCCTTGCGCCGCGAGCGGGTCGGCGTCGTCTTCCAGCAGTTCAACCTCGTGCCGAGCCTGCGCGTCGTAGACAATCTGGCGTTCCAGGCGCGTCTCGCCGGGCGCCATGACGACGCCTGGACGCAGCGCCTCGCGGGCGATCTGGGGCTCGGCGGCCTCCTCGATCGGTATCCGGAGCAACTGTCCGGCGGCCAGCAGCAGCGCGTCGCAATCGGCCGCGCGCTCGCCGCGCGCCCGCCACTGCTGTTGGCGGACGAGCCCACGGGCAATCTCGACGAGGCGACGAGCGACGACGTCATCGCGCTTACCTTGCGACTTGCCGCAGAGACGGGCGCGAGCCTCCTCATGGTGACCCACAGCGAGCGCCTCGCCGCGCGGCTCGACCGGCGACTGCATCTCTCCGGGGGCGTCGTGTCGTGACGGCGCGACGCGACGAGCTGCGCTGGACGTTGGCGACGCTTCTTAGCCACTGGCGGCGCCGGCCGACCCAGGCGGCCATGCTGCTTGTCGGTCTTGCGGCGGCGACGGCGCTTTTTTCCGGCGTTCAGGCGATCAATTTCCAGGCGCGCGCCAGTTACGCCGCCGCCTCGGCGCAGCTCGGCGGCGATCAGTTCGCTTTTTTTGCGCTGCCCGACCGTTCGCGCTTCAGCGACGCGGCGTTCGTCCGCTTGCGTCTCGCCGGCTGGCCGGTCTCGCCCATGCTCGAGGGGCGGGCGGTCGTTGGCGAGCGCGCCTATCGCGTCATCGGCGTCGACGTCGCGACCCTGCCGCCCGCCGCGAACGTTCTGGATTTCGATGGTCAGGGCGATCTCCAGGGGCCGGGCCCCATGGACTTCATGACGCCTCCTCACGCGGCGCTCGCCTCGGCGTCGACGATCGCGGCGCTCGACGGCGCCGAAGCGACGGACCGCGGCGCGCCGTTGCCGCGAAGGATCGCAGCGGACGGCGTCGCGGCGAATACGCTCGTGATGGACATCGGCGCGGCCCAGGCGCTTCTCGACGCCCGCGGAGAAATCTCCCGGCTTGTAATCGGCGAGGTCGACGAGACCCGATTGCCGCCGATCGATACGGTCGTCGACGAACGGTTCGAACGGGTCGCCCCGGGCAGCGAGGCGGACGCGGCGCGGCTCGCCGACAGTTTCCACCTCAATCTGACGGCGTTCGGCCTGCTCTCGTTTTTCGTCAGCCTATTGATCGTCCACGCCGCGGTGGGCCTCGCGTTCGAACAGCGCCTCGCGACGTTCCGCACCTTGCGCGCCAGCGGCGTGTCCGCGCGGGCGCTGATGGCCGGGCTCGTCATCGAACTCGTGGGCGCGGCGTTGCTCGCCGGCGTCGTCGGCCTCGTCCTCGGCTTCGCGATCGCCGCGGGGCTGTTGCCGAACGTCGCCCTGACGCTGCGCGGGCTTTACGGCGCGCCGGTCGACGGCGCGCTCGCGGTGCGGCTCGAATGGATCGCCCTCGGCCGCGCCATCAGCGTCGCCGGCGCATTCGCCGCGGCGGCCGGGCGGCTCGTCAAGACGCGGACCATGTCCGTTCTGGCGCCTGCATTGCCCGAGGCGTGGCGCGCCGCCGAGGCGACCTCGCTCAAACGCAACGCCGGGGTCGCCGCCGCGCTCTTGCTGGTTGCCGCGACGCTTCTCTTGCTGGGCGGCGGATTGCTGGCCGGCTTCGCGCTGATGGGCGCGACCTTGGTCGCATCGGCGCTGGCGTTGCCGGTTCTCCTGTCGGCGGTCGCGCGGCTCGGCGAAGCGGCGGCTCGCCACAGGGGGCCCGTCGCGCAATGGTTCTGGGCCGACGCGCGCCAGCAACTGCCGAGCCTTTCGATCGCGTTGCAGGCGCTGCTTGTGGCGCTCGCCGTCAATATCGGCGTCGGCGCTATGGTCGGCAGTTTCCGCGAGACGTTTCTGGGCTTCCTCGACCAACGGCTCGTCGCCGAACTTTACGTGGACGCGCGCGACGGGGACGAAGCCGCGAAGATCCGCGCCTGGCTCGAGGCGCGACCCGAAGCGACGCGAACCTTGCCGCTCGCGTTCCTCCAGGCGCGCGCGCGCGTCGCCGACGAGCGCGTCCGCGTACGAACGGTGGGGGTCGCTGACGACGCGACCTATCGCGACCACTGGCCCATGCTCGCCGCGGCGCCTGGCGCCTGGTCGGCGCTCGCCCGCGGCGAGGCGGTCTTCGTCAACGAACAGACTTATCGCGGCGACGGCGTCGGGGTCGGCGACGAGATCTCCTTCGCGACGCCCTCCGGCGAATGGCGCCTGCCGATCGCCGGAATTTTCTCCGATTACGGAAACCCCATGCGCTCGGCGATGGTCAATGTCGACGCCTTGCGCGCGCGATGGCCGACGACGGACGGAAGCGTTTTCGTCGTTCGCGCCGACGACGACGCGGCGGACGCTTTGGAGACGGCGCTGCGCGAGGCCTTCGCGCTCGACGAACGCCAGCTTGTCAACCAGCGCTACCTGAAAGAGCTGTCGAAATCGATCTTTGAACGCACCTTCGCGGTCACCGGCGCCCTCAACGTGTTGACGCTGGGGGTCGCGGGCGTCGCGCTCCTGACGAGCCTCGTCTCGCTCGGCGAGGCGCGTCGGCCGCAGCTGGCGCCGCTGTGGGCGATGGGCCTCACCCGGGCGCGGCTCGCCCGGCTCGATCTCGTCAAGACGCTGGCGTTGGCGCTTCTGACGGCCGTCCTCGCGACGCCCCTTGGGCTCGCCATTGCGTGGATGCTGACGGCGATCGTCAACGTGGAGGCGTTCGGCTGGAAGCTGCCGGTTTATCCGTATCCTATGCAATGGCTGACGCTCGCCGCGCTCGCCGTCGCGATCGCCGGCCTCGCCGCCGCGCCGGCCGCGATCGCCCTGCGCCGCACGCCGCCGGCGCGCCTGTTGAGGATTTTCGCCGATGAACGTTAGGCGCGCCTTTTTTGGGATGATCAGCGCGCTCGCGGCGACGGCCGCGGCCGCCCAGGGCGCGGGAACCGGTTTCGCCGAACTCGGCGCTCGCGACGCTGAGTTTGCGAAAGTGACGCCCGGCCGGGCGTTCTCGTTTCCCGAGGACCATGGGGCCCACGAAGGCTACCGCACCGAGTGGTGGTACGTGACGGCCAATCTGACCGACGAGGCGGGAACCGCGCTCGGCGTTCAGTGGACGTTGTTCCGATCCGCCTTCGAGCCGCGGGGCGAGGGGGAAGCGCCGCCCGCGCCCTGGTCGGCCCCCTTCATGTGGATGGGCCACGCCGCGGTGACGACGGCCGAAACGCACCTCGCCGATGAGCGCTTCGCCCGAGGCGCGGTCGGCCATGCCGGGGTCAGCGCGGCGCCGTTTCGCGCCTTCATCGACGACTGGCGCTTCGAGGCGACGGGCGCCGACGGCCTCGACGCCGCGCGCGTCACGGCGCGTACGGATGAGTTCTCCTATGAGCTTACGCTGACGGCCGACGGTCCCGTCGTCCTCCAGGGCGAGCAGGGCTACAGCGTCAAGACCTATGACGGCCACGCCTCATACTACTACAGCCAGCCGTTCTTCCGCGTCGCCGGCGTCGTCGAGATCGACGGCGCGCCCCGGCGCGTCACGGGCCGCGCCTGGATGGACCGGGAGTGGAGCAGCCGCCTTCTGGGCGAGGCGCAAACCGGCTGGGACTGGTTCTCGCTCCATCTCGATAACGGCGAAAAGGTCGCTGTCGCGCGCGTGCGCGACCAGTCGGGCGACGACTACCGCGCAGGCGTCTGGATCGCCGCCGATGGCGCGCCGACGCCTTTGGGCCCCGACGACGTCGAACTGATCGAGCGCGGCCGCAAACGGGTCGGCGGCGTCGGCGGGCGGGGCGTGCGCGCGCCGGTGCGCTGGCGCGTCAAGGCGCGCGACCCGTCAGGCGCTCGGCCGCCCCTCGACGTCGAGACCCGGGCCCTGAACGAGCGAAGCTGGATGGCGACGAGCTTTCCGTATTGGGAGGGGCCGATCCGCGTCTCGGGATCGCACGCGGGCGTCGGTTACCTCGAGATGACCGGTTATTAATGTGTCTACGGATCGCCGTTCCTAGTCGTCAAGGCGTCGAGCCGCCGGCCGACAGGCCGTGTGAAGGCAGGAGCGATCGATCCGTTCGCGCCCGAGGCGGCGTTCCGCCGCGTCGCGCGAGCCGGTGTTAAATGGGCCCCGTCACCGCTATGGTTTGGCGTAGACCGCTGTGGGAGGCGACGCATCGTGTTTGAACTCCGTAAGGCGATCGCTTGCGCTGCAGGCCTTTCGGCCTTCGCCTGCGCCGCGAACGGCGTAAGCGACGCGGCCGATGCCGGCGCGTCGCCGGCGGCGCGGTCCTCGCTGCGCGACTACGCGCGAACGAGTTCGTACTCGCAGTGCATCGACGTGGATCGGACGCCTAACGTCTCGGCCGTCGACGATACGACCTTGCTATTCCGCGGACGGAGCGCAGCGTACCTGAACGCCTTGGCGGAGCGGTGCGTCGGCGCGTCGGGCCGTGGCGTCCGCATGGACTACGCGAAGGACAAGGCGGCTTTGTGCGAGGGCGACCCGATCAAAGTCGTGAGCCGCGCGACGGGGGAGGAGATCCGTAGCTGCCGTCTTGGTCCGTTCGAGGCGGCGTTGCGGCTAAACGCCCGACCGGAGACGAACGCACGCGATTAGCTCCGCGCTGAAGCGATAGGCGAGGCGCTCATGCGCGGTTTTGCGCTGCGAACAAAGAGAGCTTGTCAATATTTCAGTGCACGCATCTTCACA
This sequence comes from Parvularculaceae bacterium, assembly GCA_050331095.1. GTDB lineage: Bacteria > Pseudomonadota > Alphaproteobacteria > Caulobacterales > Parvularculaceae > MED-G105. The sequence continues at coordinate 13,621 of JBHJHE010000017.1, forward strand.
GGCGTGTTGTCGCAGTCGGCGCATTAACAAACGTGCATGTTCAGTGCTTTCACGGTCGGGCTATTGAAGTTCGTGGTCCCATAGTCGTAAACAAGCCGTGCCGAAAGACGTAACTGAAAACGCTTGTTCAGTACACGGGTGTTCGTCTTGCCTCCGCGCCGGATCTGCGGCGCGTCGCGTCTTCGTTGCATCTCCAACCACAGCGTTAGGAGAAATCCTTATATGATGAAGCAATCGCTTTGCGGCGCGGGTTTGTTCGCGCTTGCTCTCGCCGGGACGCAAGGCGCGTCCGCGGCCGCGGATGAGATGAGTAAAATGGGCGACGCGTTGTCGGTCATTTACGAACAGGCTGTCGAGAAAGACGCGCGCGCCAAGATGGAGGCTGCGCAGTCAGCCGCCGGAACGAGATCCGCGCAAACGGCGCGCGCAGGCGCACGCGCCGACGATATCCTCCTTGGTCGGCAGAGCGTCGCCGACGGCCGCTCGCTCTACGTCGGACCGATTGCGGCGGATGGTCTGGTCGTCATCAACGCCGTTGCGTCGAACGACGCCGACGACCTGGCGGCGACGATCGAATCCCTTGGCGGCGAGCACGTGAGCTCGGTGGGCCGCATGGTCTCGGCGGCCGTGCCGGCGGCGCGTCTGCTGGATTTGGCGAAAAGTCCGTACCTCGCCTTCGCCCGGCCGAGCATCAGCTCCACCGACGTCGGCGCCGTGACCTCGCAGGCGGTCCAGGGGCTCGGGGTCGACGAGTTGACGGGCGACCTCGATCTGACGGGCGACGGCACGCTGATCGGGGTTTTGTCCGACAGTTTCTCGTGCGCCACCAACAACTCCGCAGGCGGTCCGTTCACGACCCAGGCGGACGATATCGCCAGTGGCGATCTGCCGGCTGAAATCATCAATCTGCAGGACATCGAGCCGGGTCCGGACCCCGCGGACGAAGGCTGTATCGACGAGGGCCGCGCCATGGCGCAGCTCATTCTCGACCTCGCGCCCGACGCGTCTATCGCCTTCCACACGGCGTTTCTCGGTCAGGCGGACTTCGCCGAGGGCATCGTCGAGTTGGCGGAAGCAGGTTCGGACGTCATCGTCGACGACGTGATTTACTTCGACGAGCCGATGTTCCAGGACGGCATCATCGCGCAGGCCGCCGACGAAGTGGATCGCCTCGGCGTTCCGTATTACTCGTCGAACGGCAACCGCGCCCGCGACGCGTTCGAATCCGAATACCGTCCGGTTTCCTTCGACGGCTCGACTTTCCACGATTTCGACGAAGGCCCGGGCGTCGATCCGATCATGACCGTCACGCTAGACGGCTCGCTGCAAACCAACCTGACGTTCAACTGGGACAGCCCGAACTTCTCAGTGTCCGGCGGCGCAGGCGCCCAGAACGACGTCGACGTTATTATGTTCGACAGCGCCGGCGAACGTGTGCCGGACTGCTTCCCCGGCGGCGTCTTTGAGGCGCCGGCTAACGGGCTTTGCCAGTTCCAGTTCACCGATGGCGGCGTGCCGATCGACGGCGGCGCTGGCGGGGACGCGATCGAGCTCGTCTCGCTCGTCGACTTCATCGGCGGCTCGGAAGTCGGGATCGGTTTTGAGACTCAGGCCGGCGATCCGGCGGGCTTCGTCAAGTTCGTTCTGTTCGCAGGCGGATTTACGGCGTCGGAATACGCCATCGACGCGCCCTCGGGCTTCGGCCACAACAACGCCGCGGGCGCCGAAGGGGTCGGGGCGTCGGCCTTCAACTTCAACAGCGCGTTCATTGGCGATCCGTCGGCCCTCGATCAACGCGGCGAAGCGGGTGAGCCGCAGTGCGATCCGACGTGCCTCAACGACTTCTCGTCGGCCGGCGGCACGCCGATCTTCTTCAACGTCGCGGGCGACAGGTTGCCTGCGCCCGTGCGTCGCCTGAAGCCAGGCGTTACGGGACCTGACGGATCGAACAACACGTTCTTCCGTGTCGATACGTTCGGCGATGACGATGACGGCGACGGCGTATTCGAGTCGTTCGAAGCCGGCGAGTTCCCGAACTTCTTCGGCACCTCGGCGGGCGCGCCGAACGTCGCGGCCATTGCGGCGCTGATGATCGAAGGCGAGGGCTCGCAAATCCGGCGTGTGCGGCGGAACGGCCAGGTCCGGATCACGATGTGCCGGCCCGACGACGATGACGACGACGAAGGCCGCGAAGACGGCGACACGCGTCGGGTTCGTCCGGACCGCGTGCGCAACCGGATCGATCGCGGTTGGCTCCTTGGTCCGTGCGACCGCAGCGAGCCCTCTGAAATCCGGGAAGCCAAACGGTCGACCGCCGAGGACATGAGCGTACGCGTCGATCTGACGACCGGGGAGACGATCTAGGTCTTCGACGAAGTCGGGGCCGTCCGGGTTCGACTTTGACTCTGGCTTCGGGTTCGTAAACGCGCCCGCCGCCATCAGCGCGTTTCTCAACGACGACGACGACGACGAAGACGACGACGAAGAAGACGACGAGGAAGATTTCGAAGACGAGGACGAGGATGACGAGGATGAAGAGGAAGAGGAGGATGACGAGGAAGAAGATTCGTCGGAGGAAGAGAAGGATGCG
>JBHJHE010000018.1:0-36869 GCA_050331095.1 Parvularculaceae bacterium
GCCCGAGCGGGTCGCGGCCGGGTCCCGGCGCGCCGGGGCCCTGGCCGCCGGCGCCGGCGTTCGCGGCGCGCTCCGCGCCCTCGCGTCGCGCGAGGGCTTCGGCGCCTTCGCGCAGGCTCTGTATCGCCCGCTCCATCGCGCCGTTCGCGGCGGCGAAGTTTTCGCCCTCGAGCGCGCTTTCCGCCTGTCCCATTTCGCCGAGGGCGTCGCGCAGGGCGTCGCGGGCGGCTTCGCCGAGCCGCGCCGCCTCGCCGCCGCCCGCCTGGCCGCCGTTCGCCTGGCCGCCTTCCTGGGGCGCGCCCGGCCCAGCGTTTCCGGGCTGTGGCAACGAGGAGAGAAGGTCTGAAAGATCGCCCGCAAGATCGTTCTGGGCTTGCGCCAGGTCGTCCGCGGCCGCGCCCCCCGCGCCGCTTTGGCCAGGCGCGCCCGGCGCCGCGTCGGCCTGGTCGCGGCCACGCGAAAAGGTCTCGTTCGAGAGATCGCGCTGGCGGGCGATCAGGTCGCCGGCGGCGCCCGCAGCGCTTTGGCCGGCCTGTTGGCCACCGGCGGCGCCTTGTTGGCCTTCGCTCGGCGCGGCGCCGGCGAAGTTCAGATTGTTGAGAATGTTCTCAAGGTCGTCGAGGGCGCGCTGGGCGGCGCTCGCTGCGCCGGACGCGGCGAGGTCGCGCACGTCGTCGAGCATGCGTTCGAGTTCGTCGGCGCTCAGCGTCTGGCCTTCCGGCGCGTCGCCGCGCGGCTCGGTCGGGTTGCTCGCGAGGGCGGCGATGTAGTCGCGCATCGCCGCGCGAAGGTTCTCGGTCAAGCGCTCAAGCTCCGCCTCGCTCGCGCCGCGTTCGAGCGCGTCGCGCAGCGCGTCCTTGGCCGCATCGAGGCGCGCGCGGGCGTCGGAGAGGCGTTTGTTCTCAAGCTGCAGGGCGAGCGGCCAGAGGTCGGCGACGAAATCCGAAAGATCCGTTGGAGGATTAAGGCTGGCGAGGCGGGGCTCGTCCGTGCGCGCATCGTCGCCCGCCGCCGGACGGTGCGCGCCGGTCAGGCGCCACAATGCGGCGCGGAGCATGAGATAGTCCGACGGCCGATCGAAAAACGCCTCCGGACCCAGCGTCAGGCCGTTGAAGGCGGTGGCTGCGCGCCGCCATTGCGACGGCGCCACGGCGAGGTCGCGGCGCTGTTCGACGACGGCGCGCGCCAGCGGGTCGTAAAACGCGCGGCTCGGCAGCCGGATCGCCGCCGGCTCCGTCGACGCCGATTGGCCCGCGCCGTCGACGCCTTCGCCGCGCGCGAGAACGGCGAGGCCGGCCCACGGATCCGCCTCGAGATCGAGGTCGAAGCGCCGCTCGCCGCGGGCCCCGCGCGCCACGGGCAAGGGGATCTCCCGCGTTTCCGCGAGGGCCGCCGCGTCGATCGCCGGGGCGTCGCGCGGGCGCGTCTGGTCAGGGTCGAGGCGCATGACGAAGCGCGCGGTCTCGAGGCCGTAGTCGTCGACGATATCGACGCGCATGGCGATCCCGGCGCGCTCCGGGCCGCCGAGGACCGGCGCCGGCGTCTCGAGAAAGCGGATCGCCGGCGGCAGGTCCGGCGAGACGTCGATCGGCCAGCGCCCCACGGCGCCCCCGACTTTCAGATTGAGGACGCCGTTCTCGGAAACCGTCAGGGCGCGCCGGTTCGGCGTCGCCTTATCCGCCGGCGCACGGAGGGTCTGCGAGGTCCCAGCGTAGGACAGCCTGAGGCGGCGCACGCCGTCGCCGATCGCGACCACCCGCGCGCCGGCGGGGACGAACGTGGTCTGACGCTCGCCGGCGACCGCCTCGCCCGCGCGCAGGAGATAGATCGGGGCCACCCCGGTGTAAGCCGGCGGTTCGATCCATAGATCGGCGACGCCCGCGGGGCGGCCCAACGGATCGCCGGGCGCGAACGCGCCGGCGAGGCGGGTTGGCGCGTCGCTGCCGGCGACGGCGAGGCCGAGGGCCGCGAGGGCGAGAACGGCGTAGCGAACGCCGCGCGGGTCGACGCTGGCGAACCGGACGCGAGGGAGCGCGAGCTGGGCTCGCGCGGCCTCGGCCCGCATGGCGCTCTGGTGAGCGCGCCAGAGGGATTTCGAGATCGGATCGCCAGCGCCGTCGACGTCGGAGGCGTCGAACGGCTTGTCGGCGAGTGCGTTGACGGCCCCGAAGCGCACGGCGCCGTCGCGCTCGAGGCGCGCGCGGGCGGCGCGGGCGAGGCGCGCCGGCGGCCATACAGGCGAGGCGTCCGCGCGGGTGCGCCGCCAGGCCCAGACAACGCCAAGGCCGGTGGCGAGCGCCGCGAGTCCCAGCGCGATCCAGTGAGCGAGGGCCGGCGCGCTGCGCCACGCCCCGAAAAGCGCCGCGACCGAGACAAGGGCGAGCGGCGCGAGCCCGACAAGGACGACCGGCGCGAGCCGCTCGGCCACCAGGAAAAGGCCGGCGAGGCCGCGGCGCAGACCGCCCGGCGGACGCCGTCGCTTGCGGTTTTCAATGGTCGGCGCGTCGCTCATGCGTCCTCAAGATAGTCGCCGCGGGCGCGCCCGTCGATTGCGCGGCCGGCCGGAACGCGCCTGACGCGCGACGAACCGCGCCGTCCGGCCCAAACTTCGCAAAGGACCGGGCGCATCAGGAAGGGCGCTCCGGTCGCGCCCTCGACCCTGAGCGCCCTGACGTTGAAGGATGGTGAACGTTGGTCTCGCTCTTTTTCTCCAAACGCCGCCGCCAGGTCCTTTCAACCGACGCTTCCCGGTCGCGCAGCGACGTCAAGGCGCTCGTGATCGCGATCGGCGTCGTGATTTTCTACAACCTGATCGGCGCGCTCGACATCGTCTCGACGTCGCTGGCGATAGGCCTCGGGCTCGGCGAAGAGGCGAACCCCATCGTGCGGAGCATGATGGAGCGTTTCGGCGCCGGCTGGATCCTCGGCAAGCTCGCCGTCCAGACCACGCTCAGCATGATGGTGCTTTGGTTTCCCCACCGCTACGTGCTGGCGCTCTTTTCGATCGCGGTCGCCGCCAACGCGGTGGTCGTCGTCAACAATTTCGCCATCGTCGTGGGCGGCTGACGTTCCCGCGCCTTTAATCAAGCCAGTCGGGCGCGGTCTCGAAGGCGATCGCCTCCTCGAATGTCGGCCGGCGGCGCACGACGGCCCATCGCGACCCGCTGACCAGCGTTTCGGGGACGCGCGGACGGGCGTTGTACTCCGAGGCCTGCACGGCCCCATAGGCGCCGGCGGACATGATCGCCACGAGATCCCCGTCCGACAGAAGCGTCGACGCGCGGCCAAGGGCGAAGGCGTCGCCGGTCTCGCACACCGGGCCGACGAAATCGTAGGGCGACTTCGGCGCGTCCGCGGCGGCCGTGCGCAACGGCTTGATCTCGTGGTGGGCGTCGTAAAGCGCCGGCCGGATGAGGTCGTTCATGCCGGCGTCGAGAATGGCGAAGCGCCGCGCCGCGCCCTCTTTGACGTAGACGACGCGCGAGACGAGGACCCCGGCGTTGCCGGCGATCATGCGCCCCGGCTCGAAGACGAGGCGAACGTCGGACGGTAGATCGACGCGCGAGATCAGGTCGGCGTAAGCGTCCGGCGCCGGCGGAACGGCCGAGCCCTCGTCGTATGGAATGCCGAGGCCGCCGCCTAGGTCGAGCCGTTCGATGGCGATCCCGTCGGCGCGGAGGCTTCGGACAAGGCCGGCGATCTTGTCGAACGCCGCCTGAAACGGCTGAAGCTCCGTAATCTGAGAGCCGATATGGACGTCGACGCCTTTGACGTCGATCCCGCCGAGCCGCTCGGCCTTGGCGTAAAGCGCGGGCGCCGCGTCCCACGCGACGCCGAACTTGTCCTCCGCCTTGCCGGTGGAGATTTTCGCGTGCCCGCCGGCGCTGACGTCCGGATTTATCCGGAGGGCGATCGGAGCGCGCCGACCGAGGCCGCGCGCGACCTCGTCGAGCGCGTCGAGCTCCGGCTCGCTTTCGACGTTGAACTGGTAGACGCCCGCCTCAAGGGCGAGCGCCATTTCCGCGCGGGTCTTTCCGACGCCGGAGAAAACGATTTTGTCGGCCGGGATCCCCGCGGCCCGGGCGCGCTGCAATTCGCCGCCGGAGACGACGTCGGCCCCGAGCCCTTCGCTCGCGAGGATCCGCAATACGGCGAGGTTGGCGTTCGCCTTGACCGCGAACGCGACAAGCGGCTCAGGCCGGCCCGGCAGCGCCACGGCGTCGCGGAACACGCGCGCATGGCGGCGCAACGTGGCTTCGCAATAGCAAAAGAAGGGCGTGCCGACGTCCTCCGCGATCGCGGCGAGGTCGACGTCCTCGGCGAACAACGCCCCGTGGCGGTAAGCGAAGTGGTGCAACGCCTAAAAATCCCGATCGAAGAAGGGATCGCGCAGATCGTTCGGGTCGGCGGCCGGTTCTTCGAAAGGATCGTAGCGCTCAGCGTCTTGGCTCCCGTCCTCGCTGTCGTCCTCGTCGCCGTCTTCGCGCGGCGCCGGCGCGGCGGCGCCCCCGATCTCGAGCGGTTCGGCGGGCGGCGGCGGACGTTGCGACGACGGCGTGCGCAGGGGCGCTTTTTTGCCGCAGGCGGCGAGGCTAAGCGCGGCGATCAGCACAAGGAGAATGCGGGTCATGGCGTTCGGACCTTCGCTCGGTCGGCGAGGATCTCGCGCCAACGCGCGGCCTCGCGGCGGACATTATCGGGACTGGCGCCGCCATAGGAGCGCCGGGAGGCGACGGAGGCGGCGACGCTCAGCGCCTGAAGCGCCGGCGCGGTCAGCCTCGGCTCGATGCGCTGCATGTCGGCGAGGCCCAGCGCGTCGAGAGCGACGCTTTTCTCGTCGGCGAGGGCGACGATGCGGCCCGTAATCTCGTGCGCCTCCCGGAACGCCAGACCGAGCTCGCGCACGATCCAGTCGGCGAGATCCGTCGCCGTCGCATGGCCGAAGCCGGCCGCGCGCGCCATCGCCATCTCGTCCATGCGCAGGTCGTCGACCATGCCCGCCATCGCCGCGACGGCGAGGGCGAAATCGTCGAACGCGGCGAACGTCGTCGCTTTGTCTTCCTGCATGTCCTTCGCGTAGGCGAGCGGCAGGCCCTTCATTACGACGCTCATCGCCTGGAACGCGCCCAGAATGCGGCCGACCTTCGCACGGCAAAGTTCGGCCGCGTCCGGGTTGCGCTTCTGCGGCATGATCGACGAGCCGGTGGAGAACGCGTCCGTCAGCGCGGCGAACCCGAAATGGGGAGAAGTCCACATGACGATCTCCTCGCCCAAGCGCGAGAGGCCGACGGCGGCGATCGACGCCGCGGCGAGCGCTTCCAGCGCGAAGTCGCGCGCCGAAACGGAATCGAGGGAGTTCGCCGTCGGTCGGTCGAAGCCGAGTTCCGCCGCCGTCATGTCGCGGTCGATCGGGAACGACGTGCCGGCGAGGGCCGCCGCGCCAAGCGGGCACTCGTTCATGCGCCGGCGCGCGTCGAGGAACCGGCCGCGGTCGCGCTCCAGGAGCTCGACATAGGACAGACAATGATGGCCGAAGGTCACCGGCTGCGCCGTCTGCAGATGGGTGAAGCCAGGCATGGCGGCGTCGGCGTGGGCTTCAGCCTTGCGCGCAAGCGCGGCCTGGAGCGCGGAGATCGACGCCGCCGCATCGTCGCACCGGGCCCGGACCCAAAGCCGGAAATCGGTCGCCACCTGGTCGTTGCGCGAGCGCGCGGTATGGAGCCGGCCGGCCGGCTCGCCGATGAGTTCGCGCAGGCGCGCCTCGACGTTCATGTGGATGTCTTCAAGCTCGGCGCGGAACGGGAACGAGCCGTCGGCGATTTCAGCGGCGATCTCGTCGAGCCCTCGGGCGATCGCCTCGGCGTCGTCGTTCGAGATAATCCCCGTCGCGGCGAGCATACGGGCGTGGGCGCGCGAGCCGTCGAGGTCTTCGCGCCAGAGGCGCCGGTCGACGTCGATCGATGCGTTGATCGCCTCCATGACCGCCGCCGGCCCCGCAGCGAAGCGGCCGCCCCACATCGCGTTGGCGCCCGTGGTGTCCGCCGCATTGGTCTTTGGGGGCTGGGCGGGCGCGCCGGGGGGCTGGTTTTCCGGCGCGACGGGTTTATCTGCGTCGCTCATGCGTATCGTCCGCTGGCCAATCCATCGGGCGGTAATGGGTGAGGAGCGAAAATGGAAGGTCTCGTTCAACGGATCCGCGCGCTTGGGCTCCTGGCGCCGCGTTTGTGGCTCATGGCCTGGGGCGGCCTCGGCGCGCTCTTCGTCGCCTATACGCTGATCGCGTCTTCAATCCCGACGCCGGGCCGGCCAGGCGTCGCGGCGTCGGCGCCCGTCGCAAAACCCTACGACCAGGCGCTCATCAAGGGCGAGGTCGCCGATTTCGCCTACGCGATCCCCGCCCGCGGGGCGCCGGCCGCGCCCTTCGCCGACGCGTCGGGCGAGGTCAGCCTCGCCGACTTCCGCGGCCGTGTCGTGCTCCTGAACCTGTGGGCGACGGGGTGCGCGCCGTGCCTTGAAGAGTTGCCCTCGCTCGACGCTTTGCAGAATGAGCTCGGCGGGGACGACTTCGAGGTCGTCGCCGTTGCGGCCGACCCCCGGGGGCCGACGGCGGCGCAAGAGTATCTCGACCGACTGGGGATTGAGAATCTCGCGCTTTATACGGATCAAAAATTGCGGCTCGCGAGCTCTCTCGGCGGCCAGTCCGTTTTGCCGCTGACGCTGCTCTTCGACCGTGATGGCACCGAGATCGGCCGGCTCGCCGGCGCGGCGGAGTGGTCGAGCCCTGAGGCGAAGGCGCTCGTCAAAAGCGTTCTCGACCGCTAAACGAGCGCCACAGGACCGCCGGCTGGGCGGGGGCGATCGACGCCTTTGAAGGAGAACGCCCTTGTCAGCGCTGAAATCCATTCTGTTCGCCGGTTTCGCCGCGTGCCTCGCAGCGTGCGGCGGCAGCGACGATCCCTCGACGAAAGAAATCTCTCGCGTCGCCTCGCTCGACGTCGCCTCGCCGATCGACGAGCCGTTCGTCCTAAAGGACGCCGCGCCGATCGACGTCGATCGGTTGATCGAAGCGCTGCCCAAGGGCGCGCGGCCGACATTCGCCGCGGCGGCGTTCGACGAGGCGCTCGGCGCAACCGTTTTGACCGACGTCGTTGTAAAGCCGGTCGCGGCCGCGCTCGACGCTCCGGGCATTGACGTTAACGTCGACGTCGCGGGGGTGGCGATCGACCGCGTCGAGATCTACGGGGCCGACGTCGACGCGCTCCGGCGTTTGTTCGCGGCGGACGCTTCCGACGAGACGCTGTTGTCGGCGTTCCGTAAGCTGAGGCTTTACGGCGTGCGCGGATTGCCGCCCGAGGGGGCGGAGGCGGCCGACGGCGCCGCGACGATCGAAGCGGTGGAGATCGACCGCCTGCGCGCGCGGCCGGGGGCGTTCGCGCCGGGGGCCGCCGCCGCCGGGCCGTTCGACGCCTACGCCTTCGACGGCGTCTTCCTCAAAGGCGTCGCGCTGGAAGACCCGAGCGCGTCGCCGGAGGAAGGCGCGGCCTCGTTCCGCGCGCCGGACGTGCGGTTCGTGGGCGGGGGCGGCAAGCGCTTGAATGCGATCGTCGCAAAAGCCGTCGAAGCAGGCGTCGCCGGCCCCGATCCCGGCGGAGCGGGCGTTCAGGCGGCGCTCCTCGGCGCGGTGTTCCCCGGCTTCGAACCGCCGGCCTCGCAACGCACGCTCATCGAAGAGTTCGCCTGGCGCGATCTCGATTTCCGCGATCCGGACGCGGTCGATCTAGGCGCCGTCGCGCTGACCAACATGCAAACGTTCCTTGACGGACGGCTCTTCGCGCAAGCTCCGCGGGTCGACGTTTCCGAAATGGCGTTCGCTGACGGCGCGCCGGCGACGATCCGCGCGTCGGCGAAAGACGTGATCTATGACTTCACCGCCTACCTGCCCGAAACGGCTGATAAGGCGCGCGCGGCGCTCGTTGAGCGCGGCCTCGACGCGGCCGTCGGAGAGAGCGAGATCAGCTACGACTGGCGAACGCGGGACGGCGCGGGCGAATTGCGTTCGCGATTTCGCTCCGAGACGCTGGCGGCGGTGGACCTCGCCGCCGATTTCGCCGCGCGCCCCGACGATAGCTCGCCTACGGACGGACCGACGGCGCTCAGCGCGTTCGACCTTGTCATCGAGGACAACGCGCTCCTCGACGCCTTCTTCGAGATCGCGGCGCTCGACGGGCGCGGCGCGCGCATGCGGCGTACGACGCCGACCTTGCTGAGGTTCGCCGGGCTCGCCGCGGGCGGCGTCAGCCCGCGCCTGCCGGATTACGCAGACGCCGTCGCCGATTTCATCGAAGACGGCGGCGCGCTCGTCGTCCACGCCGCGCCGGCCGAGCCGGCGGCGTTCGACGCGATCGAGGCGGCGGGCGAGACGCCCGAAGCTTTGCCCGACGTCCTTAACCTGACGATAGAGCGTCGGGACGCCAGCGAGATGAACTAGAACATCCCGTCTACTGATTGAACCAGCCGGATGAGCTAGACGCCTGGCGCTCTAGCCAGCGCTCGCGCCGCTACAAGCGCGGCGACGAGGAACGCGATTTCGAGGGCGAAGACGGCCATGTACGCGCCCTCGCCGCCGAAGACGCCGGCGAACGCGTCGCGCAGGATCCCGCCAAGGGCGATGGCGAGACCAGCGGCGGTCGCTTGCACAGCGCCCCAGGCGCCGAGGGCGAGGCCGGCCTGGTCCTTCGGCGCCGCGCGCATGGTCGCCGTCAGCGCCCCATGGCCAAAGAGCCCGGCGCCGAAGCCGACGAGCGCGGCGCCGGCGACGAAGAGCGGGACGGATTGCGCCGGCGCGGCGAGCATGATCGCCGCGAACGCCAACCCGCCGGCGACGGCGCCCAAAAGCGCGAGGCGCATGGGCGAGGCGCCCGCCCGGCTCAGGACCCGCGAGGCGAGCGCGAAGCCCACAAGGCCGCCGCCGGCGAATGTCGCGGTCAGCTTGGTGGTGGCGGCGACGGACATGCCGAGCGCCTGGCCGCCATAGGGCTCCAACAAGACGTCGGCCATGCCGAAACCCATGGCGCCGAGGGCGAGGACGACGAGCCGCGCCCGCGCGCCCTCGCCGGCGATGAACGCCCGCCAAGCGTCGCCGAAATCCCCATCCGGCCGATGGGCGCGCGCGCGGCCGCGGTCGCGCGGCTCCTGCTTCCAGATCGCGACGACGTTCAAAATCAGGGTCAGGACGGCCGCCCCTTGCACGACGCGGATAAGCCGGCCGGGCGTGTAGTCGGAGAGGAGCGCGCCGAAGAGGAGAGAACTCGCGATCATGCCGACAAGCAGCATGACGTACATCAGCCCGACGACGTTCGGCTGGCGCTCCGGCGGCGTCAGGTCCGTCGCGAGCGCGAGGCCCACGGTCTGGACCACGTGCGCGCCGGCCCCCACGAGCGCGAAGGCGACGGCCGCGCCGGCGATCCCGATCCAGGGGGGCAGCGTCGCGGCTTCGGCGTAGCCTGACAGGACGAGCAGCGCGAAGGGCATGATCGCGAAGCCGCCGAATTGCAGCATGGCGCCGCGCCAGATGAACGGCGCGCGCCGCCAGCCAAGCGCCGAAACGTGCCTATCGGAGCGAAAGCCGATCAGCGCCCGGAACGGCGCGAAGAGCAAGGGCAGGGAAATCATGGCGCCGACGATCGACGCCGGCACGCCAAGCTCGACGATCATCACGCGGTTGAGGGCCCCGACGAGCAGGACGAGCGCCATGCCGACGCTGACCTGAAAGAGGGACAGGCGCAGAAGACGCGACAGCGGCGCGTCGCCGCCCGCCGCGTCCGCGAACGGCAAAAAGCGCGGACCCAGCGCCGCGAGCCCGCCTACCGACAAGGCGCGCACCTGTTTCAGCATGCCCTTCACCGCCAACCGCCTTCGAAAGACGCATCCTTGCGTAGGCGGATCATCGTCGTCGAGAAGCAAAAAAACGGGCGACGGCGAACGCCGTCGCCCGCGTAACTCGTTATTCTAGCGCGCTGCCGTCCGTCTCGACCCGCGCGCTCGCAACGGCGGTCGCCGCCGCCGGCGCGTCGAACACGACTTCCGCCGTGCGGCCGTCCTCAAGGACGATCACGGCGCGTTGGGCCTCGCCCGCCGCGTTTTCGTCCGTGAAGACGATTTTCGCCTCGGCCGGCGCGTCGAGCTTAGCCGACGCCGTGCTGCCCAACGGACGACCGGCGAGGAAATCGTCGACCCATTCCGTGCTCGTCAAAATCGACGCGTGGACAGCGAACGAACCGACCGCGACGGCGCCCAGGAACGCCGGAATGCCGACGGTCGGGTTCACCACAAGCCACATTCTTGCATTATTCATGTCGTGCGCTCCCTCAACCCAGCCACGGCGTCGTCAGCGCCACCAAAATATGGGCGAGCACGGAAATCGCGCCGAACACCCTTGTGCCGTCGATGAGCTGGCTGTGCAGCTCTTCCGCTTCCGACAGGGTCAGCCCCGTCGGAAAGACTTTTTCCGGATCCTTCATGATCGCCGTTCCTTTCTGGGCGCTTCTTCGCTGGCTTTCGCGTCGTCGCCCGCAGCGCGAGCTGGACGATTCGTTAAGCGACTGCGCCATAATGTCACAACCGATTGACAAATACAAATGACAATCGGCGTTGACACGAGTAATTGTGATCGGGCGGACGCGCAAAATGGCGCTAACGCGGGCGCATGGTCCTCGTACGATCGCGCCGCGTAAGCGTTTTAGCGTTTGAGTAAGACTTCAGCGACACGGCGCGCCGTGAGCGGAACGAAAAAAGCAAGCTGAGAGCGAAGGAGACGTCATGCCGTCAGTGTTCACGCGGCTCTACGCCAACGAAAAGACGGGCGCCGACGTGCGCGACGCCCTGAAGAAGGCCGGCTACGCCGACGCCGACATCGACGTCTTCAGCGCCGCCAAATCGGAAGACGGCGATTACGTCGTCGGAGCGGGCGGCGCCGGCGGCGATCTCGCCGAGCGCATCGTCGCGGCGGGCGTCTACCCGACGGCGGCGAAGATTTACGCTGCGAAAGTCGGCCAGGGGAACGCGCTCGTCGTGTTGCGGGCCACCTTCGGCCGCGGCGTGCGCGCCCTGCAGGCGTTCCACAAACACAACCCGATCGAGACGGACGTTAAGTACACGGAAGTCTATCAGCCGCCCGAGCAGCCCGTGCGGAACATTATTCGCGTCTCGGGCAAGAAGTCCGTCGTTCAGCGCCGGTCGGATCCGGCCCAGCGCAAGTTGACGAAGTCGCCGACGCCGTTCTCGTCGGCGCTCGGCATGAAGACGGTCATCCAGCGGCGCATGCGCGATCGCCCGGCCTCGAACGGCCCGCGCCTGATCACGAAGGGCCTTGGCATGCCGATGCTGACGGGTGCGAAGCTGACCCCGGATCGGTTGAAGTCGGACGACCCGACGCCTTTGTCGTCCATGCTCTTCATGCCGACGGTGATCCGCCGACGCCGCTCGCCACTGCTGGAGTCCTGAGCGGTCCGCCGCCCAGCCGCGGAACAGGCCGTTTCCTAACGGCGCCGGCCTGTTGACTCTTGCGAGAAAGGAACGAAACATGAACATATGGTCTGTTTCGTTCCCCCTCGCCCGCCCCTTCGGCGGCCCCTACCGCAGCCCTTGCCGCAGCCCCTGCCCAAGGGCGTCTATCGCCTGACCCGTCCGCCGCAAGCGAACGCGCCGGGCGTCGCGTCCAGCGGCGCGCCCAACGGCGCCTCCGCAGGCGACGCGGCGCTGGCGGCGTTCCCGTTCGGGCTCGCCACAGAGGGCATCCACGAAGCCGGCGAGGCGGCGTTTGGCGACCGGCCAGCGGCGGTCGGCTTCGTCCTTGCGGCCATCGCCGCCGCCGGGGCCGCGCAAAAGGCGCGGACTCCACCCCCCGCCAATCCCGGCGCAAACTCCGCCGCAAAGCCAATCGTCTGGATCGCCGAGGCAAGCGCCGTCCGCGAACACGGCCGGGTCTACGAAAGCGGCCTTCGCGCGCTCTTGCCCGCCCCGCCGCCGATCCTCCACGTCGCGGCCCGCAAGCGCGCCGACGCTCTGTGGGCCGTCGAAGAGGCCGTGACGGCGCGCGCCGCAGGGCTCGTCATCGGCGAGGTCGGGGGCGTCGATTTCACCGCCTCGCGCCGCCTCGCCCTCGCCGCCGCGCGCTGCGGCGCGCCCGTCGTTCTCTTAACGCCCTACGACCACGCCGGCGCCAGCGCCGCCGCGGCCCGCTGGCGCGTCGCCGCCAGCCCCTCCGCGGCGAACCCCTATGACCCCCGCGCGCCAGGGCCCCTGCGCTGGCGCGTCAGCCTCGAGCGCGCGCGCGCCGCGCCGCGCCTCGCCGGATCCGTTTTCGACCTGGTGTTCGACGATGAAACGCTTTCTCTGCGTCCATCTCCCCGATTGGCCGCTGACCCGGTTGCGCCGCCTCCGGACGGCGAGCCGGGCCGCCGAGCCGGCTGAAGCGGCGGCCCCACGGCCCGCATTCGCCCTTACCGAGAGCGGGCCCAACGGCCTCGCCATCGCCGCCGCCAACGAAACGGCGCGGGCCCGCGGCGTCAGCGAAGGCCTGCGCTTCGCCGACGCCAAGACCCGCGCGCCGGACCTTCTTAGCGAAGAGATCGACCGCGCCGCCGACGCCGCGGCGCTCGAAGCGCTCGCCGCCTGGATGATCCGTATCGCTCCCATCGTCGCCCTTGACGGGCGCGACGGCCTCATTCTCGAAACCACCGGGTGCGAACGGCTTTATGGCGGCGAGGCGGCGCTTCTGAAGCGGGTCGACGCGCTGTTGACGCGCAGCCGCATTCCCCATCGCGCGGCCATCGCCGGAACCGTGGGCGCGGCTTGCGCCCTCGTCCGCCACGGCGAACGCGCCATTCTTCCGTGCGGGGAAGAGCGGACAGGGCTCGCGAGCCTCCCCGTGGCGGCTTTGCGCCTGTCGGACGCGGCGCAAACCTTGCTCCGGCGCTTCGGCCTCACCCGCATCGGCCAGCTTTACGACATCGACCGCAAGGCCCTCGCCCGCCGCTTTCGCTCGGCGCAAACCGCCGACGCCGTCGTCGCCCGCCTCGACCAGGCGCTGGGCGCGCACGCCGAGCCCCTCGTTCCCCTCGTCCCCAAACCGGACTTCGCCGCGCGCCTTGCCTGCCCCGAGCCGTTGATCGACGCCGACGGCGTGCGCGCGGGGCTCGACATTCTCGCGCGGCGTTTGTGCGCGGAGTTAAAGCGCGCCGGGGCGGGCGGGCGCGTCTTCACGCTCCACGCCTTCCGCGCCGACGGCGGCAAGAGCGCCGTCGACGTCGCGACCGCGCGCCCCGCCGCCAGCCCCGGCCATCTCCTGCGCCTGTTCGAGGAGCGCCTCGACCGGCTCAATCCCGGCTTCGGCTTCGACCTTCTGCTGCTGCACGCCGGCCGCACGGGGCCGATGCAAGTCGGCGCGCCGGCGCTTTCGGGCGAACTCGCCGGCGGCGACGCCGACATGGCGGGCCTCGCCGAACTCGCCGACCGCCTGACGGCCAAGCTCGGCCGCGGCGCGGCGACGCTCGCGCGCTTCAGCGACCGGCAAGACCCGGCGGCGGCCGAACGCCGCGCCGCCTTCGACGGCGCCTTCCCGGACCGCCCGCCGGCGCCGCCCGCGCAAGGTCCGCGGCCTTTACGTCTTTTGGACCCACCCGAGCCGGTCTGCGTCCTCGCGCTTGCGCCCGACGGCCCGCCGCGCCGGTTCGTCTGGCGGCGGGTGGCGCGCCGGGTGACGAAAGCCGACGGGCCGGAGCGCCTCAGCCCCGACTGGCGCGCCTCGGGCCCGAGCGCCGGCGCGCCGGCCGGGACGGCCGCGCCCGCCGAAAAAATCGACCGCAAATGGCTGGCGCCGAAGCTCGACCCGCGGGCCGACGCTGCGGATATCGTCCGCATCCGCCGCAACCTCGAACGCCCGCCCGCTGGCCCGCCTGACAAGTCGGCCCCGGGCCCAAGCCCAGCCCCGGGCCCAGCCCCGGGCCGCCCCGTCCCGCGAACCCGCGATTATTACCGCGTCGAAGACGCGGCCGGCCGCCGCTACTGGCTCTTCCGCGAGGGCCTCTATGACGAGACGGGCGCGGATCAGCACGCGCCGCAATGGCGCCTGCACGGATTGTTCGCATGACGCCCTACGCCGAACTCGCCGTCGCGACGAATTTCTCGTTTCTGCGCGGCGCCTCCCATGCGGGCGAGCTCGTCGCGCGCGCCGCCGCCCTCGGCCTCGCCGCGATCGGCGTCGCCGACCGCAACACCCTCGCCGGCGTCGTGCGGGCCCATGTCGCGGCGAAGGAGGCGGGGCTCAAGCTTCTCGTCGGCGCGCGGCTCGTCCCCGTCGACGGGCCGGAGACCATCTGCTATCCGCGGAACCGCACCGCCTACGGACGGCTCAGCAAGCTTCTCACCAAGGGCAAGCTCGCCGCGGAGAAGGGCGATTGCCGCCTAGCCTATGCGGAGATCCTCGCCGACGCCAGGGCGGGCGATTGGATTCTCATCGTCGTTCCCCCGTTCGGCTCCGGCGCGAAGCCGGACCGGGACGCCGTCTTCGCACGCGCCCTGCGACAGGCGGCGGACGCGGCGCCGGGGCGGGCCTATCTCGCGGCGCGCTACGACTATCACGGCCGCAACCGCGAGCGCCTCGCTCGGCTCGACGATCTCGGCCGGCGCGCCGGCGCGCCGATCGTCGCCGTCAACGACGTTCTCCACCACGCGCCCGAACGCAAACCCCTGCAGGACGTTCTCGCCTGCATACGCGAAGGCGCGACCATCGACACCGCGGGCCGGCTTCTCGAAGCGAACGCCGCGCGCCACCTGAAAAGCCCCGCCGAAACGGCGCGCCTGTTCGAGGGGTTCGAGGCCGCCCTCCGGCGCACGGTCGAGATCGTCGCCGCCTGCGACTTCAATCTGGACGAGCTTTCCTATCAGTACCCGAACGAGCCCGTGCCGCCTGGCGAGACACCCCAGGGACACCTGACGAACCTCGCCTGGAGGGGCGCCGCGTGGCGTTATCCGGACGGCCCGCCCCAGAAGGTCGCGGACGCGATCGAGAGGGAGCTCGCCCTCATCGAAACGCTTGGCTATGCGAAGTATTTCCTCACCGTCCACGACATCGTCGCCTGGGCCCGCGGCCAGGACATTCTCTGTCAGGGGCGCGGCTCGGCGGCGAACTCCGCGGTCTGCTTCTGCCTTGGGATCACAAGCGTCGATCCGGCGAAGACCGACCTTCTCTTCGAGCGGTTTCTCTCCAGAGAGCGCAAGGAGCCGCCGGACATCGACGTGGATTTCGAACACGAGCGCCGCGAAGAAGTCATTCAATACGTCTACGAACGCTATGGCCGCCACAAGGCGGCCCTCGCCGCCACCGTCATCTCCTACCGCCCGCGCTCGGCCGTGCGCGAAGTGTGCAAGGCCCTCGGCCTCTCCGAAGACGTCGCCGCCGCCCTCGCCGGCACGGTCTGGGGCAGTTGGGGCTCGGACATCGACGCCGACCAGGTGCGCCAGGCCGGCGTCGACCCGGACAATCCGACGATCGCCCGCGCAATCCGGCTGACACGCGAGCTCATCGGCTTCCCCCGGCACCTGTCGCAACATGTGGGCGGCTTCGTGCTCACCGAAGGCCCGCTCAATGAAACCGCGCCCATCGGCAACGCGGCGATGGAGGCGCGCACCTTCATCGAGTGGGACAAGGACGATATCGACGCCCTCGGCATCATGAAGGTCGACGTCCTCGCCCTCGGCATGCTCACCTGCATCCGCAAGGCGTTCGACCTTCTGCGCCTCCATAAAGGCCTCGACTACGACCTCGCGACAATCCCCCAAGACGATCCGTTAACGTACGATATGCTGTGCGAGGGAGACAGCCTCGGCGTCTTCCAGGTGGAGAGCCGGGCGCAGATGAACATGCTGCCGCGCCTGCGCCCGCGAAAATTCTACGACCTCGTCATCGAGGTGGCGATCGTCCGCCCGGGGCCGATCCAGGGCGACATGGTCCACCCTTACCTGCGCCGCCGCAAGAAGCTCGAACCCGTCGCCTATCCGAGCCCGGCGCCCGAACACGGCCCCGCCGACGAGCTTGAACGGATATTGAAGCGCACCCTCGGCGTGCCGCTCTTCCAGGAACAGGCGATGCAGATCTCCATCGACGCAGCGAAGTTCACGCCTGAAGAGGCGAACGGGCTGAGGCGCGCCATGGCGACGTTCCGCAAGGTGGGCACGATCCAGAACTACGAGGCGATGATGGTCGAGCGCATGGTCGCGCGCGGCTATGACCGCGCCTTCGCCCAGCGCTGTTTCGACCAGGTCAAAGGCTTCGGCGAATACGGCTTTCCCGAAAGCCATGCGGCGAGCTTCGCGCTCCTCGTCTACGTCTCGAGCTGGCTCAAACGTCACCATCCGGACGTCTTTTGCGCCGCGCTTTTGAACAGCCAGCCCATGGGCTTCTACGCGCCGGCGCAGATCGTGCGCAGCGCGCGCGACCACGGCGTCGAGGCGCGCCCGATCGACGTCAACCATTCCTACTGGGACAACACGCTGGAGCCGTCCGCCAAGAGCGCGCCGGACGGCCTCGCCGTACGCCTCGGATTTCGCCAGGCGGACGGGATTGGCGAAGCGGAGATGGACGCCCTCGTCGCCGCGCGCGGTCCCGGCTACGAGGCGCCCGCCGACATCCGCCGGCGGGCCGGCGTCGAGCGCGGCTCGCTTGAACGCCTCGCCGCCGCCGACGCTTTCGCCTCCATGGGGCTCGACCGGCGCGCGGCGCTCTGGTCGGTGCGCGGCGAGGCCGCCGCCCCGCCCCTGCCGCTCTTCGCCGCCGCGGACGTCGCCGAACAGGGCCGCGAGGCGCCGACCGCCCTGCCCGCCGTTCCGCCCTCGGAGCATGTCGTTCAGGATTATCAGACGACCCGGCTTTCCTTGCGCGAACACCCGATGACGTTCCTGCGCCGGCGCTACCGCCCTTTGAACGTGCTGACGACCGCAACGGCGAACGGGGCCGGAAACGGCGCGCCGGTGCGCGCTGCCGGGATCGTCCTCATCCGCCAACGCCCGGGCTCGGCGAAGGGGGTCTTTTTCATCACGATCGAAGACGAGACGGGCGTCGCCAATCTCGTCGTCTGGCCCCGCGTCGGCGAGCTTTACCGCCCGGTCCTCATGGGCGCGCGCATTCTCCTCGTCGAGGGCCGGGTCCAGACCTCCGACAACGTCACCCACATCGTCGCCGACCGGCTCATCGACCGCACCGACGATCTTTACTGGTTAAGCGAGGACGCCCAGCGCGACGCCTTCGCCAACGCGCTGGCGCGCGCCGACCATGGCCGCGCGCCCCTGCCCTCGAAACATCACACGCTTGAGAAACGCTTGCGGAAACTGCGCGCGGACGACCCCCTTCGGAAAGTTCTGTCGGATGCGGACGAAATCCGCAATCCCATACCCGACGCCGTCGCCGCGCGGCCCCGCGGCGCGTCGCGACGGGCCGCGGGTTTGCGCGCGCACCCGCGCAACGTGCGCGTCATCCCGCCGAGCCGCGATTTTCATTGACGCCGGCCGACGGGCCTCGGCGCTGCGAACCCGCGCCGCCTCGGAAAAGCGAGCGCTCCTGCGCCCTTTACGTCTTTTCCGGCGCGGGTCCGGTGGACTCGCGCATCACCAGTTCATAGTCGAGCACCACGTCCTTCTCGTTCGCCGCGGATTTCGCATCGATCGCCAGGAGCGCCGCGCGCATGGCGATCTCGCGCACGGGCTGTCGCACCGTCGTCAGCGCCGGCCATGTGAGGCGCGCCGTGGACGTATCGTCGAACCCGGCGATCGAGACGTCGCACGGGATCGACAGGCCGGCGCGATGGGCGGCGATCGAAACGCCCGCGGCCATTTCGTCGTTCGTGGCGAAAACCGCCGTCGGCGGCGCGTCCATCGCGAACATCGCCTCGCCCGCCGCGACGCCGGAGAGAAAGTAGAAATCGCCGTCGAAAACGAGCGCCTCTTCGACGGCGAGGTCGGCGGCGGCCATCGCCTCGCAAAACCCGTCGAGGCGGGCCGACGTCGCCGCGTGCAGCGGGTTGCCTTTCACAATGGCGATCCGCCGATGGCCCATACCGATCAACGCGCGCGTCATCTCGCGCGCGGCGGCGCGCTCGTCGATCGACACGCTGGCGGCGTCGGCGGCGAGGCTCTTCGGCGAAATGCGCACGACGCCGACGCCCCGCGCGCGCAGACGCGCCGCGATGACCTCGTCGTCGCAGATGGGCGGCGGCAATATGGCGTAATCCGGCTGCGGATTGTCGAAGAGCTCGTCGACGCGGCGCGCGAGCGCGCGCTTCGAGAGCTGGTAGTAGTCTTCAAGCCGCGACAGGATCAGGTGATAGCCGCGCTGCTGGCACGCCGAAATCGCGCCATACTGAATTTCAGCGTTGTAATCGCCCGTCGGCGTTATCTGCACGAGCCCGATGCAGAAGCTGCTCTTCGCGGCGAGCGCACGCGCCGACACGCTCGGGCGGTACTCGAGATCGGCGATGGCGGCGAGCACCCGCTCCCGCGTCACGAGCGCCACGTTGGGCTCATTGTTGACGACGCGCGAGACCGTCTTCATCGACACGCCGGCCGCGCGGGCGACGTCCTCCATGCTCGCGGCCTTCGCCGGTCGACTGAGACCGGCTGCGCCCGCGCCGCCCGACATGGTCTTCATCGCGCTCCCGCCTCCGAACGCCCGCCGCGGCGAGGCGCCGGCGGCGTGGGACGCGTGACGTTAGCCGCGCCGCTGGATCGCCGCCAGCGCTTCGGCGTGGCCGTCGCGCGTCACCGGATGCCGCATCGCGGCAACGGCGCTCAAGACGATGAGGACGCTCGGGACAAGCGCGGCGACGTAACGGAACGCGACGGCGTCGAAGGCGGCCGGGTCGGCGTAGCCGACGCCCTCAAGCGCCAGGCCGAAGCCGAGCGCGCCGAGGCCGATCGCCGTTTTTTGCACGAGGAGGCCAAGCCCGAAGGCGGCGCTTTCGTTGCGCGCGCCGGTCAGCCACTCGCCGTACTCGATCGTGTCGGGGATCATCGACCAGATCAGGACGCCGAAACCCGCATTGGCGACCGCCATGGCCACGATCTCGACGATCGCGCCTGCGAGGGCCGCGCCGCCGGAAAAGGCGAGCCTCGCGCCCGCCAGCGCGAAAAGCGCCGACGCCGCGACCCAGACCCTGCGCTTGCCGAAGCGATGGGCGAGCCAGGTCCAGGCGGGGACCGACGCCAACGCGGCGACGGCGTTGACCGTCAGCTGGCGCTCCTTGGCGTGAACGTCCGTCGCCGCGCCGTCGAGGAGATAAACGAGCGCGCTTTGAAAAACGATCATCGCCGCGGCCTGGAGCGCGATGACGATCAGCATACTGCACAAAGCGGCATTGGCGGCGAAGGCGCGCGCCATGCGCGTCGGCCAGCGCCCGGCGAGCGCGCGGACCGGCGGCGGCGTCTCGTTCGTTAGCGCGAACGTCGCCGCGAGGCAGGCCGTCGCCCCGGCGGCGCAGGCGACCGCGAGCGCGACGAAGCCGACGGCGCTGCGTTCGTCGCCGTCACCCGCCCAGCGCACGAGCGGGAAGGCGCAGGCCGACACCGCGAGATGGCCGCCGAAGGCGAAGCCCATGCGCACGCCGGAAAACAACGTCCGTTCACGGCTGTCCGCGGTAAGGCGCGCGGCCATCGCCGAATAGGGCACGGCGACGACGGTGTAGCAGGTCCGGAACAATAGGTGGGCGGCGATCAGCCCGGCGAGGCCCGCCCCGCCGGGCGCGAGCGGCGCGCCGAACAGGATGACGAACGACGCGCCAAGGCCGGCCCCGCCGACGGCGATGAACGGCCGGTAAGCGCCCCATCGCGTGCGCGTGCGTTCGGCGAGCGCCGCCATCGTCGGGTCGGTGGCCGCGTCCCACAGCGTGCCAACGAAGAAGATGACGCCCGCCGTCGCCGGACTAATCCCAACGACGTCCGTGTACCAAAAGAAGAGGAGAAGCGAGAGCGAGCTCCAATAAAGATTGAGCCCGAAATCCCCGACCCCGTATCCGGCGAGCGCCGTCGGACGGACCGTCGCGTTGCGTGCGCCGCTCACGTCCGGCCCCGAACGATCGGCGCGCGCGGGCGTGTCGCGAAAACGCCGCGCCGCTTCGGTTTCCGGTCTGACGCGTTCGTGTTCAAAATTGACAGCGCTGTCATGCGGGTTCATTTTTCCAACAAAACGTCGCGGGCGGTGAAGCGCGCGACGCCTTGGGAGGAAAGTGATGACGTACCTGACGAACCGTCAACAGACGGCGATTTTTCGCGCCCGGTTGGGCGCAAGCCGGCTGGCGCTCGCCACGGTCGCCGCCGCCGGCGCGGCGACGGCTGGCCTCGCCCAGGACGGGACGAACGCCGACGACGGGGCGTTCGGCGACGAAATCGTGGTGACCACCGAGCGTCGCGAACAGACGCTGCAGGAGGTGCCGGGCGTCGCCAAGGCGGCGACGGGCGAAGACCTGCGTCGCCAGGGCATCAATCAGTTCACCGATCTCGCGAACGCCTTTCCGCAATTGAACATCGGCAACCGGGAGGGCAACGTCGAGGTCTTTATCCGCGGCATCGGCGACGACAACAACACCGAGCTTTCCGAACCGCGATCGGCGATCCTCCTCGACAATGTCTACGTTTCGCGGCCGCGCGGCCTCGGCTCGTTCTTCTTCGACCTTGCGCGGGTCGAGGTGAACATCGGCCCGCAAGGCACGCTCCGGGGCCGAAACGCCACGGGCGGCTCGCTCAACCTCGTCTCCCAGGCGCCGGTGCTCGGCGAATTCAGCGGCTACGGCGACATCGGCTTCGGAAACTTCAACCAGCGCGAATTCCAGGGCGCGGTGAACGTGCCGGTGTCCGACACGCTGGCGCTGCGCTTCGCCGGCTACTTTCTCGAAAACGACGCCAAGATCGAAAACGTCGGACCGTTGGAGGTCGAAGAGTCCCGCGCGACGGAGGACGTCGCCTTCCGCCATTCGCTCCTCTGGCAGCCGACGGACAATTTCAAGTTCACGCTTGTCGGCGACTTCCTCGACTCGCGCGGCACGGGCTTCGGCGGCCTCGACTTCTTCCCGTTCTTCCAGGACCAGTTCATCGAAGCCGGCAACAGCTTCGAGGGCGTGCAGGAGATCGAGGATCTCGACGATCCGTTCCAGACGGTGACGCAGGGCTCGCAACCGGTTCAGGAGCAACAGATCTGGGGCGTGCGCGGCGTCGCCCAATACGATTTCGAGAAGTTCTCGGTCGAATATCTCGGCGCTTATCGCAGCACGGACTTTTTCTTCAACCGCAGCGCGTCTGACGCGTTTTTCCCGAATTTCGAAGAGTTTTTCGGGATCGACCTCGGCTCCCAGACGCTCGACACGGCGACGAGCGATTTCCTGACGACCTTCAGCCGCGTCCAGTTCGACCAGGATTTCGACTCCGTCATTCAGGAACTACGAGTCTTCGCGAACGAAGATCAGCGCTTCCGCTGGACCGTCGGCGCGTTCTTCTTCCGCGAGACGGGCGAATCCTTTTTCAACACATCCGCTGACCGCGGGTTCGTGTTCGCCGGCGTCGAGTTCGCCTTCCCCGACTTCACGCGCGAGAACTTCGCATTCTACGCCGACGGCACGTTCGACATCAGCGAGAACTTCCGGATCACGGGTGGCGTGCGGTACACGAACGAGCGCCTGGCGCGCGGCGGCTTCGGCACGACCCAGCTCTTCCTCCTGCCGACGGAAGGCGGCGATTTCTGCTGCGCCCAGCATCGTCATGGCTCTGAAGGGTTTCGCTTCGCCGGCCGCGACCGCGAGCTGTTCGAGAGCGACTTCGACCTAACGACGGGCGAAGGCCGCGCCGGGCTCTTCCTCTCCGGCATCGCGCAGGAAGGCGTCGACGACACGCTCATCGGCCTCATCAACGACGCGATCGCCGACGGCTCTATCGACGCCCGCGAAATCTCTGGCATCACGCCAAACGACGGGTCACGCCGCGACGACTATATCGACTGGCGGGTGCGCCTCGAATACGATTTAACGCCGGACAATCTACTCTACGCGTCGGTGTCCACGGGCACGAACTCCGGCGGCTTCAACGACTCCGTCGAGACGCCCGCCGGCATCATCTCGCCGGAGTTCGACGTCGAATCCGTGCGCGTCGTGGAAATCGGCAGCAAGAACGTCTTCGCCATCGGCGGGCAACGCGCGATCTTCAACGTCGCCGGCTTCTGGTACGACTATCAGGATCAACAGTTCACCGTGCTCGCGCCCCTCGTCGCGGTCGAGGGCAGCGACGCGGCGGCGCTCACCTCGCTGCGCCAGAACGTCGGCGATTCGCGCATTCTGGGCTTCGACGTCGACTACACCCAGACCCTGCCGGCGAATTTGAGTTTCCGCACCAACGTTCAGTTCCTCGACACGGAGTTCACCGACGCCTCGCAGGCGCTCGTCGACACCCGCTTCAACTTTCCCACCGGGCCCGCCGACACCATCCCGTTCGACCCCGTCGGCAACGAACTGCCGAAAGCGTCGCGCTGGTCGGGGTCGTTGTCGCTCAGCCAGTTCTTCGAAACGGGCATCGGCAAGTTCGACTGGATTTCGTCCGTGGGCTTCCGGTCCGACTACTTCCTGACGATCTTCAACGGCGACGGCACGCTGCCGACGATCAACGCGGAGACCTTCCCCGATCTTGACGAAGCCGGCCTCGCCGCGCTCACCGACACGGTGTTCGGCAGCGCCGGCGCCTCGCGCGACGAGGTCAACGGCTACATCCGCCTCGATCTCGGCGCGGGCTGGGAGCCGCGGGACAATGTCCGCATCGAGCTCTACGCCAAGAACGTGACGGACCGCGCCTATTCGCAAACGTCGCTCAACACGCCGGGCACCAATCTGCGCTTCCTCAACGATCCGCGCACATATGGCGGCCGCATCCGCGTGAGCTTCTAGCGCGCAAGCGCAAGGCTTCCCTCCCGGGACGGCGGCGCGGCTTCGCCTTTGCGCGTTGCGCGCCGCCGCACTCACTTCGCCGCGAAACCGGCGAACGCCCCAACAAGCGAGATCCGAAAAATGGCGACGCCCCGGCTCCTCACTCTCACCCAGTCCGTAGGCCGAACGGCGCTCACGGCGCTCCTTGCGCTCAGCGCGTCGTCGTGCGGCGGTTCGTTGACCAACGAAACGCCGGCCGCCGCTGAAGACGCGGCCACCGCGCCGTCGCGCGTCGCGGAAGTGAGCCTCGCCGAGTGGCCGCGCGTCAAAACCGGCCAGGCGCTCGACCCCGACGTCGAGGCGCGCATCGACGACATCCTTCCGAAACTCAGCCTTGAACAGAAGGTCGGCCAGGTCATCCAGGCCGACAGCGGGTCGGTCAGCCCGGCGGACGTCAAGACGTACCGCCTCGGCTCGGTCCTCAGCGGCGGCAATTCAGCCGTAAACGGACAAGCTTACGCGACCGCTGAAGACTGGCTCGCGGACGCCGACGCCTACTTCGAGGCGTCCGTCGACGCCGACGGCGTCGAGATCGCCGTTCCAGTCATCTGGGGCATCGACGCCGTCCACGGCCACAACAACGTCGTCGGCGGAACGCTCTTCCCGCACAACATCGCCCTCGGGGCGACGGACGACCCGGACCTTGTGCGCCGCATCGGCGAGGCCGTCGCGATCGAGCTGCGCGCCACGGGGCACGACTGGACCTTCGCGCCGACGCTCGCCGTGCCCCAGGACGACCGCTGGGGGCGCACCTATGAGGGCTTCAGCGAGGACCCCGCCGTCGTCGCGCGCTACGCCGCGGCCATCGTCGAGGGTCTGCAAGGCGCGCCCGGGGACGAGGATTTCCTCCGCGGGGCCCATGTCATCGCCACGGCGAAGCACTTCGTCGGCGACGGCGGCACCGACGGCGGGCGCGACCAGGGCGACGCGCGGATTTCCGAAGCGACGATGCGCGACGTGCACGCCGCCGGCTACCCGCCGGCGCTCGAAGCGGGCGTGCGCTCGGTGATGGCCTCGTTCTCAAGCTGGAACGGCCGGAAGGTCCATGGCCGGCACGACCTCCTCACCGGCGTTTTGAAAGACCGAATGGGCTTCTCCGGCTTCGTCGTCGGCGACTGGAACGCTCACGGACAGATCCCCGGCTGCAGCAACGAAAGCTGCGCCCAGGCGATCAACGCCGGCGTCGATATGTTCATGGCGCCCGACAGTTGGCGCGGGCTCTACGACGCGACCCTCGCCCAGGCGCGCTCCGGCGAAATCTCCATGTCGCGCCTCGACGACGCGGTGCGCCGCATTCTCCGGGTCAAGATCGCGGCGGGCCTTTTTGACGCGCCAAAACCCTCCGAGCGCGCCTACGCCGACCCGGCGCTGGTCGGCGCCGACGCCCACCGCGCCCTCGCCCGCGAAGCGGTGCGCAAGTCGCTCGTCCTTCTAAAGAACAATGGCGGGCTTCTGCCCCTTCCCGCCGACGGGCGGATCCTCGTCGCCGGCGACGGCGCCGACGACGTCGCCAAACAGGCCGGCGGCTGGACCCTGACCTGGCAGGGCGGCGGGCTCGACCGCGATCTCTTCCCCAACGCCGAAACCGTTTTCGAAGCCATCGACAAAGCGACGGCGGCCGCCGGCGGCGAAGCCGTCCTCAGCGTCGACGGCGCCTATGACGAGACGCCCGACGCCGCGATCGTCGTGTTCGGCGAGAATCCGTATGCGGAGTTCCTGGGCGATGTGCCACACCTTTCCTACGGCGCGCGCCGACCCGACGACGCCGCAATCCTCCGTAAGCTGAGCGCAGACGGCGTGCCGACGGTCGGCGTCTTCCTCACCGGCCGGGCGTTGTGGACGAACCCGGAAATTAACGCCGCCGACGCTTTCGTCGTCGCCTGGCTGCCGGGCGGCGAAGGCGGCGGCGTCGCCGACGTTCTCCTCGCCGGACCCGACGGCGAGGCGCGCCATGACTTCGTCGGCCGGCTCCCATACTCATGGCCGGCGACGCCGACGGCGTTCGACATCAACGGCCCGAACGCCGGGCCCGACGCGTTGTTCCCCATTGGCCACGGCTTGACGCTTGCGGACACGGGCGATCTCGATCCGCTGCCGGAGGATGCGGCGCTGCCGGCCGAGCCCGAAGGCGGCGCTCTGTTCGCCCGCGGGCGCCTTGCGCCAGGGGCCGTCTTCGCGGCCGGCCCGTCGCTTAACGCCGCGGTCGAACTCGAGCTGCCGAGCGACGCCAATGGCGACGTCGCGATCGAGCTTGTGGACGTCGCGACGCAAGACGACGCCGCGCTCATCGAGTGGGCCGGCCCCGGCGTCGCCCTCGTGCGCGCGCCCGCGCCCAAGGACTACGCCCGCGAGGCGAACGCCGACGTGCGCCTCGCCGTCGATCTCCTCATCGACGGCGACGCGAACGATCTCGGCGTGGGGCTGAGCTGCGGCGGCGACGCCTGCGCCAGGATCGTTTCGGCCGCGAACGCGGCCGGCGCGGCTGACGACGATGCGCCGGTCACGGTCTCGGTCGCGCTCTCGTGCTTTCGCGACGCGGGCGTTAACATGAGCGCGATCGAAGCGCCGCTGATCCTGCGCGCCGAAGCCCCGCTGGACGCGACGCTGGTCGGCGCGCGCCTCGTTCAGGCCGATGGCGCGGAGGGGTGTCCGGCGCTCAGCGAATAGGGGCGCGCCGCCGCATGTCATCGTTGGATCTGATTATCGTCGCAGTCTACGCGGCGCTTCTGCTCGCCGTCGCGCTCAGCGTCTCGCGCGAAAAATCCGGCCGCAAAAAAGACACCGAGGACTATTTCCTCGCGAGCAAGGCCCTGCCCTGGTGGGCGATCGGCGCCTCGCTCATCGCGTCGAACATCTCCGCCGAACAGATCATCGGCCAATCGGGCCAAGGCTACGTCGTCGGCCTCGCCATCGCCGCCTATGAGTGGCAGGCGGCGATCGTGCTCCTCATTGTGGCGAAGTTCTTTCTGCCGATCTTTCTGAAGCGCGGCGTCTACACGATGCCGCAGTATCTTAACCAACGTTACGGCGGCGGCGTCAAAACGCTGATGTCGTTCTACTGGATCGCGCTCTACACGCTCGTCAATCTGACGACGGTGCTTTGGCTCGGCGGGCTTGCGGTGAACGCCGTCACCGGCGCGCCGGTGATGCTGGCGATGGCCGGCCTCGCCGGCTTCGCCGCGCTGTATTCGCTCTATGGCGGGCTCAAAGCCGTGGCGCTCACCGACATCATTCAGGTCGTGATCCTCATCGTCGGCGGCGCGGCGATCACATGGATCACGCTGGGCCTCGTCGGCGGCGAGGCGGGCGCGGTCGGCGGCCTGTCGCGCATCGGCGCGGAGGCGCCGGGGCATCTGAAGATGATCCTCGCGCGCGACCACCCCGCCTACGGCGACCTGCCCGGGATCTGGACGCTCCTCGGCGGCCTGTGGGTGCTGCACTTCTCATACTGGGGCTTCAATCAGTACATCATCCAACGCGCCCTCGCGGCGGAGAGCCTGCCCGAAGCGCAAAAAGGGCTCGCCTTCGCGGCGTTTCTGAAGCTCTTCATCCCTGTGATCGTCGTCGTGCCGGGGATCGCGGCCCTGCTCCTCGCCAAGGACGGGCTCATCGACGCGGCGGGCCTCGACCCGTCCGTGTGCGCCGACGCCGAGGATTCGGCGACGTGCGGCAAGCCGGACCGGACTTATGGCGCTCTCATGTCGCTTGCGCCGGCGGGCTTGCGCGGACTTGTCTTCGCGGCGCTCATCGCCGCGATCGTCTCGTCTCTCGCCTCGATGATGAACTCGATCTCAACGATTTTCACGATGGACGTCTACCGCGCCGCCGTAGGCGACAAGCCGGAGCGCCATTATGTCGGCGTCGGACGGATCGCCGCCTTCGCGGCGATGGCGATCGCCCTCGTCGCCGCGCGGCCCTTCATCGGCGGCTTCGAAAGCGGCTTCCAGACGGTACAAGAATACACCGGCTTCATAGCGCCCGGCGTCGTCTCGATCTTCCTGCTGGGCTTTTTCTGGCCACGGACGAACGCCGCCGGCGCGTTCGCCATCCTCATCGGTTCGGTGGCGCTCAACATCCTGTTGAAGTTCTACGCCGCCGACGTTCCCTTCGTCCTGCGCATCTGGATCGTCTTTCTCGCCTGCATCGCCATCGGCTTCGTCGCCTCGCTCGTCGCCGGGCGGCGGGACGGCGAGAGCGCGATCAAGGACGTCTCGTTCGCGACGACGGCGACCTTCAACGTTCTGGCGACGATTGTGGCGGCGATCTTCGTTGGGATCTACGTCGTCTTCTACTGACGGGGCCCTGCGGGCGTCAGTCGTGCTCCTCGCGGGCGCATTCGAGGTCGAGCGTCGCGCTTAACTCCCCGTCGCGGCGCAGGGCGAGCTTCACCGCGTGGCGCGCGCTCGGGTCCCGGCCTTTGCGCTCCACGTCGCCAAGGTCGAGCCCCTCGCGCATCAGATCATGGAGCAACTGGTCGAAGGTCGCCTTGACGTCCTCTGTCGCCGAGGCGCGCGTCACATGCCCCGAGGCGAGGTTCACCCGATCGCCCGGCCCGTACATGGAAAGTTTGACGCCGCGCGCGACGAAACGGTCGTCGATGGCGTCATGGTCGCCGGGATCGGTCTCCACCGTGACGAAGCCGTGACGCCCGGCGCCCGTCAGTTCCTGCCCGGATTTGACGGCGATGACGGCGCTCTCCTCGCAGACGCCGATGCCGAAGCGTTCGTTCTCCTCCGCGCACGCCACGACGAGCCGGCCGAGGCGGCGCGCGGTGATGATGTTCTGGTCGGCGATGCCAGAAGCGAAGAGCCCGACGCCCTCCTGAATGACGAGCCCCTGGTGGCCGAGGTCGGAGGCGACGCCGTATCGCAGCGCCTCGTACGACGAGCCGCCAGCGATCATCACGGCCGACAAGGCCGAGACGGCGCCGCTTGATGCGACGAGCGCCGCGCCGTTGGCGTAGGCCCGCGCCACGGCGCGCAAAACCGCGCTCTCCTCGCCGCGGTGAAGCAGCGTCTCGACGAGGCGGATCTGGTTTCCTCCGCATAGAAATAGACATTTCATTGACGCGATGCGGTCGAGCGCCGCGTCGTCGCGGGCGACGTACTCCACATTGTCGATCGTCACGCCGAGGTCTATCGCTTCGACGCCCTGGCGGCGGAAGAAGTCCACGTGGTCCTCGGCCGTGCGCCGGGCTTCGACCGACGCCGAGGCGAGCACGCCGACCGGTCCGTCGCCGATGATCGAGACGATCTCGCGCTGCTCGGCCTCTTCGAAATAGACCGGCGACGAGCCCAGCAGAATAATCCGGGAACGCTCGTTCAGGTCCATGCCGAACGTCCGTGCGCCCCGCGGCGCGCGGTCGGCGATGGTCGCCGGGTCCAGCCGCTCGCGCCGAAGCCCTGCGCGCAGGTTGATCGCCGTCATCCGCAGCCCGTCCGTCGGCGTCGCGATGAGGCAGCGCGTGGCGCCGCGCGCGCGGCGGATCTCAACGCGGGCGTTGACGCCCGTCTTCGGGTCGAGCGCGTTCAGGGCGTCGTTCGAATAGGTCGACTGATCGCCGAGCACGAGCCGGGCGATGAGATCGTAGATCGCGTAGGCCCCGAAAGCGTTTCGCTGTGAGCGCGCCGGGGCGCGATAGGCGACCTCGCTGCGACGGACGCGGCGCTTGCTCTCGCCGGGGCGCGCGGCGAAGGTGCGCAGGTCAAGCCCGTCGCCATCGTCGAGGTAGCTGAGGCGAATGTCGTTGACGCGCCCGCCCTCGATGTCGATTTCGGCGCGCCGCAGATCGATGTAGAGCACGCCGTACTCGCCAGTGACCCGCACGCGGTCGCCCTCGACGATGAGCGCGGTGTTTTCGTCGACGCCAAAGCCGCGTTTCTGCTTCGCATGCGCCATGGCGACGACGAGCCGCGCGAGGCGCCCGCGCTTGATGAAATGCTGGTCGACCATGCCGTGAGGGAAAAATCCGAGGCCGGAGCCGACAAGGAGGCCGGGCGTCTCCGGATCCTCCGTCACGCCGTGGACCATCGCCTCGAACGAGGTGCCGCCGAGAAGCATGGTCGACGACATGATCGCCGCGCCGGCGCTCGACCCGGCGAGGAGCCCGCCATTCGCCGAGATGTCGCGCAACGCCTTCAGGACCGGCGTCTCTTCGCCGTTCCGCACGAGCGCGTCGACGATCTTCGACTGGTCGCCCCCGGTGAAGTAGACGCTGCCATAGGCTTTGACGCGCTCGACGACCGCGGGGTCGAAGGCGGCCGTCTCGGCGTTCTCAGCCGTCAAGTTTTCCAGATCGACCTTGAACCCGTGCGTCGCGAAGGCCGCGCGCGTCTCCTCGCCGACCTCCTCCGGCTCCGACGACGCGGTCGGAAAGACGAGGATGCGCCCGCCCGAGAGGCGGCGCATTTCTCTGTAGACGGCGCGGTTGTCGTCTTCGAGCCGCCCGCCGATGATCGCGAGGCGACGGACGCCGTCCGGCGCAGGTGGCGAGATGAGCGACATCGGCGCGGCGTCTAATCCGTAACGTTTTGGGGCGCGACTACACCCGCGGCGCGATCCTCACCCCGCGGTCGTCGCAAATTACGCCGTAACCCTCGAACGCATCAATATCGGCGTCTTGGGCGCCGCGCGCGTCGCCGTTCGCGTGCGCGGCGGCGTCGGCTGCGGCGGCCGCGGCGGCCGCGGCCTCCGCCGTTTCCGGCGCGACGCCGTTCTCGACGGGCGTGAAATAGATGATGCGCTTCCAGGCGCGCACGACCGCGGCGGCGAACAGCAATACGAGATCGTTCGGCCGCGCCAGTTCGAGCGCGCGGTCGACGGCGTCGCTCTCCTCCGGCACGATTTCGATCCGCTCAGCGGGCACGCCGGCGTTGAGGAGCGCCTCGCGCGTCATTTCCGGTATCTCGGTCGGCCCCCGGCCGCGCATATCGTCGTCGCGGTGGCAGATGTAAACATCGAACTTGCCGGCGACCGCCTCGGCGTTGGCGACGACGTCTTCGTCGCGCCGGTCGCCCGGACATGTGACGCACACGATGCGTTTGCCCCTCGGATTAAGGCGCTCGACGAGGTCGGCCATCGCCGCGATCGCGGCGGCGTTGTGGCCATAGTCGAGGATGACGCGAAACCCGTGTTCGTCGAACACGTTCATGC
The DNA here is from genome assembly GCA_050331095.1 of Parvularculaceae bacterium. Lineage (GTDB taxonomy): Bacteria > Pseudomonadota > Alphaproteobacteria > Caulobacterales > Parvularculaceae > MED-G105. The sequence goes on from JBHJHE010000018.1 coordinate 30,162, forward strand.
GGCCCGGCGACTGGTAGAAACTGTTGTTGAAGGTGCGCAGCCCCGCGCGGATCTGGTCGAGCGTAAGCCCAAGGGCGTGGGCCATCGCCGCGGCGAACATGGCGTTCTCCACGTTGTGGAGCGCTTTGCCCTCAATGGTCGCCGGAATGAGATGGGTCCAGATCAACGGGATCTGATTCTCTTTGTCGTAAAGGACGATCTGCTCGCCGTTCGCGCCCTTTTCGAGCACGAACGCCCGCTTGCCCATTTTTATATGCTCACGGACGAGCGAGTTGTTCGGATTGCGCGTGACGTAGCAAATATGCTCCGCTGGCGTATAATACGCCATTTTCAGCGTATGGATGTCGTCGGCGTTCAAAACCGCCGTGTCGCGGGCGACCTCGACGACGAGGCGTTTGACGCGCGCGAGATCGTCGAGCGTTTCGACGCCGCCGAGGCCCAGATGGTCCGCGCTGACGTTGAGCGCCGCGCCGACGTCGCAATAGGGATAACCGAGCCCGGCGCGCACGATGCCGCCGCGGGCGGTCTCCATGACGGCGACGTCGACGTCCGGATCCCGCAACACCATGCTCGCCGCCACGGGCCCCGTCATGTCGCCTTTCACAGTGACGTTGCCGTCGATGGAGACCGCGTCCGTGCCCGTCTGGCCGACGACGCGGCCGGCCATCTTTAGGATGTGCCCTAACATGCGCGCCGTCGTCGTCTTGCCGTTGGTGCCGGTGAGCGCCGCGATGGGGATGCGGCTCGGCGCGCCGGGCGGGAACAGCATGTCGACGATGGCGCCGCCGACGTCGCGGCCGTCGCCCTCGGACGGGGAGATGTGCATGCGAATGCCGGGGCCGGCGTTGATCTCGCAAATCGCGCCGCCGGTGTCGCGATAGCTTTGCGTTATGTCCGTCGTCAGAAAGTCGACGCCGCCAATGTCGAGCCCGACGGCCTTGATCGCCCGTTCGGCCATCAACTTGTTGTCGGGGTGGATGACGTCGGTGACGTCGACGGCGGTGCCGCCGGTGGAAAGGTTCGCCGTCCGCCGGAGGAAGACCTCCCGATCCTTGTCGGGAACGCTGTCCGCCGACAGCTCCTGTTCGCGCAGCATGCGTTCGGCGCCGGCGTCGATCTCCAGGCGGGTCAGCATGTTCTCGTGGCCGACGCCGCGGCGCGGGTCTTCGTTTTCAAGCGCCACGAGCTCGGCGACCGTGCGCCGTCCGTCGCCGACGACCCGCGCCGGAACGCGCTTCGCCGCCGCGACGAGTTTGCCGTCCACCACCAGAAGGCGGTGGTCCGAACCGTTGATCATGCTCTCGACGACGACGCCCGTCCCTTCCTCGGCCGCCTTGGCGTAGGCGTCGCGGACCTCTTCTTCCGTCACAAGATTAATGGAGACGCCGCGGCCGTGATTGCCGTCGACGGGCTTGACGACGACCGGGTAGCCGATGCGTTCGGCCGCGCGGACGGCGGCCGCCTCGTCCGGCGCGTATCGCTGATCGGGCACGGGGAGACCAAGGTCGTAGAGCAGCTTGGCGCAGAACTCTTTGTCCTTCGCGATTTCGACGGCGATGTTGGACGTCGCGCTCGTCAGCGCCGCTTCGATGCGCTTTTGGTGCTTGCCCTGACCAAGCTGGATGAGGCTCGCCTCGTTGAGCCGAAGCCAGGGCACGCCGCGAGCGTCGGCCGCCTTGACGAGGGCCGTCGCCGACGGCCCCAGGGCGCGGCGGTTGGCGTACGCCATAAAATCGTCGATCTCGCGGGACAAGTCGAACCGCCCGCGCGGACTCGGGTCGACGGCCTCAAGAACGATCAGCCGCGCTGCGTCGCCCGCTTCGAGGCCGACGCCGCGGGACACGAAGCCATAAAGCACCTCGACGACGCTCGGGTCGTCGGTCGCCGCGGCCCGGGCTATCTCCGCCGGCTGAAACGCAGCGAGCTTCTGCAACGCAAGCGCGACCCGCGCGACCACCTCGCCAAGCCCGCAATCGTCGTCATTCCGCATACGGTCGACAAAGTCGCGGCCGTCGGGCGTGCGTTCGGCGGCGAGGCCGGGCAGCGCGACCAACAACGGCGCGATGAGCTCAGCCTCGTAATCGGCGGCGCGCCGGCCCGCGAACCGGCCGACGTCCACCGTCAGCCGAATGAGCGGCTCCTTGGCGAATATGTTGGGGCCCACATAGACCGTCGTTGAGATCAGTTTCATGTCGCACCCACCGAATCGCGGCGTTTCCGCGCCTCACGATATTCGCCTACAATCTCGCACCTAGCCGCCAAAAAGCTCTAAGATTGTGGAGAACCCGTCAATTGCTGCGCCGCGAAAATTAGACTTTTCCCATTTCCCGCCGGTTAACCTTCCGCACGCCAGAGATCGCTCGAACGCGCCGCACGGAGATTCTCCGCCCATGACCACCGACGCATCCCGCCCCGGCGCGCCGCGCGATGAAACCGTCCCGCTCGCGGCGGAGGGCGACCGGCCGGCGCAAACGCTGACCTTTCTGCGGTTCGGCGTGCCGGGCGCCCGGCCGAAGGCTTACGTGCAGGCGTCTTTGCACGCGGACGAACTGCCGGGGCTTTTCGTCGCGCGCCTTCTGACCGGGCTGTTGACCGAGGCGGCCGCAGCCGGCCGCTTGCGCGGCGAGATTGTGCTCGCGCCGGTCGCGACCCCCGTCGGCCTCACGCAACTGGAAGGCGGCTACATGCAGGGTCGCGTCGAGCGCGCTTCGGGCCGCAACTTCAATCGCGGTTTTCCGGACCTCGCCGCCGCCGTCGCGCCGCGGCTCGCCGGGCGGCTGGGAGACGACGCCGCCGCGAACGTCGCGCTCATCCGCGCCGAAATGACGGAGGCGCTTGACGCTTTGCGACCCGCCGACGCGTTCGAGACGCTGCAGCGCGCCCTCCTCGCCCGCGCCTGTGACGCGGACTTCGTTCTCGATCTCCATGCCGACAATGAAGCGCTGGCCCACATCTATGTCGGCGCGCCGTCGTGGCCTGACGCCGCGGACCTCGCCGCGGAGATCGACGCGCGCGCCGTGTTGCTTTGCGGCGATTCCGGCGGCGCGCCGTTCGACGAGTCCTGCGGCGAGCCGTGGCGCAAGCTCGCCGAAGGCAATCCGGGCGCCGCGATCCCCCAGGCGTGCCTCTCCGCGACGCTCGAACTGCGCTCGAACAACGCCGTGGACCGGACGCTCGCCGAACGCGACGCCCGCGCGCTCTATCGGTTCTTCACGCGCCGTGGGCTGATCGACGGCGACGCCGGCGCGCGCCCGCGCCTTCTCGCCGACGCGACGCCGCTCGCCGCCATGCGCCGCCTCGAAGCGCCCATCGAAGGGTTGATCGACTACCGCCTGCGCCTCGGCGACACGGTGCGCGCGGGCGAGGCGATCGCCCACATCGTGCCGCCCTTCGGCGAGCCCGTGGCGATCGCTGCGCCGATCGACGGGCTTTTGTTCGCGCGCCACGACCAGCCCTGGGCCTGGCCCGGCAAGACCATCGGCAAAGTCGCCGGCCGCGGCGAGGCGCCGGGCGAGACGCGCGACGCGCTGACCGATTGACGCCTTAGATCTTCGCGCACGGGTACCCGGCGCCGACCAGGTTGGCGACGATCCGGTCAAGATGCTCCTGGCCTTGCGTGTCGACCGTGACATCCATGCAGGTGACCTTCGCCGGCAGGTCGGAGTAGGTGCGGTGGTGGCCGACGTCGATGACGTTGCCGTCCTCGCGGGCGATGATCGAGGCGACGGCGACGAGCGAGCCCGGCACGTCCAGCAGCTCGATGCGCAGGCGCGCCAACCGGCCCGAGCGGGCGAGATCGCGCATCAGGATCATCGACAGGAGCCGCTGGTCGATATTGCCGCCGCACAGGATCAATCCCACGCGCTTGCCGCGAAGGCGCTCCGGCTCGGCGAGCGCCGCGGCGAAACCGGTCGCTCCCGCCCCTTCGACGAGAAGCTTTTGCTCATTCATTAAAAGACTGAGGGCCCGCTCCAGCGCGCGCTCGTCGACAAGGACAATATCGTCGACGAGCCGGGCGACGATCGACCGCGTCAGTCGGCCGACGTCGCGCACGGCGACGCCCTCCGCCAGCGTGCCGCCGCCGACGGGCCGCGCGCCGCCGTCGAGCGCGTTCGTCATGGAGGGGAACAACGCCGCTTCGACGCCGATGATCTCGATCGCAGGATTAACGGCCTTCGCCGCCGTGGCGACGCCGCTGATCAGCCCTCCGCCGCCGACCGGCGCGACGATAACGTCGAGGTCGGGGCGATCCTCTAGCATTTCGAGCGCGATCGTGCCTTGTCCGCACACGACGTCGGCGTCGTCGAAGGGGTGGACGTAAACTAAGCGATCCGCGTCGGCGCGGGCGAGCGCAGCGGCGTGCGCGGCGTCGAAGTCCGCGCCTTCAAGCACGACGGCTGCGCCGAACTCGCGCGTCTTGCGGATTTTGACGTCGGGCGTCGTCGTCGGCATGACGATCGTCGCGGGGATCCCGAGACGCGTCGCATGGTGGGCGAGCCCTTGCGCGTGATTGCCGGCCGACGCAGCGATGACGCCGCGGCGACGCTCGCCATCCGTCAGCATCAGGAGTTTATTCAGCGCGCCGCGCTCTTTAAATGCGCCCGTATGCTGAAGGCATTCGAGTTTCAGCCAGAGATCGAGCCCTGTTAGCGCTGACAGGCGTTCGGCGCGCACGAGGGGCGTGCGGACGACCGCGCCGGCGATGCGCCGCGCCGCGGCGGCGACGCCCGCCGCCGTCGGGGGGTCGGCCGTCTCCGGCCACGGCGCGGTTTCCGAGACGGTCACGACCGCGCCTCCGCCTCGATCGCCGCGACGACGGCGTCGGCGACATCGCCGCATTTCGCCTCGCCGCCCATGTCGCGCGGGCGTACGCCGTCGGCGAGAACCAACGCGGCGGCGCGCTCAACGATCTCCGCCGCCGCCGGCGCCCCGGCGCTGTGGCGCAGGAGCATGGCGCCGCTCAGGATCGCGCCGATCGGGTTCGCCAGGTCCTCGCCGGCGATGTCCGGCGCCGAGCCATGGATCGGTTCGTAGACGCCGCGACGGTCGGGCCCAAGCGACGCGGACGGCGCGAGGCCGATCGATCCGGCGATGGCGGCGGCTTCGTCGCTCAGAATGTCCCCGAACAGATTTTCCGTCAGGATAACGTCATAGCGCGCCGGCTGGACGACGAGCTTCATCGCCATCGCGTCAACCAGCTCGTGGGACAGTTCGACGTCCTCGTAGTCCGCTGCGTGAACGGCCGAGACGGCGCGCCGCCACAACCGGCTCGTCGCAAGGACGTTCGCCTTGTCCGCCGAGACGACGCGCCCGCGCCGCCGCCGGGCGGCGTCGAACGCGACGCGGGCGACGCGGTCGAGCTCGTTGACGGCGTAGTCGCAAACGTCCCGCGCTCGGGCCGCGCCTTCCTCGCGCGCGCCGAAGTAAAGACCGCCCGTCAGCTCCCGAACGATCAGGAGGTCGACGCCTCGCGCCCGGTCGTTCTTCAGCGGCGACAGGTCTTCAAGCCCGGCCGCGCAGACGACGGGTCGCAGATTGGCGAAAACGCCAAGCGTTTTACGTAAGTCGAGAAGACCCGCTTCGGGTCGCACCGGCGCGTCGTCCCATGTCGGACCGCCCACCGCGCCCAGCAGGACAGCGTCCGCCTCGAGGCAGGCCCGACGGGTCTCGTCCGGAAACGGCGCGCCGTCGCCGTCGATCGCGGCGCCGCCGAACCGACGCTCGTCGAAAGAAGTCCCGACGCCGACAATCCGCGCCGCGGTCTCGAGCGCGCGACGCGCGGCGTCGGCGACCTCGGGCCCGACGCCATCGCCGGGCAGATAAGCGATGCGCAGCGTCATCGCCGCGTCGCCTCGAACGCCGCGATGTCGTCTTCCGCGCCCAGCAAAAAGCCGAGCGAATCGACGCCGTCGAGGAGGCATCGCCGGGCGAACGGCTCGACCTTAAAGTCTGCGACGAGCCCGTCCGGACCGGTCAGGGTTTCACGCTCAAGGTCGATCGTCAGTTCGGCGCCAGACGCCGCGACGAGCCTCTCGCAAGCCGCCTCGTCGACCTCGACGGCGAGGAGGCCGTTTTTCAGCGCATTGCTCTTGAAGATGTCGGCGATCTTGACGCTCACGACGGCGCGGAACCCGAAATCGTAGAGCGCCCAGGAGGCGTGCTCTCGCGACGATCCGCAGCCGAAGTTCGGCCCCGCGACGAGGATGCGCACAGCCGCCGGATCGCGATCCCGGAACGGATCGTCAGGACGCGGCGCGCCCGCGTCATCAACGCGCCAATCGTGAAACGCCGCGCGGCCGAGGCCTTCTCGCGACGTCGTCGTCAGGAACCGCGCCGGGATGTTATGATCGGTGTCGATGTTCGCCTCGGGCAGAACCACGGTGCGCGAGACGAGGGTGGTGAAAGGCTCATGCGGCATTGGTCTCTCCCGTCGCCTACAGATAGTCCCGCGGGTCGGCGACGACGCCGGCGACGGCGGACGCCGCGGCGGTCGCTGGGCTCGCGAGCACCGTGCGGACGCCCTTGCCTTGACGACCCTTGAAGTTCCGGTTCGACGTGGAGACGACGAGCTCGCCCGGCGCGCCGGCGTCGCCGTTCATCGCAATGCACATGGAGCAACCGGGCTCGCGCCACTCCGCGCCGGCGTCGAGAAAGACCGTGTGCAACTCTTCATCCTCCGCAGCGCGGCGCACGGCCCAGGAGCCCGGC
>JBHJHE010000019.1:0-102482 GCA_050331095.1 Parvularculaceae bacterium
CGGTAGGCGATAAGCTGGAGTCTCCAGATAAATGATCAAGTCCCAATTCCTAAGAGTCCGAAGCATAAGTCTGCGTGATTTTTCAGGCTCTTGCCGTTCGCCTGATTGCGACGCGGATGTGGGCGATGAATAGCCGCACGCTAGCGGACGTCCAATCTCGCTCCCAGTCTTTCGCAAGGCGGCGGTACCGACCAAGCCACGCGAACGTACGCGCGACAACCCACCTTCTGGGCAACACCTCGAAGCCCTTTTCCGCGTCGGAACGCTTGATGACGTCGACGGTCCAGTCCCTGATCCTCGCCAGGGAGCGGCGGAGCTTTGCGCCAGCATAGCCGCCATCGGCGAAGATGTGACGAAGCCATGGAAACTTGTCGCGCGCTTCAGAGAGAACGACCGGCGCTCCGTCGCGATCTTGAATGTTGGCGGCGTGCACTAGCGCCGCGACCAGAAAACCCTCCGTGTCCGTCAGGATATGGCGCTTTCGACCGTTGACCTTCGTGCCTGCATCAAAGCCAGCAATCCCGCCGCTTTCGGTCGTTTTCACCTATTGGCTGTCGATCACGCCGGAGCTTGGCTGCGGGTTTCGACCTTGTGCTTCGCGATAACCGAGCAGCAATCGGTAATTGATCCTCTCAAGAAGCCTCGCATCGCGCGACCAGTAGAAGTACTTCTGCACCATTGAGAAAGGTGGAAGTCCCTAGGCAGAAACCGCCACTGGCAGCCGGTTGAGGCGATATACAAAAGGGCATTCATGATCTCCCGCATCGGCCATTTGCGCAGACCGCCCATACGGCTGGGCGGCGGCATGTCTGGCTCGATCAGCACCCATTCGGCGTTGGTCAGGTCGCTTGCGTAGCGCATCGACTTGCGCTCATGCTTCGACTGGGCCACTTCATTCCGTGGCATCTAAATTCTCCGTGTCTTAAGCAAACACAAATAATCATAAGACATTGAAATCACAAAGCTATTTTTGGATCAGGCTCTTAGGGCGAGCTTCGGCGTGCAGGTTCCTTTCTACGGGACAAGAATGGCCACCAAATTCTTATATCTTTAGCTGCTTGCAGTGCTGACACAATACGTCTCAGACCCGTGATTATCGCTTCTGGGGAAAAGATTCGATCTCTCAGTAATATTTTCATGTCTGCTTCTGCACGCATTGCAGACACGCGACGTCAGCGCCGTTTCGACCGCTTTTGGATAGGTTCAGACACCGAGCGTTTGTGGTCGAAAGTCCGCTCTGCGCCAAAAGCCGGCGTCGCGGCGTCTCGTGAACGTCCGCGTTATCCGGGAACCCACGCGCCGTGGAGCGGCGCCGGGATCGGTTCCGACGTCTCCCAGATTGCGCGGGGCCCGGCGGCGAGGTTCTCCGCTTCGAAAAGGCTGACGAGCGTCCGGCCTTGAGGGACGTCGAACTGGGAGCCGATGAGGTAGCTCTGGCCGTCCGTAAGCGGAATGACGACGTGCTCGCCCATCATGGTTCCTGCGTCCGCGCTCCACGAGGCGATCGCTTCGCCCGAGGCCGCGCGCGCGAACACAGCGTTGGGCAGACGGCCGGACGACCGTGTGCGGCCGATACAGAACTGGGTGTGCGGCGTCTCGGCCAGTCGGGGGTCGCCCACGGGGAACTCCGCCTCCTCCGCCGAAAGCTCAGCGTCCGCCCGGCCGTCCGGGCGGAGCGTGATCCGCTCAAGGACGGCCTCCCGTTCTCCGGTGAAGGGCTCGCCGTTCATGACGGCCCGCGCCTCGGTCTCGATCCATCCGGCGTCGCGCATCGAGCACGCGGCGAACCGGATCGTTCCGTCCGCCTCCTCGAAGCCGCCGAAGTGGTGAAACTGGAACCGCGCCGGAAGCTCGTAGCGCCGGACGATCTCGAAATTCTCCTTGTCGATCACGACGTAGAGACGCGGCTCGTCGCCGCGCCAGAGGAAATGGTCGAGATAGGCCCCGCCCTCGCGGCCGATCGTATAGGGCGGGAAGCCGACGACGAGATGCTTCTCAGTACTGACGAAATCGTGGACCATCGACCGGGGAAAACCGTCAAGGACCCTGAAGCGGCGCATCGCGCCGTCCGGCGCAATCTCCGACAGGATCAACCGGCCGGAAAACGCCGCGAAACCATAGGCCCAGAGCGCGCCCTCCCGGTCCTGACGGGGGTGCGCGCTGAACGGAACCCCGGCGAAGCCGTCAGCGAGGACGAGGCGGCCTTTGGTCGAGAGGTCCGCGGGATCGACCCGGTGGGGACTGCCGCCCTCCCAGAGCGCCCAGAGCTCTCCGCCGCGCTCGATCACCGAGATGTTGGCGGTGTTGACGTCGTCGGGTCCGCTGACCCCGACGGACGCCTTCGGAACGTGGTCGAAGGAAGGGAAGAGAAACTTCCCGGCTTCTTTTTCACGCTTGAACTTTGACGTCTCGACATAGCGCGCCTCATGGGTCGCGGACCGGCCGTCGAAGCGGAAGGCGTTCAGCATGCCGTCGCCGTCGAACCAGTGCTCGTTCCGCTCGCCGCCCCGTTCGTGCTTGGCGGGGCCGTTGAGGAAATAGGTTCCGACAAGGTCGCCCGGCGTCTTTCCGGCGACGAGGCGCATCGGCCGGCGGGGGACGCCAGCGTCGGGGACCGATCGGTAGGCCCGGGCGAAGCGGGCGAGCTCGGTCCGCCCCGAAGCCTCGCCCGCTAGGGCGAAGGCGCTCGCGGAGAGGCTGGCGAGAAAGAAATCGCGGCGATCCATGGGTCGCCTCCCTCAGCGGATGTTGATTGCGTGGCGGTTCGCGCCCGGCTTCACCTCGAACGCGGCGGCCTCGAACGCGGGAGGGCCGAAATTAGCGGGCGCGTTGTTGGAGAAGGCGAACGGCTCGGTCGGCGCGCCGGTGAGGTTCGTGTCGAGCTCGCCGTCGCCGTCAAGATCGTGGAACGCGCGGATCGCATAGGCGCCGGGCTCGAGATCCTCGAAGGTCAGGGTCACGGTTCCGCTGGCCACGCCGCCGGCGGATCCGCGAACGGCGGCGCCGCTGTCGTAGCCTTCGGCGCTGTCGAACAAAGCCATCATGACGGCGCCTTCGCGGATCTCGGCGGTAAAGGTCACGGCGAGGGACGCACGCTCGTCGGGGGCCGGGGCCGCGGCGCAGGCGACGGCGACGAGGGGCATGACGGCAGTGGCGAGACGCTTGAACATGGAAGCTCCCTGATTGGTTGGCGGCGGGGCGCCGCGGGCTTCCACAGGCTAGGATTTGCGGGCAAAACCTTCGATGGCGAGGCCTGTTCACTGGCGACGGAAACCCGTCATTTCGCGAAAAACAGAGGGTCTTTCGCGATGCAGGCGCTCCAAGGGCTGAAATCCACCCTCGAAGAGCGGCTCGGCGAGGGGCGGGCGATGGACGTCGGCATCCTCGCCGCGGCGGTCGCCCTGCTCTGCTTCCTCGGGCCCTTCGGCACGCGTGAGGACCTCGGCCCGGCGGCCCTGGTCGCCTATTGGTCCCTGTCGATCAGCGCCGGTTATCTCGGCGGCCGGTTTCATAAGCGCGTTCTGCTGCCCGCCCTGCTTCGCCGCGGGGCGCGGCGCATCGCGCCCTATGTCCGGATCGCGGCGATCACCGTCTGCGCATCGGCTTGCGTTCTCGCCCTGGAGGCCCTGCTGCGCGAGCCGGTTCCGGTTCGTTACGCCGGACTGATCGTCGCGCCGGTTCTCGTCATCTCGCTGGCGGTGGCGGGCGTCTTTCAGCTCCGGGCGGGTCAGGCGGCCGGGAGTTCCGGACCGGATCCGCGCTTTGAAGCGTTCCGGCGTCAGTGGCCGAGCGGACTGCGGCAGGAACGGCTCCTCGCCCTCTCGGCGGAAGACCATTACGTGCGGGTGACGACGATCGGCGGCGACGCGCTCGTCAGCGCGAGGTTTAGCGACGCCGTCGAGGCCGTCGCAAGCCTTCCGGGAACGCAGGTCCACCGGAGCTGGTGGGTGGCTGAGGGCGCGCCGTCGCGGCTCGACCGCAGCGGCGGGAGATGGACCCTCAAGGTTCAGGACCTCGACGTCCCCGTCAGCCGTCGATACCGCCCCGAAGCGAGGGCCCAGGGGTGGGACAGGCTTGGCCGCTGAGGGACAGGCTCGGCGGCTGAGGGCCCGGCCCGCCGTGGGACTTCCGGCCCAAGGTCGACGAGAGACCCCACGTCATCGCTGCTTTCGATGGGCCGCAAACCTGTGGCGCAAACCGCGTTCCGCTTCGATCGCCGGGAACCCGCGCCGCCATCGCCGACGGCAAGGCGATCAGACGCAGAGCCGGCCGCCGTCGACGACGAATTGCGCGCCGGTGACGAAGCGCGCCTCATCGGAGGCGAGATAGACGACCATGCCGCCGACCTCTTCCGGCGTCGCGACCCGGCCCATCGGCACGCCGCGGGTCAGCTTCGCTTCGCCGGCCGCCGCGCCGCCGGCGGCTTCGACGAGAGGCTCGATGATCGACGTGCGCGCATAACCGGGGTGTACGGAATTACAGCGCACGTCATAACCGGCGCGGGCGCAGTGGACGGCCGTCGATTTCGACAGCATCGTCACCGCCGCCTTCGAGACGTTGTAAGCGAGCGTCCTCGGGTCGACGACCATCGCCGCGATCGAGGCGACGTTGACGATCGACGCCGGCGCGCTCGCCTTCAGGCTTGGCAGGGCGAGCTGCGTGCCGATGAAGACGGCGTCGACGTTGATCGCGTGGGCCCGCCGCCAGCCCGACGGGGTCTCGGTCTCGATCGTTCCGAAACTGCCGACGCCCGCGCTGTTGACGAGCACGTTGAGCCCGCCCATCGCCTCGGCCGCGTCGGCGAGCGTCTCGCGCCACGCGTCCTCGTCGGCGACGTCATGGGCGGCCGCGAACGCGGCGTCCGGCCGGCGCTCGTTGATCTCCGCCGCCCGCGCCGCCGCGCCCTCGCCGTCGATATCGGTCAGGAAGACGCGCGCCCCGGCCTCGGCGAGCATCCGCGCGCTGCACGCGCCAAGGCCGCCCGCCGCGCCGGTGACGAACGCTTTTTTGCCGGCTAGGCGCTCCGCGCCGCTCACCCGTCGGTCTCAATCTCCTCGACGGCCTTGGCGAGGAACTCCTGCATATGCCGGCGGATGTCCTGGTCGGTCTTCTCGACGCCGGCGGCGTCGAAGTCCTTGCGGATCTTCCGGAAGACGTCGTCGTCGCCCGCCTCTTCAAGGTCCGCCATGACCACGGCTCGCGCGTAGTTGTCCGCCTCCTCGCCCCCATGGCCGAGAAGCTCGGCGGCCCAGAGGCCGAGGAGCTTGTTGCGGCGCGCCTCGGCCTTGAATTTGAGCTCGGCGTCGTGGGCGAATTTGTTCTCGAAACGATCTTTGCGGTCGTCAAAACCGGACATACGCGAGGATTTCCCGTATTGCGCGACCGACGGCCGCCTTTGGCTCAAGATATGCCCCGCCCCGGGCGAGGGCAATCCGGCGGCGCTCGCCCGCCGGGCGGGGTCCTCTCGTTCGGGCGCCCGGCCAGGGCTTTTCACTGCCTTCGCAAGGGCGTATACGCCGCCCGCTGGAGGGGGCGATCGGCGGCGGAAGAGCCGGCCCGCGTCCCCGCGCGCCCTGACGCGCGGCCAGATCCGACGATCGAAAGTGACCCCTGAAATGGCGCGGCGAAAGCAGATTTACGAAGGCAAGGCGAAGATTCTCTTCGAGGGGCCGGAGCCCGGCACCCTCATCCAGTACTTCAAGGACGACGCCACCGCCTTCAACAACCAGAAGCACGCCGTGCTCGAGGGCAAGGGCGTCCTCAACAACCGCATCTCCGAATTCGTGATGCTGGGCCTGGAGCGGATCGGCGTGCCGACGCACTTTATCCGCCGCCTCAACATGCGCGAACAACTCATTCGCCACGTTGAAATAATTCCCCTTGAGGTTGTAGTGCGCAACGTCGCGGCGGGGTCGATCGCCAAGCGCCTCGGCCTCGAGGAAGGGGCGAGCCTGCCGCGCTCGGTGATCGAGTTCTACTACAAGAACGACAAGCTCGGGGACCCGCTCGTCTCCGAGGAGCACATCACCGCGTTCAACTGGGCGAACCCCCAGGAAATCGACGACATGATGTCCCTCGCCCTGCGCATCAACGACTATCTCGCAGGCCTCTTCGCCGGCGTCGGCATCCGGCTCGTCGACTTCAAGGTCGAGTTCGGCCGGCAATACGAGGGCGATATGGTGCGCCTCATCGTGGCCGACGAAATCAGCCCGGACTCCTGCCGCCTGTGGGACATGGAGACCGGCGCGATCCTCGACAAAGACCGCTTTCGGCGCGACCTCGGCGGCGGCACGGAGGCCTATCGCGACGTCGCCAAGCGGCTCGGCGTCCTGAAGGACAACGGCGCGGCCGGCGCCAAGGGCCCGGTGCTCGTCGCCGACAACGAGCGCTTCCCCGCCCGGGCGGCGAGCGACGCCGCCGAGCGGTCCTGACGCGCCGCACGCGGCCGCGCCGCTAGAGCATCACGTTTTCTGATTGAATCAGTCGGATGCTCTAGATTCTTTGTTGTGAGCGCCTGAAACGGTCTTCGCCCGATCCAAGCTGACCGCCCGGCGCTCTAGCGGCGCATTCGCCGCTCAACCCTCGCCCATCGCTTTCAATGCGTCGCCGAAAACGGCATGGGCGTGGACGCGCTCGTCGCTCGCATCGAAGCGGTCGTAAAACCGCCGCGCCTCATAGTTTCGCGCCATCGACGCCCACCAGACGTGGGTCGCGCCGCGCCGGACGGCGCGCCGGCCGACGGCGGCCATGAGCGCCCGGCCGACGCCCGCCCGCCGCCACGGCCGCGCGACGAAAAGATCGGTGAGGTAAAGCCCGCGCGTGCCGTCGTCCGTCGTGAAGCAGTCATGGGTGAGCGCATACCCGACAAGGCCGCCCGAGGCGCCCTCGGCCGCGTCGTCGTCCGCCGCGGCGAGATCGCCATAGACGAACGCGTTCTTGCCGAACATCGCCGCCTGAAACCGCCGCGCATTCAATGTAGCCTCGCCGTTCTGGGCTTCGATATTGTGGGCGCGGACAAGCGTCAGCAACGACCTGACGTCGCTCGGCTCAGCGGCGCGTATCCGGAAGCTCATCGCCCAATCCGTCGGCAGGGGCGCGCCGCGGCGTTGCGGCGCTGTCGAACGCCGCTTATGGAGGCGTTTCCGGCGATCGCAAACGACGCGGGGACGCCAACCCGTCCGACGAGGCTCCATGAAGGCGCGCATCAACATTACGCTGAAGCCCAGCGTTCTCGACCCTCAAGGCAAGGCGATCGAGAGCGCGCTCGCGAGCCTCGGCTTCGAGGGCGCGCGCGAGGTGCGCCAGGGCAAGGTCATCGAGATGGAGGTCGACGCCGCCGACGAGGCCGCGGCTCGGGCCCGGGCCGAAGAGATGTGCCGCGCCCTCCTCGCCAATCCGGTGATGGAGAACTTCACCGTCGAGATCCTGTCGTGACCGCCGCCGCGGCCGCCCGCCGATGAAAAGCGTCGTCGTCGTCTTCCCCGCATCGAACTGCGACCGCGACGCCGTCGTCGCCCTGCGCCAGGCGACCGGCCGCGAGCCCGCCCTCGCCTGGCATAAGGACGCCGACCTGCCGGAGGCGGATCTTATCGTTTTGCCGGGCGGCTTCTCCCACGGCGATTATCTGCGCGCCGGGGCCATCGCCGCGCGTGCGCCGGTGATGCGCGCCGTCGCCGACCGCGCGAAGGCCGGGACGCTCGTCCTTGGCGTCTGCAACGGCTTTCAGGTGCTGGCGGAGAGCGGCCTCCTCCCCGGCGCCCTCGCCCGCAACGCCGGTTTGCGCTTCGTATGCCGACCGACGGCGTTGCGCGTCGACGGTGGCGGGCGCTTCACCTCCGGGTTCGAGCGCGGCGCGATCGTCGAGTTCCCCGTCGCGCACCATGACGGCGCCTACGCGGCGGACGCCGAAACCCTCGACCGGCTCGACGGCGAGGGCCGCGTCGCCTTCCGCTATGTCGACAACCCGAACGGATCGGCGCGCGACATCGCCGGGATCGTCAACGAGGCTGGCAACGTGCTCGGACTGATGCCGCACCCCGAACGCGCCGTTTCGCCGCTTCTCGGCGGCGTCGACGGCGCGGCGTTCTTCGCCAATCTCGCGTCGGCCGCATAGAGCGATCCGTTGCCTGATCGAGTTAATCGAACGCTCGGGACGTTCGATCTTGAGCGCTTGAGACGGTCTTCGCCAACCCCGACGCCGAACGCCTGGCGCTCTAGGGGCGCCCGATCGAATCGTAAGCGAAGCCGAGCTCGCGGATTTGCGCCGGGCGATAGACGTTGCGCAAGTCGAGGAAGACCGGCGTCGTGAGGAGATCCTTCGCGCGCTGAAAATCGAGCGCCCGGAATTCGTCCCACTCCGTCAGGAGAACCGCCGCGTCCGCCCCGTCCATCGCGTGGTAGGGCCCGTCGCAGAAGACGACGTCTTCGAGGAGCTTTTTCGCCTCCTCCATCCCTGCGGGATCGAAGGCGCGCACGACGGCGCCCGCCTCCTGCAGCGCCGGCACGATCGCGAGCGACGGCGATTCGCGCATGTCGTCGGTGTTCGGCTTGAACGTCAGGCCCAGCATGGCGACGGTCTTGCCTTTGACGTCTCCGCCGCAGGCCGCGACGATGCGGTCCGCCATCTGACGTTTCCGGCGGTCATTGATCTCGACGACGGCCTCGACGATTTTCGTCGGCGCGCCGGCGGTCTGGGCCGTGCGCACGAGCGCCAGGGTGTCCTTCGGGAAGCACGAGCCGCCATAGCCCGGGCCGGCGTGGAGGAACTTGCCGACGATGCGGCCGTCAAGGCCGATGCCGCGGGCGACTTCCTGAACGTTGGCCCCGACCTTCTCGCACAGGTCCGCCATTTCGTTGATGAAGGTGATCTTGGTCGCGAGGAAGGCGTTGGCGGCGTATTTGATCAACTCCGATGTCGTGCGGTTCGTAAAGACGATCGGCGTCTCGTTTATGTAAAGCGGGCGGTAAAGTTCGCGCATCACCTCGCGGGCGCGCTCGTCCTCCGCGCCGACGACGACGCGGTCCGGCCGCTTGAAGTCTTCGATCGCCGCGCCCTCGCGCAGGAACTCCGGGTTCGACGCGACGGAGAAGTCCGCGTCCGGCCGAACGCGCTTGACGATGGCCTCGACCTCGGCGCCCGTGCCCACCGGCACCGTCGATTTGTTGACGATCACCGTGTAGCCGTCGAGCGCCTCGGCGATCTCTTCGGCCGCGCCGTAGACGTATGAGAGGTCGGCGAAACCGTCGCCGCGCCGCGAGGGCGTGCCCACGGCGATGAAGACCGCGTCCGCGCCCGGCGTCGCCTCCTGCAGATTCGTGGTGAACGACAGGCGTCCCGCCTTGACGTTCTCGGCGACAAGCGCGTCGAGCCCCGGCTCGTAGATCGGGATTTCGCCCCGCTCCAGGCTGTCGATCTTCGAGACGTCCTTGTCGACGCAAATGACCGTGTGGCCGAAATCCGCGAAGCAGGCTCCTGACACCAAACCGACATAGCCGGTGCCGACGATCGCAACGCGCATGGCGAGATCCCCCAAAACAATGACTAACGAACGCGCCCCGACGCGGGGACGAGCGCTCTTAGCAACTCCGCCCGCGCCGGCCAAACGCTGTTTCCGACGGATCGGAAAAAGCAATGTCCGGGCCAGCCCGGCTCGGGAGCCCGGCTAATTCCGGAGACGCGCGCGCGGCTGTCTGCGGGCCGCGTCGATCACGCCGCCGGTGTGGCCCGGTGCGCACAGCCGCTTCCGCCCTGATGACGTAGCCTCTTGCCATGGCCGACCAACGATCTTCGACGGAACGGGCGCGCTTTTTGTCGGGAGGCTCCCTCGGCGGCCTCCGCAGCTGGCTGCTCGCCGCCTCTTTCGTCTACGTCTTTCTTCTCTTCGCGTTGGTTGCGAACGACGCGAGCCTTTGGCCGTTGTTGACATCGGCGATCCCGCGGTTCGCCGTGGCTGTCGCCGCAGCGCTCGCAGGCGCCTACATCGCCGACGGCCGGTCGGCGCACCCGACGACGACGCGCATGACGCTGCTGCTCGCGGGCCTCGCCGGGGCCGTCGCTTCGCTGCTGGACTCTATCTTCGGCGTTTTCGACGAGGCGCACGCCGCGCACGCCGCGCTGCGGACGCCAATTCCGACGCCGGACCTTTTCTGGGCCGCCGCGATCGCGACGCTTGGGCTTTTGTCGATCGCGTTCGTTAGCAGGTTTCCGCGATCAACTGGCGGCGACAGGTCTTCCGGACTATCGAACGTGTTTCTTTTCTCTTGTCTGATTTTCGTAACCGTCGCGGCGGCTGTCTTCGACGCTTGGGCGATCTATCTGGCGACGGGCGCGCCGAACATGTCGTACGCCGAGTTTTTCCAATCACTGTTCAACGCCCTAGTTGAGCAGACAGGCGAAGGGCAGCCCGGCTTGCTCAGTCGGCGCTTCGCCGGCGCGACGCTCGCATCCGCAAGCGGACCGCCGATCGCCGTAGGGACCGCGACCGTTTACGCCGCGTGGGCGCAACGCTGCTGGCCCGAGCGCGAATTCGTACGCAACGGCTAGAGCATCACGTTTTCTGATTGAATCAGTCGGATGCTCTAGATTCTTGGGTTTGAGCGCCTGAAACGGTCTTCGCCCGATCCAAGCTGAACGCCCGGCGCTCTAGCGGATCGCTCCAACTCAGAAAGCCGACCACGGCCGCCGGCCATCGTGGCGCCTCACAGAAGGGGGCCGCGGAACTTCTCGCGATATCGCTTCGATAAAGGGAAGCGGAAACGGGGCGTGCGTCTCGTTTACAGCGTCGAACGGCGGGCTATGGCGGGTTCTGCGGCGGGCCGTTCGGCGTTGGCGCCGCCGCAGCGTCCGCTTTGGCGCACGTTGGCGACGCCGCGCTGGGCGTTCTGTCTTCGGCAACGCCGCGCCTTTCCGCTGACGCAACGCGCGTCGCCGCAGCCGCGTCGGAGACGACGCCGGCTCGCGCGAGATCTTGTCCGGCTTCGTTAAGCGTCGACGCGAACGACGCGCGAGGCTCTGACGCCGGCGCGGGAGGCGCGGCGTCGGCCGTCGCGGCTAACCTGGCCGGCGCGCTTCTTTTAGCGACGGGCGCCTCCGGTTTCGCCGTGGGCGACCCTGCGCGCCGCTTGCGGTCGTTCGGGGCGCGCAGGCGTTCGACCAGTTGATGGGCCCGTATCGCTCGGCTCATGGCGGCGACGCGTCGCTCGAACGCGCCGGTCTTGTCGCCCCGCTCGGCGATGCGGACGGACCTCGCCGCCGCGCCGGCTTCTTCGGCCAAATCCAGCGTCAGCATCGACAGGCGCCGATACCGCGCCGCAAGCGCGGCGTCGAACGCCGCATCGCTCAAGTCGGCCGGGTCGTGACGATCCGCATGGTACATGGCGGCGACCGTAAGGCGCCTGCAAAAGGCGTTCGATAAGTCGACGGACTTTCTCCGCTCTCCCTTCCCCACGGAAGAGCGAAAAGTCCCTCCGGCCTCAAACTAGAACGGGCTCTGGAAATCCGTAAACGTCGGCGCGGCCGCGTCTTTGGCCGAGAGGACCGCCTTGTCGCGGGGGATCGGCCAATCGATCCTCAAATCGTCCGACGCCCAGTGCACCGCCCCGTCGGAGGCTTTGTCGTAGAAGGCCGTGACCTTGTAGGCGACGACGCAGTCGGCCTCGAGGGTCGCGAAGCCGTGCAGAAATCCCTTTGGCGCCAGCAACTGGCGCCGGTCCGCGGCGGAGAGCTCGACGCCGACCCACTGGCCGAAGCGCGGCGAGCCGCGGCGCACGTCGACGACGACGTCGAAAATCCGCCCCCGGAGAACGCGCACGAGCTTGTCCTGGGCGAAGGGCGGCGCCTGATAGTGGAGGCCCCGCACCGTGTACCGCTCTTTCGAGTAGGATTCATTGTCCTGCACGAAGACGAGGCCGGGCGCGTGAGGCTCGAGCTTGTTCTGGGTGTACGTCTCGTAGAAATAGCCGCGATCGTCTTCGAAGACGCGCGGGGCATAAAGCTTGACGTCCGGATGGTCGGTGGTCGCAACGTCCATGGCGCGCCGTCCCGTTGTTCGCTGGCGTCTCAGAAGACGCGTTCGTCGACGATCTGCTTCAGGTATTCGCCATAGCCGCTCTTCAGAAGCGGTCTGGCGAGCGCCATCAATTCGTCCGCGTCGATCCAGCCCATGCGGTAGGCGACTTCCTCGAGGCAGCCGATCTTCAGGCCCTGGCGCTCCTCGACCGTCTGGACGAACTGCGACGCCTGCAGCAGCGAGCCATAGGTGCCCGTATCGAGCCAGGCGAAGCCGCGCCCCAGAAGCTCGACCTTGAGGGCGCCGTCGTCGAGATAGAGCTGGTTCAGCGTCGTGATCTCAAGTTCTCCGCGATCGGAGGGGCGGACCTCGCGGGCGCGCGCGCAAACCGTCTCGTCGTAGAAGTAAAGTCCGGTGACGGCGTAATTCGACTTCGGCCGTTTCGGCTTTTCTTCGATGCTGACCGCGCGCCCGCCGGCGTCGAACTCGACGACGCCATAGCGCTCCGGGTCGAGCACGTGGCTGCCGAAGACCACCGCGCCGGCCTCAAGGTCCGCCGAGCGCCGCAGGAGATCGGCGAGGCCGTGGCCGTAAAAGATGTTGTCGCCGAGGACGAGCGCGGCCTTGTCGCCGTCGATGAACTTTTCGCCGATGAGGAAGGCTTGCGCGAGCCCCTCCGGCTGCGGCTGTACGGCGCAGGAGAGCGAGATCCCCCATTGCGAGCCGTCGCCGAGGAGGCGTTCGAAGATCGCCTGGTCGTCCGGCGTCGTGATCACGAGGATGTCGCGCAGGCCCGCCAGCATTAGCGTCGACAGCGGATAATAGATCATCGGCTTGTCGTAGACCGGCAGGAGCTGTTTGCACGTCGCGCGCGTGATCGGATAAAGCCGCGTGCCGGACCCGCCGGCGAGGATGACGCCTTTCATCGCCCGCGCCCTCCTATTCCGCCGCGTTCGGCGCGTTTTCGAGGCCGATGCGCGCGCCGTCGAAGCCGCGGGCGCGGACGCCCTCCCACCAGGCGCGGTTCCCGAGATACCACGCCACGGTGGCGCGCAAGCCCTCGTTCAGGTCCGTGCACGGACGCCAGTCGAGTTCGCGGGCGATTTTGCCGGCGTCTATCGCGTAGCGCAGGTCATGACCGGGCCGGTCGGCGACGAACTCGATGAGACGGTCGTGGGGCGCGCCGTCCGGGCGCAGATCGTCCATGATCGCGCAAATCGTCCGCACGAGATCGATGTTCGCGCGCTCCGCGTCGCCGCCGATATTGTAGGTCTCGCCGACGGCGCCGCGCGTAAGCACGGCCAGGAGCGCGTCGGCGTGATCGTCGACGAAGAGCCAGTCGCGCACGTTCTCGCCCTTGCCGTAGACGGGGATCGGCTTGCCCTCGAGCGCGGCGAGCGTCACGACGGGGATCAGTTTCTCCGGGAACTGATAGGGCCCGTAATTGTTCGAGCAATTGCTCGTGACAACCGGCAGGCCGTAGGTCTCGCACCAGGCGCGCGCGAGAAAGTCCGACGCCGCCTTCGAGGCGGAGTATGGCGAATTCGGCCGATAGGGCGTCTCTTCGCTGAAACGGCCCGTCGCGCCAAGAGCGCCGTAAACCTCGTCCGTCGACACGTGGTGGAAGCGAAAGCGCGCGGCGCGCTCCGCCGACAGCGTCTCGAAATAGCGGCGCGCCTCGTTGAGGAGCGCGAACGTGCCGACGATGTTGGTTTCGATGAAGGCCCCCGGCCCGTCGATCGACCGGTCGACGTGGGATTCGGCCGCGAGGTGCATGATCGCGTCCGGCTGGTGCGTCTCCAGGGCGGCGCGCACGGCCTCGGCGTCGCCGATGTCGCCGCGCACGAAGGCGTAGCCCGGCCGGTCGTCAAAGCCTTTCAGGTTCTCAAGATTGGCGGCGTAGGTCAGCTTGTCGAAGTTGACGACCGCGAGATCGCGGCCGAGCGCCTCGCGGACCACCGCCGAGCCGATGAAGCCCGCCCCGCCCGTTACGAATACTTTCATGGATCGCCCAATCACTTGAGTTCGCCTCGACGTTCGGCCCGAAGTTCGGCCCGAAGTTCGGCCTTGAGAAACAGCCCGCGCGCCGAGCGCGGGCCGACGTCCGCCGCGACTTGGCGTCAAAACGATGAAGATCGATTTACGAGCCGAGCGCAACCTCGCCGCATTCGTTTCACGGGTTGCGAGGCGCCGGCGCGCGAACAGGCCTTACGGATTGTTCATCGCCGGCCGATCAACGCGCGGAGGCCAACGCCTCCCGCGCGCGCGCGAGCGCCATGATCGGGAAATAGTGCCTATAGAGATTGTAATTGATCATGAACGCGCGGCTGAGCTCAGGCCCCTGCTTCAGACGCTCCTTCAACAAGGGATCGGTGAGCTTGATCGTCTGCCCGACGCCGTAGCCGGGGAAGCCCGTGCCGGTGTATTCCGGCTCGTCCCACGTGCCGTCGTCGCGCTGACGCTCCAGGAGAAAGCGCACGCCCTCGGAGATCGCGCGGGCGTCGTCGGGCCGGCCGACGGCGGCGAGGCCCATCAGGGCCCAGGCCGTCTGCGACGGCGTCGAGGGACCGACGCCCATCATGTCGGCGTCCATGTAGGAAGCGCAGGATTCGCCCCAGCCGCCATCGTCGTTCTGGTGCAGAACGAGCCAGTCGGACGCCTTCAGAACGTAGGGAGCGGCCATGTCCTCGCCGATCGCCTCACGCGCCGGGAGAACGGCGCCGGTCCCGTAGACGTAGTTGACGCCCCAGCGGCCGAACCAGGCGCCGTCGGCCTCCTGCTCCGCCTTCAGATAGTCGACGGCGCGCGCGACGTCCGGGTGCGCGCCCGGCAGGCCGAGCTTGCCGAACGCCTCGACGACGTGGGCCGTGACGTCGACGCTCGGCGGGTCGAGCGCCTCGCCGAAGTCGCAAAACGGGATCTTCGTCAGGAAACCGTTGTCGTTGTCCTTGTCGAAGGCGCCCCAGCCGCCGTTCTTGCTCTGCATGCCGAAGAGCCAGTCGACGCCCCGGTCGATCGCCTCGTCGATCCCCGCCGCCCGCCATTTCGGATCGGCGCGGAACGGCGCGAGGGCGATCAGCGCCACGGCCGTATCGTCGGTGTCGGGATAAAACGTGTTCTCGTATTCGAAGGCCCAGCCGCCGGGCTCGAGCGTCGGCGCTTTCACGGACCAGTCGCCTGGGGTCCGCACCTGCTGGTCGAGGGTCCACCGGACGGCCTTGTCGACTTCCGCCGCGTGGGCCTCGTTGCGCCCGGCGTCGTCAAAGGCGAGGAGCGTCAGCACCGTGTCCCAGACGGGGCTCGTCGAGGCCTGGATCCACGTTGCGTCATCGACGTCGACGCGCCAGCGCGGATCGTCAAGCGCCGCGACGCCTTTCGCCATCACGCCGTGCTGGAGCGAAAAACCCTCCGTGCGGAGCGCCATTAGAGAGTAGATCCAGGGCGGCTGGATCCCGCCCCAAACGCCGTCGGCGTCCTGACGTTTGACGATCCAGCCGGTCGCCCGCTCGATCGCGCCCTCGCGGAAAAGTTTGGCGCCCGTCGCCTCGCCGAAACTCTGGAGCCCGTGGAGGGCCCTGTCGGCGAGGCGGAAGAACCCGTCCCAGAAGTCCGCGCCCGCCTTTTTGGGCAACGCGTAGTCGAACCCTTCCCGGCCGCCGGGGAACAACTCGTCGAGCCGGCGATCGGCGGGCAGGGGCCGCGTCGGACGGCGCGCGCAGAGGATCGCGATGGGCATCATCGTCGCCCGGGCCCACTGCGCGAAATTGTAGATCGAGAACGGGAACCAGGTCGGAAAGAAGATCGCCTCGGGCGGCACGTTGGGCGTCTTCTCCCACGGCCATTCGCCGATGAGCGCGAGCCAGTAGCGCGTGAAGACGCGCACGTTCCGCAAGCCGCCTTTCTCGAAGATCCACTCCCGGGCGCGGACCATGTGCGGCGCGTCCCGGGCGTCGCCCATGGCGCGCAGGGCGGCGTAGGCCTCCACGGTCGTGTTCACGTCGCCGGCCGGCGCGTCGTGGTAGATCCGCCAGGAGCCGTCCGCGCCCTGCGTTCGCCTCAAGGACTGGGCGAGGCGCGGACGCAGATGGTGATCCTCAAGCCCCAGGAACCAAAGGGCGAGGATCCACTGGGCCTCCATACAGGCGTTCGATTCAAGCCGGCCGACCCAATATCCTTCGGGTTTTTGGCGCGCGGCGAGCCACTCCGTCGCCCGCGCGACCGCGGCCTCGACAGCCGGGCCCAGATTGTCGCCCGGCCTCAGCGCGCCGGCGCCCCCGGCCTTCAAGTCGGGCTTGTCTTCGAACATGGATCGCCTCGGTGTTTCGCGCGCGGGTTGGCGCAAGCTTATGGGACGTCGCGCCGCGGCGCTCAAGCAAGCCCGCGCCCGCGGAGGCTCCATGGTCAGCGAACCGTTTCTCGCGCTCGCCCTGTGCGTCGTCGTCTACGGCCTCGCCTCGCGGCGCCTGTCGGCGGGCGTCGTCTCCGCGCCGATGGCGTTCATGTTCGCCGGCCTCCTCGTGGGCGACGCGGGCTTTCGGTTCTTCGACCTCGACGTCGAGAGCGAGACGCTCGAGGGCTTCGCCGAACTGACGCTGGCGCTGATCCTGTTCTCCGACGCGGCGGCGACGAACGCCGGACGGCTCGCCCTACACCCGCTCGTAGTCCCCAACATCGGCGCGGAACTGCAATAAATCCCCCACACGGACGATTTCGCCCGTGGCGCGGACGGGGTCGGCGATGAGCGGGAGGATCTCGGTCGTCAGGGGGCCGCCGGCGGCGTCGGTGACGAGGAGCACCGCTTCGCGGCCGTCGCGGGTGCGGGCCCAGAACGAGGGCGGGATGCCGCTGCGCACGCACAGCGCCGCGCAGGCCTTGTGGGTCCGCCCGCGCGCGGGCTTCATGACGCCGAAAAAGCACTTGGAGTCCATGATGTTGCCGGCGAGCTCGGCGCGGCCGAGACGCTCCTCGGGCGGCCTGGCGAGCGTCGCGGCGTCTGCGATCTCGTCCAGCGGCTCGAGCCATTTCGGCGTCGCGAGCGGCACTTCCAGCATGCGCCTCGCGCCGCGCTCGATGAGGACCCCGGAGGCGCGCGCCGGCGCGCCTTCGAGCGCGGCGTATTCGAGGCCGTTCGTGCACTTCGCTTCGGAGACGATGAGCGCCGTGCGCATGCCGAAGGGCGCGGCCGGGTCGGGCGTGCGGATCATCGGATAGGGTTTTGAGACGACGACGCCGTCGATCACGTGGGTTGCGCCCGTGAGCCATGCGCCGGCCCCCGGATCGTCCATGCGGCTTGAGAGGACGTAGCTCAGGCCCCCGACCGCGCCGAGGGCGAGCGGGATCGCGCCGAAGAGAAAACGCCGGTCGACGCCGGGCGCCTTGTCCCAGCCGACGAACATCGGCCCCTCGCCGCGGCCCTCATAAACGCCGTCGCGATAGGTCATGGCGCGCCTCCCTCAGCGCTCGCGGTCGCCAGCGCCTCCAGCGTCGCGAAGCGCGCCGTCTCGCCGAGCGGGTTCGGCGCGACACGCACATAGGCGACGCCGCCGTCGATCCTGACGTCGTAGGTCTTGATCCGTTCGGTGAAGGGCGGCGGCGACACGCCGTCGGCGGGGTCGTACTGCCAGCCGTGCCAGGGGCAGGTGACCGACCCGTCGATGATGCAGCCCTCGCCCAGGGGCCCGTTCTGGTGGCGGCAGGCGTTCTGGACCGCATAGACCTTGAGCCCGTCGCGGAAGACCGCGACGCGGTCGCCCTTCGGCAGGGGCGCGATGACGGCGCGTCTGTCGGGGATCGCGCCGGCCTCTCCGACGGCGATCCATCCGTCCTCGGCCTTTTGGCCCTTCATGCCGTTGTCCCGCCCCCATTCGCGCAAGCCGGCGACGAGATGCAGAAGCGCGACGCCCCCCGCCGCGCCGTAGACGATCGGCGCGTAGACCGGCGAGGATTTCGTTGCGAGAGCCCCATAGGCGACGTGAAGCACGACGAGCCCGTAAGCGGCGTAGACCGACATGTGGAGCGCCTTCCACGCCGGCGCGGAGAGATTGTTGAGCCAGAAATCATGGCTCGTCGCGGCCATGACGAGGAGGATCGCGAACGCGCCGAGTCCGAACAGTTCGAACGGGACGCCGGGAAAAGGATCGCCCGGCAGACCCGACGCCATCAGCGAGACGAAGGGGCTCAACGGACCGCCGCCATGGTACCAGAGAAGCGCCAGGCCGAAATGGGCCCCGGCGACGAGCGCCGTCAGCACGCCGAAATGGCGGCGGTTGTACAGAAACGGCAGGAAGCGCGGCGACAGGCGCGCCAGCGGCCCGATCATCAGGACCAGGGTCATCATCGTGAACGCCGTCGCGCCGAGGGCCTTGATCGCGAGAACCACCGGGTCCGCGGTGTGGCCCGTGGCGTGGGGCTGGAGGCCGACGGCCATGAAGACGCCCATGAAGGCGATGACGCCGAGGACGGCGACGACGTCGTAGACGATCTTGTTGCCGTTCCACTGAACGGCCTGGTACTTGTGCCCCATCAGGGCGCCTCCCCGAAAATGTCCGCATCCGTCGCGTCGGCGTCGGTCTGCGGGTCCGGCGCGTAGCGCGGGGCGATGACCGCGCCGACGGCCACGGCTGCGGCGACGGCGATCCAGACGACGAGGTGGAGGCGTCGATGCGCGCGTTTCATGATCTCCCCCGCGTCAGGCGTCGTCGCGGCCGGCGATCGGCTGATTGATGCGCCGGCCCGAGAGCCACCGGCCGAGAACGAAGGGCCACAACAGCGCCGCGCCGGGCAGCGACGTCAGGCGAAACCAGAGGCTCGCGCCGTTCGCCGCGTCGTCGAGCTTGCCCGCCGCGAGGAAGAGGAACGCCGCGCCGACAACGAGCCCGACGCCGAGATAGCCCCCGACGGCGAGCCAAAAGAGTTCCGCGGTTTCGATCGTCACGCTCCGCCCCCGGCGACTAACCTTCTTTACCTTGCCGCATCGCCGCCGACGCTGAAACCCGGCGCGTACGAAAGTTGACCGCTACGCCGCCCGCGCCGCAGGCCGTCGCATGACGACGAGCGTCGCGTCTTGGAGCTTAACGCGGCCGACGGGGGCGAAGCCGAACCGGTGGGCGAGGCGCGTCGACGGCGCGTTCGCCGTCTCGACGCAGCAGCCGAATTCCCGCGTCGGAAAACGATTTTCCGTCCAGGCGATCGCCGCAGCGAGGGCCTCGCGGGCGATCCCGCGGCCCTGGAACGCCGGCGCGACAAGCCAGGAGAACTCCGGCGTCGCCGGCGCGGGTTCGCCCTCGCGCTTGAAATCGCCGGGCCCGACTTCGCCGGCGTAGGCGCCGCTTGCGCGGTCTTCGACGATGAAGGGCCCGTAGCCGAGGAGCGCCCACATCCCCGCCCCGCGAGCGAAGCGCATCCACGCCTGGTCGCGCGAGAGCGGCCCAAACCCAAGGCGCGCGACGACGGCGGGGTCGGCGAGCGCCGCGGCGAAGGGCGCGAAGTCCGCCATCGTGCGGGCGCGCAGAACGAGGCGGTCGGTTTCGATCGTCGGCGGTTCGCCCATCGCGCGCTCCCATAGCGGCGGCTTTCTCGCCCGCGCGAACGACGCCAAGCTTTAGCCGATGGAAAGCTTGCCCGATCTCGGCCTGCGCGCGCAAAGCGCGATCGGCCTCGCCGCCTTCTGCGCTATCGCGTGGACACTGTCGGAGAACCGCGCGCGCTTTCCGTTCCGCCTCGCCGCGCTGGCGATCGGCATGCAGATCGTCGTCGCGGCGGGGCTTCTCTATGCCCCTGGCGCGCGCGACGCGTTGAGCTTCCTGAACGTCGTCGTCGCCGCCCTGCAGACCGCGACGGAGGCCGGCGCGAGCCTTGTCTTCGGCTATCTCGGCGGCGGCCCCGCGCCGTTCGAGGTCACCGACGAAAGCGCCCTCTTCATCCTCGCCTTCCGTGGACTGCCGATCCTCGTCTTTTTCTCCGGCCTGTCGGCCTTGCTCTGGCATCTCGGCGTCCTGCGCGTCGCGGTGCGCGGCTTCGCGATCCTCCTGGAGCGGGCGTTCAACGTCGGCGGCGCGGTATCCCTCGCCGTCGCCGCCAACGTGCTTCTGGGGCCGACCGAAGCGCCGATCCTCATCCGCGCCTATCTTGAGAAACTGACGCGCAGCGAGCTTTTCGCGATCATGACCGGCGGCTTCGCCACGGTCGCCGGCACGGTGATGGTGCTCTACGCGACGCTCCTCGCCCCCATCGCGCCGTCGGTCCTCGGCCATATCATCGTCGCCTCGATCATCTCCGTGCCGGCCGCGATCCTCATGGCGCTGATCATGACGCCGCCCGCCGTCGCCGACGAACCAACGCCGACGAGCGCCGGCGACGATTTCAAATACGACGGCGCGATGGACGCCTTCATGACCGGCGTCGCCGATGGGCTGAAGCTTTACCTCAACGTCGTCGCGGCGCTGATCGCCTTCACCGCCTTCGCCGCGCTCGTGAACATCCTCCTCGGCGGGTTCGGCGACGTCGCCGGCGCGCCCCTGACGCTCGAACGCGCCCTCGGCTGGGTTTTCGCACCCTTGATGTGGCTCGCCGGCGCGCCGTGGTCGGAGTGCTTCGACGCCGGCGCGCTCATGGGGTTGAAGACCGCGCTCAACGAACTGATCGCCTACGTCGCCCTCGCCGAGACGCCGGCGGGAACCTTCAGCCCCCGCACCAACCTCATTTTGATTTACGCGATGTGCGGTTTCGCCAACGTGGCGAGCCTCGGCATCGTCGTCGGCGGCCTGTCGGTCCTCGCGCCGGACCGCCGCGGCGACGTCCTCGACCTCGGCCCCCGCGCGGTCGTCGCCGGCACCCTCGCGACGCTCATGTCCGGCGCGGTGATCGGACTGATCTGGGTCGGGTGATCCGGGCTCACCCCTTGCGCTCGGCGATCCAGTCGTCGATGCGTTCGCGGAGCATATCGAGGGGAACGCCTCCGTCGACGAGGACCGCGTCGTGGAAGGCGCGAATATCGAAGCCGTCGCCAAGCTCTTTTTCGGCCTTGCGACGCAGCTCAAGGATCGTCAGCTCGCCAATTTTGTAGGCGAGGGCCTGGCCGGGCCAGGCGATGTAGCGATCGATCTCCGTGCGCACGTTGCGGCGCGCCAGCGCCGTGTTGCCGGCGAGGTAGTCGATGGCCTGCTGGCGGCTCCAGCCCTTGGCGTGGAGGCCGGTGTCGATGACGAGCCGGCAGGCGCGCCACATCTCGTAGGAGAGCCGTCCGAAATGCTCGTAGGGCGTCTTGTAGACGTCCATTTCGAGGCCGAGCTTCTCCGAATAGAGCCCCCAGCCCTCGCCATAGGCGTTCGGATAAAAACCCTGGCGGAAATCGGGGACGTTCTCGATCTCCTTCGAGAGCGCGCTTTGCAGATGATGGCCGGGCACCGCCTCATGCAGCGACAGCGCCGGCAACTGATAAAGCGGGCGCTCCTTCAGATCGTACGTGTTCACCCAGTACTGCCCGCCGCGATCCGCCGTCAGCGACGCCGGCACGTAGCGGCCAGTCGTGTAGTTCGGCGCGATTTCGGCCGGCACCGGCTCAACCGAATAGGGCTGGCGCGGCAGTTTGCCGAAGAGCGCCGGCAGCTTTCCGTCCACGTCCTTGACGATGAACGTCGCTTCCTTGAGCAGATCTTCGGCCGTCTCGGCGTAGAATTGCGGGTCGGTGCGGAGGAAGTCCTGGAACGCCTCGAACGAGCCCTCGAACCCTGCGTCCTTGATGACCTCGTCCATCTCCGCGCGAATGCGCGCGACTTCGCGCAGGCCGAGCTCGTGGATCTCGTCGACGTCGGCGTCGTCGAGGGAGGTGTAGTAGCGCGCCGCCGTCTCATAATACGCCGCGCCGTCGGGGAGGTCGCCGGCCGCGACGCTCTCGGCGGCGCCCGGCGCGTACTCGTCGCGCATAAAGGCGTTCGCGCGGGCGTAAGCCGGCAGAATTTCATTCTCGACGAGAGCCGCCGCGCGCTTGCGCAGCCGGCTCGCCCGCCGCGGCGCGATCCCCGCCGGCAGATCGGCGAAGGGCAGATAAAGCGGGTGCGCCGTCGGCGCTCCCGTCGCCAGCGCCTCGAACGACGACAGGACGCCCGGCATGATCTCTTTTGGCTGGGTGAAGCCATCGGCAAGGCCAAGGCGCATATTCTCAACGTTCTGATCGAGATACGCCGGAACTTTCTCGAGCCGGGTCAGAAACGTTTCGTAGTCGTCGGCCGTGCGCAGGGGCGTGGCGCTAGAGAGCCGCGTCGGGGTTGTGTGAAAGCCGGAGTCCGACAGGAACGGCCGCCGCCAGGGCTTGAACGGCGCGAAGGCGACGTCGCTCTTCAGAATGAAATCGAGAATGCGCGCGCTTTGCGCCTCGCGGGCCGAGACGGCCTCCAGGTCGACCGCGCGCAAGCGCGCAAGGAACGCCTCGCGCGCCGCCGTTCGCCGTTCGAAGTCCGCCGGAGCGCGCGCCGGAACCGCGTCGTTGTAGTCATTGACCCCGTTGAACGTCGCACGGAACGGGTCCTCGCGCATCTCGAAGGCCCAGTACTCCTCAAAAAGCGCGTTGAGATCCGCGCTGGCGCCAGCGCGCGCCCCCGACGACAGGGCGAACGGCGCAATGAGCGCGAGAACGGCGACGAGCCGGCGAACTTTTTCGAGCATGGCGCATTGTCCCTCTTCCGATCGCGGCGACGGGACCACGATCCGCCGGCGCGGGAAAGGGCGACGCTCACCCGCCGCGCGTGGCGGCTCAAGTCGCGGCTCAAGTCGCTATGGCGACAAAAAACCGATACGTTCGCGCGATAAAGCTTTTACGGGGTCGATCGAGGGGGCCGTTATGGACGTTCGCGGGGGCGCTTCGTTCCAATCACAAGCACAGGACGGCGCGTCCGGCGCGCTGGCCTGGTTGCGGAGCGCGTTCGGCGACGCCGTCGCCTTCGTCGCGCCTTACCTCCGCGACGCGTGGACCTGGCTCGTGACGGAAGGCCCCGGCCAGGCGGTGGCGGGCGCGTCGGTCGTCGCGATCTTCATTGGCCTGCGCATCGCGCGGGCGTTCCTCGTCGGCGCGCTCCACCGCAAGAAGAAGCCGTCGACGGCGATCCGCAACATCCTCGCCCAGGTGATCCGCCGCACCTGGTCGCTGTTCCTCCTGCTCCTCGCCGCCGTCCTCGTCGCGCCGTTCACGCCGGGCTTGCCCGCGAACGTCGCCGACGGCCTGCGCGCGGTCTTCGGCGGCGTCCTCATTCTCCAGGGCGCGGTGTGGCTGCGGCAGGTCGTGAAGTGCGTCACCGCCGGCTATCTCGACGCGCGCAGCGGGGGCGATCTCTCCCGCGGCTCCGGCGCGGCGGCGCTCGGCCTCATCTCGACGCTCTCCGGGCTTGTCATCTGGGCCCTGGCGATCGTCATGCTGCTGGGCAATTTCGGCGTCGAGATCGCGCCGATCGTCGCCGGCCTCGGCGTCGGCGGCCTCGCCATCGGCCTCGCCGCGCAGAACATCTTCAAGGACCTCTTCGCGTCCCTGTCGATCATCTTCGACCAGCCGTTCCTCGTCGGCGACTTCATTTCGTTCAACAATGGCGAGATCCGCGGCGAGGTCGAGAAGATCGGCCTCAAGACGACCCACCTGCGCGCCATCAGCGGCGAACAGATCATCGTCGGCAACGCGCAGCTCCTCGACAAGGAAGTGAGCAATTATCGCCGCATGGAGCGCCGCCGCAGCGCGTTCGACGTCGGCGTCGTCTACCAGACCTCCCACGCACTGCTCGAGCGCGCGCCCCAGATCGTCGAGGACGCGGTCGCGGGCGTCGACGGCGTGCGGTTCGAGCGCTGCCTCATGAAGTCGTTCGCCGATTCCGGCATCGTCTTCGAAGTCGTCTACTGGGTGAACGACCGGCGCTACCCGGTCTTCGTCGACCGTCAGCACGCCGTGCTCCTGGCGATCCACGGCGCGTTCGAAGCGGCGGGCCTCGTCTTCGCCTATCCCACGCGCACGGTGCATCTGGAGACGATGCCCGCCTGACGCCTCCCCGCGCGCTCCGGCGGGCCCCCGCGATCACGCGGGCGTTCCCCGCGTCGTGAACATCCGTGCATAGCGCCGTGATCGGTTTGTCCGCTAACCAATGCTCACGGTGTCGGCCACTCTCTGACGGCATCGCGAACAAGCGTCGCGCCGGCGTTAGTCCCCTCACCCGGCGCGAAGCGACCTCCCAGCGGCGTCGCGCCATCCTCCCCCCGGGCGCGGCGCCGCCTTTTTTTTCGCGCACGGCCGGTCTTTCCTCTGACGCGTCGGCGCGTTTTCTAAGCGACATGCCGAACGCCCCCCGCCGCGCCAAGCCAGCGTCCCACCCGATCACGCCCGCCGCCGCCGTCGCGCGCGGCGGCTTCTCCGAGGCGGTCGCCGCCTACCACGCGACCCACGCGCCGACGGTCTGGACGCCGCACCGCCCGGAACGCCCGGCGACGGCGAAGGCGCTGTCGCGGCCCTTGCGCGTCCGGTCCGCCTACGAGCC
Source organism: Parvularculaceae bacterium (assembly GCA_050331095.1). Taxonomy (GTDB): domain Bacteria; phylum Pseudomonadota; class Alphaproteobacteria; order Caulobacterales; family Parvularculaceae; genus MED-G105. The sequence goes on from JBHJHE010000019.1 coordinate 24,518, forward strand.
AGCCGGCGACCAGCCCCAGGCGATCGCCGAGCTCTCGCAAGGGGTGAGCGAAGGCGAGTTCGACCAGGTGCTTCTCGGCGCGACGGGCACCGGCAAGACCTTCACCATGGCGAAGATCATCGAAGCGCAACAGCGCCCGGCGCTGATCCTCGCCCACAACAAGACCCTCGCCGCCCAGCTTTACGGCGAGTTCAAGGCGTTCTTTCCCGACAACGCGGTGGAGTATTTCGTCTCCTACTACGACTACTACCAGCCGGAGGCATACGTTCCGCGTACGGACACCTATATCGAGAAGGAAAGCTCGATCAACGAGCAGATCGACCGCATGCGCCACGCCGCGACGCGCGCGCTCCTCGAGCGCGACGACGTCGTCATCGTCGCTTCGGTCTCGTGCATTTACGGCATCGGCTCGGTCGAGACGTATACGGCGATGACGTTCCGCCTCGACGTCGGCCAGTCGATCGACCGCAAGACGCTCCTCGCCGACCTCGTCGCCCTGCAATACAAGCGCAACGACGCCGCTTTCACGCGCGGGGCCTTCCGCGCCCGCGGCGACGTCATCGAAATTTTCCCGGCGCACTATGAGGACCGGGCATGGCGCGTGTCGCTCTTCGGCGATGAAATCGAATCGATCGTCGAATTCGATCCGCTCACGGGACAACGCTCGAGCGAGCTCGAGCAAGTCACGGTGTACGCCAACAGTCACTATGTCACGCCGCGGCCGACGCTGAACCAGGCGATGGAGCACATCCACCGCGAGCTCGAAGAGGTGCTCCCCGCCATGAAGGCGGAGGGCAAGTTGCTCGAAGCCCAGCGCCTCGAACAACGCGTGCAGTTCGACCTGGAGATGATGCAGGCGACGGGCTCGTGCAACGGCATCGAGAACTATTCGCGCTATCTGACGGGCCGCAAGCCGGGCGAGCCGCCCCCCACCCTGTTCGAGTACCTGCCCGAAAACGCGCTTCTCTTTATCGACGAGAGCCACCAGACGGTGCCCCAGGTGGGCGCGATGTTCCGCGGCGACTTCAACCGCAAGCGCACGCTCGCCGAATACGGCTTCCGCCTGCCGTCGTGCATGGACAACCGCCCGCTCAAGTTCGAGGAGTGGGAGAAGATGCGCCCACAGACGGTCCACGTCTCGGCGACGCCCGGCCCGTGGGAGCTCGACCGCACGAGCGGCGTCTTCGTCGAGCAGGTGATCCGCCCGACGGGGCTCATCGACCCGCCGGTGGAGATCCGCCCCGTCACGGGAGAGAAAGCGAACCAGGTCGACGACGTCATCGAGGAGTGCAAGCAGGTCGCCAAGAAAGGCGGCCGCGTCCTCGTCACGACCCTGACGAAGCGCATGGCCGAGGACCTGACCGAATACATGCACGAACAGGGCGTGCGCGTGCGCTACATGCACTCCGACGTCGACACGCTCGAGCGCATCGAAATCATCCGCGACCTGCGGCTCGGCGCCTTCGACGTGCTCATCGGCATCAACCTCCTGCGCGAGGGGCTCGACATCCCCGAATGCCAGCTCGTCGCCATTCTCGACGCCGACAAGGAAGGCTTTCTGCGCTCGGAGACGTCCCTCGTGCAAACGATCGGCCGGGCGGCGCGCAACGTCGACGGCCGGGTCATTCTGTACGCCGACGGCATGACCGGGGCGATGGAGCGGGCGATCGCCGAGACCGAGCGCCGGCGCGAAAAACAGATCGCCCACAACGAGGCCCACGGCGTCACGCCGAAAACCGTCGTCGCCAAGATCGCGGAGATCGCCAACAGCGACGACGAGGGGGCGAAAGCCGCCGCGGGACAGACCTTCGTCGGCCACCGCGGTGCCAAAGCGGCCAAGCCCGGCGCGAAGGGCGGCTTGCGCGAAGACGCCGCGGCCTATGACGACGGCGCGCCCATGGGCGGCAATCTGCGCGCCCACATTGAGGCTCTCGAGGCGCAGATGCGCGAGGCGGCCTCGAACCTCGAATTCGAGGAGGCGGCGCGCATCCGCGACGAGGTCAAGCGCCTCCAGGAAACCGAGCTCGCCGTCGCCGACGATCCGCTCGCGCGCCAGAGCGACGTCGAGGCCCGGGTCGGCGCCGCGTCCAACGGCCGCATCACGAAAAGCGAAGGCACGGCGTCGCGCTCCCTGTCGAAGCCGAAGGGCGCAAGCCAGCGCCGTCGACGCCGCAAACCGTAAGCGGTCGCGCCGCGCCCATCGCCGCCAAGCCGTTGACGCGCCTCGCGGACCCTTCCGCCGCGACCCAAATCAGGAACGCCCTTACCGGCGAATAGACCGCATGCGAACGACCCGTCCCACGATTGGACGGGTTCATCACATAGCCGTGAGACGTTATTTTATAACGTGCATAGGACGCTTGCTTCTTATTCGGCGATCATTCTTTATTGCGGCGTGGGTTGCGATGAGGGCGGTTCGTCAATGGGCGGATGTTCTGACGAGTTTATGTCTGAACACGTCATGCCGACGCTTTCTTCCGCCCGGCGCGAACGCGTCTCTCCCCTCCGGATCGCCCAACTCCAACGCCTGAGCTCCCCTCTTTGACCTCTTAAAGGAGTCTATCCGTGCACATTAGAAAGATAATGATGGCCGCGTCGGTCGCCGGCGCGTCGTTTCTCGGCGCGCCCGCCGCGGTCGCGACGTCGCTCGTGAAGCAGGACTTCGACGAAATGGCGCGCAACGCCAACGTTTGCGTCATCGCCACAGCAGTCTCCACGAAATCCGCCGTCCGCGACGGCGCGCCGGTGACCGAGACGGTTTTCACCGTCGACGACGTCGCGTTCGGCTCGCCCGCGCGCACGATCACCGTCGTCTCAGACGGGGGACGCATCCCCAACGCCAAAGCGCCGATGGCCGAGGTCGTCGCCGGCGCGCCGCGGTTCTTCAGCGGCGGGTCGAGCCTTCTTCTGCTCACAGAGCGCAGCGACGGCGCTTACGGCGTCGTCAATTTCTCGCAGGGCGTTTTTCCGGTGGTTGAGACCGTCGAGGGCGCGTCCGTCACGCTGCCCGCCTCCGCTGGCGGCGTGACCGCCGTCGACACGGCGCTGGATGCGGCGCGGAACGCGCGCAACGCCGCCGACGCCCCGACCATGGACGAGTAAGCGCCAGCGACGCGCAACGACATTTTTGGAGAATTCCGACATGAAGAGACTTCACCTCTGCACGATTTCGCTCGCGGCGCTCGTCGTCGCGGCCCCCGCGTCCGCGCAGTTCGGACGCCAGCTCGACCTTATCGCCGACCCGGTCGGCTCCGAGGTCGTGCCAAGCCAGGGCGCGACGTTCGACGTCCTCCCCGTCGTCGGCATTTTCTGGGCCGAGCGCTGCGCCCAGGTCGAATACACCTTCAACGCCACAGCCGGCGCGAACGTCGGCGCGCCGACGGAGATCTCGCCGGAAGAACTCGCCAGCGCCGTTCAGGACGGGCTCGACCGCTGGAACGCGATCCCGACGTCGTTCATCGAAATGAACGTCACGGCCGTCGAAGAACTCGGCGACCGTCCGCGCATCGGGGGCGATTTCGTCAACGAGGTCACGTTCATCACGCCGGATGATTTCGGGGCCCTCGCGAGCTCTCCGTCGACGTCGCTCACCGCCGACACGACATTCGTGACGGGCGACGACCTTGACGGCGACGGCGACAGCGACGTCTTCGATCCGGCTGCGGAAGGCATAACCAAGTGCACGGACATTGACGACGACGGCGCCATCGAGTTTCCCGCCGGCGACTATCTCGCGGGCACGATCCTCGACAACGACGTCCAGTTCTCGTCGACCGTCGAATGGGAGCTTGAGCCGACGTCCGTCACGCCGGTCGCCGACGTCGACGCCGTTTCGACCCACGAGTTCGGCCACTCCCACGGCCACAACCACGCGCTGATCAACCAGATCTCGGCGGAGGACGGCACCGGCTCGACGATGTTCCCGTTCATCGACACGAGCGACGCGGCGACCGAGTTCGGAAACCGCACGCTGCATTCGGACGACATCGCCGTCTCGTCGTTCATCTATCCGGAAGGTTCGAAGCCGTCCGGCATCGCCGCGCTCCAGGCCGGCGACGTGCCGTTCGACCTCGCGTTCGACATTCTGCGCGGCGAAGTCACGACGGACGGCCTGCCGATCGCCGGGGCCAACGTCACGGCCGTCGATCGCAACACGGACGAAGAGGTCAGCGGCACCTACAGCGGCCGCACGGTCGTCTTCGGCGACGACGCCGGCGGCCTGTTCGCCTTCCCCGAGTCGGTTCTGGACGGCAGCTTTGAGCTCGCCGTACCGAGCCGCGACGTCTACCGCCTCAACATCGAAGCGCTCGACGGCGACCCGGCGGCGACGACCAACATCAGCACCAACGCGATCATCGGCGGCATTCTGGGTCAGAACCTGTTCCCGGAAGAGGGCCTGAACGGATTTCGCGAGTCGTCGCTCGAGTTCCGACCCGACTTCGCGTTCCCGTTCTTCTCGCGCGGCTCGCGGTCCCAGTCCCTCGACTTCGAGACGAACGCCGAGATCGCTCAATCGAACGCGGGCGACGTGGAGTTCATCGGCACGGGGCTGCTCGCCGGCGCGACGTCGGTGGTCTACGCGGAGCTTTTCGACCGTGACGAGGTGAGCGCGATGATCGCCAATGGCGACGTCCCGATCAGCGGCTCGTTCAACACCGGCACGCTCGATGCGTCGCTCGTGCCGATCTTCGACCGCGCGGCGCTTATGCTCGGTTTCGTCAACGACGACGACACGGTGACGCTCACGACCACGCTGTCGGAGACGCGGAACTTCGTCGGCCAGGACGGCGATCTGACCCCGTTCGTGTTCCCGAACTCGCGCGGACTGCCGTTCCGGATCCGGCGCGAATTCAATCGCGACCCGGACCTTCAGCTCTTCCTCGTTCTTGAAGCGGACGAACTGGAGCCGGGTCCGAGCGGCTTCCCGCCGGCCTTCCTCGCGCTCGACGCCGACGTCGAGGGCACGTCGTATCAGTCGTTCAGCGGATCGCCGCTGGAGCTGCGTCTCGGCAGCACCTGGTCGGCGCAGATCAACTACGTCAATGACGGCGGCCCGGTGCCGCGGTTCCTGACCGATTTTTAAGGCGCTGGGCGAGCGCGTCGCGCGCTCGCCGACGCTTTCAAACCGAATTAAATCGGCCGCGTTGCGCGCGGCCGATTTTTTTTTGGTTTCATTTTCGAGGGCCTGACTTCGAGGTCCCGACTTCGAGGGTTCGACGCGCGAACGCCGGGCGATAAGAAAAGACTGGCGACAAGAAACGATCGGCGACAAAAAAAGCGCCGGCGGAACGCCGACGCTTTCAACCATCAGACGATGGACGTCCGTCGTTACATGAGTTTCAGGTTCGCAGCCGACGTGCGACCCCGCTCTTCCTTCAGCTCGTAAGTAACGGCCTGACCGTCGTCGAGATGGCGCAATCCCGCCGCCTCGAGCGCCGTGGCGTGCACGAACACGTCCTTGCCGCCTTCATCGGGTTGGATAAACCCGTAGCCTTTGGTCGGATTGTACCATTTCACTTTGCCTGAAGCCATTTCGCCTCCTTTTTAGACATGGCGCTCAAGACGGCCGCCGCCGCCTTCTTTTCAAACAACCATTGTCCAGGAGTGGGTCTTCAAGTTCACGAAGAAGCCTAAAGGACGGCTCTCGGTCAGTGGTCGCGGCGAAAAGTAACAGCTGGCCGCGCCGGATTGCAACGATTTTCACAAATCGTCGCAACCGGGGCGGGAACGGCGGTCACCCGGCGCCGTAGTAAAACTCCTCGCGGACGATCTTGCCGTCGCGCACGGTATAGACGCCGACCTCCCTCATTTTCTGGCGTTCGCCGCTTTCGCGGTTGGTGACGTCCGCCTCGAAAATCACGCTGAAGCGGTCGCCGCCGTGAAAGAACGGGCCCTCCGCCGAAGACGCATGTTCTTCGAACGCGTTGCGCCACCATTCGTGCTTCGCCTTGATCGCGTCGACGCCGGTCGCCTCGCGTCCGTCCGAGCCCGGCATCGCCGCCGCTTCCACGGACACGGCGTCGGGCGCGTAGAGCGCGTCGAGGCCCTCCATCTCCTTGCCGGCGCGGCAGCCTTCGACGAGCCGCCCGCCGATCGCCATCAGATTTTCGTCGAACATCGCTTTGTCCTCTCTTTTGTTGGCGCCGTCACCGACCGGCTTCGACCGCCGCGAGGCGCGCTTCGAGGTCTAGCACGTAAAGCGTCAGCTCCTCGATTTTCTCCAGCAGCTTGGCGTTCATCGCCGCGAGATCGACGCCCTCGGCACGCATCTCCGCCGCCGAAGGCACGCCCGGCAGACAGCCCCGTTCGGCGATGTGCGCGGCGACGTCCGCGAGGGGCGCAAGGGCGTAGTCCGGCGCGAACACATGGTCGGCCGGCGACACCGCGTGGCCGTTGAGCCTGATCGTCCCTTCGCCGCCGTCGAGGTGGATCGTCTGTTTGCCCGAGCCGTCGACGAGGGCGATGTCGCCCTGGGCGCCGGCGCCGCCGAGGGTGAGGTTGCCGCCGCCGCCGTCGATGTGGACCGTCTGGCCGCCATCGGTGTTCTTCAGCGCGACGTCGCCCTCCGACCCGCCGCCGCCGAGGGTGAGGTTGCCGTTGCCGCCGTCGATGTGAACGGTTTGCTGGCGCTCGACGTTCAGTAGCGCGACGTCCCCTTGCGCGCCGCCGCCGCCGAGCGTCAGGTTCGCCGAACCGCCGTCGAGATGGGCCGTGACCTCTCCGCCATGGTGCTTCAGCGAGACGTCGCCGCCGGCGCCCTCGCCGCCCATGTAAAGATTGGCCGCGCCGCCATCGATATGAATGCGTAGCTTTCCGTCGTCGGACAGAAACCCGAGATCGCCGTTATGGCCGGATCCGCCGAGGGTGAGGTTGCCGTCGCCGCCGTCGAGCCACACGCTCTGGCCGCCGTTCGCGTCGCGCAGCGACACGTCGCCCTGGGCGCCTGCGCCGCCGAGGATGAGGTTGGCGGCGTCGCCGACGATGCGGCCGGTTTCCTCGCCGGCGGCGTTTTTGATGACGAGATCGTTGGTCGAATTGATGTCGCTCATGGTCAGTGTCGCGCTCCCTGTTCGGGCGCCGCGGCCATCGCGGCGCCGCGCGCGCCGGGCCGGCGCGCCGTCGACGCTCGGGAGCCTACGTCGGCGGGCCCGGCGCGTCACCCCCGCCGCCGGCGAGACGCCGGCTTGTCACGACACGGATTTTTCGGAGCGTTTACGAGCGTCGCGCGAAGACGAAGTCGGCGGCGCCTTTCAGCGCCGTCGCGGCGTCGCCAAAGCGGTCAAGGCGCGCCTTGGCGCTGTCGACGAGCCGGCGCGCTTCGTCGCGCGCGCCGTCCGCGCCCAGAAGCTTGACGAAGGTCGCCTTGTCCATGTCTTCGTCCTGGCCGCCGGGCTTGCCGAGCGCTTCAGCGTCGCCGAAGGCGTCGAGAAGAGCGTCAACGATCTGGAAGGCGAGCCCCAAATCCTCCGCATAGAGCGAGAGAGCCTCGACGTCGTCGTCGCTCGCCCCGCCGACGACGCCGCCGGCGCGCGCGGAAAAGCGAATGAGCGCGCCCGTCTTCAGACGCTGCAGCTCCTCGATCGCCTCGATCGAGAACGATTTCTGCTCCGCGTAAATGTCGATCATCTGCCCACCGACCATGCCGGCTCGTCCCGACGCGCGAGCGAGATCGAGCGCGACGCGGCAGCGAACGTCAGCGTCAGGATGGGTTTCCGGCTCCGCGACGATTTCGAACGCCTGCGTCAGAAGCGCATCGCCCGCGAGCACGGCCGTCGCGTCGTCGAACGCTTTGTGTACGGACGGTCGCCCTCGGCGGGTGTCGGCGTCGTCCATCGCGGGCAGGTCGTCATGGACGAGGCTGTAGCAATGGATCATCTCCACCGCGACGCCGACGCGCACGGACCGTTCGCGCGGGCAGTCGAACATGTCCGCCGCCGCGACGACGAGGAAAGGGCGCAGGCGCTTGCCGCCCGCGAGCGCGCCGTGGCGCATCGCGTCGACGACGCGGCCAAGCGGGCCGTCCCGGGTCCGCAGTCGCTCGTCGAGCGCGCGTTCGACAAGCGCCGCCACGTCGGCGATCTTGGTCTCGAAGTCTTCGTTTTTCGCGGTCATCCCCGGCGCCCCGTTCTTACGTCGACGACCCCGCGTCCGGCGCGGCGACGGCGGCGCGGGGTCAGTCCAGGCGCTTTTTGCGCACGACCCCCGAGCCGTCGCAAGCGTCGCAGGTGCGCGCGATCAGACCGACCTTCCCGCGTCCGTCGCAGACGCCGCAAACGGCTTTGGCGCGGGCGTCGCCGCCGAACGCGGAGCGCAGCACCGTCTGGAGGTCGGCGCCGGCGTCGAACGTCGGCGCTTTGTTTTCGGCGAACCGGCACACGATCGCCGACTGGGCCGGCGCGAAGCCGCGCAGCGCCGTGCCGCCGAGAAGGCTCGAAACGGTCTGGTCGAGGTCGAAGCGCCATCTGGTCAGGGCGTCCGGGAACTCGCGCTCATAGTCGCCCGTCGCGAGGCGGCCGCCGATGAGGAAGACGTCTCCGGAATTGTCGAGCGTCGCGACGCTGATGCGCAAATTGCGGTTGATCTCTTCAATCGCGGCGAGCGTCGGTTGAAAGCCGGTGAAACGGGCGAGGAAACCGACCTCGGAGATCATGTCCGGCGCGCCGTCGACGGTCACGAACGCGACGACGAAGCGGGTCTCATCGGCGGTGACGCCGTAAAGGCTAAGGCCGTTGTCGTCCTGCAGGTGTTCGACCGACGCGTAGGAGGCGCGCAAAATATCGAGCAACGGGCCCTTCGGCCAAGCTTGCGCCGCCCCGGCGAGCGCCTGCTTCGTCGAAAATAAACGCATCGCAGCCCCCCTCCGCGGCGCCCGAGCGGCTTTCGCGCTCGAATCGACGCCGATCGTCGTTACGCACCGTTGGCGGCCCGCGCCCCTCGCGCCGCAGTCGATCACGTTTCGGTAACTACACGAGGGAGCCCACGGGGCCAACATCGCGCAAAGGCCCGCCGCCAAGAAGCCCATCGGCCGTTGCCGACGCGCATCGCCGCTGAAGGATCCGCCGCAGTCGCTGGGCCAATGCCTAGGAATTCCTTTCGCAATCGCACAATACATCTTATGCGTAACCACATTGAGCTCAATTTGACGGCGACGGCGGCGCGGCGTTATCGCAACGTCGCCGCGCGTTGTCCAAGAACGCCGCGCGACCAAGAACGCCGCGCGACGCGGGGACCTTTAAGGGAGGCGGCCATGGCCGACGGCGGAGAACCGATGCGGGTCATTCTGGCGCAGCCGCGGGGCTTTTGCGCCGGCGTCGAACGGGCGATCGACATCGTCGAGCGCGCGCTCGAAAAGTACGGCGCGCCTGTCTATGTGCGCCACGAGATCGTCCACAATAAACGCGTGGTCGACACGCTGAAGGCCCGGGGCGCGATCTTCGTCGAGGAGATCGACGAGGTGCCCGAAGGCGCGGTGACGATCTTCTCCGCCCATGGGGTCGCGAAAAAAGTCGAGGATGGCGCGCAGTTGCGCCAGCTCGACGTTATCGACGCCACCTGCCCCCTCGTGACGAAGGTCCACAAGGAGGGCCGGCGCTACGCGGCGCGCGGCTACGACATCGTCTTGATCGGCCATTTGGGCCATCCGGAGGTGGAAGGCACGCTCGGGCAGATCCCCGGCGCCGTTCATGTCATCAGCGAGCCCCACGAGGTGGAGACGCTCAATGTGAAGGATCCCGATCAAGTGGCGTTCGTCACCCAGACGACCTTGTCGGTGAACGACACGAAAGACGTGATCGCGGCGCTGAAGGCGCGGTTTCCGAACATTATCGGACCGGACACGCGGGACATCTGTTACGCGACGCAGAACCGCCAGACGGCGGTGATCGAGCTGTCGAAAAAGGTCGATCTCCTGCTTGTCGTCGGCGCGCACAACTCTTCGAACTCGAACCGCCTGCGCGAGATCGGCGAGAATTTCGGCCTCCCAAGCTACCTCATCGAGGACGCCGGCATGTTCGACCCGGCGTGGCTTGAGGGCGTGAAATCCGTCGGCGTCACCGCCGGCGCCTCGGCGCCCGAGACCCTCGTCCAGGAGACGATCGCCAAGTTGCGGGCGTGCCGCGACGTCACCGTCGAGACCCTCGACGGCGTCGAAGAGAACGTCCACTTCAAACTGCCCGCCGAACTCGCCGAGGTGCCCCGCCCCAAGGACGCGATGGACGCCTGGGCTGTCGATAACGTCTAGAAAACCAGAATTCGGCTACGTCGCGTCTCGAGGGCGCGACGCCAGACGGGAGAACGACGAATGACCGTATCCTTGCACCAACAGATCCGCGTCGGCGCCTACGTCGTCAAGCAGGAGCTCCTGGGGCGGAAGAAATATCCGCTGGTGCTGTTCCTTGAGCCCCTGTTCCGCTGCAACCTCGCCTGCCCCGGCTGCGGCAAGATCGATTATCCGGCGCCGATCCTCAATCAGCGCCTGTCGGTGCAGGAGTGCCTCGACGCCGTCGACGAGTGCGGCGCGCCCGTCGTCGCCGTGCCGGGCGGCGAGCCCCTCATCCACAAGGAGATCGGCGAAATCGTCGCCGGCATCGTCAAGCGCAAGAAGTTCGTGTCGCTGTGCACGAACGCGCTGCTTCTTGAGAAAAAACTCGACCTCTTCAAGCCGTCGCCGTTCCTCTTTTTCTCCGTACACCTCGACGGTCTCGAGGAAGAGCATGACAAGGCGGTCGACCAGAAAGGCGTCTTCAAGAAAGCCGTCGAAGCGATCAAGGCCGCTCAGGAGCGCGGCTTCCAGGTCAACGTCAACGCGACGATCTTCGACAACATGACCGCCGAGCAGGTCGCCGACTATCTCGACTTCGCGACCGACCTCGGCGTCAACATCTCGATCTCGCCGGGCTACGCCTACGAGCGCGCCGAAGACCAGGAATCGTTCCTGTCGCGCCAGAAAACGAAACAGCTCTTCCGCGACGTTTTCCAGCTCGGCAAGGACCGCGGACGGACGTGGAACCTTTCGCACTCCATGCTTTTCCTCGACTTTCTTGCGGGGAATCAGGAATATCTGTGCACCCCCTGGGGTTCGCCGACGCGCAACGTCTTCGGCTGGCAGAAGCCCTGCTACCTTCTCGGCGAAGGCTACGTCTCCAGCTTCAAGGAGCTTATGGAGACGACGGACTGGGACAAGTACGGAACCGGCAAGTACGAGAAGTGCGCCAACTGCATGGCGCACTGCGGCTACGAGCCGACCGCGGCGATGGACGCGATCCGCAATCCGATGAAGCTCTTTAAGCTGAAGAATATCTTCAGCATCAAGACAGAAGGCCCGATGGCGCCGGAGATCGACCTGTCGAAGGCTCGCCCCGCCGAGGACGTGCACGAGAAGCTCGTCGCCGAAGAAATGTCAAAGATCGAGGCGGCGAAGAAACCCGTGGACGATCGGGCCGAGGTCGCGGCGTAGGCGCGCGAGCGCCGCGTTCGACTGCCGGCCGAGCGCCAGCAATTTCGGAAAGTCCGACGGCCGGCGCGCGCAAGCGGCGAGCGTCGCGAGGACGCGCGTAGACCCGTCCGGCGCGACGGCGCCGAGCGCGGCCCGCGGCAGGGCGTCCGACGCCGGGTCGGCGATGGCGCGCACGGCGAGGAACGGCAGGGCCGCGACAGCCGCCGCCCGAGCGACGCCGTGGGACTCCATATCAACGGCCGCCGCGCCCGTCGTCGCCCGCAAATCTCGCTTTGCGCCGGCGCTGGCGACGATCTCGTCAGCGCCGTAGATCAGCGGCTCCTCGCCCGCTGGGGCCGCCTCGCCCTTTCTGACGACGCGGCCTGTCACAATGAGGTCGCCGGGCGCGAGCGCCGGATCAAGACCGCCCGACACGCCGACGCTCAAGAGCGCCGCCACGCCGGCCGCCTCTGCGAGTTCTCTTGCGAGGCTTTCGGCGCGCGCGGCGTTCGCGCCCGAGACGGCGACGCGCGCGTCGACGGCCGGCGGCAAGGCGGCGCGCACGGCGGCCGCTTCGGACTTCAGCCCACAGACGATCCCGACGATCCGCGTCACGCGGCGAGGCGCCGCCAGACGATGTCGGCGGCGCGTTCGCCCGAGCGGATCGAGCCCTCGATCGTCGCCGGCACGCCGGTGTCCGTGTGGTCGCCGGCGAGGGTCACGTTCGACCACCGCGTTTCCGGCTTCAGGCGTTTGGCGACGCCCGCCGGCGACTGGTCGGGCGTCGCGCGCCGTTCACGGATGACGCGCACCGCCTCGTACGGCGTGTCGCCGAGGCCAAGGGCGATCTGCGTCTCGCGCCAGATCTTGTCGGCGGCCTCTCTATTCGGCGTACGGTCGAGGCCGATCGCGTGGGAGGCGGACGTCGTCAGGCTGACGACGTCGTCGCGCACGACCGACCACTGGCCGTCGCTCGACACCATTGCGATGAAGGGCGACTGGCCGAGTTTGTCCGTCGGCGCTGGGCCGGGCAGGCGGTAATGCACATTCAGGATCGAGGCGTTGTCCTCAGGCGGATCAAGCTCCGGGAGGAGGGACTTCAAGCGCGAGGGCGGGATCGCGAGAATAAGCTCGTCCCCCGGCGCAAGAGCGACGTCCGTCGTCACGCCGTTGAACGCCGAGGCGCGGTCGCCGTCGAACGTCAACGTCTCGATCATCGTGTTGAGCGACACGGCCGCTCCCTCGCGCTCGAGCCAGGCGACGGCCGGATCGACGAAGGCGTGTCCGAGCCCCGTCTTCGCCGTCAGCGGCCGCGACGCCTGTCCGCCGAGCGCGAACGTTTCTCGGATGACGGACCAGAGGAGCCGAGCCGCGCCCGTGTCCGTGGAGGCGTTCAACACCGCGAGCGTCAACGGCTCCCAGAACGCTTTGTATAGAACGCTTTGCTTGTCGACGACGTCGTCCACCGTGTCGTTCGGCCCGGCGAAGGCGATTTTCGCCGCCTTCAGATAATCCGTCACGCGCGTGTTCGGCACGCGCCACTTTTCGTCGAAGATCCAGAACGGGATCGGCCCCTCATTGATGCGCACTTTCCAGCGCGCGCCCGTGGCGACGTCGACGAACGGGTACTCGGCGCGGTCCGGCCCGACGAGGACGTCGCGGCCGACGCCGATACGATCGAGAAACTTAAGGGCGCTTGCGTTGCCCGACATGATGAGGTGGTTGCCGTTGTCGATCGTGCGATCGAGGGTCCGGTCGTAGAACGACCGGCACCGCCCGCCTGGATGCCCCGCGCCTTCGTAGACCCGCACCCGAACGCCGCGCTCGACGAGGCGAACGGCGGCGGAGAGGCCCGAAAGACCGGCCCCGATGACGTGGACGCAACCGCTCACGCCGGCGACGACAGGCGCGGGGCAACGAGCCAGCGGGCGGAGATCAGCGCCTTTTCGGCTTTCGACATGGAGAGGCCCTCCCCCGTGCGCCCCCAGCCGCGCGCCTCGAGGCGTTTCAGGTACGTCTCGTAAACGCCCATCATGAGGAGCGCCGGACGCACCGTACGCCAATCGAACTCCCCTAGCGCGGCGCGCGCTTCGGCGAATTTCTCCGCCGCGAACCGGCCGAGCTCCTCGGCGACCGGGGCGAGGCCCGGCGCGCCCACGATCTCGGACGGCGTCAACGGCGCGCCGTGTTTTTCAAGAAGCTCGCGCGGCAGGTAGAGCCGACCCAGCCCGGCGTCCTCGCCGACGTCGCGCAGAACGTTCGTGGTCTGAAAAGCGTCGGCGAGGGCGAGCGCGAACCGGTCGGGGGCCGCGCCCTTCGGCGCGCCGAACGCCGGCATCGACAATAGCCCGACCGCGCCGGCGACGCGCCGCGTGTAGGCGCGGTAGGTCTCAAAATCCGGCGCGACGACGGGCCCGCGGGCGTCCATCTCCATGCCCTCGATCATCAGGACGAATTCCTCGCGCGGCAGATCGAACGCCCGCACGGGCGCGACGAGAGCCCTGCCCGTCGGCGTCCCGGGCGCGCCGGCGAAGACGCGGTCGATCTCCGCGCGCCAGTCGGCGAGCCGCGCGAGGCGCTCCTCCCGCGGCAGGCCGTCCTCGTCGGCGATGTCGTCGACCTCGCGGCAGAAGGCGTAAATCGCGTGCATCGCGTTGCGGCGCGGCTTCGGCAGGATCGCCATGCCCGCGGCGAACGAGGTGCCGGACTTCTTCACCGTTTCGGAGGCGTGGCGGCGCGCCTCGTCGACGCCAAGTCCGACGGCGGTCACGAGGCGGCGCTCGCCGGGTCGGCCTTGGCGTAGACGCGCCGGCCGAAAAGCCCCTGCCAGACGCCAGTCGTCCCTGCACGGAGAAAATCCGGCTTCGTCAGCGCCACGCGGGTCGCGAGCGGGTCGCCGACGCGCAACCGCGCGATCAGGCGATCGGCGAGACGGACGATGACGGCGCTCTCCATGGCGAGGCGTCGGCTCTTCAGCCGCGGCGCGAGCGCGCGGGCCTCGACCATCAGGGCGTCGCAGCCGTCGAGCATGCGGTCCATCGTCCGACGCAAGGCGGCGGAGGCGACCGGCGCGTCAAGATCCTCCACCGCGCCGCCATGCTCCCTCAGCCAAGGCTCGATGACGTAGACGCGGTCGAGGGCGCGCCGGGCGTCGCCGCAGTCCTGCAGGTGATTGACGATCTGAAGCACCGTGCACAAAGCGTCTGAGCTCGCGTACCCCGACGGATCCTCCCCGTGCAGATCGAGGAGGTAACGCCCCACCGGGTTCGCGGACAGGGCGCAATAGCCGAGAAGCTCGTCCCACGTCGCGTAGCGGCGCTTGCGGCAGTCCTGTACGAACGCCGCGATCAGATCCGAGCCGCGGGCGGTCGCAACCTTGGCGGCGGCGAGGCTCTCGCGCAGGGCGTGCGCCTTTTCATAACCGACGTCGTAGCCCGCCTCGCCTTTCAGCGCCGCGGCCATGCCCTGAAGCCTGCGGATCTTTTCCTCGGCGTCGAGTTCGGGGTCGTCGGCGATGTCGTCGATCGCCCGGGCGAAGGCGTAGTAGGTCGCGACGTGCGGGCGGAGGCGTCTTTCAAGGAGAAACGAGCCGACCGGAAAGTTTTCGTCGCCGGCGCCCTTGCCGGAGGGCTTTTCGATCGTCGGCGCCGTCGCGGCGTTGTCCAGGTGACCCTCGGCGGCCATTCGCGTCTCGTTCCTCGCGGCTTGTGGACGCCGCGGCTTGACCTCAAGCAGCGACAACGGCGTCGATACCGCAGCGCGCCGCGGCGGCGCAACCACGCCCGCTCTTGGAGACGCCCCATGACCCTTTTGGCCTTCGCCAGCCTCGCGGCGTGGATCTACCTCACATTCGCTCGCCGCGGCGTCTGGCTGGCGTCGGAGCGCCTCGCATCGCATTGGCGGCGCGCCGTGCCGGCCGCCGGCTGGCCGGCCGTGGCGACGGTGACGCCGGCGCGGGACGAGGCGACGAGCGTCGGCGAAACGGTGCGCCGACTTGTGGGATCGGATTACCCGGGGCCCCTGACCGTCACGGTCGTCGACGACGCGTCGAGCGACGGCACGGCGGAAATCGCCCGCGCGGCGGCCGCGGCGGTCGGGGCCGCGGGCGTCGCCTTCGACGTCGTCGCAGCGCCCGCCCGGCCCGACGGCTGGTCGGGCAAACTGAACGCCCTCGCCGCCGGCGTCGCCCACGCTGAGGGCCGTGCGCACGCCCATTCCAACACCCGGCGCGGCGGCGCGCCGACCTATCTTCTGTTCGTCGACGCCGACATCGCCCTTGCGCCCGACGCCGTCCGCGCGCTTGTCGCCAAGGCCGAGGCGGAGGGCCTCGCCCTCGCCTCGCTGATGGCGCGCCTCGACGCCCGGGGGCTTTGGGGACGGTTGCTGATCCCCGCGTTCGTCTACTTCTTTCAGAAGCTCTACCCGTTCCCGGCGTCCAACGACCCGGCCTCCCCGGTCGCTGCGGCGGCCGGAGGCTGCGTCCTCGTGCGCGCCGACGCCTTGAAGGCCGAGGGCGGGATCGCGGCGATCCGCGGCGAGCTCATCGACGACTGCGCCCTCGCCGCGCTTATCAAGCGCGGCGGCGGCGGGCGGCGCATCTGGCTCGGCCTCGCCGACGACGAAGCCGTCTCGCAGCGCGACAACCGGAAGCTCGCGAGCGTCTGGACGATGGTCGCGCGCACCGCCTTCGCCCAACTCGGCCGGTCCTGGCCGGCTCTCGCCGGCGCGACGCTCGGGATGCTGATCGTCTACGCGGCGCCGCCCTTGTGCTTCGTTCTCGGGCTTCAAAACGCGAACGCGTTTGCGGCGGGCTTCGGGGCGGCGGCCTGGGGCCTGATGGCGACGACCTACGCGCCGACGGCGACGCTCTACCGCGCCGGGCCGCTGGCGATCCTCGCCTTGCCGATCGCCGGGGCCCTTTATGCGGCGATGACGGTCTGGTCCGGCGTCGAACACGCCCGCGGCCGCGGCGGCCGCTGGAAGGGCCGCACGCATGCGGGCGAGCTTGGTTCCCCTCCCACCGGGTGACGCGTAGTCTTTCGACCAATGCACGAGAGCCCGCTTCAGCGCCTGCCGTCCCGCGTCCTGCCCTACGCCTGGGTCGGCGCGCTCGCCGCGGCGCTCGTCGCACAGTGCTCTTACTGTCTCGTCATGCAATCGCTCGGCAACGGCCTCAACGCGCGCGCGTTCTGGCTGTGGTTCGTCTCCAACCCCACGCCCCTGGTCACGGCGGCGGGCGCTGCGAGCTTTCTTTTCGACCGGAAGCTCCAACTGATCGGCCTCGCCGCCCTCGCGGCTCTTTTTGTCGTCGCCTCCGACCTCGCCGCCTTTCCGCCCGACGAGTTCTCCGCGTTCAACGTCTTGAAACGCGCCCAGGACAAAACGCCGACCGTCGCCATCTACGTCGCCCTCGGCGCGTCGCTCTACGCTTTGCGCCGACGCGGCGAGCGACCCGTCGAGGCCGCGCCGGCCCCGCCGACGCCGTTGCTGTCAGCGGTGGCGATCAGGGCGGCCGGCAACTATGTCGAAGCGCTGTCAGCGGGCTCGAACGACCTGATCCGGCTGAAGCTCCGGGACGCCGCCGAGGCGCTGTCGGACCACGGCTATCTCCGCGTCCATCGCTCGTGGATCGTGAAGCTCGACGCGGTCGCCGAGGTCGTTCGCGACCGGGAGGGCCTTGCGGGCCTTATCCTGTCATCAGGCGTCCAGGCGCCCGTGGGCCGATCATACCGCGCCGCCGTGCGCGCCGCCCTCGAAGACGGTCCTGTCGTTCGTCACTAGCCGCCTGACGTTCGTCCCTACGCCGTTGCCGCCGCCGGCGGTCGCCGATCTCTTTCGTTCCCGAGCAACCCGGGAAGGGAGACCGATGACGGCGAACATGAGGCCGGCCGTGCGCGCGCTCGGGATTTGCGCGCTGATCGGCGCGTTGACGACGATCCTTAACACGATGGCGCCGCTGTTCTACGAAGCGGAAGGGTTCGACGAGGCGGCGGCGCTGATCCGCCACCCTGTCTATGCGGCGCGACAATGGGTTCTCCTCGTCCACCCGGCGTTCACGCTGCTCCTCGCCCTCGGGCTGTTGTTGGCGCTGTTCGGGCGCGCGCCGGGTCGCGCGGCGTCCGGCTTCGCCTTCGCGTTCGTCGAGAAGATGACCGAGTTCGTCCTCGGCGTGCTGATCCTCTTCGTCGTCAACGGCGTCTGGAAGGAGGGCTACCTGACCGGCGACGGCCCGGCGCCGCCGGCCGAGCTCAAGGCGCGCATCGAGACGTTCTACGACCTCCTCGGCGGCGCCTACTTTCTCCTGTGGGTCATGTTCGTTCTGTCGACGGGCCTCTTCGCCTCGTGCCTTGGCCGATCCGACTGGCTGAGCCGGATCGCGATCGCGAGCGCCGGGGCGACCATCGTCCTCACGGTCATGATGATCCTTGGCCGCTACGCCGGCCAGTCGAGCTGGACCGCGCCGTTCATCGCCTACGCTTACGGACCCTTCTTGACGCTTCACCGGGCGGCGATCGGCGTCTGGCTCATCCGCGAAAGTTTCCGCACGGACGACGACGCGCCGGGTTCGTAAGCGGTCCGGTCAGACGACGTCGGCGTCGGTGAGGCCTTTTTCGCGCGCCCAGCGCAGCATGGCGATGAGCGCCGGCTCGTAGGGGCCCGAGCGCCAGTCGAGCGCCTGCGCCGCTTTTGCACGCGAGAATCGCGTCTGGCGGCCGGCGAGCTTGACGCCGGCGATCGGCGCCTTCGGCGGCGCGCCGGTGAGCCGCGCGACAAACCCCTCGTCGATCGCCGCGACCGCGCGCGCGGCCGCGTAGGGCAGCCGAAGGCGCGGCATGGGGCGGCCCGTCGCGTCGGCCAGCGTCGCGAGGAGCGCGCGCATCGGCGCGTCCTCGCCGGCGAGGATGTATCGCTCGCCCGGCCGGCCGCGCGTCGCAGCGGCGATCATGCCCGCGGCGAGGTCGTCGACC
This sequence comes from Parvularculaceae bacterium, assembly GCA_050331095.1. Lineage (GTDB taxonomy): Bacteria > Pseudomonadota > Alphaproteobacteria > Caulobacterales > Parvularculaceae > MED-G105. The sequence goes on from JBHJHE010000019.1 coordinate 42,920, forward strand.
GGCGCGAAGTTCAGCGTGCAGTCGATGTAGGCCGGCGTCGCGCCGTTGACGAAGTCGAGGATCATCTTCGTCGGCGGCGTGAGATTGTCGGCGCCGGGCCCGAGGGGCGCGGTGGGGTTGACGAGCAGCGCCGGGCCCCCGCGCGCGGCCGCCGCTTCGACGACGAGCTCGGCCCGGCGCTTCGAACGCGGATAGGCGCCGACGAGATCGTCCGGCGCAAGAACGTTCGTTTCGTCGACGTCTGAAATCCCGATCGGCGCGCGCTCGCCGACAAGGGTCGTCGCGCTCGAACAAAAGACGAAGCGCTCCGCGCCCGCCGCGAGCGCCGCATTGAGCACGGTCCGCGTCCCCTCGACGTTAACGCGCTCGAAGACCGACGGGTCCCGCGCCCAGAGATCGGCGACCCCCGCGAGATGAAAAACGCGCGTCGCGCCGCGCGTCGCCTCGGCAACGACCGTCGCGTTGGAAATCGATCCGACGATCGCTTCAGCGCCGTCGACCGGGCACGGATTGAGATCAAGGACGCGCACGGCCTCGCCCCGGGCAAGGAGCGCCGCGACAAGCCGCCGGCCGACGAAGCCGGCGCCGCCGGTGACTAGGTTGAGCGTCAAACGCGGGTTCGCTCTACGGGCGCGCGACAAACAAGAAGGCCGGCGTCCGTCGCCGAGCCGACGACGAGGGCGCCGCCCCAACTTGGTCCGAGCTCCACGGCGACGGTGGCGCCAGCGAAGGTCGCGCCCGTGGGGTCGTCGAGAAGCGGTTCGACGCGGGCTCCGCCGACGTCAACCTTGACGACCCGCGACGGCGCGTCGCCGATCCCCAGCTTGCGGTGGAGCGCGAGACGCCAAAGCGACGGGTGCACCGCCGCCACGACGCCGCCGTCCGGCGAGACGGTGAGATTGTCGGGTCCGCCCGGGGTGTCGATGCGCTCGACCTGCCGAAGCCGTTCGCCGGAGGCGAGGTCGCCGCCGGTCGACGCGAGCCGGAGGATCGCCGCCTCGCGCGTCGCGGCGACGGCGAGCGTCGCCTCGCCGGCCGCATCGGCGGCGACGGCAATGCCGTTGGCGTACTGAACGCCGTCGAAGAGCCGCGCGCCGTCGTCGTTGGCGACGCCGCTGCGCTTCAACGCGAAAACGTCCTCCATCGCGGCGCGCCAGCCGCACGCGCCATGGTCGAACGTGACGAGCGCGGCGCCGCCGACGCTCGCGAGGTCGTTCGCCGCGCACCCCGCGGGCGCCTCGCCGCCGAACACGACCTCGCCGTTCGCGCCGATGCGCTCGAGCCGCGGGGTCATCCGCCAGCGCCGGTCGATCTTCTGATAGCTTCGGTTGACGAAAGCGATCTCCCGCGCCGCCGGATCGAAAGACAGCCCGTGGGGCCGCAAGCCCCCTGCGAACCGGCTCGGCGGCGCCAGCGGCCGCGCCGGCACGAGCCGGCCGTCGCGCGCCAGGAGCTCGACCAGGTCGACGGCGTAGCCCCCGCCCTCGGGCACCAGGAACGCGCCGCGGCGCGCCGCCCGCTCCGCGGCGCGGCGATCATAGGCCGAGACGATCAGTCGCCGCGCGGCGCGGTCGACCGCGAGATCCTCCGCGCCGACGACGCGCGCGCCATTGGAGACGTCGATGAGCGTCGCGCGCGCGCAGTGGGCGAGATCGTAGCGCGCAGGGCCGAACGGCTCGGCGTGCCTGTCGGCGCAAGCCGCGAGCAGTCCCGCCAGAAGCGTCCAAGCCCACGCCCGCAACGTCGTTCGAGATCCCATCGGCCGCCTCCCCTCAAGGCGCCGACGGTCCGCCCATGCGTCACCCGCGCGCGGCGCCCGTCGGTCGTCGATATCCCCACTTCGCGACATACGCGCCGAGGCGGGCCTCGACCTTCGCCGCCGCGTCGTCCGCGATTGCGAAGCGATTTTTCTCAAAGCTCTTCACGGACGCAACATAGGATTCGACAAGCGGTTTCGCGGCGTCGAAGCCGGAAAGCCGCAGGGCGTCGTAAACGCGTTCGACAGCCGCGACGGGCGCTTCGTCCAGGTCGTCATAGCGCAACTCGACGAGCCGCGCCGGATCGATCGCGGCCGCGTCCGCTTCGAACGCGTCCATCATCCGCGCGTAAACCTGAACGATGACTTCGTCGACGTCGATAAGGGCGCAGTCCTGGAGCGCGAACTCGGCGAAGAGCTTCTTGTAGAAATTCCGCATAGATACGAAAACGTCGTAAGGATTGCGGTGGATGTGGATGAACTTCGCCAGCGGGAAGGTTTCGGCGAGGAGCCCCATGCGCGCCGTGTACACTGGATTTTTAATCAGAAGCGGCTTGCCGCCCTGCAGGTGCGAGAGCTTCCTCATCAGGTAGCAGAACCGCTCCTCCCACCGCGCCACCTCCTCGGCGTCGCAGCCGTCGAAGAAGACGCCGCGCGACATGAACTCGCCAAAGGCCCGGGGGAAGTAGACGCCGTGGTAAAACGAGAGATCGCTCATGTTGGCGATCGCGATCTCATCCTCCTGCGGACTGTCGGGATTGACCGGAATTTTGTCGATGTAGCGGTGTTTCGGCAGCGCGCGCTCAAGGAGCGGGCGAAAGGCGCGCGCGAGCCCGAAAAGATCCCACGGGAGGCCCGTGGCGATGGGCGGAACGTAGGCCCAGGCGCCGCTCTTCGTCATGATGTTGTAGAGGTGCGTCGTCCCCGAGCGCCAATGGCCAAGGATGAAGACGGGCGGCGCCAGCGCGTCGGTCGCCGGCAGTCGGCGGTCCATCACGAGGCGCTCGGCGAGGGAAAACGGCTGGCGCGCGAGGACCGAAAGCGCGATCGCGCTGGCCGCCAGCGGTTTTTCCGGGAGCCCGGCGCGCCGCATGACCCGGGCGAGTGTCGCCGGATCGGCGCCGCAGAGTGGATGGGCCATGATCGTCTTCGACGCGTTGGTTGGGCGACGAACGTCGGGGTGGGCACGCCCGAGCGTTCGACATTTACGTTTTGCGACAAAGGCTTAAGATCAACCGCTCACAGGCGCAACCGCCGGGCGGGCGCGCAACGGCCGGCCCAAGCGCGCCGACCGAACGGCAAACCCGCAGGACGACGGCGACGTGGCGTTAAGACGAACCGGACGACGACGACTTGCGCCGGTTTTGGCGGCCGCGCCGGCCCTCGCCGGCGCGGCGCTGGCGCAGGACAAGCCGGCCGATCCCCTCCCCGAACCGCCGAAGGCGCCCGCGGCGCCCAGCCGCTACGACGTCGACGTGGAGCTCATCGGGGCGCCGAAGGACCTGCGCGAACGCCTGAAGCTCGTCTCTCGCCTCGCCAACGGCGGGCGCGCGCCGCCGACGCGGGCGGCGATCCGGCAAATGGGCCGCAAGGACGCCGCGGTGATCGAAAGCGCGCTCAAGGCGTCCGGGCGTTACGCCGCGCGCGTCTCGTTCGAACTCGACGGGCCCCGCGCCGAAGGCGACGCGTCGGACGATCTGACGGCCCGCTTCAAGATCGACGCCGGTCCCGCCCACCGCATCGTCGCCCACGCGATCGTCTACGCCGACGCGACCGACGGGCCCCCGCGCGCCGACGCGCCGGCGGGCCTCGGCCTGAAGCTCGGAACCAACGCCGCCGGCGCGACGCTGCAGGAGAACCAGCGCAAGATCCTCGACGCCCTGTGGAGCGCGGGCTATCCGGGCGCGCGCAGCGTGTCGCGGCGCGCCGAAGCCACCGGAACCCCCGGCGAAGCGCGCGCGATCTACGTCTTCGAGACCGGCCCCGAGGCGACCTTCGGCGAGCTTGAGATCAGCGGCGCCGAGCAGACGAAGCCGACCTTTCTCGACAAACTCAAGACCTGGGAGACGGGCGCGCGGTTCGACCGCGCCAAACTCGTCGGCTACCGCGAGACCCTGTCGCAGACGGGTCTCTTTTCGTCCGTCGACGTCGACAACGGCTCGCCCGACGAGACCGGGCGCGCGCCAGTGCTCGTCGATCTCGACGAGCGCAAGCGCCGCACGATCGGCGTCGGCGCTTCGTTCTCCACCGTCGAAGGTCCGGGCGGACGGCTCTTTTTCGAGTACCGGAACCTCTTCGGCGCGGGCGAAAGCGCGCGGGCCGAAATCGAAGCGTCCGAGATCGAACAGGCGATCACGTTCGGCTTCGACAAGCCGCTGCCGACCCTGCCGGGCTCGGCGTTCGCGGCGTTCGAATTCGCCAACGAGACGACGAACGCGTTCGACGCGCGCACCGTCGCCGTCTCCGGCGGCGTCGCCAAGCGCTGGCTCGACGGCCGGCTGGAGACGCGTGCGGGCCTCGCGCTCGAGACCTCGCGGGTCGAGAGCGAGGACACTGACGAGCGCACGTTCTTCGTCTCCCTGCCCCTGTCGGCGGTGTGGAACACCGAAGACGACCCGTTGGCGCTCGAGAACGGCGAACGCGTCTCGTTGACGCTGACGCCCTTCACGGGCACCGAAACCTTCACCCGCGCCGAGCTCAACGCCCGCACCCGCACCCATGTGGGCGCGAACGACCGCTACACCGCCGCCTTCCGCGCGCGGCTCGGTTCGCTCTTCGGCGCGCCGTTCGACGACGTGCCGCAGAACCAGCGCTTCTTCTCCGGCGGCGGATCGTCCGTACGCGGCTTCGATTTCCAGACCGTCGGGCCGCTTGACGAGGACGACAACCCGGTCGGCGGGCGCTCGGTCATCGAGGGCGCCGTCGAGCTGCGCGCGCGCACGATCGCCAACGTCCAACTCGCCGCTTTCCTCGACGCCGGCAGCGTTTCCGACCGGTCGGCGCCGGACTTCGGCGGCGACTTCCTCGTCGGCGTCGGCGGCGGCGCGCGCTACTTGTCGCCGATCGGCCCGTTGCGCGTCGACGTCGCGTTTCCGCTCGACCGGCGCGAGTCCGACCGCGCGTGGCAATTGTTCATCTCGCTTGGTCAACCGTTCTAACGCCTAAGGAGTTTTTCGCGCGCCATGAAGAAAACGCTCCTGATCGTCGGGCTCTTGCTGTTAGGCGTCGTCGTCGTCGCGGCGTCGGCCGGATTCTTCGCCGTCGGCACGGACGCCGGCCGCACGCGGCTCGCCGCCTTCGCGGAGGCGCAAATCTCGACCGCCCTTGGCGGGGAGGCCCGGATCGGGTCGATCGGTCCGGGGCTGCCCTCGTCGCTTACGGTCACCGACGTCGTCCTCTCCGACGCCGAGGGCCCGTGGCTGCGGCTCCCGCGGGCGCGGCTCGTCTGGCGGCCCGCAGCGCTCCTCGGCGCCCGGCTCGTCGTCGAGGACATCGAGGTTGACGGCCTGTCGCTCCTGCGCCAGCCGCCGGCGAGCGACGCGCCGAAGGAGCCGAAACCGCCAAGCCCGCCGCCGTCCCTCGCGGATCTGCCGAAGGCGACGATCAAGACGCTGACGATCCGTGACATGACGATCGCCGAAGACGCCTTCGGCGCGCAGATGCGGCTCAACGCCAGCGGCGAAGCCGACGTCGGTCCCGAAGGCGCGCTGATCGAACTGACCGCGGCGACCGTCGACGAGGCCGACGCCGTGCGCGTCAGCTTGGAGATGGACCGGGGCGAGCGCCTCGCGATCGACGCCATCGTCGAAAGCGTCGGCGCCCTCGCCAAGCTCGCGTGCGGCCCCGTGCGCGTCTCGGCGACCGGCGGCGGGCCGGCCAACGCGCTCGCCGTCGATCTCAACCTTGAGGCGGGCGCCTATGGAACGGGTACGGCGCGCCTCGAAGCGGACGTCGTCAGCCTTGGCGAAGCCACGGCCATCGTGAACTTCGACTTCGGCGAGCGGCTCGCCGCGGTCGCCGACGCCGTCGGCCCGACGGCGCGCCTGCGCGCGACGGCGACCGCGACGGACGGCGGCGCGCGGATCGACCTCGCCGCCGCCGAGGCGGAGATCGGCCGGCTGAGCGGCGTCGCCGAGGCCGCGTTCGACGATGACGCGCTGCGCATCGCGAACTTCGAGGGCTCCTTCGCGCCGGGCGAACCGGGTGCGAACGACATCGCACAGGCGATCGAGACGTATGTGGGCGGACCGATCGACTTGTCCGCGAGCGCGTCGCCCGCCGGCGATGAATACGCCGTCGCGGTCAACGCGTCAGGGCCGAAACTACGCGTCGCGCTTCGGGACGCCGTCAGCGATCTCGCAAGCAAGCTCTCCGGCGACGTCGAGGTCGGCGTCGCGAAGAACGACGCCCTGCCGGGTCCGCTGGCCGGCGGCGCGTCATTGGTCGCCAAACTGGAAGCGGACGCCGCATCGTTCGTATCCGTCACGGACGCGGCGGCGCGTCTCACGGCGGGCGGCGCCTTCGACGGCAAGGCGCGGTACGACCTCGATCCCGCCGCCATCGACGTCGACGGCGCCCTCGTTGCGTCGAAAGCGTTCATCAACGGGCTCGTCGGCGACGGCGCGGTGACGGCGCGCGGCGGGTTCCGCGGGCGGGTGAAGGCCGCCGGCCCGCTCGACGATCTGACGCTGACCGCCTACGGCTCCGCGCCCGCCTTGTCCGCCCCCGGCGCAAACGGCGACGAGCCGGTTCGGATCTCGGACGCGACGTTCGAAGCCTCGTTCAAGGGCCTGCCCATGCGCCCGGACGGCCGCCTGCGCGCGACGCCGGTCGACGGCGCCGGGGGGATCGACATGATCGTGCGCTCGCCGCGGGCGGAGGAGATCGTTGTGGAGAAATTGTCCGTGTCAGGCGCGCTCTTCGCGCTGACGGGCGACGGCTCGTGGCGGCTCGACGCGGGCTCGGGCCGCATCGACGCGCGCTTCGAGGGCGAGCCTGGCGCTACGCCCTGGCCGGGCGTCCCGCTCGAAGGGGCCGCGACGATATCCGGCGCGGCGAGCGCCGGGGACGACGGCGCCGCGACGCTAAAGGTCGAGGCCGATCGGCTCGTGTCGGCGAGCGCCGGCGTCGCCGGCCTGAAGCTCAACGCCGAAGGCCCGCGCAACGCGGTGCGGACCGAGATGTCCCTGACGCGCCTCGACGCCGGCGGGCTCGTCGTTCAGGACCTGGCGCTTGCGCTCCTTGCGGACCTCGCCGGCGATCCCTCGATCGACCTACAGGACTTCGCGGCGATCGTCGCCGATATCGCCGTAAAGACCCGCGCTCCCGCCAAGATCGCCTTCGCTGACGGCGTCACGATCGACGGTCTCGACCTCTCGATCGGCGATCGCGGCGCGGCGACGGCGGACCTCGCCGTTTCGCCGACGCGCTGGCGGGTCGACGCGCGCGCCAGCGACGCGCCGCTTCCAGGGGCCCTCGCGCTTCTGGATTTCGACGTCGCGCTCGATACGGACGAAGCGACCGTCGCCCGCGGCTCGTTCCGCGCGAGCGCGATCAACCCGCCTGAAGACGACGACTCCCCCGTGCCGGCCGCGATCGGCGCCTCGTTCGAGTGGGACGGGCGCGAGGTCGCCATCCGTGACGACGACGCCGCGCCCGAGCTCGATTTCTCCGCGCGCGCGCCCGTCGCTCTAACGCGCGGCGAAGCGCTCGGCGTCGACGTCGCCGGCGACCTCACGGCGCAGGCGACGTTCGACGGCCGCGTCGAGGACTACGCGGCGTTCGCTCCGCCGGGACTTGAAACGCTCGAAGGCGCGTTGTCCCTCAAAGCCACGGCGAACGGCGCAATCGAGGCGCCCACGATCGACGCGACGCTGACCTTCGCCGACGGCGCCTATACGGAGCTTGCGAGCGGCGTCAGCTTCGTCGACATCGGCGCGGAACTGATCGCCAAGTACGCTGACGGCCTCGACGCGACGCTGTCGGCGCGCGCGGCCGGGGCCGGTCAGGAAGAGCCGTCGATCTTCGTCGACGGAACGCTGAACCGCCGGGCCGACGGCGCGAGCGCGACCGACGTGAGGCTCAGGCTCGACGACGCGTTGATCAGCGGCGGCCTGATTTCGCGCCTACAGGCCCACGGCGAGGTCGCGCTTACGGGCGCGCTGCCAGCGCCCGGCGCCGCCGAGGCGGGCCCCGCGCCGATGCGCATCGCCGGGGAAATCGAGATCGACGCGCTCGACGTGGACCTTGCGCCGCCTAGCCCGAGCGCCGGCTTCGTGGACGTGACGCTTAAGGGCTTCGACGTCGGGGCTGACGCCAACGAACCGATCGATCTCGCGAGCGACGACGGCGCGCCGGCGCCGCCGCCGGACGCCATGCCCATCGGGCTCGACGTGAAGATCACGGCGCCGGACGAATTGTTCGTGCGCGGCTTCGGCCTCGAAACCGAATGGCGCGCGGACCTCTCCGTCAAAGGCACGAGCGTCGAGCCTCTGATCCTCGGCGCGGTCCGCGTGCGTCGCGGCACGCTCGACTTCGCCGGCCGGCGCTTCGACGTCACGCAAGGCGAAGCCGTCTTCGATCGCCTTACGCCGAACGACCCGTCGATCAAGGTGCGCGCGGAGTACGAAACGCCGGAGGACGTGCTCGCGGCGATCGTCATCAGCGGACGCGCCACGGCGCCATCGCTGGGTCTTGAATCCAATCCGAGCCTGCCGCGCGAGGACATCATGGCGATCGTTCTCTTCGGCAAACCGGCGAACGAATTGTCCGCGCTCGAATCGCTTCAGGTGGCGCAAACGCTCGCGAGCCTCAGCGGCGTCGGGGGCGGCGGAGGTCCCGGCCTTACCGGCGGCGCGCGGTCCGCCCTCGGCCTCGACCTCTTGAACGTCGACTTCGTCGGCGGAGACACAAATCTCGAGGTCGGAAAATACGTCGCCGACGGCCTTTTCGTCTCGGCGAACCAGAACGCCCGCGGCGACGGCGGCTCCGTGCGCGTCCAGTACGAGGTGAACCGCGCGATTACCGTAGAGGCGGAACTGCAGCAGGACGGCGACCAAACCGTATCCGCAAACTGGAAGCGCGACTTTTAGGCGCGCTCTTCGGGCGCGCTCAAGTTGGCAACCGGTAGACGTTGATCCACAAATTGCTAAGGGCGCGGATGGTCTTGTTAAGGTCCGCGCTCTTCAGCGGTTTGCAGACATAGCCGTTAGCGTGGTTCTTATAGCAGGCGTCGACGTCCGCGTTTCGGTCGGAACTCGAAATCATCACGACCTGGATCGACCGCGCTTTCGGGTCCTGCTTTATCGCCTTTAGGACTTCGATGCCGGAAACGTCGGGCATCTTGACGTCGAGAAGGCACGCATGCGGACGTTTTGCGCCCACGTGACGGCCGGCGCCGTTGATGAAGTCTAAGGCGTCGCGGCCGCCGTCGCACTCGTGGAGCGTCACGTCCGCGTCGGCGCGGCCGAAGGCGTAGCCGATGAGCTGCCGATCGATCGCGTCGTCGTCCACGACGAGTACGCGCAACGGCTCGTGCGATCTATGACGCGTATCCGCGATCATGGTCGAGGTCACTCCGCAGCATAAGTCGTCGGCGAAGTTTCGCTTCGCGCGATTGGCAACGATATCAGGAACTTCGCGCCAAATTCATAAGCGCGATCGAGTTCAATTTCGCCGTTGTGAAGTTCGCAAATCCGGCGACAAGTCGCAAGACCGACGCCGAGCCCGGGGATCTCGTCTTCCGAATGAAGGCGCTGAAATAACTTGAATATTTTTTCTGCATGCGTCTTTTTGACGCCAATGCCATTGTCGGCGACGCTAATGCGCGCCACGGCGTCGTCTCGTTTCGCTTCCGAGCGGATGACGATGGCGAGCGTCGCATCGGCCCGACGATATTTTAATGAATTTCCGATCATATTCTGGAAAAGACGTATAATGAGGGTTTCGTCGCCGACGATCGACGGCAATTCGTCAATGCGCAACGTCGCGCCGGCCGCATCAACCTCCGACTGGAGGTACTCGGCCGCCTTGCGCGCGCACGCCGCAGGATCGAGGGCGCGGAACTCCCTGGGGGCGCGATCGAGGCGGGCGTAATCCAGCAGCCCCTCGATCATGTCGGACATGGCGTCGGCGCCCTCGGCGATCATTTTGAGGTAGACGTCGGCGTCGCGCGACTTAAGCCCGGCGACCTCGTCGCGCAGGAATTCGCTGAATTGATTGATGTGTCGCAACGGCGCGCGCAGGTCGTGCGCGACGACCGATGCGAACTGCTCAAGATCGCGGTTCGAAATCGCGAGCTGGCGGGAGCGTTCGCGCAGGTTCTGCACAGCCGCCGCGCGCTCGGCGTTCTCAACGACGCGCACGAAGGCGAACCGCCGCCCGCCGTCTTCGACGATGGTGACGAAAACGTCCGCCTTCGCCGCGATCTGTGAGGGGTCGAACACGACGACGTCGCGCCGGACGACATCGTCGCCGAGCCGCGCCTCCCCGAACCAGTCGAGCCAATTTTTTTCCGTCCACTCCGGCGTCAGCCGCGCAATGCGCACGCCAGTGGGCAGGTCGAGGTCGCGTCGATAGCCAAGGCGCGCCTTCGCGCCAGCGTTGGCGTAGAGCGCGTCGCCCGTCTCCGCGTCGACGAGAACGACGGCCGTGTCGGAGGCGCGGACGGCCTTCGCGAGGGCGCGATCGACGGCGGCGAGGTTCGCGGCTTCGTCATAGTACTTCGTCACGTCACGGATCGTAAGCGCGAAGCCTGCGGGCGCGCCCCGCCTGTCCGTCGTCGGTTCGAACGTCGCCGCGAGCCGCGCCCGCCGCCCGTCGGCCAACGCGTCCTCGATGACGAAGCTCTGCCGCTCGCCGCCTATGGCGGCCGCGACCCGCGGCGCCGCCGCTTCGTAAATCTCCGACGGCATGGTCTCGCGCAGCGCCCGTCCGATCGCGTCGTCGAACGCGACGCCGAAATAGGTCTCATACGCATGGTTGACGTACCGGAGGCGCCCGTCGGCGTCGACGAAGCCGGCCATCGACGGCGAGGCGCGCAACACCGCGGTCAGGATCTCGTCGCGCTCGCGAACTTCAAGCTCGCTGCGCGCGACGGCGTCGACGTCGACGCCGGCGACGCGCCAGGCGACGCGGGCGTGGTCGTCGCCGAGGGGCGACGGTCCCAAGGCGGCGTTGACGCGAACATGGCGATAGCCGCCATGCTCGCGGCTCCAGATCCGCACGACGCAGTTGAACTCGCCGGCGTCGGCGTCGCCCGAGCCGTTGTCGCCCGCACCGCCCTGGCCTCCGCGCCGTTGACCGGCGTGACGTTGGTCGGCCCCGACGAAACGCATCGCAAGGGCCCGCCGATCGTCGGGGTGCGCCGCGGCGAGGAGTTGGATTGGACGGCGCGCCCGCGCGGCCCGCTCGCCCAGGAAATCATCGACGCCGAGCATGGCGTCGATCGACGACAAGTTGCGGCTGACTTCGACGAAGAAGGCGTTCGAGACGTTGCGGATCACCTCGAGCATCTGCGCGTTGCGCCGGGCCTCGGTCTCGGCTTCGCGCAACGAACCGATATTAATCACCGTCAGGACTGCGCCCGGCCGCCGGGCGTAGGGCGCGGCGCGCACTAGCCATGCCGCGCCTTCTCGGTCGCGCGTCTCCCGCTCGACGCTGGCCTCGGCGGCGATCGCTTCGCGCACGAGCGCCGACGGGTCGAAATCTTCGAATGGCGAGCGAAAGGTGCTGAGCGGCCGGCCGAGGTCGGCGTCGGCGAGGTTGAAGAGTTCGCCCGGCAGCATCGTGTAGCGGTCGATGTTGAGGCGGCCGTCCAGGAAGATCACGCCGACGTCGGTCGAACCCAAAAGCAGATCGAGATCGTCGCTGAGGCGCGTCAGCTCCTCGTTCTGGTGGTGGTACTCGGCGTTGACGGAGTACAACTCCTCATTGACGGAGCTCAGTTCTTCATTCGTAGACTGAAGCTCCTCGTTCGAGGACATCAGCTCTTCGTTCGACGCCTGAAGCTCTTCGTTCGTTGTTTCGATCTGCTCGATCGTCGACTGCAGGGCTTCCCGCGTGCGAGCGAGCTCGCGCTCCAACTCGTCGATGCGCGCCTGGGCCAACGCGTCGCCGCCGACGACCGTCGCGACGGCCTCGCCGTCCGCGGGCGCGTCAGCGGCGTTCTCGATCGCCGCGATGACGTAACTCGGCCGCTCGTCGCCTTCCGCGGCGAGGGGCTTGATCACGAGATCGACGCTCGCCCCGCCGCGGGCGCTCTCTTCAACGGCGTGGGGCGCGCGGGCGAGCTTCACGCGCGAAAAACGGATCGGCTTGCCGTCCGCGAGAGCGCGCTCGACGCCGGCGACGATCGGCGTTTTCAGCGCCGGGTCGACCATCTCCGCAACGTCGAGATTGGCGACGCCCTCCGGCGTGAAGAGGTACCGGCGCGCGTCGCCGAACGTGTGCAGGAGCTCGCGCTCTTGAGAGATGAGAAGGCTTGGCGGCGCGTATTCGCGCAGCAACGCAGCGTAGGCCGGCTGCAACGCGGTCTCGCGCCGACGGGCGCCGAGCCGCGGCGTGACCTGGCTCGCCTCGGCCGGCGGCGTCCCGCGCGAAAAATGAAACGACGGGTTGAGGGGGCGCGACGCCGTGCGGCGGAAGACGCGGTTGCGCGCGTCGACGATTTCAAACGCGTTGCGCTGTCCGCCAACGGTTTCGCTGGGCCCGAGAAACAGCCAACCGCGCTCGAGGAGGCCGAACGCGAAATTGCTGACGATCTTTTGCTGCGCCTCAAGGGAAAAGTAGATGAGGAGGTTGCGGCAGGCGACGAGGTCAAGCCGCGTGAACGGCGGGTCGCCCAACACGTCATGGGGGGCGAAGACGATCATTTTACGGATGAACGGCGCGACGACGCTCTTCGTCTCGCCGGGCCGCGGCGCGAAGAAGCGTTCGCGGAAACCCTTCGGCAGCGCCTTCAGCCGCTCATTGTCGTACTCCCCGCGCCCGGCGAACGCCAGATGTTCGCGTTTGACGTCGGTGGCGAAGATCTGGATGTCCACCGGGCTCGGCAGATCCTCCAACGCCTTGGCGAACAGCATGGCGAGGGAATACGGCTCCTCGCCGGTGGCGCAGCCCGGCGACCAGATGCGGATCGGCCGCCCGGCGGCCTGCGCGCGTCGGATAATGTCGGGCACGGCCTGTTCGCGGATAACGTCGAAAGCGGCCTCGTCGCGGAAGAACTAGGTGACGCCGATCAACAGAGACTCCGCGAGGCGGCGCGCCTCGCTCGGGTCCGCCGCCACGCGCTCCGCATACGCCTCGACGGAGCCGTCCCGCGTCTCCATCATCCGCCGGCGCACGCGCCGTTCGAAAGTCGAGTGCTTGTATTTCGACGCGTCGAGGCTCGAGACGCCGACGACGGACTTTAGGATTTTCGCCAGCGCTTCGTCCTGCTGGGCGATGATCGGCGTCGGCGCGATCCGCGGCAGGAGCACGCCGTCGATGACGGTCGACGCCAACTGCTCAGGCGCCTCCACCGCGCGTACGCCGTTCGAGGCGATCGCGGCGAGCGGCATTGAATCGAACTTCGCCGTTTCCGGCGACTGGGCGCAGGCGAACCCGCCGGCGCGATGGACGGCGAGAACCCCTTGCGCGCCGTCGGAACCCGAGCCCGACAAAACGACGGCGCCGCTGCGCTCGCCCCAGGAGCTCGCGATGGAACGGAAGAGCTGGGCGATTGTCGCGGCCGCGCCCCGCCCGTCGATCGCCGCCATGGAGGCGACCCTGAGGCGACGCTCGTCGACCTCGAGCGTGGTCGCAGCCTGAATGACGTAGACCGCGTTCGCCTTCAGCTCCATCCCGTCGGCGGCGCGGTACACCTTCATCGACGTATGCCGCGCCAGGAGGTCGTCGAGCATGCTCTTGAAGTCGCGGGCGAGGTGCATGACCACGACGAACGCGCCGCCGGCGTCGGCCGGCGCGCCGTCGAAGACGCGCTCCAACGCCTCCAGCCCGCCGGCGGAGGCGCCGAGCCCGACGACGAATCGCGGCGCGTCGCTCAAGGTTTTCCCCGGAACCGCGGCGCGCCGTGTGGGTGTTGGGGATTGTTCGTTATTGCCATGGCCCTGGAATGTCTGGACGTTCTGATCGGTCTTAGTTGTTTACACAGGAGCATTGCTGGCAGGGGCGCAACATGCTTTTCCATTATGTCGAGGATAACAGCGTCGACGCCCATTTGCTCAAGCGCCTAACGGATCCGATGGACGGCCTCGCGATGACCACGAGCCGCTCAGTCGACGACTGGGCGGAGAGCATCGGCGAGAAGCGCGGCGACGGCGCGAGCCGCCCCGAACTCGACGGGGTGTTGATCGACATTTATCGGCCGGACGCGATTTCGATCGAGAACGATATCGATCTGGTCCGTCGCATCTGCGGCGCGCCCATCGCGTTCGTCACAGGCGGCGAAATCGGCGATTTGCGCCGTCGGGCGATCGACGCGGGCGCAGAGGGCGTGTTTGTCAAGTCGTCGCTGTCGCCCGCCGCTCTGAAAGACATGTTCCAGAACGCGTCGGAGCGCCGCCTGCGCATGGCGCGGGCCGCCGCCGCCGAGCGCTTGCGCGACGCTTTGACCTATTCGAGCGGCGTCCTCCGCGACACGGTGGACGTCGCCGTCGCGCGCCGCGTCAACGTGCCGATCCCCGCGGCGTTTCAAGCCTCCGACGTCGCCGACTGCGTCTTGCGAAGCCTCGCGGCCTACGCCGACGGCGATGACTTCACCGCTGTGACCGACATGCTGCTGCTGCTCGAACAGCGGATCGACCGGACGCTTCGCGAGCGCGGCGTCGAGCTGTCGATCGGGGGGCCGTGGCGCGCGGCGAGCGAAATCGGCGACGACGACATGACCCGTCTCGGCGCGGCGCATTTCGTTCTGGGTCTTTGCGAGAGTCTGTCGCGAAACGAAGGCCTCGTGGTCGAAGCGAGCGACGACGACGCCGGCCCGTCTGGACCGATCGCCGTCTTCCGGGCCGATGCGCCCTCGCCCTTCGTCAATGCGCCGCTGGGCGCGCGCGAGCCGCAGCGCCGCGACAGTTTCGGCGGCGACGTTTACGACGCGGAGCGCAATATCCGCATCGCCGCGACGTGTTTCGCCGAAGCCGGCGTACACGTGAACGCGGATTTGACGGGCCTTGGCGCGACGTACGTCCTGCGGCGCGCCGCGCAGCCCTGACGGACGCGGTATCGACCGATAAATTTTCCACAGGTCGCCGGGGATTTCTTCGTCGCCTGACGCGAACGCCGGCCGCCAGGTTTCCCGCCGTCAGGTTTCCCGGCCGTCAAGTTTCAAAGTAATCCTTTACGGCCTGCGCCGTGTCGGGCCCCACATGAAGCCCGAGCTTAGACCGGCGCCAGAGCGCGTCGTCTCCTGCGCGCGCCCACTCGACGTCGCGCAGGTACGCGAGTTCGGCCTCGAAGACGCCGCCGCCGAAATCGCGGCCGAGATCCGACGTCGACGCGGCCCCGCCCAGAACGTCGTCCAGACGAGAGCCATAGGCGCGCGCCAGTCGGCGCAGCGTCGACGGCTCAAGCCACGGCTTGCGCGCGCGCGCGTCATCTAGAAATCCGTCGAAGTCCGCGGCTTAGATCTCGCCGCCCGGCAGCCGCGACGTCTTCGTCCACGGACCTTCCGTAAACCCTAGATGCGGCTGAAGCTCGCGCATAGCGTGTTCGGAGAGCTTCCGGTAGGTCGTGATCTTGCCGCCATAGATCGAGAGCAGCGGCGCCCCGCCCGCGGCGTCGACGTCGAAGACATAGTCGCGAGTGACGGCTGACGCGTCTTTGGCGTCGCTGTCGTCGTAAAGCGGCCGCACGCCGGCGTAGGTGCGCCGCACGCGGTCGCGGCCGATGGGCTCGGCGAAGTACTCGCTCGCCATCGAGAGGACGTAGGCGATCTCTTCGTCGCTGGCGTCGATGTTCTCCACATCGTCCTTGTGCGGCACGTCTGTGGTGCCGAGTAGCGTGTAGTCGCGCTCATAGGGAATCGCGAACATGACGCGGCCGTCTGCGTTCTGAAAAATGAACGCGTGGTCGCCTTCGAAGACCTTGTCGACGACGACGTGGCTGCCCTTGACGAGGCGCAGGCTCGCGCCGCCGCGGGCGTTGTGGCCCGAAACGCCGCGTAGGACGTCGCCGACCCAGGGCCCCGCCGCGTTGATGAGCGAGCGCGCGACGATCTCGCGCGCCGCGCCGTCCTCGCCGACGAGCCGGGCCCGCCAGGCGTCCTCGCCGCGCTCGGCGGAGACGAAGCGCGTGCGCGTCAAAACCTCCGCGCCGCGCTCTTTCGCGTCGAGCGCGTTCAGGACGACGAGGCGGGCGTCGTCGACCCAGCAGTCGGAGTATTCAAAGCCGGTCTTGAAGTCGTCTCTGAGCGCTGCGCCTTTCGGCGACGTCGACAGATCCACCGTTTTCGTTGGTGGCAGGATCTTCCGCCCGCCAAGATGGTCGTAAAGAAACAACCCCGTACGGAGGAGCCATTTCGGCCGCAACGCCTTGTGGTGCGGCAGGATGAAACGCAAGGGCCAGATGATGTGCGGCGCCATTCGCAGAAGCGTTTCGCGCTCGTTCAGCGCCTCGCGCACGAGCCGGAACTCGTAGTACTCAAGATACCTGAGGCCGCCATGGATAAGCTTGGAGCTCGCCGACGACGTCGCCGAGGCGAGGTCCGATTTCTCGCAAAGCAGGACCCGCAAGCCGCGGCCGGCCGCGTCGCGCGCGATGCCGGCGCCGTTGACGCCGCCGCCCACGATCAGAAGATCGAACGCGTCCTCGAGGCCGTGCGTCGCCTTGAGTTCGTCTAACGTCGCGGAACCTTCCGCCATCGCACGCCTCCGCGTCGTCTGTTCGCCATCGTTGCGGTCTTATAGAGGAGATATAGAGTTTCGCCTGGGCGGTCGAGGCGGCGAAAAGGCCGCACGCGGCGCTCGCGCGACGACGAAAGCTTAACGGAGACGTCGATGGCTGACAAAAGCTGCATTCTCGCAATCGATCAGGGCACGACGTCGAGCCGCGCGATTGCGTTCGCCGCCGACGGCGAAGCGATCGCCGTCGCCCAGGAAGAGTTCCGCCAGATCTATCCGGCGAACGGGTGGGTGGAGCACGACCCTGCCGACATCTGGCGCACGCCGCGCGACGTCTGTCGCCGCGCCGCGGACGCCGCGACGACGAAGGGCTACAAACTCGCCGCCGTCGGGGTCACCAACCAGCGCGAGACGACGCTCGTCTGGGACCGCGCCACGGGCGAGCCGATCCACAACGCCATCGTCTGGCAGGACCGGCGCACGGCGGATCTTTGCGCCAAGCTGAAATCAGACGAGGTCGAACGAATGGTCGCCGATCGCGCCGGCCTTCTGCTCGATCCCTATTTCTCGGCGACGAAGATCGCCTGGATTCTCGACCATGTGGAGGGCGCGCGCCGGCGCGCCGAGGCGGGCGACCTCGCTTTCGGCACGGTCGACAGCTACGTTATCTGGCGGCTGACGGGCGGCGCCGTCCACGCCACCGACCCGACGAACGCCTGTCGCACCAGCCTCTACAATATCGATGAAAACCGTTGGGACCCAGAGCTCCTGCGGCTGTTCAACGTGCCCGAGGCGATCCTGCCCGACGTGCGCGATTGCGACGCCGATTTCGGGACCGTCTCAGCCGACGTGCTGGGCGTCAGCGCGCCGATCCGCGGCGTCGCCGGAGACCAGCAAGCGGCGAGCGTCGGCCAGGCGTGTTTTTCCCCCGGCGACATCAAGAGCACTTACGGCACCGGCTGTTTCGTTCTCCTGAATACGGGCGCGGAGCGCCTTCATTCCAAGAACCGGCTTCTCTCAACGATTGCATACAGATTAAGCGGCGAGACAGCGTACGCCCTCGAAGGCTCGATCTTCATCGCCGGCGCGGGCGTGCAATGGCTGCGCGACGGTTTGGGCGTCATCAAGAGCGCCGCCGAGACCGAAGGCCTCGCGCGCAGCCTCGCCTCGAACAACGGCGTCTATGTCGTGCCGGCCTTTACCGGGCTCGGGGCGCCCCATTGGCGGCCGGACGCGCGCGGCGCCATTTTCGGCCTCACCCGCGCCACGGGCCCCGCCGAACTCGCCCGGGCGATGGTCGAAAGCGTTTGTTACCAGACGCACGATCTTCTGGCTGCAATGGCGGAGGACGGCGTCAAGCCGGAGACTTTGCGCGTCGACGGCGGCATGGTGGCGAACGACTGGATGTGCGAGTTCCTCGCCGGCCTTCTCGACACGCCGGTGGACCGTCCACGGATCATGGAGACGACGGCTCTCGGCGCCGCCTATCTCGCCGGGCTCGCCTCGGGCGTCTACGGCGGTCTCGACGATGTCGCCAAGCGCTGGCGCCGCGAGAGCCGCTTCGAACCGAAAACGCCGTCGAGCGACCGCGACAGATATCTGGCGGGTTGGCGGCGCGCCGTCGCCGCGACCATCGGCGGCTGAAGCGCAGGCGCCCGCGGAATGGACAACGCTCGGACCTTTGGCGCGAATGCGTCCGCTTACGCCGCCGGCCGGCCGGCCTATCCGCCGGCGCTCTTCGATTGGATCGCCGCAGAGGCGCCTGCGCGCGGGCGCGCCCTCGACGTCGGTGCAGGATCGGGCCAGGCCGCCCTGGCGCTCGCCGAGCGTTTCGAGCGGGTCGACGCGACTGACGTTAGCGCCGAACAAATCGCCGCCGCGCCGGTCCGCGACAATATCTTCTACAAAACCGCGCCTGCGGAGCGAACCGGCCTGCCCGACGCAGCCGTCGACGTCGTCACGGTCGCGACGGCGCTGCACTGGTTCGAGTTCGATGCCTTCTGGCGCGAGGTCAAGCGCGTGTCGCGGCCGGGCGCCTTGTTCGCCGCATGGACTTACCATCGGCTCGAGGTCGACCCGCAAACCGAAACGACGCTCCTCGCGCCGATCGCGGCGGTGATCGATCCGTACTGGTCGGACGGCAATCGTCTCTCGTGGCGCGGCTATCCGCCCGCCGAGGTCGGATTTCCGTTTCCCGAGGTCGCCGCGCCAGACTTCGCATGCGAACTTTCGTGGACGGCCGGCGACCTCGTCAAGTTCGTGCGCACCTGGTCCGCTTACGCGCGGGCGGCGTCCGATGGCCTGGGTCCGGATCTTGATGCGATCGAAGCGGCGGCGATCGAAGGTCTCGGCGACGATCGGCGCGCCGCCCGGCTGCCTCTCGCCGTCTTGGCCGGCCGCGTGAACGCCTAAGATTTGCCGAACGCAGGCCGGTTCGTTCGGTCGGACTTGAGGCCGATGCTCCCCAGGCGCCGCGGAGCTGAGGTCGTCGCGAAAGGCGTCCACGTAATATCCCGATTAGTGCACGGAACATGTCCGGCCCGGACGGAATCCCACGTCAGGGTCCACGAGCTGAACGCCCGGCGCTCTAGGGGCGCAAGACCGCAAGCACGTTTTCGACGGTCACGCGACTGACGCGCACGTTCGATTCGTCCGTGACGCCGGCGATATGCGGCGTCAGGATGACGTTTGGAAGCCCCTCGAACTTCTCGCCGGCCTCGCCGGTCAGCGGTTCGTCCTCGAAAACGTCAAGCGCCGCGCCGCCAAGCCGGCCGTCGCGCAGCGCCGCCGCGAGGGCGGCGTCGGCGACGACGCCCCCACGCGCGGCGTTGATGAGAACGGCGTCGGGCTTCATGCCGGCGATCGCGCCCATGTCGATCAGATGTCTGGTTTCGTCCGTCAACGGCGTATGCAGGCTGACGACATCGCTCGTCGCCAGGAGTTCGTCGAGCGACAGGCTCGCAACGCCGGCCCAGCGCGGGTCTTCCGCCGGCAGATAAGGGTCGAACGCCGCGATCTCCATGCCGAGGACCGTGGCGCGCGCCGCCGCCTGCCGGGCGATCGAGCCGAAGCCGACGAGCCCGAGGCGTTTTCCGGCGATCTCCCGGCCGATGAGCCGTTGGCGCGGCCAATCCCCCGCCGCGACCTCGGCGCTCGAAAGATACGCTCCGCGCAGCAAAGCCATCGCTGAGGCGACCACGTATTCGGCGACGGAGGCGTCGTTCGCGCCGGTCGCAGGCGCGACGACGATTCCCCGTTCTTTGCAGGCCTCGACGTCTATATTGTCGAGCCCGACGCCGAGCCGGCCAACGACCTTGAGGTTCGTCGCCGCCGCCAACAACGCGCCGCGCACCTGGGTGCGGTTGCGGACGACCAGCGCGCGGGCGCCGGCGAGCGCCGCAGCGAGACGGTCCGCATCGTCGACGAGAGTCGGGTCGAAAAGGAGGTCGTGGGCGGCGAAACCCCGTCGCGCGACGGCTTCGTCCATGAA
Source organism: Parvularculaceae bacterium (assembly GCA_050331095.1). Taxonomy (GTDB): domain Bacteria; phylum Pseudomonadota; class Alphaproteobacteria; order Caulobacterales; family Parvularculaceae; genus MED-G105. Next base: position 63,003 of record JBHJHE010000019.1, read on the forward strand.
CTCGCTGACGACGATTTCCGCCATCCTTCCCCCCTCAGACGAACTTGACGGCGAGCGCCGCGGCGGCGAACAGGAGCGCCGTCTCCGCGACGACGACGGCGATATGCGGACCGCCAAGCGCCGCCATCGCCTTCAGGGACGTCTTCATGCCAAGGGCGGCGATCGCTGCGACAAGGAACCAGCCCGACGTCCAGTCCATCGCCATGCGGATCGGTTCGGGCAGAACGCCGAGGCTGTTGACGACGAGAATCGCCGCGAAGCCCACGGCGAACCACGGGAACGGCGTCTCCGCGTCCTCGTCGCCGCGGCCCCGGAAGGCGATCGCGAATGCGATGACGACAATGGGCAGGCAGGCGACGCGCAGGAGCTTGACGTAAGTCGCGACGTCGCCGGCGCTTTCGGAGACGGCGTAGCCCGCGCCGACGACCTGCGCGACGTCGTGGATCGTCGCGCCGAGAAGGACGCCGATCTGTTCCTCTGAAAATCCCATCAAATCGAACAGGACGGGGTAGAAGATCATCGCGATCGTCGAAAGCGACGTGACGGCGACGACGGTGAACAGCGTGTCGCGGCGCAAGGCTTCGCTTTTCGGCAGAACGCAGGACACGGCGAGCGCGGCCGAGGCGCCGCAGATCGCGACGGCGCCGCCGGTCAAAAGGCCGAAATCGCGCGAGCGGCCGAACGCGCGCGCCAGCACCGCGCCCGCCCCGATCGTGACGATGATCAAAACCGGGATCATAATCAGGGGTCTGAGGCCAAGCTCCGCGATCTGCGCGAACGTGACCCGCGCGCCGAGAAGCGCGACGCCGATCTTCAAGAGCCGTTTCGAGGTGAACTCAATCCCGCGGACGCAGCGTCCCTCCTCGGACAAAAAATTGAAGGCGATGCCGATAAGCAGTGCAAAGAGCATCGCCGGCGCGCCGTAGTGTTCCGACACGAACCGCGCGGCCGCCGCGACCGTGACGGCGATCAGCACGCCCGGCGCAAGGTCGGCGACGGCGCTGCGCCGCGCGGCGATGGCGTTCGCGAGGGTCACGCGTCGGCGCCGAGGGCGACGATTTCGTCGTAGAGCGGGGCCGGAACGGCAAGGCCATCGCGCGCCGCCGCGGCCCGGCGCGCAAACCGGCTGTCGCCGGGCCGACGCGCCCCGGGGGCGTCGTCGATCGCCGCCATCAAGACGCCCATGCGCGCGGCGAACCCATCGCCGGCGATGACCGTCGGGTCGACCGCCAGGATCGTCTGGCCGAGGTTCGGGGGCTCGCCGTCGCCTTCGAACAACGAGCTCGCCTCAAAGCCGAAATGGCCGCCAGTCAACGCCGCGGCCATGATCTCCACCATGAGGGCGAGCGCGGCGCCTTTCGGCCCGCCCACCGGAACCATCGAGCCCGCGAGCGCCGCCTCCGGGTCCGTCGTGGGCTGACCGTCCGCATCGAGCGCCCAACCTTCAGGTATCGCCTCGCCGGTTTTCTTCGCGGCCATGATCTTGCCCCGCGCGGCGACGGACACGGACAAATCGATTACGAGCGGCGCGCCGTACGGGTTGTCCGGCCCCGGCGGCGCGGGCGCGGCGAAGGCGATCGGGTTCGTTCCCATGGCCGGCGCGGCCGAGCCCCAAAACGCGATCCCCTTGGGCGAATTGCCGAACAGAAAGCCGACGAGCCCCGCATCGGCGAGCCGCTCCACATGGGCGCCCGCCTGGCCGAAATGGTGCGAGCGAACGATCGTCGCGAGCGCGAGCCCCTGTTCGCGGGCGAGCGGCGCGACGGCCGTCAGCGCCGCGTCGATGGCGGGATAGGCGAAGCCGTGGCCTGCGTCGACGCGTACGACGCCCGCCGCGACGCGCTCGACGCCCGGCCTCGCCGCGCCGTCGACTTTCCCGGTGCGGACTTGCGCGGCGTAGGAGGAGACGCGCGAAAGCCCGTGGCCCTTCTGGCCGTCGGCCTCGGCGGCGACGATCGCCTCGGCCGTCGAGCGCGCGTTATCCTCGCGCGCCCCCGCAACGACGAAAGCGCGCGCCACGAGATCGCGCGCCTCGTCCAGGGTGATCGTTCGCTTATCCATGCCGCCGCTTCGCGCCGGGGGCGCTTCGCGTCAAGCGCTGCGGTAGAGCTTGGTCATCACGAATTCGCGGTGGCCGAGCGCCTCGGCCGCCGTCGCTCGCCCGTTCGCCGTGCGCACGACCATATCGGCGAGGGCGTCGCCGGACTGGGCGATGGTCATCTCCCGCCGGAGAATGCCGGAGACATCGAGGTCGATGTGCTCGGACATCGTCCGCACCGTGCGCGGATTGGCGGTGAGCTTGATGACGGGCGCGATCGGATGGCCGATGATGTTGCCCTGGCCCGTCGGAAACGTGTGCACCGTGAAGCCGGCGGCGACCATGAGCGTCACGCACTCCGCCGCCGCGGACGAGGAGTCCATGAAATACATGCCCGGCCCCATCGCCGGCGCTTCGGCGGGTTCGAGGACGTCGATGTAACGGACCTCGCGGCCGATTTTCTCCAGGTTGCCGAGCGCCTTCTCCTCGATCGTCGACAGGCCGCCTTCGATATTGCCTTTGGTGGGCTGACTGTCGGCGAGGTCCGACGTCTTATGCGGCTCGATCACTTCGTCCTGGTACGCCTGGAACGTGCGCAGGAACTTCTCGCCCGCCTCGGGCGTCGCCGCGCGCGCCTTGCAGAGGTGTTCGGCGCCCGTCAGTTCCGACGTTTCGCCGAAGACGCCATGGATCCCCATGGGGATCAATTTGTCGTACATCGCGCCGACGGCCGGGTTTGCGCCGCAGCCCGACGTCGTGTCGGACTCGCCGCATTTCGTCGACACCCAAAGGTCCGACACCGGGCACGGCTCGCGCTGCAGCTCGCTCGCCCAGTGTACGTACTCCTTCGTCTGGCGCGACGCCGCGGCGATGGTCGCGATGTCGCCGTTCTGTTCGATTGAAAAACCGGCGACGGGTTTGCCGGTCTTGGCGACGCCGTCCACCACCTTCCCGGTCCAGCCGGGCTCGATGCCGATGACGACGCAAGCCGCCACGTTCGGATTGGCGCCGGTGCCGATGATCGTGCGGAAGAAGAGGTCGAGATCCTCGCCGAACTGCAACCGTCCGTAAGCGTGGGGCAGCGCCAGCGAGCCTTTGATGTTGTTCGCCACCGCCTCGGCCGCGGCGTTGGAGATGTCGTCGACCGGCAGAACGACGACGTGGTTGCGCACGCCAACGCGGCCGTTCTCGCGGCGGTATCCCAGGAACGTGTCGGTCATCGCGCCCTCACCAGCGTTTCGTTTTGAGATTGTGGACGTGCACGTGCGCGCCTTTGGCGGCGTCGGCGACCATCCGGCCGATGTCTTCGCCGTACTTCACGACCGTGTCGCCCTCGGCGAGATCGCTCAGCGCCACCTTGTGGCCGATGGGCACGTTTTCTTTGGCGACGAGCCGGAAGTCGCTGTCGTCTTCCGTCACGACGCAGAGCATCTCCTGTCCGGCCTCAAGGCCCTCGACGACGACGACGCCCACATTGTCGGCCCGGCTGTGGACAAGCAGGTGCGGTGCGCTCACGGAAACTCCCTCTGGTCAGCTTTCGCCGAGCCCAAGCGTCGGCGTTAAGAATTCTTCTATATGATACATTATAAGAGCCATTAGACAATCAGCGCGACCATGACGATACTCGTTAGATGGTGTTGACGGCCAGAGACGCGGAACGACCCGGCCTGCGCCCGCTTTACCAACAGGTGCGGGACTTGTTCCGGGCGCGAATTTCGTCCGGCGCATGGCGACCGGCGGCGGCGCTGCCGAGCGAGCAGTCGCTTGCGGCGGAGCTTGGCGTCAGTCAAGGCACGGTCCGCAAGGCGCTCGACTCCCTCGTCGCGGAGAACCTCGTCGAGCGCCGCCAAGGCAAGGGCACCTTCGTCGCCCGTCACACCCAGGAAAGCGCCCACTTCCGCTTCTTCAAGATCGCCGCGGACGATGGCGGCGCCGCGACGCCGACCTGCGAGACGTCGGCGGTGACGCGACGCGCCCCGACGGGCGACGAGCGCGAAAAACTGGCCCTCGCCGCCCGCGCCAGCGTTTTCGAAATCGCGCGCACGCGCCTTGTCTCGGGGGCGGCGAAGCTGCGCGAAACGATCGTCGTCTCCGCCTCGGCGTTTCCCAATCTCGACGCCCACCAACCGTTGCCGAACACGCTCTACACTTTCTACCAGGAGCGTTACGACGTCTCAATCGTCGGCGCGGCGGAGCGTGTTAAGGCGGTCGCCGCGTCCGCCCACGACGCGCGCGCGCTCGGCCTCGTCGAGGGCGCGCCCGTGTTATTCGTCGAGCGGGTCGCTTTCGACCTCAATCGCCGGCCCGTGGAGCGACGGCTCAGCCGTTTCGCCACCGACGATTTTCACTATATGGCGGAATTGACGTGAGACGCCGACGCGCTGGTTGCGCCGGCGCAAGTCTTATGTAAGACATCATTTAACGAAGGAGCGCGGCATGCGGTTTCGCGAAGCGAACTTCATCAATGGCGAATGGGTCGCCGCGACGGGCGACCAGATCGACGTCGTCAATCCGGCGACCGGCGAGCGCATCGGCGGCGTTCCGAAATTCGGCCGCGCGGAAACGGCGCGCGCGATCGCCGCCGCGTCGGAAGCGTTTGACGGCTGGCGCGCGACGACGGCGGACGAACGCGCCGACAAGCTTCGCGCGATGCACGACGCGCTGAAGGCCCAGCGCCAGGCGCTCGCCGAAATCCTGACGACGGAGATGGGCAAGCCCCTCGCCGAAGCGGCCGGAGAAATCGCCTTCGGGGCGCGGTTCTTCCGATGGTTCGGCGAGGAGGCGCGGCGCATCTATGGCGACGTCATTCCCTCGCCCTGGCCGGGCAAGCGCATCGTCGTGACGAAGGAGCCTGTCGGCGTCGTCGGCGCGATCACGCCGTGGAACTTCCCGAGTTCGATGATCGCGCGGAAACTCGCCGCGGCCCTCGCCGCCGGCTGCACGATGGTGGTGAAGCCCGCCTCGCAGACGCCTTTCTCCGCCCTGGCCTTCGGCGACGTGGCGACGGACGTCGGCCTGCCCGCCGGCGTCCTCAACGTCGTCACGGGATCGGCGTCGGAAATCGCCGCGGAGATGTGCGAGAACCCGAAGGTCCGCAAGATCACGTTCACCGGCTCCACCGAGGTCGGCAAGAAGCTCGCCGCGCAAGCCGGCGCGCAGATGAAGCGCGTCTCCATGGAGCTCGGCGGCAACGCCCCGTTCATCGTCTTCGACGACGCCGACCTCGACGCGGCGGTTCGTGGCGCGATGATCGCCAAGTTCCGAAACAGCGGCCAGACGTGCGTGTGCGCCAATCGGATCTACGTCCAGTCGGGGGTCTACGACGCGTTCGCGGCGAAGCTTGCCGACGCCGTCCGGGCGCTGAAGGTCGGCGACGGCAGGGAGGACGGCGTCGACCAGGGCCCGATGATCGATCAATCCGCCGTCGAAAAGGTCGAGGAGCACATCGCTGACGCGACGGCGAAAGGCGGCGCGGTCGCGGTCGGCGGCGCGCGCCACGAAAAAGGCGGCTCATTCTTCGAACCGACGCTGATCACCGGCGCGACGACCGAAATGAAGGTCGCGCGCGAGGAGACGTTCGGCCCCCTCGCCCCGCTCTTCGCCTTCAAAACCGAAGACGAAGCGATCGCCATGGCGAACGACACCGAATACGGCCTCGCCTGCTACGCCTACACAAGCGACCTCGGCCGCGCCTGGCGCCTGACCGAACGCCTCGATTACGGCATGGTCGGGATCAACGAAGGCATGGTCTCTTCGGAAGTGGCGCCCTTTGGCGGCTTCAAGGATTCCGGCGTCGGCAAGGAAGGCTCGAAGTACGGGATCGACGACTACGTCAACGTCAAATACGCGCTGTTCGGCGGCCTGAACGTCTGACCGCGAACGGGAGGCGCAAGCGACATGGCGAGCGTTCTCTGCGTCGGCCACGCGGTTCAGGACTACGTTTTCTCCGTAGACGCCATCCCCGCGACGGCGGACAAGCATCGCGCGCGCGGCTTTAGCGCCGGCGGCGGCGGCCCGGCCGCGAACGCCGCGGTCGCGGTGTCACGGCTTGGCGGGCGCGCGATCCTCGCCGCGCGCGTCGGCGACGACCGCGTCGGACGGGAGATGACGGACGATCTGACCGCTGAAGGCGTCGACGCGTCGCGGGTCCGACGCTTCGCCAACTGTCGATCCTCCGTCTCCGCCGTGATGGTGGACCCGCGCGGCGAGCGGATGATCGTCAATCATCTCGACGCGTCGCTGCCGCAGGATCCCGGCTGGCTCCTCGCTGACTTGCCCCTCGGGCTCGACGCCGTTTTGGGCGACGTGCGCTGGCCCGCCGGGTCGGCGGCGGCGCTCTCCTGGGCGCGGGCGGAGGGTCTGCCGGCGGTTCTCGACGCCGACCGCACGCGGCCGGAGGACCGCTTCGTCCTCGAAGCGGCGAGCCATGTGGCGTTCTCAGCCTCCGGCCTTGTCGATTACGCAGGGAGCGCCGACCTTGAGGGCGGCGCCCGCCTCGCCGCCGAACGGCTCCGCGCCTGGGTCTGCGTCACCGACGGCGCGCGGGGCGCCTGCGCCGTAGACGGACGGTCCGACGCTTCGCGTCGGGCGCGTTGGATCGGCGGGTTTTCCGTCGACGCCGTCGACACCCTTGGCGCCGGCGACGTCTGGCACGGCGCGTTCGCCCTCGCTCTCGGCGAGGGGCGCGGCGAAGACGACGCCGTCCGGTTCGCGAACGCCGCCGCCGCCGTCAAAGTCACGCGCGTCGGCGGCCGCGCCGGCGCGCCGAACCGCGCCGAAACCCTCGCCTTCCTGGAAGACGCGAAAGAATTGGAGCCCGCCAAATGAGCCTTTCCGCCGGCAAGCTCTGGGGCCTCAGACGGCTCGCGGACAAGAACGGCCGCTTCAAAATGACGGCCGTCGACCAACGTCCGCCTATCAAAAATCCGATCCGGGAGAAGCGCGGGCTCGCAGAAGCTCCGTGGGAGGACGTCGCCGGCTTCAAAGCCATGCTGATCGAGGAACTGCAGTCGGAATCGACCGCCATGCTGCTCGATCCGCATTACGCCTACCCCCGCGCGATCTCGCTCTACAACCCGGCGAAGGGCCTCATCCTGACGCTCGAGGACTCCGTCTTCGAGGAGACGCCCGGCGGGCGGCTGTCGTCGGAGATCGACGACTGGTCCGTGCAAAAAATAAAACGTGTCGGAGGCGACGCCGTCAAAGTGCTCGCCTGGTATCGTCCCGACGCCGCGCCGCACGTATGCGCCCGCCAGCGGGCGTTCACCGCGCGCATCGGCGAGGCCTGCGCGCGCTACGACATTCCGTTCGTGTTCGAACTGCTTGTCTATCCTCTTAAGAAAGACGCCGAACGGACAAGCGACTATGTTGAAATGAAAACGAAAAAACCCGAGCTCGTCATAGACAGCGTGCGCGAGTTCGCCGACGCGCGCTACGGCGTCGACCTCTTCAAACTCGAAAGCCCTGTGGCGGCCGAAGACGCGCCCGGCGTCGACGGCCCTGACGCCGCCGAAGCGCAAAAATGGTTCGACGAGCTCGGCGCCGCCGCGGGGCGGCCGTGGGTGATGCTGTCCGCCGGCGCCGGCATGGCGGCGTTCAAAAACATCCTGACGCACGCGTACAAAGCCGGCGCGTCGGGCTACCTCGCCGGCCGCGCGATCTGGCTCGAGGCGTTCAACAACTTTCCTGACTGGGACGCGATCCGCGCGGACTTGAGGTCGAAGGCGGCGCCCTACATGCGTGAGCTGAACGAGTTGACGGACGCGAACGCGACGCCGTGGACGGACCACCCGCGTTACGCCGACGGCGTCGACGTCTCGCCCGCGGACGCCGGCTTCCGCGCCGCCTACCGCGATTTTGGAGCGTAAATGATGGCCCTCACCTATGGCGTCGCCGCCCTTGGCCGCCCGACCTTCGACGTGGCGTTCGCGGAGGAAAAGATGGCGGCCGCCTTCGCCGCTCTAGAGCGCGCCGGCGTCGAAACCGTCGGCCCGCGCGAACTTCTGTTCGACGCGGACGCCGCGGCGCGGGCGATCGGCGAGCTGACAGCCCGGCCCCTCGACGCCCTCGTCATCCTCCAGGTGACGTTCACCGACGCGACGATGACCGTCCGCCTCGCGAAAGAGGCGACGGCGCCGGTGGCGATCTGGGCGATCCCCGAGCCGCGTCTTGGCGGAAGGTTGCGGCTCAATGCTTTTTGCGGCCTGAACCTCGCCGCCCACGCCCTCGGGCGGGCGGGCGTTCCCCATGGCTGGCTTTACGCCGACCCCGACAGCGCATCGATTGCCGACGATCTGCGCGCGCTCGCCGAGCCGGCGAAGCTTCGTCCGAGCGCGGCCCAAAAGTCCGACGCCGCGCCGAACGACGCCGCAAAGCGCGCGCTGGACGCGCTCCGCGGCGCCAAGATAACGGTCGTCGGCGAACATCCCGCCGGGTTCGACACCTGCAGCTACGACGCTGCGGAACTCTCGAAGCTGGCGGATCTCAGCGTCGAGACGATTGATCTAGACGCGTTGTTCGCGAAGGCGCGCGAGGCCGACGACGCGCGCGTCGCGACGACCCGGGCCGCCGTCGCCGCCAACCTGGACGGCCTTGACGATGTCGACCAGCCGCAGCTGGACCGGTCTTTACGCGTTTTTTCCGCGCTCGAAGACGTGGCGTCGGACACAGGCGCGCGCGGCCTCGCCGTGCGCTGCTGGCCGGAGACGTTTACGGAGTATGGTTGCGCCGCCTGCGGACCGATGGCCATGATGAACGAACGCCGCACGCCGAGCGCCTGCGAAGCCGACGTCTACGGCTCGTTCTCGGCCATGCTCTTGCAGGAACTCGCCGACGAGCCCGTCTGGATGGCCGATCTCGTCGACCTCGATTTCGACGACGACACCGGCGTCTTCTGGCATTGCGGCCTCGCGCCCCTCTCGATGTGCGACCCGGAAGCTAGGCCCGAGGCGACGATCCACACCAACCGCAAAATGCCGCTTCTACACCAGTTCCCGCTGAAACCCGGCGAATTCACGACTGCGCGCCTTTCCCAGTCCCGCGGCGAGACGAAGCTCGTCATCGGCCACGGCGAGTTCCTTCGCAAGCCGATGGCGTTTACGGGAACGTCGGGGGTCATGCGCCTCGATCGACCTGCGCGCGAGGTGTGCGGAACGATCGTCGACGAAGGTCTCGAACACCATTACGCGATCGCCTATGGCGATCATCGCGACGCTTTGCGCGGCGTCGCATTCGCGCTGAAGCTGCCCGTGCTGGAGCTCGCCTGAGCATGGTCGCATTCGACGCGGCGCGCCTCGCCGAGGCCCCGTTTCCCTTTGTCGACAACGCCGCGTCGCCTCAGCGAGAGGGCCGCGGCGTCGTCGCCCTGGAGACGAACCTCGGGCGCTTGCGCGTCAGCCTGCACGATTTCGGCGCGCGTCTGCGCCGCGGGCCGACGCCGGCGCGGGACTACGGGCTTCTTTGCGGGACCGTCGAAGAGGCGATCGTCGCCGTGCGCGAGGGCCCCGACGCGATCGTCATTGAAAACGCCGACCATCAGTTGACGATCGATCGGCGCACGCTCGCGATCTCCCTTCGTCGCGGCGAAAACCTCGTCATCCGGTCGTCCACGGACGGTCATTTCGTGAAGCCCCATCGCCTGGCGCCGTTCTCGCGCGCCGCCGACGGCTGGCTCGCCCACTTCGACCTGTTCTCGGGCGAAGCCGTCTACGGTCTCGGCGAAAAGTGGAGCGCCCTCAACAAGCGCGGCCAACTAATCCGCTCGTTCAACCACGACGCCCTCGGCGTCAACGCGGAGGCGTCCTACAAAAACGCGCCCTTTGCGTGGAGCCCGGACGGCTGGGGCGTCTTCTGCCACACGCCCTCGCCCGTGACCCACGGCGTCGGGTTCGCGCCGTGGTCGCACCGGTCCTATGGCCTCCTCGTCGAAGACGAAAGCCTTGACCTTTTCCTTTTGAGCGGCGCCGACGGCCCGGCGCTCGTAAAACAGTACACCGATCTCACAGGCCGGGCGCCGGCGCCGCCGGACTGGTCCCTCGGCGTCATCGTTTCCAAGGCGTATTATCAAGACGCGGACGAGCTTCTCGCCAAGGCGCGCGAAGCGCGGGCCCGCCAGATGCCGAGCGACGTGAACACGCTCGACGGACGCGCCTGGCTCGACACGGAGAAACGCTTCGCCTTCGAATGGGACCCGATACGGTATCCGGACCCCCCGAAAGTGCTCAGTGAGCTCAAGGCGCTGAACTATAAGGTTTGCGTCTGGGAGTACCCGCTCGTCTCCGTCCGCAACCCGCTCTTCGACGAGCTCGCCGCGAAAGGCTGGCTCCTGAAGGACCGGCGCACGGGCGACGCCTACCGTTATGTCTGGGACCGCGAACCCTTCGGCGACGTCCTGACGCCGCTCCCCGACAGCGGCCTTGTCGACTTCACGCACCCCGACGCCTACGCCTATTGGCGCGATCGCCATGCGGAGCTTTTCGCCGTCGGCGTTGACATGATAAAGGCCGACTTCGGCGAACAGGTCGAGGACGACATGCTCGCCCACAACGGCGCGACGGGCCGCGAACTCCACAACGTCTACGCCCATTTGTACAATAAATGCGTCTACGAAGCGGCTGAGAAATTCGCAGCGAACGGCGCGTTTCTGTTCAGCCGCGCCTCGTGGACGGGCTGCCAGCGCTTTCCCTCGCAATGGGGCGGCGATCCGCAGGCGGACTGGGAGGGGCTTGCGGCGAGCATCCGCGGCGGGCTCTCCTGGGGCATGACCGGCGCGCCGTTCTATGCGACGGACGTCGGCGGCTTTTACGGCGACAAGCGCGACCCGAAACTCTATGTCCGCTGGATTCAGGCCGCGGTTTTCTCGGCGCACATGCGACTACACGGCGTCGGCGATCGCGAGCCGTGGACCTACGGACCGATCGCGGAGAAAGCCGCGCTCGAAGCCCTGCGGTTGCGGTATCGCTTGACGCCCTATCTTGCAAAAACCGTACGCCAGGCGAGCGAGACGGGTTTGCCGGTCCAGCGCGCCATGCCCCTCGCCTGCCCCGACGAACGCGCGGCCTGGAGCTTCGACGGGCAATTCTTCTTCGGCGACGATCTTCTCGTCGCGCCGTGCCTGCGCGATGACGACCGCGTGCGGGTTTATCTGCCGCGCGGCGACTGGCGGCGGTTTCCCGGCGGTCAGGCGCTCGCCGGCGGCGCCTGTTACGACCTCCGACTTCAACTCGACGAAATCGCGGTCTTCGCCCGCGCCGACGCCGAGATCCCGCTCGGGCCCGACGTGCAGCACCTGAACGGCGTCGACGTTCATGCGGCGGCGTCTCATTGGCGTCCGGACGGATAAGGCTTAAGCTCGCGGCTCGACGAACGAATCAAAAAAGAACGAGGCGACGATGACGGAGGAAACGGGAGGCGCCGCGAGGGCGGTCGACGCGCTCGGGCGCGTCAACGGCGCCGTCGGCGAGGCGGGAAGGCGCGCCGCGGCGGCGCTGCTGGGGTTCATGATGGCCGCGGTCATCCTCCAGGTCGTTGCGCGCTATGCGCTCAACAACTCGCTTAGCTGGACGGAGGAGTTCTCCAAGACGCTGATGGTTTGGTCGGCGTTTCTCGTCGCGCCCTGGGCGTATCGCACCGGCGCCAACGTGTCGATCGACATGTTCGCCGAAGCGTTGCCGGGGGCGGCGCAGCGCGTTTTGGACGCAGCGATAACGGTCCTCGTACTGTGGATCGTCGGCGTCCTCTTTATTGAGAGCTTCGCTTTCATCGAACGGGGCATGACGATCGGCGCCGCGGCGCTGCCCGTTCGCGTCGGCTGGTTTTATCTGATCGTGCCTGTCTCGCTCGGCTCTTTGTTCCTTGTTGGCCTCGAGCGCTTGGCGCGCCTTGCGCTCGGCGCCATGCGCTGAACGCTGAAAAGCCGGCCGGTCCATGTCCCTCGCCTATTTCTGGATCTTTCTCATCTTACTGGCGTCGGGCGCGCCGGTCGTCTTTGCGCTGCTCATCGGCCCGGGCCTGAGCCTCGCGCTCGACGGTCAGGGCGAATTCAACGGCGCGATCCTGTCGCGGCTCTACAACGGCGTCGATTCCTTCCCACTCATGGCCGTGCCGTTCTTCATTCTCGCCGGCGAAGCGATGAACGCCGGCGGCGTCACCCGCGCGCTCGTCCAGTTCTCCCAGAGCATGATCGGCCACGTGCGCGGCGGCCTCGCCCAGGTGAACATCATGTCGTCCGTCCTCTTCGCGGGTCTCTCCGGCTCGGCCGTCGCGGACACATCAGCGCTCGGAAAGATGCTGATCCCCGCGATGGAGGAGAACGGCTATTCCCGCCGCCTCGCCGCCGCCGTCACGGCCGCCTCGTCGGTGATCGGTCCGATCATTCCGCCGTCGGGCATCATGATCATTTACGCGTTCGTGATGAACGTCTCCGTCGCCGGCCTTTTCGCCGCCGGGCTCGTGCCCGGCCTTCTTCTATGTGGCGGCCTGATGGCGCTGACGGCCGTTCTGGCGCGTCGGCGCGGCTACCCCGTCGCGCGGGAGAAGGCGACGTGGACGGAGCGCCGCCTGACGTTCGCAAAGACGCTGCCGGCGCTGGCGACGCCCGTCATCCTCCTCGGCGGCATTTTGGGCGGCGTGTTCACGCCGACCGAGGCGGCCGCCGTCGCCGCGCTCTACGCCCTCGTCGTGTCGATCTTCGTCATGCGGACCCTGACGGTCGCGGACCTGCCCCGCGTCTTCGCCGCTGCGGCGTCGCAATCGGCCGTCATTCTGCTGCTTGTCGGCGCGGCCGTGTCCTTCGCCTGGATCATCACCGTCTCCGAGATGGCGGGCTCGATCGCCTCGTCGATATCGGGGCTCACCGACAACGCGCTGCTGCTCCTATTCCTGATCAATCTGTTCCTGTTCGTCGTCGGCATGTTCCTCGACGCCGGCCCGGCGATCCTGATCCTGGGGCCCGTCCTGGCGCCGATCTTCATCAGCCTCGGCGTCGATCCGCTCCACTTCGCCATCGTCATGTGCGTCAACCTGACGGTGGGGCTCGCGACGCCGCCGATGGGCCTCGTCCTTTTCGTGGCGGCGTCCGTCTCCGGCGAAAAGCCCGACAGGATCGCGATTGAGATGCTCCCCTTCCTCGCCGTCGAGGTCGCCGTCATCTTTCTGATCACGTACGTGCCCGCAATTTCGTTGACGGTTCCGCAATTGCTGGGCTTCGCATAAGATCATGGAACGGAGGACACCTTGACGAAACGCGACCGGATCTTGCGCGCCGTATACGCGGCGCTCGTCGGCGTCTGCCTTATCGGCGCGATCGGCGCGCGCGCGGACGAGGCCGAAATCACCTTGCGCGTCGGCATTCTCGGCTCGCCCGACGACGAGGATTATGACGGCGCCCTTGTCCTGAAGGATTACGTTGAGAGCCGCACCAACGGCGTCGTCGAGGTCAAGATCTATCCGTCCGGACAGTTTTGCGGCAACGAGCGGGAATGCATCGAGGGCATGCAGTCCGGCGCGCTCGACGTCTTCATGACGACGATCGGCGGCATCGGCAATCTCTTCGGCCCGGCGCAGGTGTTCGATCTTCCGTACGCGTTCCAGGACGACCGCGTTGCGGAGTGCGTCTTCGACAGCCCGATCGTCGCGGACTTGCGCAACGCGGTTCTCGGCGCGAACCTGGGCCTGCGACTGATGGCGGTGTCGAACACCGGCGGCTGGCGGAACTTCGCGACGACGTCCCGCCCCATCAAGACGCCCGCGGACCTTAAGGGCCTGAAGATCCGCACGACGCCGGCCGCCATTCAGCAGGAGCTCGTGCGCCAGCTCGGCGGCAATCCGACGCCGATCGCCTGGTCCGAGGTTTACACAGGGCTGGCGACGGGCGTCGTCGAGGGCACGAAGAACGGCGTGCAGGACATTGTCGGCATGAAGTTTCAGGAGCATGTGAAGTACATCACCCTCGACGGCCACGCTTATATGGGCGCGCTCTGGTGGCATTCGGAAGCTTCCTGGCGCGACCTGCCGCCCGACGTCCGCCGCGTCGTATACGACGGTTTTCAGCATCTGAAGACAGTGACGCGAGCTCTGCCGCTGCGTCGTCAAATCGAAGCCTACAAAGCCTTCGAGGCCGCCGGCGGCGAAATCTACGCGCCGGATCCGGAGGAAAAACGGGCCTTTCAGGAAGCAGCGTCAGGCATGCGCGCGTGGTATGCTGATAATTACGGGCGCGAATGGCTCGACAAGCTCGACGCCGCCGTCGCCGAGTGCGAGCGCGCGACCGATGCGGCGTTTGACGAGGCGGGGGCCTTGTGAGAGGCGATCCGCAAACCAATGAAGGTCCGAACGCATCAGGAGCGGCGGCGTGAAAATCCTGTTCTTCGACAACGGAAACTACTCGCGCTCGCCGGCTGCGGAGGCCATCGCCCGATCGATGATCGACGCTCGCGGCCTCGCGGACCGGTTCGCCGTCTCCTCGGCGGGCCTCATCGACAAACACGTCGGCGGGCCGGCGGACCCGCGCACCGCCGCGGCGTGCGCGCGACGCGGCTACGACCTCTCCGGCTTCGTCTGCCGCCGCGCGAGGTCCGCCATATTCGCCGAGTTCGACGAGATCCTGGCTATGGACCGCCAGAACCTCGCTGCGTTGGAACTGGCGCGGCGCGAGGGCGACCGCGCGCGCCTCGCGCTCTTCGCCGGCGAAGACGAAGTGCCCGACCCCTTCTATGGCGAGGCCGACGGTTTCGACCTCGTCGTCGAGATGATCGAAAAGCGCGTCCGGGAGATCCTGGGCGTCTGACGACGCCGGCAACGAAAAAGCCCTGCCGTTTTCGGCGGGGCTTTCAAGGGTTGGAGCGTCGCCGCGAGGGCGACGCTCCGAGCAGGCCGCAAAACGGGGCTAGAACTCCGCGCGGAAGTTGACGCCGAAGTAACGGTCGGCTTCGCGCGGGATCTGGAAGCGGAACACGTCGCCCGAGTTCGTCGTCACGAACGACTCGTCAAGCAAATTGTTGACGATGAACGTCAGGCGATAGTTCTCGTTGTATTCGAACCCGACGCGCAGGTTCCAGAGATTGTAGGACGGCAGAAGGCTTTGCGGCGGGATCGGGAACGGGTTCGCCGCAGGATCTGGATCGCCGCCCGGGAGCAGGCTTTCCTGCTCGTCGACATGACTGAACGTCGTGTTCAGGAAAAAGTCGGTTTCATCGAAGATCGGGTACTGAAAGTCCGCCCCGAACGTGTAGTTGAAGTCCGGCGAGAACAGGAGGTCCTGGCCGGTGAAGACGCCGCCGGGGAATTGCGGCTCGCCCGTGGTCGGATCGATCGGCGAGTTGAACGCCTGGATTTCGGCGTCGTTGATGGCGATCGCGCCGGTGAAGGTGAGATAATCCGTCGGCGCGAACGAGCCGTCGATCTCGACGCCGCGCGTGCGCACGTCGCCCGCGTTCGTCAGTCGCGTGATGGTCACGCCCGTCGACGTGTCGAACGCGTTCGCCTGGAAGCCTTCAATGTCCGTCGTGTAGAGCGCGATATTGAGCGCGACCCGCGGCAAGGCGATCTTGTAGCCGACCTCGAAGTGGTCAGATGTCTCTTCGCCGATGGGCAGCGTGTCGGTCGTTCCCTGGTTGAAAAAGACGTTGAACGCCGGCCCTTTATAGCCTTGCGAGTAGGTGAAGTAGGCGGTGCCGAGATTGATATCCGAGCCGAGGAGCGCGCCGAACTCGGCGCTGACGCCCGCCTTGACCGAGAAATCCGTTTCGTCGGTGCGGCCTTCGAAGGCCGGCACGGTGACGAGGATCGGGTCGCCGTTCCCATCGAGCTCGCCCGTCGGCACGTCCGTGTTCGGAACGGCGAAGCCGCCGGATGCGAACGGGAACTGGCCGTTCGGCAGATCCGGCCGAACGCCGACCCCCTGTCGTCCGAAGGGATCGTTGTTGATCCGCGAATTGACGAACGAAACCTCGTCTCGCGTCCACCGTGCGCCGAACAGAACGTTGAGCCCGTCGATAACGTCGAAATCCGCCTGGCCGAAGAACGCCAGGTTGTCGAAGTCGACGGTCGCGAAGTTCGTCGCCGAGACAATGTCGTTCGCGTTGCAGGTGAGGCCGGGATTGGCGTCGAGAATGTCCTGGTTCTGGCCGCCATTGTTCTGGCAACTCGCGTCGCGCGTGAAGTCCGATTCGACCTGCAGGTCGAAATAGTAGGCGCCGACCTGGTAGTTCAGCCGCTGGCCGGCCGGCGATTGAATGCGGATCTCCTGCGTGAACTGACTGTTGTCCCGCGTGCCGACGTCGTGGAGCAGGAACGGAACGCCGAAAACCGGTTCGGCGTCGAGCCCGCCGGTCGACGTGAAGTCGCCCTCGCGGAACTCCGTGTTCGTCCACTCGCGGAACGAGGTGATCGACGTCACCGTGTGGCCGCCCCAAAGCTCTTTCTCGAGGTTGACGGCGAAGGCGTCGAAATTGTTGATCGTGCGCGTTTCGAAATCCTGGTCGATGAACCGGGTGTCGAGCTGGATGTCGGCCACAGGGCGCGAGCCGTCGCCGGGATCGACGATGCCGGCCCCGCCCGGAGGCGCGAGCGAATCGGCGAAGCGACCGTCGTTCGCCGCGAGCGCCGGAATGTCGGCGCAGCAATCGTCGTCGCTTTCGCTGTGCTCGTAGGTGAAGAGCGCGCTGAAATCATCGGACGGCTTCCATGACACCTGGAGCCTTCCGCCCCAGCGGTCATAGCCGTTGACGTCGCGATTGTTGAAGAGGTTGCGGATGAAGCCGTCGAATTCGCTGCGGGTGACGACGATGCTCGCCGCAACATCGTCCGTGATCGGTCCGGAAATCCGCCCGCGAACCTGATACTCCTGATCTTCGAAGACGGACGCGGAGACATAGCCGTCCCATTCTTCATGGTTCGGCTGGCGCGTGACGATGTTGACGACGCCGGCGGAGGCGTTCTTCCCGAAGAGCGTTCCCTGCGGACCGCGCAGGACCTCGATGCGCTCAATGTCAAAGAGGTCGCCGAACGCCTGCCCGGATCGTCCGAGCACCACGCCGTCGACGACCGTCGCGACGCTCGGCTCGGCGGCGTCCGAGAAGGAGATCGTCCCGATACCGCGGATGGTGATCGCCGAGTTGGCGTTCGTGCTGCCCTTCCGGAAGCTGACGGACGGCACGAGCGTCGTTAAACTCTCCAGATTGTTGCTCGCAAACGCGTTCTCGATGGCGTCCCCTCCGAGGACGCTCACGGCGATCGGAACCTCCTGCAGACTTTGTTCGGTTTTCTGGGCCGTGACGACGATTTCGTCGAGCTGCGCGAACGCCGGCGCGCCGGCCGCCGAGAGGGCGATGAGGCTCGCCGAGGCTTTCTTCAAAACTTTCACGTGTGCTTTCCTCCCGAAAGAACGTCGATGCTCACGATTCGGAACGTTTGCGCGCGGGTCTTGACGCTGCGCCCCTCGGGACGCTGGCGCGCGTACGTTCTTCTCTCGGCCGTCGCCGCCCGTCTACCTCGCGACGACGACGCGGCCCATCATGAGTCTTATACAACACTTGGTCGGAATCGACGTCAATCGAGGCGGTCGCGCAATCGGACGATAATCGACGAACGGCGAAAATTCCGTTGGAGGCGTGCTTTTTCGCAACATAGCCCGCGCCGGCGACGCGCTGCAACGCAATATCGCGCCTTGCGTTGCGCGGACGCCGCTCGACGCTACGCTTCCGCTCGTTCGGGCTGCGACGAACGCGAGACCCCCGCACGGCGGCGATAATTTTGGAGGCGATCATGAGGCGACGGAGACAAGCGCACGGCGCGCTGGCGGCCATCATGTTGAGCGCGCTCGCGGCGCCGGGCGCTATCGCGCGGAATACGGACGATACGCCCGTAGCCGCTGAGCGCGGAGACGACGTCGATCGCGGCGCGCGTCGGCTCGACGGGTTCGTTCCGGTGCGCATCGAGGCGAACGGGTCGGTTCGCCTGGAGTTGCCGCCCGCGGGGGAGAACGGCGTCATGTTGCGTGCGATCCATGCAACGGGGCTGACCGCCGGGCTCGGATCGAACCCGGTCGGGCTTGCCCGCGGCGCCTTCGAAGGGGGGCGGATCGTCGCTTTCCGCCGCATCGGCGACGCGATCGTTCTGGAGGCGGAAAACTGGCGGTATCGGGCGAGCGCCGACCAGCCATTGGAGAAACGCGCGGTCGCCGAGAGCTTCGCGCAATCGTTTCTGTGGTCCGCGGACGTCTTCGAAGATCTGCCGAACGGCGGAGCGCTCGTCGACATATCGCCGTTTCTCGAAAGCGACGCGTTCGGCGTCGCCGCTGCGTTGAAATCGGCGGGCGAAGGCGATTTCGAGCTCGATCCCAAGCGCAGCTTCGCGCTGCCGGGGGCTGCGCTCGCCTTCCCCGACAATGTGGAGTTCGACGCCGCGCTCACCTTCGCCGCGAACACGCCGGGCCCCGAGACGCGGGCGGCCGCCGCCGACGCGCGGGCCGTCACGCTCGTCCAGCACCATTCGTTCGTCCGCCTGCCCGACGACGGCTATCGCCCCCGCGCGTTCGACCCGCGCGTCGGCGCCATCGAAGTTCCGTACTACGATTTCAGCGCGCCGCTCGACGCGCCCCTTCGCAAGGGCCTGGCGAGACGGTTCCGCCTGGAGCGGGCGGACGCGAGCGCCTCCAGGGGGCCGGTCATGAAGCCGCTCGTTTTCTACGTCGATCCCGGCGCGCCGAAACGGGTGCGCGACGCCCTCGTCGACGGCACGCGCTGGTGGGCCGACGCATTCGACGCCGCGGGCTTCGAAAACGCGTTCGAGGTGCGGCTTTTGCCGGAGGACGCGCACCCCTTCGACGTGCGGTACAACGTCATTCAGTGGACGCACCGCCAGACGCGTGGATGGTCCTATGGCGGCGGGGTCCATGATCCGCGTACGGGAGAGATGCTGAAGGCGCACGTCATCCTCGGCAGCCAGCGCGTGCGCCAGGACCGGATGATCTTCGAGGGGCTCGCAGGGGCCGGAAAATCCGGTTCCGGCGCGCCGGACGACCCGGTCGAGATCGCGCTCGCCCGGATCCGCCAGCTCGCCGCTCACGAAGTCGGCCACACGCTCGGCTTCGCCCACAACTTCGCCGCCAGCGGAGACGACCGCGCCTCGGTGATGGACTACCCGGCCCCGCTCGTGACGCCGACGGCGGACGGCGGTCTTGATTTTTCACAAGCTTACGGCGTCGGCGTCGGCGCATGGGACGCGTTCGCGGTCAAATGGCTCTATAGCGAGTTTGCACCGAATACGGACGAAAATCGAGCCCTCGCCGCCATCGTCGCCGAAGCCGACGCGGCGGGCCTGCGCTTCGTCGACGACGCAAACGCCCGCGACGTCGGGTCGGCGCACCCAGCCGGCAGCCTCTGGGACAATGGCGCCGACCCCGTCGCATCGCTCGAGACGACGCTCCGGGTGCGCGACGTCGCCCTCTCGAATTTCGGCCGACGCTCGCTTCGCAAAGGACGCCCGGCGAGCGACCTCACGGCCGTCTTGCCGCCGATCTATCTCTATCACCGCTACCAGACGCAAGCGGCCGCGAAGCTCGTCGGCGGCTACCGCTTCCGCCACGCCGTCGTCGGCGACGGCCGCGAGGCCAATACGCCGGTGACGCCGGCGAACCAGCGCCGGGCCCTGGCGGCGCTCCTCCAGACGATCGATCCGCAAGCGCTCGATCTGCCGAACGACGTTCTTGATCTCCTGAGCCCGTCGATCGCGGAAGGCGAGCTTTTCGCGGGCGAGACCGGCGCGATGTTCGACCTGGCGAGCGCCGCCGACGCCGCGGCGAGCCTGACGCTCTCCGCGCTCCTGCATCCCGCGCGCGCCGCGCGGCTTGTCGAAACCCATCGGCGCGACCCAAACGCCTTGAGTCTCGAAGAGGCGCTTGGCGCGATCGACGCGAGCGTCTTCGCCGAGGCTTCAAGCCCTCGGCTCGATGAGATCGCGCGCGTCGTCCGTGCGCGGTTCGTATCGACGCTGATCGACCTGGCGTCCGGCGCGCTGCCCGCCGGCGAGGCGCAGGCCGCCTACGTCGGCGCCCCCGGGGGCGCCGGCGACGCTGCGGCGACGCCCGTCCGGGTGCGCGTCGACGCTTACCTCAACGCGCTCCGCAGCCGTCTGTCCGACGGCGCGGCGTCCGACGCTCACAAGGCCTGGCTTGCGAAACGCAGCGCCCGACATCTCGACCGCCATGCGCCCGACGCGCCGCCCACCATCGCGCCGCGCTCGGCGCCGCCCGGCAGCCCCATCGGCGCGCGCGAGACCTGCTGGCATTGCGAGCCGCTTTGACGGGAAACGCCGCATACGACGTTGCGGTCGTCGGCCTCGGCGTCATGGGCGCGGCCTGCGCCGCCTACGCCGCGTCGGCGGGATTGTCCGTCGTCGGCTTCGACGCGCGCCGGCCGCCCCATGATCGGGGCAGCTCCCACGGAGAAACCCGGCTCCTGCGCGTCTCATATGCGGAGGGCGAGGCCTACGTCCCGCTTGCGCGACGCGCCCGCGACCTTTGGCGGACGCTCGGCGACGAGGCCGGCGAGGCGTTGTTCGAGGAGACGGGCGTTCTTTACGCCGGCCCGCCGACGAGCGCGCTGCTGACGGGCGTCAAGACGGCGGCGGCGAAACACGGCCTGGCGCTTTCATCGCCGCTCAACGACAGCGCCCTCGCGCCGCGCCTTCAGCCGGCGTGGGAGGCGATCTTCGAAGACGGCGCGGGCTTCCTGCGCGCTGAAGACGCGTTGTGCGCCCTGTTGGAGAAAGCCTCGCGCGCCGGCGCCGCGTTGCGCCCCGGCGTCGGCGCGCGCGCGACGCCGGACGGCGGGGCGATCGAGGCGGCCGGCGAGATCATCCGTGCTCAGCGGATTATTCTTTGCGTCGGCGCGTGGCTCCCTGACGCCGCGATGGGCCTCGCGCCGGCGCTCGCGGGAGCGCTTCGGCTCCAGCGTCAAACGCTCCACTGGTACGACGCCGGCCCGGCGTTTACGCGTGCGGCCGGCTTCAAGCCGTTCGTGCTGGCGGCAGCCGACGACGCCTGGATCTATGGCTTCCCGTCGATCGACGGCGCGACGCTCAAGGCGGCGAACCATTTCGGCGGCGCGCGGATCGCGTCTCCTAACGACTTGGACGCGCCCGTCGACGAAGCGGCCGCCGCGAGGATCGACGCAGCGCTCGCCGACGCCTTTCCGGATCTCGGCCCCAGGCGGCGCTCGAAGAACTGCATCTACACGATGACGCCGGACGAAGCCTTCGCCATCGGCCCCGTGCGCGAGAACGTTCTCGTCGTCGGCGGCATGTCGGGTCACGGGTTCAAGTTCGCCCCGGCGATCGGCGAAGCGGCCGCGACATGGTCCGCGACCGGCGCCCTGCCGGACGGGTTCGACATGTTCTCGCCGGCGCGCTTCGCCTAAAGAAACGCCCGCGCGACATGATAGGTAAGCCCCGCGCCGATATAGGCGAGCGCGAACAGGTAGCCGAAGGCGAACGCCGTCCATTTCCACGAATTCGTCTCCCGGCGGATCGTCGCGAGGGTCGCGAAGCACTGCGGCGCGAAGACGTACCAGGCGAGGAAGGCGAGCGCCGTCGGCAGGGTCCACGCCGACTGCAACGCGCTCGCGAGGCCGGCGGCGTTCTCCTCCCCGCCCTGCACCGCGTAGACGGTGCCGAGCGCGCCGACCGCGACTTCGCGCGCCGCCATGCCGGGGATGAGCGCGATGGCGATCTCGAGGTTGAAGCCGATGGGCCGCAGGAGCGGCTCGAGGAGGCCGCCGATCCGCCCGGCGAACGTCTCGCGCAGCGAGCCCGCGCCGGCCGGGTAGCTCGCCAGGAACCAAAGGACGATCGACGTCGCCAAAATGATCGTGCCGGCCCGCTTGAGAAAGCTCCAGGCCCGCGTCCACAGGCCGATAAGCATGTCGCGCGGATCGGGCGCCTTATAGGTCGGCAACTCCATCATCAGCGGCTGCGGCGCGCCTTTGGTCAGCGTGCGTTTCAGGACGAACGCCACAATAACGCCGCTGGCGACGCCGACGAGATAGAGCCCGAACATAACGAGCCCCTGGAGATTGAAGCCGCCGACCGACGCCGGCGGCACGAACGCGGCGATGATGAGGGCGTAGACCGGCAGGCGCGCCGAACACGTCATCAGCGGCGAGATCATGATCGTCGTCAGCCGGTCGCGTTCGCTGTCGATGACCCGCGCCGCCATGACGCCGGGAATGGCGCAGGCGAAGCTCGACAGGAGCGGGATGAACGCGCGCCCGTTGAGCCCGACGCGGCGCATCAGATCGTCCATCAGAAAAGCCGCGCGCGCGAGATAGCCCGTCGCTTCCAGCGCCAGGATGAACGCGAACAGGATGAGGATCTGGGGCAGGAAGATCACGACGCTGCCGACCCCGGCGATGACGCCGTCGACAAGGAGGCTCCGCAACGCCCCCGCCGGAAGCGCCCCGCGCACGGCGTCGCCGAAAGCGCCCGCAAGCCCGTCGATCGCATCCATCGGCGCGGCGGCCCAGGAGAAGACCGCCTGGAACATGAAGAACAGCAGCGTCAGGAGCGCGATCGGCCCCGCGACCGGGTGCAGGACGATCTTGTCGATTTCGCGCGTCAGCCGGTGGAACGGCGGCTCGTGCACGATCGCGTCGTTGGCGATCGACCGGGCCTCTCGCTGCAGATCTTTCAAAGACGGCGACGGGTCGGACGGCGCTGTCGGCGGACCGTCGCCGCCTTGCTCGTCGAACCAGGCGTCGAGCCGGGTCAGCAACTCCGCGCGGCCCGCCTTGCGCGTCGCGCGCGTCGGCACGACCGGCGCCCCGAGACGCGCCTCGAGCGCGGCGACGTCGATCTCGAGCCCGTCGCGCTCGGCGAGGTCCATCATGTTGAGGGCGACGACCATCGGCCGCCCGAGCGCGCGTAACTGCAGAATGCTGTGGAGGTGCGTGCGCAACGTCGCCGCGTCGATCAGCGCGACGAGCAAATCGGGCGCATCGAGCCCCGCGGCCCGGCCCGTGAGCGCGTCGATCGCGACGCGTTCGTCCATCGACCGCGGCGTGAGGCCGTAGACGCCGGGGAGATCGACGGCCTCGACGCGCCGCCCGCCCGGCGTCGTGAACCGGCCGACGCGCATCTCGACCGTGGCGCCCGGATAGTTCGCGACCTTGGCGCGGCCGCCGGTGAGGCCGTTGAAGAGGGTCGACTTGCCGCTGTTCGGGGCCCCGACGAGCGCCAATCGAAGGCCGGCCGCTTGCGCCGTCATTCAGCCGCCTCGCGACGCGCCGCGTCGTTCGGCTCGACGGAGACCGCCGCGGCCTCGTCAGCCCGAAGGGCGATCATCGTCCGCCCCAGACGAACGCAGATGGGCGCGCGCGCAAGCGGTCCAAAATGGACGGTCTCCACCTCGTCGCCCTCGGCGAACCCGATCTCGCGCAGTTTCGCTTCCAACGGCCCGCCGATCGCCGCCACCCGCGCCGGCCGGCCGCGCTCCAACTCGTCCAATCGCATTCGGTCATCCGCGTTGCGTCAACGGCCGTCATGTCACAACTGCGAATGGCTTGCAATTTGCCGCGAGGTCTCCCCGCCCCACGAAAAAAGGCCGCGCGCCATCGCGCGCGGCCCCTTGCTGAAGCCGACGACGCTTAGTCGTCGTCCTCATCGTCGTCGCCGTCCCCGACCTGGAACGCCTCGAACTCGTCGAGGATGAACCGCGTGATGTCGACGCCGAGGTCCTGACCCGTCGTGTTGTCGAACTGCCAGTGCACGCCGTTGAAGATCCGGCTCTGGCCGTTCGAGATCTGCGCCTCGGTGGCGTTGGCGAACCGAACCGGCACGAGCGGACGCGGGACGCTCGGATCGATCGGGTCGACGCCGACGCCGTTGAACTCGTCGGAGACGAACGTGAACGGAACGTCGTCGCCGACATATTCGCGCAGGATTTCGCCAAGGACAGCGCCGAACGTGGCGTGTCCGGAAGGATAGGCGGGGAACGGCGGCGTCGGCCGGAAGAATTCTCCGCCGTCCGGCAACTCGACGTTGACGATCGACGTGCCGACAGGGTCCCAGCCCGCCACCTGCTCCGTCTGGGCGACGCCGGCGTCCTCGCGGATGCCGCTCACCGGGCGCCAGTAATTGTAGAACCACTTCGAATCCCAGGCCGCGATCGCCGCGTCGCCGATGCCGACGTTGAATTGCGCCAGAATGCGCGCAAGCTCGACGGCGTCGTCGACGCCGTTGTCGGTGAGGACCTGGACCGCGATCTGGTTGTAGATGCGCGGCGGCACGCCGATGAGCGGCACGGCGTCATAGCCCCAATAGTTGCCGAAGAAGATCGTGTCGGGCGTCGCGGTCGAGCCCGGCGTGTCGGGGGATGCGCCGAGGGCGCGCACTTCCGCGAACGCCTCGTTGTATTCGGCCGAACCCGGCAATGGCGGCGGCGGGATGCGGAACTGGTCGCCGCGTTCGAGCGCGAACGGCGTCACGCCGCCCCAAAACGCGCCGAGGGACGCGTTGAAGTTCAGAACGTCGAATTCCGGCGTATTCGGATCGGGCGTCCATTCAAACGCGTTCGTCGTGCCGCCGTTCACCGGCGTGCCGAAGAACGTCGTCGTCCCGTCGGCGACGCGCCCGCCGGCCCCGAACGCCGGCTCGGAATCGTTGGAGTTGTCGCGGCGACGCTCGCGCAGGATCAGCCGCGCGGCGCGCAGGCCGACGCGCCGGCCCTCGCGGATCTCTCGACGCGAACCGTCGATTTGCCGCAGATCGTTCAGGAGCAGTTTCGTCAGCCGCGTGAATTGATTGGGGTACAGCGAAATCAGCGTGCGATACGCCGCGAAAGAAACGGCGGCGTCGGCGGAGGCGTCGTCGCCAGCCTCGCCGATATCGGCGTAGCAGTTCAGGTCGCGGTCATCGCCGTCATCGTCATCGTCATCGTCATCGTCATCGTCATCGTCGTCGCCGCCCTCAATGGCGCAAAGCGCGTCGAACACGGCGATCGACACGATGGCGAGGGCGCGGCCGGTGCGCGTCGGCCCGCCCTGGATGAAAGGCACTTCGCCCGTGTCGAGATCCGGGGTGTGGTCGATGGCGACGGCGTCCAGCAAGGCGTCATGCCAGAACCGCACCCTTTCGAACGTGTTCGATACGTCTTTCTCCTTAGTGTCGTTGAGCTTCGCCCATACGTTTCGGGTGTAGGCGTTGACGACCATGTCGCCGACATAGGCGCGAACGAATTCGCTGTTGGCGGAGCTTTGTTCGCTGGCGACGGCCGGGCTGGCCGTGAAGGCGAACGGCGCCGCGGCGACGGCGAACGCGGTGGAGGCGATTAGGCGTTTGCGAGATGGCATGGATGTCTCCCTCGTGAGAAGAAGCGACGCGCGCGCCGTCCACGACGGGCGCCGCTGCGTTGTTTGCGCTCGGAAAAACCCTCAACTGATCGTGTCCGCGCGCGACCGTTCGCATGCGGAGGAGCGCCGGCGCGCGACGCTATTGAGCGCGCCTAACTCTTGAGGCGCGCCATTCGTGTCGAGATTATCCCGAGCGGCGGAAAGGCGGGGATTACGCTACGGAACGCTACGGAACGCGACGTTCGCGGGACGCCAAACGTCCCACGTCGTCAAGATACGGAATTATCGTGACGCGTCCATGAAATTGGGGCGTTTTCCCACGTTAACCCTTCGTCATCGCGGCGAATGCGCGCTTGCGACAATCCGCTAAGCGAGGTCGATGTCGGGGACCCACGCGCGGAGAAAGGCGAGCTTGTCGCGCAATGCGTCGACGGCCTCTTCTCTGGTGCGTCGCAACAATCGCACGCGCGCCCCGGGCCTCAACTGCCCGAGCACGTGCCGGTCGCACCGGGCGACGCTGGCGACGCGCGGATAGCCGCCGGTCGTTTGCGCGTCCGCCAGCAACGCGAACGGCGCGCCGTTCTCCGGACACTGAACGACGCCCGGAAAAACCGCGGCGCTCTTCATCTTGCCGTCGGAGGCGAGACGGAGCGGACGGCCTTCGAGCGCGAGCCCCATGCGGTCGCCTCGCCGTCCGACGACGAAGGTCGTCTCGAAAAGCGCTTCGCGCGACGCCGGGTCGAGGAGGCCCGTCTCGGCGGATGCGCAGGCGCGCAGCGCGAACGCCTCGCCGATCACCGGCCGATGCGCCTCGGGCGTCCGTAATCGCGGGACCTCCGTCGCGGGCGCGATCAGCGTCAACTCGTCGTCCGCCGCGAGGCGACGCCCGCCGAGGCCGCCGAACCCGGCCGGCGCGTAGGTCGACGGCGAGCCGAGAAACGCGTCGGCTGCGAACCCGCCGGCGACGGCGAGATAGATCCGCGCGCCGAACGACAACCGCCCCACCGCAAGGACGTCGCCGCTGCGAGCCGCGTGGGTTCGATGTTGCGCGACCGGCGCGTCGTTAAGGCGAACCTCGGCGGGCGCGCCGGCGACTGCGAACGCGACGTCGTCCCTAAACCGCGCCGTCAACCCGCCAAGCGCGATTTCAAGCGCCGTCTGGTCGGCCGCGCCGCCAACGAGGCGGTTCGCGAGGGCCATCGAAACGGCGTCCGCCGGGCCGGACCAGGGCACGCCGAGATGGCGCGCGCCCCGGCGCATGCCGCCCTGAAGCGTCGTATAGGGACCTGGCGACATAACGCGCACGGTCAAAGGGGCGCGAACCTCACCCGCGCGCCCGGCCGCAGGACGAACGGGTTCGCCGCCTCAGCGTTGAAAAGCGTCGCGGGCGTGCGCCCGATCAGCGGCCAGCCGCCGGGCGCGCCGAGCGCATAGAT
Source organism: Parvularculaceae bacterium (assembly GCA_050331095.1). Classification (GTDB taxonomy): domain Bacteria; phylum Pseudomonadota; class Alphaproteobacteria; order Caulobacterales; family Parvularculaceae; genus MED-G105. Next base: position 89,819 of record JBHJHE010000019.1, read on the forward strand.
CCCGGCGTAAAGACCGCTGACGCCGACGGAGCCGGCGGGAACGCGTTGACGCGGCGCGGCGAGCCGTGGCGCTTCCAGGACAGGATCGAGCCCGGAAAGGTATGCGAAGCCGGGCATGAACCCGATCATATCCACCGTGTAGAGAGGGCTCGCGTGACGGCGGACGATTTCGTCCGCACTCAGACCGAGCGCTCCTGCGAGCCCGTCAAGGTCCGGCCCGTCGCCGCCGCCGTAACGCACCGGAACGTCGATCGGCCCCGCCTCAGCAGCCTCTGGGATAGGGGCCGCGGCCCGGCCCGTCTCGAGACGCGCAGCGACGACGTCGCGCGAGCAGCGCGTGGGATCGTATCGGACCACGATTGACGCAAGCCCGGCGACCACCTCCTCGAACGATCCGTCGTCGCGCAACCACGCGGCGATGCGTTGCGCCTCCGCTGCGTCGTTGACGGCGAGCTCAAGGGCGTCTTCGGCGACGTCCGAAAGGCGCGAGCCGCTCATGAGTGCGCGCGGACGACGATCCCCGCCCCTTCGAGCCGCGAGCGGATTGCGCGCGCCGAACTCAACGCCCCGGGACTGTCTCCATGCAGACAGATCGTATCGACGGCGAGGCGAACGCGACCGCCGCCATGGGCTGCGGCCTCTCCGGCTTGCGCAAGCGACAGCGCCTGGTCGGCGCGCCGCGCCTCGTCTTCGATCAGCGCGCCGTCGAGCCGACGACTACGTAGAGATCCGTCCGGCTCATAGGCGCGGTCGGCGAAGCCTTCGGCCACAAACCGCAAAGCCGCGCCGTCCGCCGCCCGCGCGAGCGCCGACATCGGCGGCCCGACGATCGCCGCGCGCGGCAGTCGCTTCGCCGCCGCGATGACGCGCGCCGCCTTTTCCGCGTCTTTCGCCGCATCGTTGTAAAGCGCGCCGTGGGGCTTCACATGAGTCAGCTCAACGCCGAGACGCGCGGCTACGCCGGCGATGGCGTCGATCTGTTCGTTGAGCGACGTTTCGAGAGCGTCGAGCGGCGTCTCGACCGAGCGGCGTCCGAACCCATCTTTATCGGGATAGGAAGGGTGCGCGCCGGCGGCGACGCCGGCCTCGCGCGCAAGCGGCAGCGCCTCCGCCATCGAGCGTTCGTCGCCGGCGTGGCCGCCGCAGGCGACGTTGCAGCTCGTTACGACGCCGATCAACGCGCCGTCGTCGCCGCAGCCTTCGCCGAGATCGGCGTTGAGATCAATCGTACGCGTCATGGAACGAGGCCCGCCGCGCGCAGGGTCGCCCTGGCGCCGAGAAACGCCGCGCCGCCGACGGCGAGCGCGCCGGCCGCGTTGGACGCCAGGCCGTTCGTCCGCTCACCCAACAACTTTTCGTCGTTCATCACCATAAGCAGCAATCCGGCGATCAAGGGCAAAAGCAGGCCATTCGCGTACTGCGCGATTAAGATTAGGCTCACGGGGCGGACGTCCGCAAGGCTGACGCCAACGCCGACGGTCAAGACGCCGAGCGCGGCGATGCGGAAGATGCGCGCCCGGCGCGCCGCGTCGCCGCCGAGAAGTTCGCCGACGGCGAAGCCCGTCGCCATCGGCGCCGTGATCGCCGAGGTAAGCCCCGCGGCGAACAGGCCGACGCCGACAATCGCGCGCGCCGCCGGGCCGAAGGCGGGCTCGACGGCGCGGGCCATGTCGACGGCGCTCTCGACGGCGAGCCCGGCGCTGAAGAGGCTGGCCGCGGCGGCCGAAAGGATCAAAATCGAGACCAGACCGCCAAGCCCGATCGCAAGGCCGGAATCGACGCGCGCGGCGCGGAGCGCCGAGGCGTCGCCGGCGTCCCACTTCCGTCGCGAGGCCGCCGCGTGGAGGAACAAGTTGTAGGGAACGATCGTCGTGCCGACGAGCGCGACCGCCGTCGTCCAGGCGCCGTCCGGGACCCTTGGCGTGAACCCAGCCGCCAGCGCGCCGAGATCGGGCCGCACGATGATCGCGCTTGTGACGAACGCGAAGGCCATAAGGCCGACGAGCGCCACCAGGGCGCGTTCGAGCACACGGTAGCGGCCCGTCGCGAGGGCCCCGCCGGCGACGAGCGCTAAAAGGCAGACGGTCGCCTCGCGCGCCGGGGCCCGATCGCCAAGCACGGCCTCAACGCCCAATGCGCCGCCGACGAGATTGCCGGCCTCATAAGCGCTATTGCCAACGGCGAGGCCAGCGAACGCGAGACCGCCGAGCGCCCAGCGCGAAGCGCGCCCGCGGCCCAGGCGGATCATCGCCTCGCCGAGGCCGAGCCGCGCGCCGACGCCGAGCCGCGCCGCCATGTCATGGAGCACGATCGTCGCCGCCGTCGCGAGGGCGAGGGTCCACGCGAGCGCGTAACCATAGGTCGCGCCGGCGAGCGTGCAGGTCGTCACCGTTCCCGGCCCGACGAAAGCCGCCGCGACGAGCGCGCCCGGCCCGAACCTCCGCTTCATGCGCGCCCCGCTTCGCCGCCCGATCGCCCTGGAAAGTGCGGCGCGCTGCGCCGCCGCGTCAATCGCCGCCGCCCGCGGCGGCAGCGTCAGTGGCGCGGTGCGGCGCGACGGCCGGCCGGTGTTTCGGCCGCTGCGATGGCGAACGTGCGGGCGCGTTCCCACGCCCAGCGCGTTCGAAACGGCGGGCGTCGGCTTCATGCTGTAACTGCCGCTGGATCTGCTCATTCGAAAATCAAAAGAGCAGCGCGGGACGCGACGCCGTCGCGCGCAGATCGCTGCGGCTTATCGGCAACAAAAATCTCGGACTGCGCCGTAGCTACGGCGCGCACGAGAAAAACTCTTTAGATTTTCGAACAAGCTCGCTATACCCGCATTGGGAGTAAGCTAATCGCATGCGTCCGTTCGTCGCACGCCGGTAACCGAACCGGCTCGTCGGCTTGGACGTTCGGCCGACATCGATCGGCTCGAACGACCGCGTCGACGCGCGTTCGACGACGCCAACACACAGCGGGGTATTTCGTGCGCTCACTCAACGCCGGCGTTTCGGCGCTCGCCATTTCGGCCGTCATTTGTTCCAGCGCGGCGGCGCAGGTCGACAGGATCGTCGTAACCGCGACCAAGCGGGCTGAAGACGCCCAGGATATTCCGGTCGCCGTTCAGGCTCTTGGCGGGGAAACGCTCGAGCAGTTGGACGTCGACAATTTCACGGACTATCTGCAGCAACTGCCTGGCGTCACCGCCGGCGGCAGCGGCCCCGGCCAGGCGACGATTTACATCCGCGGCCTCGCCTCGACGACCCCGAACCTGACGACCGCGGGCGTCGCCGGCCTCGCGCCGAACGTTGCGCTTTACCTCGACGAGCAACCGCTCGCGCAGCCAGGTCGGAACCTCGACGTCTACGCCGTCGACCTCGAGCGCATCGAAGTCCTGCCGGGACCGCAAGGGACGCTCTTCGGCGCGAGCTCCCAGGCCGGCACGATCCGTCTCATCACCAACAAACCGAAACTCGGCGAGTTCGAAGCGATCGCCAGCGCCGGCGTCGCTTTCACCGAAAGCGGCGAAGCCAGCCAGAAGATCGAAGGCGTCATCAACATTCCAATAACGGAGAACTTCGCCTTCCGCGGCGTCGCCTACGCCGACGATCAGGGCGGGTACATCGACAATGTGGCGGGCGTGCGCGACGTCTCCGAATCGGCGCGCTTCCGTCCGGCCGGGACCGTCCGCGCCAACGGCGTGCCCGTCTCGCCGACGCGCGAAGGTTTCCAGGCCGGCGCCGATCTCTCCGGCGTCGAGTTCATTCAGGCGAACAACGCCACGCTCGTCGAAGAAGACTTCAACGACACGACCTATTCGGGCTTCCGCGCAAGCGCGCTTTACGAGTTCAACGCCGACTGGCGCCTGACCGTCGCGCACGCGCGCCAACAGCTTGAATCGGAAGGCGTCTTCTTCCAGGACCCCGAGCTCGACGATCTCGAGATCCAGCGCTTCTCGAACGACGAGCTTGAGGACGACTTCAACAATACGAGCTGGACGCTCGAAGGCCGGCTCGGCGCGCTCGAAGCGGTCTACACGGGCGCGTTCACCGACCGCGACACCGACCAGCGCGTCGACTACTCCGACTATCTCTTCGTCGGTCAGTACTTGCCCTATTACATCTGCGACGCCTCCGTGACGTATCCGGGCGACGCCGCGCCAAGCGGCGTGTGTCAGGCGCCGAATTCGGTCGTTCAGTCGACCACCGAAACGCAGGTCTTCACCCAAGAGCTCCGCTTCAACACGCCGCGCGAGCATCGGCTACGCGCCACCGTCGGCGCGTTCTACAGCGATCTCGAACTTACCGAACGCAACGACTTCAGTTACACGAGCGGTTTCGATCAGGTCGAACTCTTCGGCCAGACCGGCTTTTCGCCGAACTTCCCGTTCACAACGGGCTTCACCTCCGACCCCGGACCGTTTCCGCCGGGCGTCATCTTCCGCAACGACGTTCGACGGACCGACGAGCAGTTCGGCGTTTTCGGCGAAGTTAATTTCGACCTCATCCCCGACCGCCTGACGCTGACGTTCGGCACACGGTACTTCGATATCGACGTCGATTTCGAAGGCAGCGCCAACTCGTCCTTCTGCAACGGCTTCCAACCAGATGCGGACGCCTTCGGCACCGATATCAGCGACCTTTACAATGGCGACGGCGAGTTCACGTTCCGCGGCACGTGCGACACGAGCCGTCACATCACCTACACGCAAGGCCAGTCGGTCGACGACATTCTGGCGATCGACCCGCTCCTGACCGAAGCGCAGGCGAACCAGATCTTCAACGCCGTCAACGCGCCGGACACAGCGTCGACGGACGGCTTCATCTTCAAGGGCGGAATCAGCTGGAAGCCGGCTGACGGCGTTCTTCTTTACGCCACCTATTCCGAGGGCTTCCGGCCCGGGCTTCTGAACCGTCCCGGCGGAGCGGCCGGCCCCAACGGCTTCACCGTTCCGTTCGAGCTCGATACGGACGAAGTGCAGATCTATGAAATCGGCTGGAAGACGAATCTCTTCGCCGATCAGCTGCAGCTGAACGGCAACGTCTTCTTCGTCGAGGTGCAGCGCCTGCAGACGACGATTTTCGACCCGTCGATCACCAACCTCTTTTTCTCGGACAACGCGGCGGACGCCGAGATCATCGGCGTCGAGGGCGATTTCATCTGGGCCCCGGCGCAGATCAACGGGCTGACGGTCGCCGGCGCGTTCTCCGTCCTCGATACGGAGATCACGGACGTCATCACGCCGACGGGCGACGTGATCGAAGGGGCGGAACTCGCTTTCGCTCCGAACTTCCAGGGCAATATCCGTGCGCGTTACGAGTGGCCGATCAACTCGAACTACACCGCGCACGTCATGCCGCAGGTGGTTTATTCAGGCTCCAGCCGCAGCGACATCATCGAGATCAACGCCGCGCCGATCGACAGCTATACGACGGTCGGCTTCTCCGCCGGGATCACGGCGGAGAAATGGTCGGCGGAGCTCTTCGGCGAAAACCTGAACGACGCCCGCGGCGAGATCGCCAACAACTTCGTCTTCGACCGCGAACGGGTGACGGTCATTCGGCCGCGCACGATCGGCGTTCGCGTCAGCGTCCGGTATTGATCTGACGCAAGACGCCGCGACAATGGAAACGCCCCGTTCGCGGGGCGTTTTATTGGAGCCTAAGTTGGGGTCGTCGCTCGAAGAGCGCAGCCGCGACGCGCTGAAGCGCGCGCAAAAACTGATGCTGGCGTCGGACTTCGACGCCGCGCTCGCCGTCTCGGACGACGTCTTGGCGACCGCGCCGGAGCACGCCGAAGCGCTCTATACGCGCGCCGTTTGCCTTCGATATCTCAAACGGCACGACGAGGCGGGCGACGCGCTCGACGCCTTGTGGCGGGTCGCGCCAACCTTCGCGCGCGGCTTCCAGGAGCGCGGGCACCTGGAGAAGGCGCGCGGCCGGCGCGAAGACGCCGCGCGCGCCTTCGAAGCGGCAGTCGCGGCGAACCCGGCGCTTGGCGGGAGTTGGCGCGCGCTCGGCGAGCTCTACGCCGCGTCGGGACGACAAGCGGACGCACGGCGCGCGCTGGACCAGGCGGACGCGCTCTTGAACCTGCCGAAAGAACTAAGGTCCGTCGCCGGATACCTCCATGACGGACAATTGGCGAAGGCGGAAAATCTGTGCCGCGCCTTTTTGCAGAATACGCCGCACCATGTAGAGGCGATGCGGCTCCTGGCGCTGATCGGCGCCCGGTTCGGGGCGCTCGACGAAGCGGAGTTTCTTCTTGAAAGCGCGCTCGAGTTCGCTCCGGACAACGTTCAGGTCCGGCTCGATTACATCGAGACGCTCCGTAAGCAGCAAAAATTCCAGCACGCGCTTGCAGAAGCCGAACGCCTCCACGCCGCGGCGCCGACGAACCCGATGTTCCAGTCGCGCTACGCGATAGAGAAGCTTCAGTCCGGCGACGTCGACGGCGCGCTTCGGCTTTTCGACGAGGTGCTCGAGCGGCTGCCCGACGACCCCGCGACGCTGACGTCGCGAGGCCACGCGCTGAAAACGCGCGGGCGCGCGGACGACGCCATCGCCTCCTACCGCCGCGCGTATCGCGCGAAGCCCGGCCACGGCGACGCCTACTTCTCGCTCGCTAATCTGAAAACCTATCGGTTCACGGACGATGAGCTGGCGGCGATGGAGGCGCAGGCTGCTGCGCCGACATTGCCCTACCAGGACCGCGTGCAATTCCATTTCGCCCTCGGCAAGGCGCTGGAGGACCGCGGTGACGTCGCGCGCGCCTTTGACCACTATGAAGCGGGAAACGGCCTGAAGCGGGCCGCAAGCCGTTACGACGCCGATAAGATGAGCGCGGAGATCGACGCGCAGATCGAGCATTGTACGGCGGATCTTTTCGAGCGCCTCGGCGGCGCAGGCTGCGAGGCGGTCGATCCGATCTTCATCGTCGGCCTGCCGCGCGCCGGCTCCACGTTGCTTGAGCAGATCCTCGCCTCCCACTCGCAAGTCGACGGCACGCTCGAATTGCCGAACGTTCTGTCGACGGCGCAACGCCTGCGCGGCCGACGCCGGCAAGCGGGCGGGGGGGCCTACCCCGCGAACCTGAAAACGCTTGACGCAGACGAATTCCAGCGTCTTGGCGCGCAATACATTGAAGAGACGCGCGTCCACCGCGCCGGCGCGCCCCGCTTCACCGACAAAATGCCGAACAATTTCCGGCATATCGGGCTCATTCGGCTGATGCTGCCGAACGCGAAGATCATCGACGCGCGGCGCGAGCCCATGGCGTCATGTTTCTCCGGCTTCAAACAATTGTTCGCGGAGGGGCAGGAGTTCACCTACGGACTTCGCGAAATCGGCCAATACTACCGGGACTACGTGCGCCTGATGCGCCACTGGGACGCCGCGTCGCCAGGGGCGGTCCTGCGCGTCCAACACGAGGACGTGATCGCCAACCTTGAGGGCGAGGTGCGCCGGCTCCTCGACTTCTGCGGGCTCCCGTTCGAACCTCAGTGCCTCGATTTCCACAAAACCGATCGGTCCGTGCGGACGGCGAGCTCCGAGCAGGTTCGCCAGCCGATCAACGCCGCCGGCGTCGACAAGTGGCGGCCCTTCGAACCCTATCTGGGCCCGCTCCGCGACGCGTTGGGCCCGGCGCTGACGGAGTACCGCAGCTGATGCGCGACGACGTACTGCCCGAAGAACTGGCGCCCGACGATACGAAGTACGACACCGACTATGAGACGGGTCAGGACAATGTCGAGTTCCTTGGGCTCGACATTCACAACCCGGTCTTTTTCATCAGCGCCCTCGCCATCCTGTCGTTCTCGCTGGGCGCGCTCGCCTTTCCCGACACGGCGAGCGTCTGGCTGAACGGCGCCAAAGACTGGACGCTCGAGACGTTCGACTGGCTCTTCGTCATTACGACGAACGTGGCGATCGTCTTCTGCATCCTTGTCGGCGTCTCGCCGCTGGGGCGGATCCGGCTCGGCGGGGACGAGGCGCGGCCGGAGTTCAGCACGATGTCGTGGCTCGCGATGCTGTTCTCCGCCGGCGTCGGCATCGGCATGATCTATTACGGCGCGGCCGAACCGACCGCGTACTATACGGACTGGTTCGGCACGCCGCTCGACGTCGAAGCTCTGACGCCTGAGGCGCGCCGTCTCGCCTTCAGCGCCACGATCTTCCACTGGGGCCTGACGCCTTGGGCTGTCTACGCGGTCGTGGGGCTGGCGCTCGCCTTCTTCACCTTCAACAAGGGCCTGCCGCTCACGATCCGATCGACGTTCTATCCCCTTCTCGGCGAGCGCGTCTGGGGCTGGCCGGGCCACGTCATCGATCTTGTCGCCGTCGTCGCGACGCTTTTCGGCCTCGCGACGTCCCTGGGGCTCGGGGCGAAGCAGGCGGCGAGCGGCCTCAACTTCCTCTTCGGCGTCGACGGCGGGCTGCAGACCCAAGTGGCGCTCATAGCCGGCGTCACCGGCCTCGCCATCGTCTCCGTCGTCCGCGGCCTTGACGGCGGCGTAAAGGTGTTGAGCAACGTCAACATCGCCATCGCGACAGGACTGCTCATCTTCGTCGTCGCCGCCGGCCCGACGCTCGCGATCTTCGAGGGGATCGCCGTCAACGCCCTCGCCTACGTTCAGGACGCGCCAAGGCTCAGCAACTGGATCGGCCGTGAGGACACCGAATGGTTCCACGGCTGGACGATCTTCTATTGGGCGTGGTGGGTCTCGTGGTCGCCGTTCGTCGGCATGTTCATCGCCCGCGTCTCGCGCGGCCGCACGGTGCGGGAGTTCCTTGGCGCGGTCCTTATCGTACCCACACTGGTCTCGATCATCTGGTTTTCGGCGTTCGGCGTCGCGGCGCTCGAACAGATCGAGGCCGGCGTCGGCGCGCTGCCGGACGGCGTCGACGACGTCTCGCTCGTGCTCTTCCAGATGCTTGAGAACCTGCCGTTCGCCGAGGTCGCCTCGGTTATCGCGATCGCCCTGTTGCTGGTCTTCTTCGTCACCTCGTCGGATTCCGGCTCCCTCGTGATCGACAGCATCACCGCCGGCGGCAAACTGCACGCGCCCGTTCCCCAGCGGATCTTCTGGGCGGCGATGGAAGGGCTTGTGGCGGTCGTCCTCCTCGTGGGCGGCGGCGCGGCGGCCCTGTCGTCGTTGCAAGCCGGGGCCATCACCGCCGGCCTGCCCTTCACCTTCATTCTGTTGGCGTGTTGCTTCAGCCTTTTCCGCGGCCTAAGAGCCGAGCGAAACGGCTCACGGCGCAGCGAGGGAAAACGGATTTCGCGTCCATGACCGATCGGTTGGAGCCCGCCCTCGTCGCCCTGCGCCAGATCCTGCGGGCGACGGAGATAAGCTCCCGCGCCCTCGCCAAAAACTGCGGGCTGACGCCGTCGCAACTGATCCTCATGCAGGTGATCGCAAAGGTCGGCGGCGCGACGCCGAGCTACCTCGCGCGCGAAGTCTCCCTAAGTCAGGCGACGGTCACCGCCCTGATCGACAAGCTTGTCGCCCGTGGCTTCGTGTGCCGCCAGCGCGACGGGGCCGACAAGAGGCGGGTCAACATCGAACTCACCAATGACGGCGAGGCGACGCTGAGGGATGCGCCGAACAGCCTCCAGAAACGGTTCGAGTGCGGCTTTTCGAAGCTTGAGGACTGGGAGAAATCCTTTCTCGTCGCTGCGCTGGAAAGGGTGGCCGCGCTGCTCGACGCAGACGATCTCGACGCGGCCCCCGTGCTTGAGATGGACCCCATCAACGGGCACGCCGATTGACGCCTGCGCCGGCGGAAGACCGCATCACCATCGCAGCGTCAGGCTCGAAAAATACGACGTCACCTGAACGTCGTCTCCGTCCTCTTCAACGTCGGACCAGACCGAGCCGAGCCGCCACGCGCCGCCGTCCATCGCGTCGAACGCGACGTACCCGTTCTCGTCCGATACTGACTTCGACGACGGCTCATTGATGTCGTCCAGATTCTGGGCGAAGACGGTGACGCCCGCCATCGGCTCGCCCGACCGCCAAACGCGGAACGCGGCGGCCGCGCCGTCCCGATAGACGTCCGCATTCGGCGTAATCTCCAGCTCGTGGCCGATCGGCTCGAAGACGCGTCCGTCGGATGCGGACGGACGGCCGACGATCGTTTTCGCCCGCCGCGAATAGTTCTCGCTCCACGCGGGCTTATCGTAGGACTTGAGGGCGTCTAGTATCGGCGTAACGCCTTCGTCCCGCGCATACGATTCGAACTTTTCCTGCGCCAACACGATGTTCGCCGGCGTGCTCGCGAACGACACCATGACAACGCCCTCGCGCGGAACCGGAGCCACAACGTACCCCGCTTTTTCGGCCGCCGCCGGCGTCGCCACGGCGGCGAGGCTGGTCGCGCCTTCGTCTGTGTGCAGCAGAAGCGATTCGATCCGGTCGCGCTGAAAGTTCCATGGCGAGCGGTCGCCATGGTCGCCGACGAGAAACTCGACCTTGAGCCGGTCCGCCTCAACGCGCGGCTCCATCCAGAACGTATGCGCGTGAGCGCCGCAGACCGTCGCTGCCAGCGCCAAAATCGACGACGCCGCAGCGAACCCGAACGGTCCGGAACGTAGTTTCAAACGGCTCATTTTTGGTCTCCCTTTCCGGCCGGCTCGCGGCGCTTCGATCATGATACGGCGCGGATCGGCCCGACCGCCACGACGGGGCCCGTAGGGGCGCCGGTCGGCGATCCGCCAAACGGTTCGACGCTGACGGCTAGCGCCCCGGCCTCGCGCAAACGCGCCGCCATCGCGACGCTGACAGCGATGTCGCTCGCGCCGTCGGGCTCGAGCAAACCGAGCGACGTCGGGCCCTCGCCCTCGGGGATCAGCCACAGTTCAAGCGACTGGTCGGGGCCGGCCGCCACGTTCCGCGTCCGCACGCGCAACGCGGACGCGTCCCGATCGAACTCGACGATCGCCGTCGCCGGCGCGTCGGGCGACGTCGCCACCGCGATCAAGGCGTCGGCGTTATCGCGCGGCCAGATCGACGTCGTCACCGCAAGCGCCAGCGCGAGGGCGGCGGCGAAGCCCGTCACGGCGGCAAGGACGAGCGGTCCGAGGCTCGCCCTTGATCGTCGCGCACCGCGCGATGCGCCGAAGAGTCTCGCATCGATTTTGCGCTTCAACGCCGCGGGCGGCGCGGCCGGCGCATTGTCCTCAAACAGCGTCGCCAATTGCTCTTGCCAAAAGACGATCAGGTCCGCGAACGCCGGGTCGCTGCGCGAGCGGACTTGCGCTTCGCGGAACGCCTCGCCTGACAGAAGGCCGAGAACGAACTCGGCGGCCAGGACGACGTCGTCTTCTCGATCGTCGCTCGTCTGCGACACTAGGCCTTCGCGCCCTTCGCGAGAGCGTCGATGCAGTCGCGCAGGGCGATCAAGCTACGGCGCATCCAGCTCTTGACCGTGCCGAGCGGACTGCCCGTGGTTTCGGCGATCTCGCGATAGCTTGCGCCCTGGAAGAACGCCGCCCGCACCAGGCGCGCCCGATCGGCGGGCAGCTCCTCAAGGCACCTCGCGAGCGCCCGCCCCTCGCTCGCGGCGATGGCCGCCGCCTCCGGCGTCGGTCCCTCGTCGACGATCAGGCTCTCGCGGACGTCGAGGGGCTGTTCTTTTTGCCGACGCAGAACGTCGATCGCGCAGTTCCGGGCGACGGTGATGATCCAAGACATCGGCGACGCGCGCCCGGCCGAAAACCGGTCAGCGCGCCGCCAGATCTTGACGTAGGTCTCCTGCAGCGCCTCCTCCGCCAGGGCCTCGTTCTTGAGGACCCGCAGCGCCACGGCGTAAAGCTTCGGCGCGGTCGCGTCGTAAAGCTCGTCGAAAGCCTGGCGGTCCTTAAGCCCCACCCGGGCGATCAGGCGATCTATCCGCCGTTTCTCGTCGTCGCTCGACATGCCTTCTGCTCCCCCCTCCTCGGCTGGCGGCCGTCCGGCGGCCGCGCCAGCGGATTATGGCGACTTTAGCAACGTCGCCCAAGCACGGGCGGTTTCAACGAGAGGACGGCGACGGTCGGGGACGCAGGCCGTTCAGCAGCAGATCGACGTGCGCCTCGTAAAGTTCGTCGAGATCGACGGGGCTCAACCGATTGAAATGGTGGGTCCAAATCGCGCCCATCATGCCGGGGCCCATGACGAGATGGGGAAACTTATCGACCGGCGCATCGCGGAACGCGCCCGCTTCGACGCCGTCTCGCACGACCCGCGCCAGGATCTCCCGGGCGCGGACGAGCACAACGTCGTGGTAGAAATCGAGGAGCTGCGGAAAACGGCCCCCCTCGCCGATCAGCATGACGATGATCTTTCGAATGTCCGATCCCGCGAACAGCCGGTACGCCCCCGACAGGACAGCGCGCAGGCGGTCCTCGTGGTTGAGCCCGGCGTCCCGCGCGCCGGCGGCGACCTCCTCGATGGACGCAAGAATGTAGTTCCTGACGACGGCCTCGAAGAGCGCCTCCTTCGTCTCGAAGTAAACGTACACCGTCCCTTTACTGACTTTCGCGAGTTCCGCCACCGCCTCGACCTTCGCCGCCGCGAAGCCGTCGCGCGCGAAAACGGCGAACGCCGCCTCGACGATCTCGGCCTCGCGGATCGACTTCTCCTTGCGCTGCCGCGGCGCGGCCGGTTTCGCGTTCGTTGGCTACAATGCGACGTTCTCCT
>JBHJHE010000020.1:0-50744 GCA_050331095.1 Parvularculaceae bacterium
CGACGGCGTCGAGGTGCCCGGCGAAACCGACGCCCAGCGGGCCCGCCGCATCCTCGAAGAAGTTCGCCGCCGGCTCTCCGCCGGCGACCTCGACGAGGAGGAAATCGACTACCTCGAACGTCTGATCGAGCGCTTTTAACGCGCCGGCGACGCGTACGCTTTTCGGAGATCAAAGGCCTTTGCGCGTCGACGTCTTCGATTTCGACCTGCCGGACGACCGCATCGCGCTCGCGCCCGCCCGGCCGCGCGACGCGGCCCGCCTGTTGCGCATCGACGGGGCGGCCCTCGGCGACCATGTCGTCCGCGACCTGCCCGATCTTTTGCGGCCCGGCGATCTCCTCGTCGTCAACGACACCGAAGTCATCCGCGCCCAACTTACCGCCACGCGCGCGCCTCGAGACGGCGCGGCCGTCGGCGGTCCGCCGATCGCGATCGACGCCACGCTCCACAGGCGCGACGGACCCGATGTTTGGCGCGCTTTTCTTCGACCGGCTAAACGCGCGCGCGACGGCGACGCGCTCTCGTTCGCAGACGGATTGTCGGCGCAGGTGACGGGGCGCGACGGCGCCGAGGCGACCCTTCGTTTCAACCGCGCCGGGCCGGCCCTCGACGCGGCCATCGCGGCGGCGGGCGCGCCGCCCCTGCCGCCCTACATCGCCCGCAAGCGCGCGCCCCCGCCCGACGACGCCGCCGACTATCAGACCGTCTACGCGCGCGCGCCGGGCTCCGTCGCCGCGCCGACCGCCGGTCTTCACTTTACGGATGAATTGCTTGCGCGCCTCGCCGCCGGCGGCGTTAGCGTCGCGCGGGTGACGCTTCACGTAGGCGCCGGCACTTTTCTGCCGGTCGCCGTGGAGGACGCGCGCGACCACAAGATGCACGCCGAGCGCTTCGTGATCGACGCGGCGACCGCCAACCAAATCAACGCCGCGCGCGCAGCGGGCGGACGCGTCGTCGCGGTCGGCACGACGAGCCTGCGCGCGCTCGAAACCGCGGCCGACGCGGCGGGCGCCATCCGGCCGTTCGATGGCGAGACCGACATTTTCATCACGCCCGGTTACGCCTTCCGCGCCGTCGACCTATTGATGACGAACTTTCACCTGCCGCGCTCGACGCTCTTCATGCTCGTGTGCGCCTTCGCCGGGACCGCCCAAATGAAGCGCGCCTACGCCCACGCGATCGAGGCCGGCTACCGGTTCTATTCATTCGGCGATGCGAGCCTGTTGTCGCGCGCCGGCGATGCGCGCGGAGACTGACGGATGAGCGAGGCCGCAACGATCGACGACTTTCTGAAGCTCGACGTTCGCGTTGGAACGATCGTCGACGTCAAACCCTTCGAAAAAGCGCGCAAGCCCGCTTTTCAATTGTGGATCGATTTCGGCTCGCAGATCGGCGTGAGGAAATCCTCCGCCCAGATCACCGTCCATTACGAGATCGACGCGCTCATCGGCCGCCAGGTGGCGGCCGTCGTCAACTTTCCGCCGCGCCAGATCGCCAATTTCATGTCGGAATGCCTGACGCTCGGCTTTCCGGATGCGGACGGCGAGGTCGTGCTTGTCGGGCCCGACCAGTCGGTGCCGAATGGCGGGAGGCTTTATTGAGCGCGGGAGACGCCGCGTTCGCGTTCGAACTGGCGGCGACGGACGGCGAGGCGCGCACGGGCCGCATCGCGACGCCCCGCGGCGAGATCCGGACGCCTGCCTTCATGCCCGTCGGCACCGCCGGCGCCGTCAAGGCGATGCTGCCCGAACATGTGCGCGCGACGGGCGCCGATATCGTCCTCGGCAACACTTATCACCTGATGCTGCGGCCGGGGGCGGAGCGCGTCGCGCGCCTCGGCGGTCTCCACGCGTTCATGAACTGGCCGAGGCCGATCCTCACCGATTCCGGCGGCTTCCAGGTGATGTCGCTCGCGAACCTCCGCAAGCTGAGCGAAGAGGGCGTCGCCTTCGCCTCCCATATCGACGGCGCGCGGCATATGCTGACCCCCGAGCGTTCGATCGAGATCCAGGGCCTCCTCGGCGCCGACATCCAGATGCAGTTCGACGAATGCCCGGCGATGCCCATCGCCCACGACGACGCGGCGGCGTCGATGGAGCTGTCGCTTCGCTGGGCCGCGCGCTCGAAGGCGGCCTTCGCGGCGCGCGCCGCGCCGGGCCAGGCGCTTTTCGGCATCGTTCAGGGAGCGAACTATGAAGACCTGCGCCGGCGCAGCCTCGACGGCCTGATGGAGATCGGCTTTCCCGGCTACGCCGTCGGCGGGCTCGCCGTCGGCGAGGGCCGCGTGGAGATGTTTCGCGTCCTTGAGTTCACGACGCCGCACATGCCGGCCGATCGGCCGCGCTACCTCATGGGCGTCGGCAAGCCCGCCGACATCGTCGGCGCGGTCTTGCGCGGTATCGACATGTTCGACTGCGTCGCGCCGACGCGCTCCGGCCGCCATGGCCAGGCCTGGACGGCTGACGGGCCGATCAACCTCAAAAACGCCGCGTTCGCCGACGACCCCGAACCGCTCGACGCAGCGAGCGGCTGCCCCGCGAGCCGGGACTATTCGAAGGCCTATCTCCACCACCTGTTCCGCGCCGGAGAGTACCTCGCGGCGACACTCCTCACCTGGCACAATCTCGATTACTATCAGAAGCTTATGGCGGGCCTGCGCGATGCGATCGGGCGCGGCGACCTCGCGCGCTTCGTCGCCGACTTCGAGGCGCGCACCGGCGAACGCGCCGCCTGACGCCCCTGCGTCGACCGGCTGCCCGCTCCGACGCTTGACCCCGCCCCCACGCCTCTTTACCTAGCGAATTTCGCGTCGCCGGGCGCGAAAAGGTCGGGCCCCTAGCTCAGCTGGTTAGAGCAACTGACTTTTAATCAGTAGGTCCTGGGTTCGAGTCCCAGGGGGCTCACCATACCTGTTCAATTGCAAGCGCCAGGCGGCTTGGCTTCGAACAGCTCGAAATTTCACAAGTTCAGCGTTCTCTGAAGAGACGGGCGCAGCGACCGATCCGGCGTCGGCTTTCGGCTAAGCCCCCCGCGAAGCGAACGGCTTTTTAGGTATGCTCGGCATGGGCGCTGGAAGGCGAGCACGCTAGAGCGCCGGGCGATCAGCTTGGATCGGGCGAAGACCGTTTCAGGCGCTCAAAACCAAGAGTTCAGGGCGTCCGACTGATTCAATCAGTAGGCGGAATGCTCTAGGCGGCTGCGGGTAGAGCGAGGCCTGCAACGTGCGCGATTTCGGCCGCGAGCGCTGTGATCTCGCGGGCGGCGGCGCCGTTGCGGTCGGTTTCGACGGCGCCGGCCCCCGACGCCAGACTTTCCGCATACGCTGCGCGATTGCCGAGCTCGCCGTCGGCGACGGGCAGGGAGAACTCGACGATCTTCTCGCGGATGCGCTCGGCGATGCGCGCGCGGGGCGGGGCGCGGTTAATGACGAAGAGGGCGTTGCGCCGCGCCTCGCCGATCAGCCGCGCGGTGGGCAGGCTCGCCCCCAAATCAAGCGGCGAGAGCTGCATTGGCGCAAGCGCGAGATCCGCCGCGCTGACGGCGCGCTTGACCACGAGATCGGCCGTGGGCGGCGTATCGACGAAAACGACGTCGGCGCGGCGACCGACGCGCCGCAACGCCGAAGAAAGTCCGTAGCCGGCGCACGCCTCGAACGCGACGTCGAGCGCGCCGAGCCGCCTCTGGCGCGCGGCCGCCCAGTCGGCGAGGCTGCGCTGGTCGTCGAGGTCCACAAGGCCGACGGCTACGCCCGCGCCGGCGAGGGCGGCGGTCAGTTGGCAGCAGAGGGTGGTCTTGCCGGCGCCGCCCTTGCGCTGGGCGACGGTGATGATGACCGCCATGTCTCCAGATCTCGTTCGGTTGTCGGCGTTTTCGCGAACGCAACGGGATCCAGCATGCCCAGATTCGACGCCCGCTGGCGAGGCCGCTCCCCTGGCCGCCCCCTTGCCGCCCCCTGGCCGCGCGCGCAAGCCGTCAGGCGGCGCGGCGGACGACGACGCTGCCGGCCGAATACCCTGCGCCAAAGCCTGAGACGACGCCCCAGGCGCCGACGGGCAGGTCGGCGCGGTGTTTATGGAAGGCGATGATCGAGCCGGCCGACGACGTGTTGGCGTACTCGTCGAGGACGATCGGCGCGTCGTCGCGGCTCGCCGCCCGGCCGAGGACGCGCTTGGCGATGAGTTCGTTCATCGACAGGTTCGCCTGGTGCAGCCACAGACGCGCGGCCGCCGTCGGGGCGAGGCCGAGATCGGCGACGTGCCCGGCGATCATGTCGCCAACCATCGGCACGACGTCCTTGAAGACCCTGCGGCCCTGCTGGATGAAGAGTTTGTCCGTGAACGGCGAGGATTGGTCGTCCGCGGGCGCGTTCGTCTCGCGCTCCGTGCGGTTCAGAAAGCCGAAATTATTGCGGATGTTGCTGGAGAACTTGGTTTTAAGGCGTGTGCCGAGGATCTCCCAAGCCTCGCCGCGCGCCGGTTCGTCCGTCCGTTCAAGGATGACCGCCGTAGCCACGTCGCCGAAAATGAAGTGGCTGTCGCGGTCGCGGAAGTTAAGGTGCGCCGTGCAGATCTCGGGGTTGACCATTAGCACCCGGCGCGAACCGGCTCGGATGAGGCCAAGCCCCGTCTCGACGCCGAACGCGGCGGAGGCGCAGGCGACGTTCATGTCGAAGCCGAAGCCGTCAATCCCGAGCGCGTCCTGGATCTCCACGGCGATCGCGGGATAGCCGCGCTGCATGTTCGAGGCGGCGCAGATGACGCCGTCGATGTCGGCCGGCCTCAGGTCGGCGGCTTTCAGCGCATCGCGGGCCGCGGCGACGGCCATCTCGGCGAGGACGCTGATCTCGTCGTTGCCGCGCGCCGGCAGGCGCGGGCTCATGCGCTTGGGGTCGAGGATCCCCGACTTGTCCATCGCGAAGCGCGATTTGATGCCGGAGGCTTTCTCGACGAACCCGGCGTCGCTTTCGAGCAACGGCGCTGCGCGTCCGGCCTCGATGTCGGCGGCGTTCTCCGCGTTCCACAGGCGGACGAACGCGTTGAACGCCGTCACGAGCTCTTCGTTTGAAATCGCGTGTGGCGGGGTGAAGAGCCCCGTGCCGGCGATGCGGACGTCGGGTTCGGCGGCGTCGGTCAACGGAGCGTCCTCCTGTTCAGGCGCGGCGACGGGCGACCTTTGTGCGCCTCGCGCCGCGGGCTGGCAACCGTTGGGCCCGCGGCTGCTCGCTGACCGCCGCGCGGCGCGGACATCGCACCTCGTGGTCGTTGACGAGCCCGGTCGCCTGCATGAAGGCGTAGACGATGACCGGCCCGCAAAACTTGAAGCCGAGGCGTTTCAGCTCTTTCGACATGGCTTCGCTTTCGGGGCTTTTGGTGGGGCCGTCGCGGTAGTCGCGAAGCGCGTTGACGATAGGTTCGCCGTCGACGAAGTCCCACAAGAACCCCGAAAAGCCGTCGTCGCGGCTCGCCATCACATCGAGATAGGCCCGCGCATTGCCGATGGTCGCGACGATTTTGGCTTCGGACCGGATGATGCCGGCGTCGGCGAGGAGGCGCTTTACGTCCTTCTCGCCGTAGCGGGCGATGCGGGCGGGATCGAACCCGTGGAACGCTTTGCGGAAGTTCTCGCGCTTGTAGAGGATCGTGCGCCAGGAGAGGCCGGCCTGGAAGCCGTCGAGGATGAGCTTCTCGAAAAGCGCGCGGTCGTCGCGCTCCGGCACGCCCCATTCTTCGTCGTGGTATCGCCGATAGAGTTCGTCGCCGGCCGGAGCCCAGCCGCAGGGAACGTCCGCGCCGGTCATGTCGCCGCGCCGTCCGCATCAAGATAACCGGGCGCGCGCACGCGGGCGGGCGCGCCGCCGACCTCGATCCCGGCGCCCGTCTCGCGCGCGGCGGCAAGCCGGTCGGTTCGCAAAACGCCGAGGGCCGTCGCGCCGTCCTCGGCGGCGCTTGCGCCCAGAACCTCGCCGAGCGTCGATGCGCCGGCGCGCACCGCGCTCCCGCTCGCAGGCGGCGGGCCGTCGATCTCGACGATGAGCGTCCGTCGGCGGACCTCGCCCTTGCGTTTCATGCGGCTCGCGACTTCCTGACCGACGAAGCAGCCCTTGTCGTAGCGCACCGCGCCCAGGAGATCGTAGTTGACGTCGAGGAGAAACGCCGTGTCCGGCCCGAAATCGGCCGCGAACTCCGGAACCCCGAGCGCCCGTCGGCGGGCGTGGTACGCTTCCGCCCCCTCGTCGCCGTCCTCTTCACCGTTTTCGACCGTCCGCATTATTTTCCGTACACCGAGCGCCGGCAGACGCGGGTCGACGAACGCGGCGGCGGCGCCGGCGGGCGAGCCGACGCCGACGGCGAAGTCGTCGCGCGCGGCGAGGGCGATCGCCGCGCGGAGCTTGTACATCTTCAGGCGCTTCAGGAGGTCGCCGGCCGCGTCGCGCGCGACGTCCACGAGGAAGCCCGCCTCCGTCGCCACGAGAAAAAAGTCCGCGAGGATCTTGCCCTGGGGCGTGAGCAACGCCGCGAACCGCGCATCGCCGACGGTCATGTCCGCGATCTCCTGGGTCACGATCCCTTGCAGAAAATCGCGGGCGTCGACGCCGTCGATCGAGAGGACGGCGCGGTCGGGCAGGCGGCGGAACTCGGTCATGGCGTCCGGCCTACGCCTTTGCGGGCCCTACGGGAAGGGGCGAGGGCGGCGAACTCGCAGCCGCACGACAGACGTCCGCCGCCCGGCGCCGCTAAAGTCTGTATTGTGTATCCCATTGTTTTATTTATAGAATCGCGGCGGCAAGCGCGCGGGCGAGCCTGCACGGCCGTTCCGCCGAAAAATCGACGGGCGATCGCCGGAGCCCGCCCGTCGATCTCCGGTCATCGGCAACGTATCTATACGGAGCGTCGCCGCGTCCGCGTCGTTGCGCGCATCCGCTTGCCGACGGCGCCTTGTTCGGCGCACCATGCCCGCCATGACGCAAATCTTCGACCTCCTTCATCGCGGCGGAACCGTCGTCAACCATGACGGCGCCGGCGCGCGCGACGTTGGCGTGCGCGACGGGCGGATCGCGGCGATCGGCGATCTGTCGCGCGCGGACGCCGGCGAGACGATCGATTGCGCCGGGCTCCACGTTTTGCCCGGCGTCATCGACAGCCAGGTGCACTTCCGCGAGCCCGGCGCGACGCACAAGGAGGACCTTGAGGCCGGCTCGCGCGCCGCCGTCCTCGGCGGCGTCGCGACCGTCTTCGAAATGCCGAACACGAAACCGCTGACGACGACGCCCGAAGCGCTTGAGGACAAGCTCTCCCGCGCCGCCGGCGCTCGTGACCATGGCGGCATGTTCTGCGACCACGCGTTCTATGTCGGCGGCACCCACGACAACGCCCGCGATCTTTCCGAGTTGGAGCGCCTTCCCGGCGTTTGCGGCGTCAAGGTCTTCATGGGCGCCTCGACGGGCGATCTTCTGGTGCCGGACGATGACGGCGTGCGCGAGATCCTCCGCCATGGCGCCCGGCGCGTCGCCGTTCACTCCGAGGACGAATACATTCTCGCGGAAGGCCGCAAGCTCGCCCGCGACGGCGATTGGACGTCGCATCCGGACGTTCGCTCGGTCGAGGCGGCGGTGTCGTCGACGAACCGGCTTATCGGCCTCGCCCGCGAGACGGGCCGGCGCATCCACGTGCTTCACGTGTCGACGGCGGAGGAAGTCCCAATCCTCGCCGCCAACAAGGACGTCGCGACGATGGAGGCGACGCCGCAGCACCTCACCCTCGCCGCGCCCGACTGTTACGAGCGCCTGAAAGGCCGGGCCCAGATGAACCCGCCCGTGCGCGAGGCGCGCCATCGCGAGGCCCTGTGGGGCGCGCTCGCCGAGGGGATCGTCGACGTCATCGGTTCGGACCATGCGCCGCATACGGTCGAAGAAAAAGCGAAGCCCTATCCGGCCTCGCCCTCGGGCATGCCCGGCGTCCAGACGCTCCTGCCCCTGATGCTGAACCACGTCGCAGAGGGCCGCTTGACCCTCGCGCGGCTCGTCGACCTCGTCTGCCACGGGCCGCAGCGCGTTTTCGGCCTCGCGCGCAAGGGACGTCTCGCCGTCGGCTACGACGCGGATTTTACGCTCGTCGACTTAATGCGCCGCGAGACGATCCGCGACGCCGACCAGGCCAACAAGTCCGGTTGGACGCCGTTCGACGGGCAGGAGGTCCGCGGCTGGCCGGTGGGAACGATCGTCCGGGGACGGCGCGTCATGGCCGATGGCGAGGTTCTCGGGGAGGCGGCGAGCGCGCCCGCGGTTTTTCACGAGACGCTAGAGCATCCTGTCTACTGATTGAATCAGTCGGATGCTCGAGATTCTTTGTTGTGAGCGCCTGAGACGGTCTTCCCCCGATCCAAGCTGAACGCCCGGCGCTCTAAGGCGCCAACGGCCGGATCAGTAGACGACGCTCAGAACGACGTAGCTGACGACGAGCGACAGGCCGATGAAGACGACGAACTGCAGCCACTCGTAGGAGTTCGGCCCCACGGCCATGCCGGCGAACGCCTTGCCCAGCGTTTCGCGCAGCGCCAGAAACCCCGAACCGACGATCGCCGCGACGACGAGCAACGCGATCCCCGCGCCGGGGTCGCCCTTCGCCAGCAGTTCGCCGTAGCTCGGATCGTCCGGGAACGTGATTTGCGCGAGCGTCTCGGCGCTTATTTCTTCTTCTTTTTCCTGATTTTCGCCGTTCGCGTTCGTTTCGTCGTCATCGTCCATGGCGTCGTCCCCTCCATTCGCGAAAACCTCGCGCGATCCCCCTGCGCGTCAACCAAAGACGCGGGCGCCCGCGGCTTTGTCAACGCCTCCGCCGCCCGTCACTCGTCGGGCGCGAAAGCGGCGGCGAGGCGGGTCGAAATCTCCTCGCCCTCGCTCGCGCGCGCCGCGGCGTAGTCCCGCGCGCTGCGCGAGCATTCGGGGTACGCCCCCGAGGCGCGGCGGAACCCGTCGTTGAAGGCGTCGATCAGGCGCTGACGCACGTTGGCGGTGGGCTGTTCGAGGCGGATGAGCCCCTTCATGCGTTCGCGCCAGACGTAGGATTCGCGGCGCGGCTCGCAAAGGCGGCGGATGTGGTGCATCTCGCCGAAGGCGCGCGCGAGCGTTTCGATGTCTTCCTGGCGGGCCGCGTATTCGCGCGCGGTGAACTGCGCGTTCGCGGCCTCGAGAACGAGGGCGACGGCGAGCGCGAGGCCGGCGACGATGCGCGTCGGTTTCTTCATCGCCCCCGAGCCTCGGCCAAAACAGCGGCGTTCTTGTGGCGGGCCCGGGCTTCGAGGGCGCGGTCGAGGGCGCGCCGCGTCTGGTCCCACGCCAGTCGCGCGACGGCGGTTTCGAGGGATGCGAATTCGGCTTCCGCCGCGTCGTCGCCGGCGCGCGTCTCGCCGGCGATCCACTCGGCGGCGAAGTCGATCATGACGAAATGCGGTGCGCTTCGGGAGGCGTCCGGCACGGCTTCGAAGACGCCGATCTCGGCGAAAACCCGGGCCTCGACGCCGGTTTCCTCGCGGACCTCGCGCAACGCCGCCGCCTCGAGCCGTTCGCCGTACTCCACCTTGCCGCCGGGGATCGACCACTGGCCCATCAGGGGCGGGCGCGCCCGGCGCACGAGGAGGACCTCATCGCCGCGGAACACCACTGTTCCGACGCCGAGGCGCGGCCGACTTTCCGGTCGATTGGACATGCCCCGGCTTATACGCTGAGGAGCATGGTTGGTCGTTATATTTTGGCGGACGATCGCGATGCGCTCGCCGCCGCGTTCGCGGTCCCGCCGCCCGATCCGTTTCCGCCGCGTTACAACATCGCGCCGACCCAGCCGATCGCCGTCGTGCGGCGCGGCGTCGACGGCGCGCGCGAATGCGCCCTCGTCCGCTGGGGCTTCATCCCAAGCTGGGCGAAGGGCGACGCGCTCGGCCGATTCCTCGGCAAGCCTCTGATCAACGCCCGCGCGGAAACCGCCGCTGACAAGCCGACCTTTCGCAGCGCGTTCCGGCGGCGGCGCTGCCTCGTCCCGGCGAGCGGCTACTACGAGTGGCGAACCGAGGCCGGCGGTCGCCAGCCTTACCTCGTGGCGCCGGCGGACGGGCGGACGCCGGTCGCGTTCGCGGGGATCTGGGAGACGGCGCTCGATCCGGACGGCGGCGAGGTCGACGCCGCCGCCATCCTGACGATCGCCGCCGGCCCGTCGATGCGCGCCTTCCGCGAGCGCGAGCCGGTCGTGATCCCTCGCGACGGCTATGGCCTCTGGCTCGACGGCGATGAGACGAGCCCCGTCGACCAGTTCCTCGCGCCGGCCCCCGACGGCTGTTGGCGCGCGCGCAAGGCGCCGGCGGCGGTCAATGACGTTCGAAACGAGAGGCCTGCGTTGCTGGCGGATGAATCCTCGGAGAGCGACGCCGGACGCGACATGTAAAAAAATCCGATTTTATTGACACGTTGCGCGCGACATCGAAAAATTCTGGCGGTTTTTTGTCATGTCGGATCGTCGCGGGGGCCCGATCGGGGACGCGGCGCGGAGCCGTCGGCATCGGCGACCTCGTCGAGCGCGACCCCGTCGAGCGCGACGACGGCGAAGCGGGGGGCCGGCGTCGATCATGGTCGCCCAGACAAAGCGGTCGAGGCGGCCGGGGCCCCTCCTTCAACTTCGCGTCGCCGGTCGCGCCCGTGCGGATACAGAGTTCCAGCTTGGATCGGGCCCAAACCGTCTCAGGCGCTCAAACCAAAGAACCTAGATGCGGGCATATTCGAACCGCGAGAACCCCGCCGCATTAGAACCGAACGGTGACGCCGCCGCCGTAGAACCGCGGCGCCCCGGCGATGAACGTCGGGATCTGGAACGCGCCGCCGGTGTTTCCGCCGTCGATGATGAACTCGCGGTCGAGGAGGTTCTTTGCGTACCCTTCGACCACGACGGCGCCGCCATAGAGGCTCACCCCGGCGTTGACGTTCAAAAGCCCGAACGCCTCCTGCCCGACCGTCGGCACCGTGAACAAGGTCGAGCCGTCGAGCGGGTTGACGACGTCGAACTCAAGCTCGTTCTCGTCGGTGAAGAACACCTCCGACTTCCACGTGTAGGTGGGCCGGAAGAACGCAGTCGCCGTGTCGCTGACCGGGCGCGCATAGTTCGCGCCGACGGAGAACGAGTGGTCCGGCGCTAGGCGGAACCGGTTGCCGGCGAACTGTTGCGGATTCCCGTCGCCGTCGACGTCGTCAAAGCGGCTGCGATTGTAGCCGTAGGTTCCAAAGAGCTCGAGATTGTCCGAGAGCGTTGCGATGAGCTGCAGTTCGACGCCGTAGCTCTCAGCGTTGCCGGCGTTGATCAGGTCGAACTCCGGCGCCGTTCCTGGCTCGTTGACGGCGATGCTCGTCTGAAAGTTCGTGTAGTCGTAGTAATACGCCGCCGATTCCACCGTCAGCCGGTCGTTGAGAAAGCGCCCTTTGAAGCCGACCTCGAAACTGTCGACGGTCTCTGCGGGCACGATGACGAATTCGCCGAGAATGTCGCCGACGACGCCGTCATTGTCCGCATCCGTCCCGTCCCGGTCCAGATTCTCCTCCAACACTTCCGGGCGCCGGCCGCGGGAGTAGTTGAAGTAGACGAACCGTCCCGGTTGGAATTCGTAGTTCAGAACCGCGCGCCACGAGAAGCCGCTGAACGTGTCGTCGAGGCCGTCCTGCGCATCGGAGGAGAGCACGCCGCCGCTATCGCCGCCGATAACGGAGACGACGTCGACCGGCGGCAGGCCGAAGGCCGCGCGGCCGGCGTTGGTCCCCGCCGCGACGGCGCCGAGAACGAACGGATTGGGGTCGATGATCCGCGCTTCGAGGAGCGATTCCTTGTCGTCGCGGGTGAACCGTCCGCCGGCGGTGAATTCAAGGCCGGGAGCGATCTCGTAGGTGACCTCGCCGAAGATATCGAAGGAAAAATTGTCGGCGAAGTTCGTCACCTCCTCGACCTGGGTCAGGCCCGTCGGCGCAAAGACGGCGGGATCGCCGGTGAGGAGCGCGGCGAAGGTCCCGAGGTTGGCCGGCGTCGCGAGACCCGCGGGCAGGATCACGTCCGCGCCTGGCGGCAACGGGTCCGGCACCGCGCCGAACGTTGAGAAAAGCGCGAGGCCGCCAAGGTCGAAGCCGAGGGGCACGCGCTGCTCGCCGGTCTCGAGGAAGACGCCGCCGCCGAAAAAGCCGGTGAACTTTCCGCCATCGTCGTATTGGAACCGCGCGTCCCAGGAGAACTGCTCGGCTTCGGCGTCTTCGGCGAACACCAATAGGTCGAGCCCCGTGCCGTCGGGATCGAAAAGCTCGACGCTGTCGAACTCGCGATAGGCGCCGGTGCTCGTTAGCGTCAGCGCCTCCGTGAGCTCAACGTTGGCGATGAGCGTCACGTCGAAGAGTTCGCGTTCGATGGAGAGGTTCGGCTGACCAAGAATGTCGCCGATATTTCCGAAGGTGTTGAGCGAGGCGAAGTCGTTCGGGTCCGTATTGCCGCCGATCGCCGGAATGACGCCGGACTTGAACGACGTGCCCGGAGGCGAGTTCTTCACGAAATGGCCGATCAGGTCGATCGTGGCGCGCTCGGTGGGCGTGAAGCGGAGGCTTGCGCGCGCCGCGAAGGTGTCGACGCCGTTCAGGTCGCGGTCGCTCGTATTCTCGATGAAGCCGGACCGGCGCTCGTAGAAGGCGGCGGCGCGGAAGGCGAGGACGTCGTCGATGAGCGGGACGTTGAGCGCGGCTTCGTACTTCTGCTGGTCGAAATTGCCGAATTCGGCGGCGGCGTAGCCCTCGAAGGCGTTCGTCGGCTTGTTGGTGACGATCTGCACCGCGCCGATCTGCGCCGAGCGGCCGAAAAGCGTTCCTTGCGGCCCGTTCAAGACCTCGACGCGCTCAAGGTCTAAAAACGGCACGATCGAGCCGCGCGAGCGGGCGATCGAGACGCCGTTCTGGAACACCGAGACGCGCTGTTCGATGTTCGACGAGCCGTCGTCGGACGTGATGCCGCGGATGACGAAGCCCGGATTGTTGACGCTTTGCTCCTGAACGATGAGGCCGGGCACGAAGGCGGCGAGCTCGTCGAACTCGTCGACGCCGATCGAGTCGAGGAACTCGCCGTCATAGGCCGTCACGGCGATCGGCACTTCGAGTACGGACTGTTCGCGGAATTGAGCCGTTACGACGATGGTGTCGGCGAAAAAGCCTTCGCCTGCGCCGCCTGTCGTGATCTGCGCGCTGGCCGCGCCGGCGAGCGCGACGGCGGACGCGCCGACGGCGACGGCGGCGCGGAATGAACGAATGGTCATGATAAGGACGGCCCCTGAAACCCCGCCGCGCCGTCTAGGCCCGCAGTGTAAGGGTTTGATGACCGTTCGGTTGCGTTTGCGTGACGTCCGGCGAAGCGCTCCGAACGCGGGTCAGGCCTTTCCCTTCGGCGCCGGCTGCGGACGCGTAAAGACCCACTCGTCGTCGCGCGACGCGTTCGGCGCGAAGGCGTAGCCCTCAAGATCGAAATCCTTGATGTCGTCGAGGCGCGTCGGCCGGTTTTGCGCCGCCCAGCGGGCCATCAGGCCGCGGGCGCGTTTGGCGTAGAATTGCAGTTGACGCAGCTTGCCGTCTTTCTCTTCTTTGAAGACGGCCGTCAGCACCGGCGGCTTCAGCGCGCCCCGGTCGACGACGCCGAAATACTCCTTGCTCGCCAGATTGACGACCGTCGGATCGTCATGACCCTTCGCGGCCTTGTTCAGCTCCTTCGCGACCCGGTCGCCCCAAAAGGCGTAGAGGTCGGCGCCGCGGGGGTTCTTGAGCCGCGTCCCCATTTCCAGGCGATAGGGCTGGATCGCGTCAAGGGGCCGAAGGACGCCGTAGAGCCCGGAGAGGATCCGCACATGGTCCTGGGCGTAGGCGAGTTCGCGCGGGGCCAAGGTCGCCGCGTCGAGGCCCTGGTAGACGTCGCCGTTGAAGGCGAGCGCGGCTTGCTTTGAGGAGGCCGGTTTGCCGCGGGTCTTGAACGCCTGAAATCGCTGGTGGTTGAGGTCGGCGAGATTGTCCGAAATCCCCATAAGCCGCTTGAGGTCGCGGGCGCTCAGGTCTTTCGCGACGTCGACGAGTTCGCCGAGGTCTTTCGTCAGCGCCGGCTTCGTCGCTTCGGGCGCGTCGGGCGCGGGCGCGAAGTCAAGGTTCTTGGCGGGCGTGAGAAGAAACAGCATGGGGTGGGCCTATTTCGGCTGGGCGGTCGATGGGGCGACGCTCGGCAATTCCGATCCGCGGCGCAGGACGCCGTCGAATTCGAAGACGTTGTTGTTGCGGCGGTAGGCCGGGTCGTCGAGATAGCGCGCGCATGTGCGGCGATAGTTCAGGGCGACGTTGATCGTCGTCAAATCGTCGATCCCGACGAAGGTGGGCGGCGCGTTGCGGAAGCGGTCCTGGGCGTCGTCGGGCGCCCTGCGCAACTGCTTCTGGTAAGCCGCGCACACGCGCCGCTCATCGGCGAGGACGTCCGGATTTTGGTCGTAGAACTCCTGCGGCAGGGCGACCTTCTCGAACGCGGTGACGCAAAAGGCGCGCAGGCTGACGTCTTCGGGCGGATCCTCGACGCCGGCGCGCGTGACGGCGTTGAGGCGCGCAGCTTCGTCGGCGAAGTCCTTCGACAGGCGCGCGCGGGCGATTGGCGGGCAACGCGTCTCGGCGAGCAGCGCGCGCGCGTCGGACGGCAGGCCGCCGCCGAGGGACGCGCATCCCGTGAGCCCGAGCAGCGTCGCAAATGAGATCGTCCGTCTAAGCATCGTCTATCATTTTTCCCGGGTTCATGATCCCTTGCGGATCCAGCGCTGTCTTGACGGCGCGCATCATCGCGAGCTCCGGGCCCGCCTTGAGGCGCGCGACGGCGTCGCGGCGGGCGAGGCCGACGCCGTGCTCCGCCGAGATCGATCCGTCGACGGACGCGACGGCGTCGTAGACGGCGCGCTCGAGGGCGGGGCCGGCCGCTTCGAACGCCGCGCGCGCGCCTTCGGGCTGGAGGACGTCGTAGTGGACGTTGCCGTCGCCCACATGGCCGAAGGCGATGACGCGCGCGCCGGGGCACGCCTTCTCGACGCCGGCGTCCGCGCGCGCGAGAAAGTCCGGGATCCGGGCGACGGGCGCGGAGACGTCGAACTTCGCGGCCGCGCCTTCGGGCTTCATCGCCTCGGAGAGGCCGTGGCGCAGGCGCCAGAGCGCGCCGGCTTGAGCGCCGCTTTCCGCGATCGCCGCGTCGGCGATCTCGCCCGCCTCGAACGCGCCCTCAAGGATCGCCTCGACGCTCGGGCGCAGCGCGCCCGGCCGGCCGCTCGTCAGCTCCACCAGCGCATACCAGCGGTGAGGCGCGGCGAGCGCCCCGCGCGCGCCGGGCAGGTTTTTGACCGCGAGATCGTGGGCGGGCGCGCCGATAAGCTCGAAGCTCGTCGTTTGGCCGCCGCTTTCGTCCTGGCAACGCGCGAGGAGCGCAAGAGCCGCGTCGGGCGTCTCGAAGCCGGCGAAGAACGTCGCCGTCTCCTTCGGCCTCGGGAAGAGTTTCAGGGCCGCGGCCGTGACGATCCCGAGGGTGCCCTCGCCGCCGACGAAGAGCTGCTTCAGGTCGTAGCCGGTGTTGTCCTTCCGTAGGCGGCGCAGGCCGTTCCAGACGGATCCGTCCGGGAGCACGGCCTCGATCCCGAGGACGAGGTCGCGCGCGCCGCCGTAGCGCAACACGTTGACCCCGCCGGCGTTGGTCGAGACGACGCCGCCGATCTGGCATGAGCCTTCCGAGCCGATCGACAATGGGAACAGGCGGTCGGCGTCCGCCGCGGCGCTCTGGGCGGCGGCGAGCGTCACGCCGGCTTCTGCAACGAGGACGTTGTCGAGGGGCGAGACGTCGCGGATGCGGTTGAGCCGTCGCAAGGAAATCAGCGCTTCGCCGTTCGTGGGGATCTGGCCGCCGACGAGGCCGGTGTTGCCGCCCTGGGGCGTGATCGCGACGCCGTGGGCGGCGCAGGCGCGCACGACGTCAGCGACCGCGGCG
This sequence comes from Parvularculaceae bacterium, assembly GCA_050331095.1. GTDB lineage: Bacteria > Pseudomonadota > Alphaproteobacteria > Caulobacterales > Parvularculaceae > MED-G105. The sequence continues at coordinate 16,050 of JBHJHE010000020.1, forward strand.
ACGTCCGCCGGCGCGACGCAAAGCGGGGTCTCGCCCCGCCAACGGCCGCGCCACTCGACAAGCATCGGCGCAAGGTCCTCGCCGGCGACGACGGCGCCCGGCCCCGCGGCGTTGGCGATGGCGTCGAGCGCGTCGCGCGTCGGTTCGGCGGTCGCAGGCATGGGGCAGATGTTTCCGCGACCGCCGGCGAAATCAAGTCGGCCGCGGCGCGGCGGCGCGGGCGAGCCGGTCGTTGATCGCTTCGCCGAGGCCCTCTCGCGGGATCGGCGCGACGGCGATCGCGGCGAGGCGCTCGCGGCGGCAGGCGTCGTCGAGCCGGCGCAAATAGGCGAAGAGGTTCGCCGCCGCTTCGACGAGGTCGCCCGTCGGGCTCAGGTTCAGCGCCGGGCGATAGGGGCCATGACGGTCCCCGAACCCGAGATAGGCCTCGTCGGCGGTCGGCGCGTCCGCGTCGAGCCGCACTTCCGCAGTTGGCGCGTAATGGCTCTGCAGCATGCCCGGCGCTTCGACGGCGTCGTTCGCCGGTAGGGCCAGCGGCGCGCCGAGGACGGCCTCGATCGCGTCGCGGGTCGCGCCGCCCGGCCGCAGGAGTAGGGCCGCGTCGGGTCCCGGCCTGACGATCGTCGATTCAAGCCCCACCGCGGACGGACCGCCGTCGAGCACGACGTCGACCGCGGTGGGATCGCCTGCGAAAGCGGCCCGCACATGGGCTGGCGACGTCGGGCTGATCGCCCCTGACGGGTTGGCGCTCGGCGCCGCGATCGGCCCGCCGAACGCGTCGATGACCATGCGGGCGATCGGGTGCGCGGGCGCCCGGACGGCGATCGTGTCGAGACCCGCCGAGACGAGCAGCGAGACGTCGGACGTCGCGCGGCGCGGCAGCACGAGGGTCAGGGGGCCCGGCCAGAAGGCCTCTGCGAGGGCGCGCGCGCGGTCGTCGAAGGCGGCGTGTCGTTCGGCGGTTCCGACGTCGGCAACGTGGACGATCAGCGGGTTGAACCGCGGCCGGCCCTTCGCCGCGAAGACCCGCGCGACGGCGTCGTCGTTCGTCGCGTCCGCGGCGAGGCCGTAAACCGTCTCGGTGGGCAGACAGACCAGGCGCCAGGCGCGCAAGGCGTCGGCGGCGCGCGCGACGTCGGCGCCGATCGCGTCGCTCATTCCGGGTCGAGGGCGTAGCGCCTCAATACGTCGATGGGGACGACGGCCAGCGTCTCCTCGTGGGTCGCGGCGAGGACGATGGGCGGCGCGACGCCGTCGTCGAGGGCCTGCTTCCAGCGGGAGAGGCACACGCACCACTTGTCGCCGGGGGCAAGACCGGGAAAGCCGTATTCGGGCCGCGGCGTGACAAGGTCGTTGCCGACTTTTCGTTGATGCTCGAGGAACTCTTCGGTGACCTCGGCGCACACCACGTGCATGCCGACGTCGAGGCCGTCCGTGTCGCAACAGCCGTCGCGCCGCCAGCCGGTGAGCGGGTCGAGCGAGCAGATTTGCAGTCGCTCGCCTAGCACGTTGCGCGCATCGCTCGCCGGCTTATCGCTCACCCTCGTCCTCCGCGGTTTCGTCGACGAACGAGAACGTCGCCCGCGCGCCGCCGATCATCAAGTCGCCGACGAGCGGCGGGACGGCGGCGAAACCCTCGACCGCGCGGGCCCGGCCGTCGGCTTCAAAGGCGAGGCGGCCCGCACGCGTATCCGGGAACGCGTCGCCGCCCCGCTCTTTCGCGAATCGGCGCGGCGTGGCGCGCCGGAAGGACGCCTGGCCGACGGGCTCTGAAAGACCGTCGCCGGCGCCGTCGCCGGCATAGACCGTGATCGACGCCCAGTCGCCGCCGGCGTCCATATCGATCACGGCGTAGGCCTCGCCGGCGGAGGGGTCGGCGAAAGCGTCGACGAAACTCCGGAAACAGAAGCGATCCGAGGTAGGACGCGACAGCGGCAGGCACGTCTCGGCGACGCTGCGCACCCGCGTATCGACAAGGACGCCGTCCGGCGCTTCGCGGCCGTCGAGAGCCTCAATCCGCGCGGCCAGAACATCGGCGTCGCTCCGTGCGCGAACGGGCAGGATCGGCGTCGGCGTTCCATCGATTAGCAAGTTGTTGAAACGCGCCGGAACCGTCTGCGCCTCGGCGAAAGCTTTTTCGTAAGCGTCCTCGTCGAAACGCTCTTTTTTCGCGAGCGGGTCGAGGGCGATCCCGCCCGACCAGTCGCCGCGGGCGCCGGGCTCGACATACCGGCGCAGGTTGAGGCCGACGAGGCGTTGGCGCACGCCGGTTTCGTCGAGGAGGACGCCGGCGATCGACAGCTCGTCGATCGCCTTTCCGTCGCCGTCCGACAAAAGGATCAGGAGGTCCTTCGCGCCGTCGGCGTTGAGGTCGACGAACCGCGCCGGACATATCGGGTCCTGGTCGGCCCACATCGTTCGCTGTGGCGCGTCGCGGCCGAGGCGTCCGTTGCGTCGGTTCTCCTCCGCTTCGAGGGCGGCGTTCTCCGCGACGCGCTTCACGCGGGTCACGCACGCGCCGACGGGGTCGGCGCCGCGCGCCGGCGGCAGAAACGCCGCGTCCGGCGGGGCGCTCCCGTCGACGAAGCGCAACGCCGCGCGGCGATCGTTGAACGTCTGCTCAGTGCGCGCGCCATAGCGCGGTCCGCCGCCCGGGTTCTGCGCCAGAAGCGCGATGCGTTCGTCGCGGTCGGAGCCGGAGCGCGCCGCGAGGCGCTCGAGGGCGCGCGCGCCATGGCGGCCGGCGCGTTCGTCGGCGAGGAAGCCGAAGTCGAAATCGTCCGGCTCGACCACGCCGGCGTCAAGGCGCGCGACCTGGTTAGCGACCGATACCCGCGCAGGATCCAGGACCGGCGTCATCAAGGCGACGAGCACAACGGCGACCAACGCCGCCCCGGCGATGTTCACCGCCCGGACGAACGCCATCCACGCCGCGTCGATCGCAAAGGGCCGCACGGCCGCGACGACATAGCCGACAGCGTAAAAAGCGACGATGGCGAGCTCGGCGCTTGCGAGCACCCGCGCCGGGGTGAAACCGTATTGGTCGATGCGCAGCCAGAGGCCGAGAAAGGCGAGGGCGACGACGCCGAGGAGCGGCGCGGCGCTGAAGCGCACGACGCGTCGCACGAAGCCGGCCGTGGGCGGATCGCCGGCCTGATAGGCGGCGTTGACGAGGAGGATCATCGTCGCGGCGGCGTTCAGAAGGAGGACGGTCGCCCGCTTCGTGTCCCAAAGCGGCTCAAGCCCGGTGAACGGCAGGGCGCCGAGGAACGCCGTCAGGATCAGCGTCAGAAGCACGCAGAGCCAGGACTTCAAGAACAGCCCGATTTCGCGCGCGCCGCGGGTCAGGCCCGAGCCGGCGTCGGTCCAGTGAACGCCGAGGGCGAAGACGCTCGCCGAGGCGATCCAGGCGAACTCCTCCGTACGGATCAGATCGCGGAAGAATTGAAGGCCGATCAGCCCGAACATCGCCGCGCCGAGCCACAGGACAATCCAGAACGCCCCCACGAACAGGAGGGCGAGGACGGCCTGGAAGGCATGGCGCCAGGCGACGTCGAAATAGGTGGGGTAGCGCGCGATCGCCCGTCGGTCGTCGTGGGCGGCCTGCAGGAACTCGTGCACGACGTAGATGACGATGAGCGAGAACAGCCATACCGAGACGAGCGGCGACACGCCGCCCCAGACGGGCGTCGGCGCGTATTGCCCGACATAGAAAAGTCCCCCCGCGGCGATCGCGACCCATGCGGCTAGGCGGGCGATCGGCAGCGAGCCGAGGCCGAAGATCAGGGGCAGGGGCGCGAAAACCGCCGCCGTTCGCAAGCCTGCGAGCACGCGCGGCCAGTCGGCCTCCGACACGCCGAAAAGCGGCGTGCGGCCGCTGAGTTCGAAGACGACGTAAAGCAAGGCCCCGTAGACAACGCCCGCAGCGAAGCGGGCCGGCGCGACGAAAGCGCCGCGCGCGGGCGCGTCGGTGTTGATCTCGGCCATGCGTCATCCCCTGCGCGGGTCCCCATGGCCCGCGCTTCATAGTCTAACATCGCAATGCGGCGGCGTCGCGGCCGCGCCGCGGTGCTCACATGACGCGGAGCGGCGCTGCGCTGCTTCGCGGCCTGTCCAACGCCCGGCGCGTCTGCGAAACAGCGTGCCTGAGATTTCCGTGGAGGCCCCACCGATGACTTACGCCACGCCCGTGCGCGACATGCGCTTCGCCCTCGAAGAAATGGCCGGCTTCCGCGCCCTCGCTGAGACGGGCGCCTTCCCGGACCTCTCCGACGACATCGTCGACGCGGTGATGGAGGAGATGGCGAAGTTCTGCGACGGCGAGATCGCGCCGCTCAACCGGGCGAGCGACGAGAACGGCTCGGTTCTGGAAAACGGCGTCGTGCGCACGACGCCGGGCTTCAAAGAGGCCTACGAGACCTATGTGGAGGGCGGCTGGGGCGGCCTCGCGTTCCCCGAGGAGGTCGGCGGCCAGGGTCTGCCGACGACGCTGCAGGTGGCGCTCGTCGACGCCCTGAACGCGGCGTGCATGTCTTTCGCCATCGGCACGACGCTGACGACGGGCGCGGTGAAGGCTCTTCTTCACGCGGGAACGGACGAGCAGAAGCGGCGTTATCTGCCGAAGCTCGTCAACGGCGCGTGGACCGGCACGATGAACCTGACCGAGCCGCAATCGGGCTCAGATCTCTCCGGCGTGCGCACCAAGGCCGAACCCGCCGGCGACGGGCGCTACAAGATCACCGGCCAGAAGATCTATATCACCTACGGCGACCACGACCTCGCCGAAAACATCGTCCACCTCGTCCTCGCGCGTCTGCCCGACGCGCCGGAAGGCACCGGCGGCATCTCCATGTTCGTCGTGCCGAAGCGACACGTGGACCCCGACGGCGGGCTCGGCGCGGCGAACGACGTTCGGTGCACGAAGCTTGAAGAGAAGATGGGCCTCCACGGCTCGCCGACCTGCGTCATGCAGTTCGGCGACGACGGCGCGTGTTTTGGCGAACTCCTCGGCGAGCCCAACAAGGGCCGCAAAAACATGTTCGTCATGATGAATTCCGCGCGGCTCGACGTCGGCGTGCAGGGCGTCGGCGTCGCGGAGCGGGCCTTCCAGCACGCCCTCGCCTACGCCCTCGACCGCCGCCAGGGCCGGGCGCCCGGCGTGCGCGACGGCGAACCCATCGCGATCTACGGCCATCCCGACGTGCGGCGCATGCTCTACTCGATGAAGGCGATCGCCGAAGCGTCCCGCGCGATCTGCTACGCCAACGCCGTCGCCTACGACCTCGCCCGCCACGCCCCCGACGACGCCCAGGCGAGGCGCGCAAAGGCGCTCGAAGAATTGCTCATTCCGATTTCGAAAGCATGGAGCACGGACCGGGCGTTCGAGGCCGCCTCCCTCGGGATCCAGATCCATGGCGGCATGGGCTACGTGGAGGAGACGGGCGCGGCGCAATACCTGCGCGACGTCAAGATCGCCGCGATCTACGAGGGCGCCAACGGCATCCAGGCGATTGACCTTGTCGGCCGTAAGCTCCAAGGCGACGGCGGCGCGGCGGCGCGCGACTTCATCGCCGGCGTGCGGGAGGAAGCGGCCTCCGGACAGGCGTCGGCCCGCGACGACCTCAAGTCCATCGGCGCGCGGCGCGCCGACGCCGCGGACGCCCTCGAGCGCTCGACCGACTGGCTGCTCGAGGCGGCGAAGCGCGACCAGAACGACGTCCTCGCCGGCGCGAGCCCGTATCTGAAGCAGTTCGGCGACGTCGCCGGCGGGCTATATCTCTCTCGGGGCGCGCGCGCCGCGGCGCGTCTGCTTGAAGCGGCGGGCGCCGACACGGCCTATCTCGAAGGCAAGATCGGGATCGCCCGGTTCTATGCGGACAATTTCCTCGCCGCGAGCGTCGGCGCGGTGGAGGCCGTTTCGGCCGGCGCCGACGCCCTCGGCGATCTCGATCCGACGGCGCTGACGGCCTGACGCCGTCGGGGCTGTCGCGGCGCAGCAAGACCGGCTAACCCCGTCGTCGGGTTGGCGACGGTGGGGCCCGATGGTCGATCTTGGCGCGCGCGAGTACATGAAGCTCGCGATCTTCTACGGGAGCTATCTCGCCCCCTTCGCGCTCATCTGGTGCGTGAGCCTTTATCGTCGGGCGGGGCCGCGGGGGCGTTGGTTGGCGGCCGGGCTCGCCGCTGCGACGCTTGTCTTTCTCTACGCCCGGTTCATCGAGCCGCGGCGTCTCCTCGTCATCGAGCGCGAGATCCCGCTGGAGCGCTGTTTCGCGAGCGCGGGGGAGGCGCGTCTCGCCGTCGTCGCCGATATGCATATCGGGCTTTTTCGGAATTCTCTCCCCATGACCCGCATCGTGCGCCGCCTCGGCCGGCTTGACGCCGACGCGGCGTTGATCCCCGGCGACTTCACCAATCGTCTCGATCCGGAGCGCTTCGACGCCGTCTTCGGCGTCCTCGGCGACCTTGAGACGCCCGTCTACGCCGTCCTCGGCATTCACGACGTCGGCGCGCCGGGGCCCGACCTTAGCGAACCGTTGCGGGCCGCGCTTGGCCGCGCCGGCGTGATCGACGTCGAAAACCGCCGCGTGCGCAACGCCGCGGCCGGCGGCGCGGTTGAGATCGCGGGTCTTGCCGACCTCTGGGGCGATACGGCCGACTTCTCCGTCTTCGATGCGGCCGCGGCGATCCCGCGCATCGGCGTCGTTCATATTCCGGAGGCGGTCTATTTCCTCGGCGACGACGCCGAGGTCGACCTGATGGTCGCCGGCCACACCCATGGCGGCCAGGTCAACCTTTACGGGCTCACCTGCCTCATCAAGCCCATGGCTTGCCGCGTCGTGCGCGAAGGATACCTGGCGCGATACCGCCGCCAGAACAGCGCCGCGGTCTTCGTCACCGCCGGAACGGGGCTTGTCGGCCTGCCCGTGCGCTTCAACGTCCCGCCGCGGATCGACATGTTGAACTTGCGCTGGGAGGCGTGCGGCGACTGAAAAAGCCGGGGGCGGATCGACCGCTCAAACCGCCGCGTAGCTCGCCATCCGGCCCGCGTCCTTGTCCCAGAGGTTGGCTCGGAACGCGGCGCGCACGTCGCGCCAGCGCCACGAGGTCTCGACGATCTTGTCCTTCACGTCCGGCAACGCGTCGTACAAGGCGCGCGTCGCTTCGGGCAACCGATAGAACGGCACGCGCGGGCAAAGATGGTGGACGTTGTGGAAGCCGATGTTCGCCGTGAACCAGTGGGCGATGCGCCCCATGCGGAAGAACGTCGCCGTCTCCGTCGCGGCCGTCAGCGGGTCTCGCGCGCCGGGTGCGGCGTAGCGCATGCCGGGGAAATTATGCTGCACATAGATGAGGTAAGCGCCGATAGCGCCGGCGATCGCGGCGGGCAGGACGAAGCCCCAGAGCGCCGCCGCCCAGCCGAACCCCGCGGCGAGACCGAGGACGATCGCCGCGTGGAGCGCGATTGACGTCGCCGCGCGCCAGCGATGGCCCTTGTCGCGCACCAGGAAGACGACGCACGAGCCGATGAAGAACGCCGTCACGTAGCCAAGGGCGATGGTCGCGGGGTGGCGCGCCGCGCGATACCCGAAGCGCGCCAGCGGCCCGGCGGCGCGGTACTTCTCGACCGACCAGACCGGATATTCTCCCTCTACGAACTTGTCGAATACGCCGGTTTCGCGGTGGTGTTCGCTGTGGCCGGCTTTCCAGACGCTCGGAGGCGACAGAACCGCATAGGTGAAGGCGCGCATCGCCGCGCGTTTGCGGGGCGCATTGCGGAAGATCGCGCCATGGTCCATGTCGTGGAAGATCACGAACATCCGTGCAAAGAGCGCGCCGAGGACAGGCGCCAACAGAATGCGAAGCGCCAGAACGTCGACGAGGACGGCGAGGGCGACGCCGCCGAGGGTGACCGCCCAGGTGGTCCAGAACGCCCGGGCCGAGCGCGCCTCGTCCTCCGCCATGAACGGCCGAAGGCGCTCGAGCGCGAGGCGCGTGCGCTCTTCGCCCGTCGCCGGCGCCCTGGCCGTCGACGGGTCGGCGCGGCGCGCGCGCGGCTCGGGTTGGGGCGCAAGGGCCGCGGCGGCGGATGGCGACATGGGAGATCCTTCGCGAGACGCCGCAGGCTGTTTCGCCTCCGCGACAAATTGAACGCCTATCACGCGCCGGCCGCAATCGGTAGCGCGCGCCCCGGAGTGTGATCGGCGCTCGTCACGCCTCGCCGGGGCGCGTAGCTTGTCGCCAAAGGAGCTAAGGAATGACTGACGCCAAACCTCTCGCCGGCAAAACGCTCTTCGTCACGGGCGCCAGCCGCGGCATCGGCCTCGCCATCGCCAAGCGCTGCGCCGCCGACGGCGCCAAGGTCGCGATCGCCGCGAAGACCGCCGAGCCGCATAAACACCTGCCGGGCACCATCTATACAGCGGCCGAAGAGATTGAGGCGGCGGGCGGCGAGGCGCTGCCTCTCGTCGTCGACATTCGCGACGAGGCGACGGTCATGAACGCCGTCGCGAAAACCGTCGAGCGGTTCGGCGGGATCGACGTTTGCGTCAACAACGCCTCGGCGATCTCGCTCACCGGCACCGAAGCCACCGAGATGAAGCGGTGGGACCTGATGCACCAGATCAACGCGCGCGGGACGTTCCTCGTCTCGAAAGCGTGCATCCCCCACCTGAAAAAAGCGGAGAACCCGCACGTTCTGACGCTGTCGCCGCCCCTCGACATGAACCCGCGCTGGTTCGCGCCCCACGTCGCCTACACGATGGCGAAGTACGGCATGTCGCTGTGCGTCCTCGGCATGGCGGACGAATTCAAGAGCGCAGGGATCGCCTTCAACGCCCTTTGGCCGCGCACGGCGATCGCTACGGCGGCGGTGGAGTTCGCGCTTGGCGGCGACCAGATGGTCAAAGGTTCGCGCACGCCGGAGATTCTCGCCGATGCGGCGCATGCGGTGTTTTCCAAGCCGGCGAGGTCGTTCACCGGCAATTTCCTCATCGACGACACCTTCCTCCACGAAAACGGCGTCACGGACTTCGAGCGCTACCGGGTCGATCCGAGCCGCCCCCTGGTGCCGGACTTCTTCGTGCCCGAAACGCCGGCCCCGCCGCCGGGCGTCGCGGAGACGATCGCCGGCCTCGGGGCGTGAGCAAGGCGCGGCGCATCGGGGCGCTGCGCATCGCGGCGCTGCGCCTTCACCCATTGAAGGGCGGGCGCGGGCTTGAGGTCGAGGCGGCGCGCGTCGAGGTCCTCGGGCTCTGCGGCGACCGGCGCTGGCTTGCGACGGACGCGGACGGGCGGTTTCTGACGCAACGCGACTGCCCTGGTCTTGCGCGCGTCGACGCTGATTATCCCGATGCGAACGACGTCTCGCGCTTGCGCCTCGCCGCCGAGGGCGCGGGCGAGATCGTCGCAACGGGCGACGGTCCGCAGGCGGAGGTCAATATCTGGCGCGACGTCGCCGTGGCCCGTGCGGCCGGCGCGGACGCCGACGCGTGGCTAGCGTCCGTGCTCGGACGGCCTGCCCGGCTCTGGTTCATGGCCGACGAGACCGCGCGGACGACGGAGGAGGGGTTTTGCGCGCCGGGACCGGTGAGCTTCGCCGACGCCTACCCCGTTCTCGTCGTCAATACGGGTTCGCTTGCGGCGCTCAACGACGCGCTCGACGCGCCGGTCGCGATGGCGCGTTTCCGGCCCAACATCGTCGTCGAGGGCGCCGCGCCGTGGGCCGAGGACGCCTGGCGCACGCTGACGACCGGCGACGGCGTCGAACTCGAACTCGTCAAGCCGTGTCGGCGCTGCGAGGTGACGACCCTGGACCCGGCGACCGGCGAAAATCTCGGCGAGGAACCCCTGCGCGCGTTAAGCCGCGTGCGCAAATCCGGCGACCCGGCGGTGAAGGGGTTTCTCTTCGGCTGGAACGCGATCGTCCGCGCCGGCGGACTTTTGCGCGTCGGCGACGCCGTCGAGGTCGCCGCGGCGAAGACGCCCTGGCCGATCGCGGGGGACGCTTAGCGAGACGCCAGGAACCGGCGGAACGACGCCGCGCGGCGGAAGGTCATCGTTAGGCGGTTGAGGCGGAACGCCGCTCGCTCGGTGACGAAGGTCGGCGTTTTGTTGGCGTCGAGAACGTAAATCCGGCCCTCCTGAATGTCCGGCAAGATGTCGAGTTCGCCGAACTCAAGCCCGAGGCGTTTGCAGAACTCAAGAACGTCAGCGCGCTCGCTATCGGTGAACGCCTCCTCGGCCGCTACTTCCCGGGTCGACAGGCCGCCGCCGGATCCACGCCCGCTAAGCCGCCGGTCGATACGCCGCGTCGCTTCGACAACGTCTGCGATCTCTCTGCCGATGATCGCGACACGGAACTCTTTAACGACGCCCGGCGAGACCTCGTTGTCGACAAGTTTCTGATAGATGCACGCCTCTTCGATCTCATCGACGGGGATCGGCAGGTCGACGAACCGTCCGCCGCCGCCATAGTTGATCTCAGACTTGACGACGGCCCGTCCTTTATGGGTTCTCGGGTCGAGCCGCGTCGCGTAGCCGAAGACGCTCTCGAAGATCTCATCGACGCGGGTCTTCGAAATATCCGTGCACGCGCCGTTGATCATGTCAGGCCTGACCGGGCCGTCCCACGTCAGATCCGCATGGCGGATCGTCGCGACAGGCGGGCCGCCATAGCGTCGCGCCGCATCGTCCGCATTCCCCTCGCCGACGAGCTCGACGCCCGCCGCCCGCGCGACCTTGAACAGAGCGTACATGCGCGTCGGCGGGGCCGGCGAGACGACGACGTAGGCCCGGCCAAAGAGCCGGCGAACGCCGTACGCGCCGTACAGCGCCGAGTAGAAGAGCGCTTTTCTGATCGGCGCGTCCACCTTGCGGCGCGCGGCGGCGGGGCGGCGCGGCGCCGCGGCGTCGGTCTCTGTCATTGGAACGTCTTTTGCTTGTACCTTGAGCGCAGCGATGGCGCGGTTACACAACTCTCGCTTGCGCCGCAACTTCCGTTCCAGTCGCTTGGAGACGCCGCAGTATGCTTCGTTTATGGGCGATTCTTCAAGACGAAGCGATCACCGACGACCGCGCTTACCTTCTAGGGTATTTGAAATCGGCGTTCGACGACGTCATGACGACGCGCGCGGCGCGTACGGCCGACGCCGCGCCGCCGCCGTCGCGCCGGCCCGACGTCGTTCTTAATCTCGTCTCGTCCCGCAGCCGGGCGCTCCTAGCCGACATCGACGCCAAGGCGGCCGCCTATGGCGCGGCGGTGTCCTCGCCCTCCCAGGGCGCATGGCGCACGGAGGACAAACGCACGTATCTGGAGGACTTTCCGGACGTCAGCCCGCCGACCGTCGTCGCGAAGGATTTTGAGGCGGTCCGCGCGGCCTGGGCGGCGTTCGGCGGGGACGTCGTCGTCAAGGACGCCTTCGGCGATCGCGGCCGCGGCGTCGAGCGGATTTCGACCGAAGACGAGCTCTCGAAGGCCGAGGCGGTGCGCGAGGCGGCCGCGGGCGAGACGCGCGATCTGATCGTCCAGCCCTATCTTTCCGGCTTCTCCCGTGGCGACAAGCGCGTGGTTCTTCAGCGCACGCCCGACGACGATTTCAAGATCATCGCCGCGATCGAACGCCGGCCCCCGCCCGGGGGGTGGAAGAGCAATCTGCGCGCCGGGGGTCAGGCGTTCCGCACCGACCTCACAGACGAGGAGGCGGCGTTCGCCCTCGCGCTCGCGCCGCGCGCGGGGATCGACAAAGTCGGCCTCGACATCGCGACGCATGACGACCGGCTCTACTATCTCGAACACATTCAGGGCTATGGCGGGATCGTCGACTATGACCTCGACCGCGGGGTGACGGGCGTCGCTCTGTGCGCCGCGTTTCTGCGCCATCTCGCCGAGCACGGCCGTCCTAAAGCCGCCAGGCCCGGCGGTCCGTCGGTTCTCGGAGCTTAACCTCCGGCCGCCTCGCGCAGGAACGCCTCGTACCACGCCGCCGCGCGCGCCAGATTGTCGAGGCTGACGCGCTCATCGACTCCGTGGATGCGCCGCAAGTCCGACAGTTCGAACACGAACGGCAGGAATCGGTAGTGATCGTCGGCGAGGCCGACATAATGCCGCGTGTCCGTCGCGCCAATCGTCAGGGCCGGGGCCGTCGCGACGTCGCCATAGACGCGCCGCGTCGCGGCGACCATGGCGCGGTAGCCGGCGGAGGCCGTCGACGACGTCGGGCTCGGATCGGTCCCCTCGACGAGTTCGATCGTCACCTCGGGATCGTCAATCAACCGCTCCGCGCGCGCCAGAACCTCGTCCACCGCGTCGCGCGGGTGAAGGCGGAAATTGACGAGCGCTTCGGCGGCGGTCGGCAATACGTTCGACTTCACGCCGCCGGAGATCACGGTCGCGGCCGTCGTCGTGCGAAAGAAAGCGGCCACCGGCGGGTCCTTGGCGATCTGGCCTTTGGCGAGCCCGCCCATGAGCCACAGATTGCCGAGGGCGAAGCGCTGGACGAAATCCCGCTCGCGGGCGAGCGCGCGCAGGAAGCGGGCGCCGTTGGCGTCTAATTCGATGGGGTAGGGATTGTCCGTCAACGCCGAGACGGCGCGCGCGACGCGGCTGACGGCCGTTTGCGCGCGCGGCGTCGAGGAGTGCCCGCCCGCGCCCGTCGCCGACAGCTTTAGGGTGGCGTAGCCTTTCTCCGCGACGGCGATAAGCGCCACCGGCGCGCCCGCCTCGCGCACGAGGCCCGAGCCCTCGTCGAGGGTGAAGGCGAGGCGCACGCCGCGGCGCTCCAGAAGCGCGGCCATCGCCCTGGCGCCCTCGCCGCCCACCTCTTCGTCGTGGCCGAACAACAGGTAGACGTCGCGGGACGGGGCGACGCCTATCTCCAGCAGGCGCTCAACGGCGTGAAGGATCGCCGCCGCCGAGCCTTTGTCGTCGAGCGTCCCGCGGCCCCAGACCGCGCCGGCGACGATCTCGCCGGAGAAGGGCGGGCGCGACCAGCGGCCGTCGGGGTCGTCCGCAGGCGTCACGTCGAGATGGGCGAGGAGGGCGATTGGCTTCTCGTCCGTGTTCGGCGGCCCAAGCCAGCGGAACGCGAGCGAGCCGTCGCCGACGACCTCGCGTTCGAGCGCGCGGTGGACGTTCGGATAGGCGTCGCGCAGGAGCGCGGCGAGCTCGGCGTGGGCGGCGGCGCGCGCCGCGTCGGCGGCCGGGTCGTTCTCCCGCGAGATCGTCTTCAGGCGCACCATGTCGGCGAGCGTCGCGCCGATCGCCGCGCCGGTCGCCGCGTCCGTCGCCGGCGTCTCGTAGCCGCCGGGCGCGGCGAGCCGCATGGCGCGGAAGCTCGCCACGCCCAGCAAGCCGGCGATGATCGGTAGAAGGGCGAGGATCGCCCGGTTGCGCGCGCCGCCCATACGCATCAAATCCCCCGTCGCCCCTTGCGGTGTCGGGCCATGTCGCCCTTCGCTTCGCCGGAAGATAGGCCGCGATCGCCGGATAAGGAATCCCGCGCCATGACGACGCTTCTCTTCGCCCACGACAGTTTCGGCCGTCACGAGACGCCGCCGGGCCATCCCGAGCGGCCCGACCGTTACGCCGCCGTCGAGCACGCCCTGTCGGCGGCCTCCTTCGCCGACCTCGTCCGCCGGGAGCCGCCGATCGGCGCGCGTGAGATCGTCGAACGCGCGCACCCTGCGACCTATGTAGACGCAATCGACGACGCCCGCCCCCGGACGCCGGAGGATCGCGCGGCGCTCGACCCCGACACCCATCTCGGGCCCTCGACATGGGAGGCGGCCCTGCGCGCCGTCGGCGGCGCCGCGGCCGGCGTCGACGCCGTCTTCGCCGGCGAGGCCGACAACGCTTTCGTCGCCAGCCGCCCGCCGGGTCACCACGCCGAACCGGCGCGCGCCATGGGCTTTTGCGGTTTCAACACGGCGGTCGCGGCGGCGCTCCACGCCCGGGCGGCGCACGGCGCAACGCGCGTCGCCGTCGTCGATTTCGACGTCCACCACGGCAACGGCACGGAGGCCGCGTTCTGGAGCGACGAGAACGCTTTCTTCGCATCGTCGCACGAGTATCCACAGTATCCGGGCACCGGCCGCGAAACGGACCGCGGGGCTTTCGACAACGTCGCCAACGCGCCGCTGCCGACGGGAACCGACGGCGACGGCCTGCGTCGCGCCTGGGGGGAGAAGCTGTTGCCGGCGCTCGACGATTTCGATCCTGACATCATCGTCGTCTCGGCCGGATTCGCCGCCCATCGCGCCGATCCGTTGGGCGGGCTCGAACTTACGGCCGCCGACTTCGGATGGCTCACGCGCGAGATCGTCGCCGTCGCCCGCGCGCGCTGCGGCGGGCGCGTCGTCTCCGTCCTCGAAGGCGGCTATGACCTCAACGGCCTCGGCGCGTCCGTCGCCAGCCATGTGGGCGCGCTGATGGGCCTCGATGGAGCGCGTGCTTGAAAGCGCGCCGCGTTGCGCTCCATAACCCGTTGGAAGCGGCGCGGATCGAACGGCGCGCGAAGGGGGGCGCGACGCCGACGTCCATGGGGCCCGGACGAATCATCACCGTAAGGCACGGCCGGCCGGACTTGTCTCGCGACATGGTCATCACCTCGCGCGAGTACGGCGACTGGTGGGCCGCCTACGACCGCAGCGGCCTCGCCCCGGGCGAGGAGCCGCCGACGGGTCTGTTGAGCCTCGCCCGCAACGCGCCGACGGTCATGTCGTCGCCCTTGCCGCGGGCGGTTGAGACCGCGGCCAAGGTCGCCGACGCGCGTTCCGTTCCCGCCGACGCGCTTTATGTCGAGGCGCCGTTGCCGCCGCCCCCGGTGCCGCTATTGAAGCTTCGCCCCGGCCAATGGGGGGTCGTTTCGCGGGCGTTCTGGGTCATGGGCTATGCGCCGGGCGATGTCGAAAGCCACGCCGAGACCTGGGCGCGGGTCGGCCGGGCGGCGGCGCGCCTCGCCGCCGTCGCCGCCGACGGCGACGTCGTTCTTTGCGCCCACGGTTACTTCAACTGGATGGTCGACCGCGACCTGCGCCGGCGCGGCTGGCGGCGCGTCGCCCAGACCGGCGGCAACCATTTCTGGTCGTGGCGGGTTTACGACGGCGCCGGCGCGGGCGCATAAGCCGGCGATGGCGAAAAAGACCGACGACATTGCGGGCCTTAGCTTCGAAGCGGCGCTCGCGGACCTCGAAACGATCGTTCAAAAGCTTGAGACCGGCGGCGCCGAGCTTGAGGAATCGATCGCGCTTTACGAACGCGGCGCGGCGCTCAGGGCCCACTGCGAGGCCAAGCTCAAATCCGCCCAGGAAAAGGTGGAGAAGATCGTCGCCGCCGACGGCGCGCCGCCGCGGGCCGAGGCCGCCTCTTTCGAATAGGCTGGCGAATAGGCTGGCGAACGGACGGCTCGATGGGCGGCGGTGTCGCCGAAAGGCCGCGGCGGCCACGCAAATTTCGCTGCGGCGCCGAAATTCGGCCGTCGTGATTTGGCGGAGGCTTCTGCGCCGACTAGGAAACAGGTTTAATTCCGCGGCGTTCGCGATTTTTCTCGCCGCGACGATGTTGTTGAGGGGTTCCCCGACATGGCCGTTGAGACGCCGCTTCTGGATCAGGTCAAAGATCCGGCCGACTTGAGAGAACTGCCGAAGGCGCAACTACGCCAAGTAGCCGACGAGTTACGCGCCGAAGTCATCGACGCCGTCTCCGTGACCGGCGGCCACCTCGGCTCCGGGCTCGGCGTCGTCGAGCTGACGGTGGCGATCCACTACGTCTTCAACACGCCCGACGACCGCCTCGTCTGGGACGTCGGCCACCAGTGCTATCCGCACAAGGTCCTCACCGGCCGCCGCGACCGCATCCGCACCCTGCGCCAGCCGCAGGGACTATCGGGCTTCACCAAGCGCTCGGAAAGCGAGTACGACCCGTTCGGCGCGGCTCACGCGGCGACGTCGATCTCCGCGGCGACGGGCTTCGCCGAAGCCGCGAGGCATCTGAAGAAAGACGCGACCGCCATCGCCGTGATCGGCGACGGCTCCATGTCCGCCGGCATGGCCTACGAAGGCCTCAACAACGCCGGCCATCTGGGCTCGCGGATGGTGGTCATCCTCAACGACAACGACATGTCGATCGCCCCGCCCGTTGGCGCGATGAGCGCCTACCTCGCCCGCGCCTCGTCGTCCGGCGTCTACCAGGGCTTCCGCAAGTTTTCGAAGCAGCTGACGAAGCGCCTGCCGCGCCGGATCTACGAAAGCCTCGCCAAGGCCGAGGAGTACGGCCGCGGCATGGTCACCGGCGGCACGCTCTTCGAGGAGCTCGGGTTTTACTATGTGGGCCCGATCGACGGCCACAATCTCGACCACCTGGTGCCGGTCCTCGAGAACGCTCGCGACATGACCGACGGGCCCGTGCTCGTCCACGTCGTCACGAAGAAGGGCAAGGGCTACGCCCCCGCCGAGGAAAGCGCCGACAAGTATCACGGCGTCGCCAAGTTCGACGTCGTAACCGGCAAGCAGAACAAAGGCACGCCGAACGCCCCGGCCTACCAGAAGGTCTTCGGCCAGACGCTCGTCAAACTCGCGGAGACCGACGAGCGCATCGTCGGCGTCACGGCGGCCATGCCGTCGGGCACGTCGATCGACCTTTTCGAAAAGGCCTACCCGGAGCGGTGCTACGATGTGGGCATCGCCGAGCAGCACGCCGTGACCTTCGCCGCCGGCCTCGCCGGCGACGGCAAGCGGCCGTACTGCGCGATTTATTCGACGTTCCTTCAGCGCGCGTACGACTCAGTCGTCCACGACGTGGCGATCCAGAACCTGCCGGTGCACTTTCCCATGGACCGGGCCGGCCTCGTCGGGGCCGACGGTCAGACCCACGCCGGCTCCTTCGATCTCGCCTATCTCGGTTGCCTGCCGAACATGGTGATTATGGCCGCGGGCGACGAAGCCGACCTCGTCCATATGACGACGACGGCGGCGGAGTACGACGAGGGGCCGATCGCGTTCCGTTATCCGCGCGGCGAGGGCGTCGGCGTCGACCTTCCGTCCGTCGGCCAGATCCTCGAGATCGGCAAGGGTCGGATCGTCAAAGAAGGGACGAAAGTCGCGATCCTCTCCCTCGGCGCGCGCCTGCAGGAGGCCCTGAAGGCCGCCGAAACGCTGGAGGCGCAAGGGCTGTCGACGCCCGTCGCCGACGCGCGGTTCGCCAAGCCCCTCGACCACGACATGATCCGCCGCCTCGCCCAGGAGCACGAGTGCCTCGTCACCGTCGAGGAGGGCTCGATCTGCGGCTTCGGCGCAATGGTGATGCACTTCCTCGCCGGTGAGGGCCTTTTCGACAACGGCCTAAAGCTCCGGGTCATGACACTGCCGGACGTCTTCCAGGACCAGGGCAAGCCCTTCGAGATGTATGAAGAGGCGGGGCTCAATGCGCGCCACATCGTCGAGAAGGCCCGCGAGGCGCTTGGCGTGGGCGCCGAAGTGGTGACGCTTCGCGGATAGCGCGGCCGGGAGGTCCGAGAGATGGCGCTCTTTCTCCTCGGCCTTCTCGTCTTTTTCGGCTCGCACCTCTTCACGGCGTTCGCGCGCAGGCCCCGCGCGGCGCTCGTGGCGCGCATCGGCGAGGGGCCTTACAAAGGGCTTTACTCGCTCGTCGCCCTCGCCGGGTTCGTCCTCATCGCCATGGGTTGGCCGCGGGCCGACGCAAGCGTTCTCTACGTCTCGCCCGACTGGATGCGCGGCGCGACCTACGTCCTCGTGCTGATCGCCTTCGTTCTGTTCGCGGCGGCCTATGCGCCGGCGGGCCGCATCGCGGGGGCGACGAAACACCCGATGCTCGCGGGACTGAAGATCTGGGCGTTCGCCCACCTGCTCGTCAACGGCGAGGTGCGGTCGCTCATTCTGTTCGGGTCGTTTCTCGCTTACGCCGTCGTCGACCGCATCGCCGTCAAGCGCCGCGACGCGCCGACGCGCGCCGCGGGTCCTTTGCGTAACGACGCTATCGCCGTCGCCGTCGGCCTCGCCGGCTACCTCGCCGTCGCGCTTTACGGCCACCGCTACATCGCCGGCGTCGGTCTTTATTGAGGCGGGACCAATTTCGAACGCTTCCCGCCCGCTTCCCGCCGGTGCGGCCTGTCAAAGGCGGCGCCGGTCGTTTATGGCCGCCTGACGATGGCGAACGTTCTCGAAACTGCGGGCCGGCTCGACGCAGCGCTCGTCGCGCGTGGGTTTTTCGCAAGCCGCGCCCAGGCCCAGGCGGCGATCCGCGCGGGGCGCGTGCGCGGCGACGGCGACGCGGCGACGAAGCCCGCCGCCCGCGTCGGCGGGGGCGCGCGGGTTGAGGTCGACGGGCCGGCGCACCCGTATGTTTCACGCGGCGGGGTGAAGCTCGCCGCCGCGCTTGACGCCTTCGCCGTCGACCCTGCGGGCGCCGTTTGCCTCGACCTCGGCGCGTCGACGGGCGGGTTCACGGACGTTCTCCTCCGCCGCGGCGCCAGGCGCGTCTACGCCGTCGACGTGGGGTGCGGCCAGCTCGCCCCCGCGATCGCCGCCGATCGCCGCGTCGTCAATCTTGAAAAGACGCACGTGCGCGACGTCGCCGAGAGCGCGCCGGAGCCCGCGTCGGTCGTCGTCGCAGACCTCAGCTTCATCGGCCTACGGAAGGCTCTGCCGCCGGCGCTCGCATGCGCCGCGCCAGGGGCGGCCCTTTGCGTCCTCGTCAAGCCGCAGTTCGAAATGGGGCCGGCCGCGGTCGGCAAGGGCGGCATCGTCAAGGCGTCGGATGCGGACTATCAGGCGCTGACGGACGAACTCTCCGCTTTTCTCGAGGCGGCGGGCTGGGCGAGCCTTGGCGTCATCGAAAGCCCGATCGCGGGCGGCGACGGCAATCGCGAGTTCCTCCTTGGCGCGCGGCGCGTCTAGGCCGCGTAGACTGCGCCGGCGCGCGACCCCGCCGGCGCGGCGGGTCGCAGGCGAGGTCGTCGACATCGCCGCCGCCGGCGACGGCGTGTTGCAGTTCGATGGCGCACGCGCTTTCGCGCCGCTGACCGCGCCGGGCGACGCAGGAGCTTTCGACGTCGTCGGTACGCGGGCGCGGCTTGTCGAACTGCATACGGAAAGCCCGCTGCGCGCCAAGCCGCCATGCCCTGCCTATGGCGACTGCGGCGGGTGTTCGCTCCAGCATCTGGCGGACGGGCCGTATCGGGAATGGAAGCGCCGCCGCCTGACGGTGGCCGTCGCCGCCGCGGGCTTCGACCCCGCGCGGGTGGGGCCGCTTGCGACGTTTCCCGCGGCCTCGCGCCGGCGGGCGACGTTCGCGGTTTCTCCGGACGGTCGGCTCGGCTTCAATGAGCGACGCGGCCCGCGGATCGTCGACGTTTCGCCGTGCCTTGTCCTCGCGCCGGAGATCGCGTCGGCGCTTGCGGGCTTGCAGGCGCGGTTCCGCCGCGTCGACGGCCCGTTCGATCTCGCCGTGACGGCCTGCGAGAACGGCCTTGACGTCGACGCGCGGGTGGGGGCGGCGCGGCGTGACGCCGCCGAGCGCGCGCTCCTCGGCGATCCTGATCTCGTCCGTGAGCCGATCGTCCGCGTCAGCGTCGACGGCGCGCCGCTGATCGCTCGCGAGACGCCGGTCGTGCGCGTTGACGGCGTGTCCGTCGCGCCGCCGCCCGGCGGGTTTCTCCAGGCCGTCGCGGCCGCCGAGGCGTTGATCGCCGCGATGATCCTGGACGCGCTGAAGGATGCGCGCCGGGTCGCCGATCTCTTTTGCGGCGTCGGCGCCTTTGCGCTGCCCTTGTCGACGTCCGCGAACGTTTACGCGGCGGACGCCGACGATGGCGCGATCGACGCGCTAAGACGGGCCGCCGCAGGGGCGCAAAGCGCCGGCCGCCGCCCGATCGCCGTCGAGCGGCGCGATCTTTTCGAGCGGCCGCTGAGCGCCGCGGAATTGCGGGAATTCGACGCCGTCGTCATCGATCCGCCGCGGGCCGGCGCGCGCGCCCAGGCGGCGGCGATCGCCGAGGCGCGCCCTCCGAGCGTCGTCATGGCGTCTTGCAACCCGGCGACGTTCGCCCGCGACGCCCGGACGTTAGGCGAGGCGGGCTACGATCTCGAGACGGCGCGCCCGATCGATCAGTTCCGCTGGTCGGCGCACCTTGAAGTTTGCGCCGTCTTCCGCATGCGGTAAGCTCGTCGAATGACGGATGAAACGACGAAGGAAGACGCGCCGCGCGCCCGGTTCCGCGCCATGACCGAGGGCACGGCCGAAGACTGGGCCGCCATCGCGCGGGAGTATCTGCCGTTCGCGGCCGCGGGCGGAAAGCGCGTCCTTGACCATTTGCGGCTCCTCGCAGGCGATCATGGCGGCTTTCCCGTCGACCGCCTGACACATTGCCTGCAAACCGCGACTCGCGCGCACCGCGACGGCCGCGACGAAGAATACGTCGTGTGCGCCTTGTTGCATGATATCGGCGACACGCTCGGCGCCTACAACCATCCGGACGTCGCCGCGGCGATCGTCAAGCCGTTCGTGTCGGAACGAAACTGGTGGATGGTCGCGCGCCATGGCGACTTCCAGGGTTACTACTATTTCCATTTTCTTGGCCTCGACCGCAATGCGCGTGACGCCCATCGCGGCCATCCGCATTACGAACACACCGCTGAGTTCTGCGAGAAGTACGACCAGGCCGCGTTCGATCCGGATTACGATACGATGCCGCTTGAGGCGTTCGAGCCAATGGTGATGCGCCTTTTCCAGGCCCCGAAGTCGGGCGCGCTCGCGGGACCGGTCAAAAGCTGACGCCGCGCCACTCATCGGTACGCTGAAACTCCAACAAGTCTCTCGGCTGACAGTCAAGATAGTCGCAGATTTTCGCGAGCGTCTCGAAGCGCACGCCGCCCGTGTCGCCGCGCTTGATGATGGAGAGGTTCTGCTCCGTCATGCCGATATGGCGGGCGAGTTCCTTCGACTTGACCTTGCGCTGCGCCAGCATGACGTCGAGGCGTACGACGATCTTGATGTCCGTCGTCATCAGAAGATGAGCTTGACGTCGCCAGATTGGCGCTTCGCCTACCGGGACTGGCGCTTCGCCTCGCGCAGGATCGACGATAAAACCGAGAAGACGACGCAGCAGAAGACGAAAGCGAGATCAGCGGCGCTGATGGGTATGGGGATCGATCCGTCGATCCCGAAGATCGCCGCTCATCGAGTCGTGCGCGGATGGATCAGCGCGCTGGTGACCGGTGCGACCGTCGGCGTCCCCGCGTGCGACGTCGCGCGGGACACGAAGGCTTCCCTCGTCGATAGAAAAGCGCGGGGCGACCCGGCCGCCCTATTTGCGCGACGACGCTTTGTGCACCGCCATCAGACCTGGTGAACGCATGAGGGCCACGGTTTTTGCGATCGTGTCGCGCACGCAGGATTTCTCGACGTGGGCGCCGAGATAGTTGTGATAGCCACTCACAGGCCGCGTCCTGCAGACCTCCTCGGCCGCCGCAGCGATATCAGCGTAAAGATCGTTTGCGTTACCGGCCGCGCCGCCGTTCAGATTGATGCGAACCTTGTCGCCCGCGTTCGCCGGCGCCGCTAAAGCGAGCGCGAGCGCAGCGCCTACGGCGATTGTCTTGATCATGTCGTCCATCTCCACCGATGCGTTGAAGGCGTGCGAGAGCTCCGCTTCCAGTCAACGCAACGACGGCTATCTCCCCAGGAGCGATAGTATAAGCCTTCGGCGACAGATCATTGATATTTTTTTGGGTACGGAGGGATTAGGGCGAGCGCTCGCTCTCGATCAGCCTACATGTTGGTCGACGAGGATCGGATTGCCGTCCGGATCGACGATGACGAAGCTCGCCGGGCCGCTCGTCGTCTCGTCGGCCTCGCTCTCGACCGCGACGCCGGCCGCCTTCAGCCGCTTTTGCAGCTCGCGCACGTCGTCAAAGGCGTCGAGCGTTCGGCCCGTTTGATCCCAGCCGGGATTGAACGTGAGGATGTTCTTTTCGAACATTCCTTGGAACAGACCGACATTGGTCTCGCCATTCCGTAGAATGAGAAAATTCTGCGCTTCGTCGCCGGCGACTTTTGCAAACCCAAGCTTCTCGTAGAACGCGCGCGACGCGGACAAATCCTTCACCGCGAGGCTGATGGAAAACGCTCCAAGCTCCATTTCGTCTCTCCCTTTCTGTGGCGAGCGCGTCGCCGTTCATCCGCACTGCCCGCGATGGCGTAGGGCGTGGTCGATGAGAACGCACGCCGTCATCGCTTCGGCGACCGGCGCGGCGCGGATGCCGACGCACGGATCGTGACGGCCTTTGGTGGCGATCTCCGTTTCCGCGCCGTCCGCGTCGATCGTGCGCCGCGGCGTCGTGATCGACGAGGTCGGCTTGACGGCGAAGCGTGCGCGGATCGGCTGGCCGCTGGAGATGCCGCCCAAAACCCCGCCGGCGTTGTTGGAGAGGAATTCCGGCCCGCTGTTCGCCGTTCCCCGGCGGATTTCGTCCGCGTTCGCTTCGCCGCTGAGGAGGGCGGCGCCCATGCCGGCGCCGATCTCGACGCCCTTGACGGCGTTGATCGACATCAGCGCCGCGGCGAGGTCGGCGTCGAGCTTGCCGTAGACGGGCGCGCCGAGGCCGGCGGGCAGGCCGCGCGCCTCGACTTCGAGCGTCGCGCCAAGGGACGAGCCGTCCGCGCGCGCTTTGTCCAGCGCGTCGGCCCACGTCTCGACCGCGCCGGGGTCGGGGCAGAAAAACGGGTTGTCGTCGACGACGCCCCAGTCGAACCGCGTGCGGTCGATCTCGTGGGGGCCGATGGCGACGAGGCAGGCGCGCACGGTCGCCTCGCCGTAGAGCGCCTTCAGCGCCTCGCGGGCGACGGCGCCGGCGGCCACGCGGCTCGCGGTCTCGCGCGCGGAGGCGCGGCCCCCGCCGCGATAGTCGCGCAGGCCGTACTTGGCGTCATAGGCGTAGTCGGCGTGGCCCGGCCGGTACTTGTCGCGGATCGCGGCATAATCCTTCGAGCGCTGATCGACGTTCTCGATCATGAGGCAGATCGGCGTGCCTGTGGTGCGCGGGCCGTCGGTGCGCTCGTCCTCGCAGACGCCGGAAAGCACTTTGACGGCGTCGGGCTCGCGGCGTTGCGTCACGAAGCGCGACTGGCCGGGGCGGCGACGGTCGAGCGCGGTCTGGATCGCCTCGGTCGTCAGGAGGACGCCCGGCGGGCATCCGTCGACGACGCAGCCGATGGCGGGCCCGTGGGACTCGCCCCAGGTGGTGACGCGGAAAAGATGGCCGAAAGTGTTGTGCGACATGACGCCTTGATGTGTTCGTTCGGTCGCTAGATTGCGCTATCGGCGGGTGAAACGCCAAGCTTGGCGACCGCTTCGGGAGAATTCATGGGTCAGAACGAGATCATCCCGCCGACGCCCTCGGCCGAGGCGTACGCCGTCGACGAGGACCAGGGCGACGTCTTCACGAGCGACGACCCGATCGCGCTCTTCTCGCAATGGTTCGAGCTCGCCAAGGCCCATGAGGCGAACGACCCCAACGCCATGTCCCTGGCGACGGTCGATGCAGAGGGCCGGCCGGACGTGCGGATCGTGCTCCTGAAGGATCTCGGCGCAGACGGCTTTTCGTTCTTCACCAATACGACGAGCGCCAAGGGCGCGCAGCTCGCGGCGCGGGGCGAGGCGGCGCTCGCCTTCCACTGGAAGTCGATCCGCCGCCAGGTCCGCGTGCGGGGACGCGTGACGCCCGTGAGCGACGCCGAAGCCGACGCCTATTTCGCCAAGCGCGCGCGGGGAGCGCAGATCGGCGCCTGGGCGTCGGACCAGTCGCGCGAGATCGCAAACGGCGTCCGCCTAGAGGCGGCCGTCGCCGAGACCGAGGCGCGATTTGAGGGCGCCGACGTGCCGCGGCCGCCCCATTGGTCCGGCTATCTCGTGGCGCCGCGGGAAATCGAGTTCTGGGTCAACCGGCCGTACCGGCTGCACGACCGACGCCTGTTCGCGCGCGAGGGCGGTGGCGACGGCTGGCGCGTTGCGCAGCTTTACCCGTAAGCCGCGTCAGACGCTCGGTTCTCGGATCGCGCCGTCAGATCTTCAACGCCAGGCCGACGCCGACGCGATGGGCCGAGAATTCGTCGTCGAACAAATCCGCCTGCCGCGTATTGTAGTTGTAGTTGAACTCAACCGCCACGTTGCGGCTGATGGCGAGCTCGGCGCCGACGCCGGCGGTGAGGTCGCGCTGGCGGAGGTCGGGCCCGTCGCCGGCGGCGCGGAAGAGGCGGCGGTTAAGGCCGGCCTGGGCGCGGACGCGCAGATTGCGCCGCAGGACCTGGGTGACGCCGACGTTGAAGCGCGTGTCGACCCGGCCGTTGGCGCCGTTCTGAATGGTGCCGACGTCGCCGCGGAAGACGTTGAAATCGACGTTCGTGCCGTCGCGCGGCGCCCAGCGGAGGTTTGCGCCGGCGCTGACGTCCGTGAAGCCTTCGAGGGTCGGATCGTCCGGGTTGAAATCGAAAAAGCCGACGAAGACCTGCCCGTTGATTTTCTCGGTCACGGCGACCGCGACGCCGACGTTCGCGCCGTAGGTGTCGCTGTCGCGATTGACGCCTGTGCGGTCGACGTCGGTGCGCGCGTCGCGGGTGACGGTGAAGCCTTCGACGAAAGCGTCGATGCGGCTCGAAAGGCCGATGAGGCCGCGGGCCGATGCGCGGAAGGTGTCGGTGTCGCGGTCCGCGTCGACGTCGCTCAGGAAGTTTGCGCGTTGCCAGCTCGCCTCGGTGGCGAGGCCGAACCGCCCCGGACGGTAGCGGTAGCCGACCTCGATGTCGCCGACGTCGATCAGCGTCGGCGGCTCCGTGATGTCGTCTTCCGATTCCGGATCGGCGCGGTTTTCAAAGCCGCGATTGTAGCCGCCGCCAGCGGTGAAGCTGTGCACGCGGTTGACGCGGTAGGTCGCGTCGCCGTTGACCTGGTAGGTCTCAAGGTTCTCCTGCGGCGTATCGGCGAAGCGAAGCACGTTCGCCGTCGCCGAGCCTTCGAGCGTCAGGCGCGCCGACTTGCGGCGCACGTCGACCGACGGGCGCGTCAGAAAGATGAAGTCGTCAAGCTCGACGTCGGGCTGGCGGAAGATGTTGTCGTCGTAGACGACGATCTGGCGCAGTTCCGGGAACAGCTCGAACGAGCCGACGCGCGCGCCCTTGGCCTGGTACTCGCGCAACTGATTGTCGCGCACCCAGTCCGCCTGCAGATTGATCTGCGCCGCCGCCGGTCCGGCGCCGAGCCCGGCGAAGCCGAGGCATGCGCCGGCGACCAGGCGCCGCCGAATGCTGCGTCGCGCTGCGCCGCGGTCGGACGATCCGCAGACGCGCGACGAAGATCGGGGCGGGTGACTCGGCATGCGCTGGCGCCTGATGTGGGTCCCGGCCGGGCCGGAAGGTGCGTTAAAGGTCGGGCGAGGCGATGGGCGGGCGCAGCCTAGAACCAGCCTTCGTAAACGTTGATCGTGTCGCCCGGGAGCACAAGGCTTTCGGAGCGCGCGCGGCCCGTCTGCGAGCGGCCGTCAATGATGCGGGTGACGACGATCTTGTCGGTATTGGCCCGGAAGGTCGGTCCGCCTGCGATCGAAATCGCGGTCAGCACGGTCATGTTGGGCACGTATGGATACTGTCCCGGCCGTTGCACCTCGCCGACGACGAAGAACGGGCGGTACTTCGAGACCTGCGCGGTGACGCTCGGTTCGCGAACGAGATCCTTGGAGGCGACGGCGGCCTCGAGCTCGCTTTCAAGTTCGGCGATGGTTTTGCCTTCGGCCCGGATCGGCCTCAGGAGCGGCAGGGAAACGGCGCCGGTGTCGCTAACGACGTACGTGTTCGTCAGTTCTTCCAGCCGGAACACGGTCACGCGGATTTCGTCGCCCGGTCCGAGCCGGTAGGGCGACGCTGCCGCTTCCTCCAGCGGCGGATAACTCGTCGAGCACGCGCTGAGCGCGATCGCGGCGAGGCCGATAAGCGCACGCAAAATCATGTCGGGTCCCCTTGTCTGTCCCCCGCGAGGCCGTCGCCCGCGAAAAAGTCGCCGTTCGAAGCGATTATGAAGCTGTTCGTCAATACCATGCGCGGCTGAGCCCGCTCAAGCGATGGCCGTCCGTTCCCCTGTCGAATTCGTCGGCGCGTCGGCCGGCGCGCCGCCATCGGGCGAGAGCCAGCCGCTGAGGTCGCGCCCCAGGAGCCGGCCGAGCGCTTCAACGTCTTCGCGATAAAAATCCGTAAGGCGTTCGCGCGCCGATTGCGTCAGCGGCGGATAACGCACTGGTCGCGCGAAGACGCCGCGCACGGCCTCGAACGCCGGATTGCCGCGCAGTCCCCGAACGGCGTCCTTGAAGGGCCGCAGCGCCGTTCGCATCGGCAACGGCAACACCGCCGCGGCGCCGTCATTCGCCGGTTTCGTCAGATTCTCCTGCGGAACATGGGGCTCGACGCCGATATGCGCGGAGATCGCGCGCAGCGTCGCCTCCGGCCGTGCGCTGACGTCTTCGTAAGGAACGACGAGCAATTGTTCGCGGGGGAACCGATCGAGAAAGCGTTTCAGATGCGTCGCATAAAGCCCGCCTTCGAGGAATCGCGCGCCATAGGCGTCCGAGCCGGCGAAATAGGCGTCGGGCGCTTCGCGCACCGTGCCGCGACGATATAGCATTCGGTAGTCGGAGTAGGCGCGCTCCACCGGGTTGCGGAGCTGCACGATAAGCTTCGCGTCCGGAACGGTTGCGGCGATGCGCTCCGCCGCGCGCTCGTGGGAGAGGTAGTCCGCCGATTTCTCGCCGACGATCGCGTCCCTCGGCGCGTCGGCGAAGAGGCTATCGTAGTAGGTAAAGCCGCGCTCCCACTCGACGCTGAAAAAATGCGGCTCCGGCCCCGGCAGCGACAGCGCCGGGTTTTCATTGAGCTTGTGCGCAGTCCAAGTCGTCGCCGCCTTTATGGCGCCGATCACGATGAAATGCGGCGGGCGGATTAAGCCGTGCGCGGCGGTCATGTCGATCGTCTCCGAAAGGCGCGGGCCGCAGCCCGTCAGCGCGTCGCTTCGAGAACGACGCTGCGGACGATGTCGCCGACGCGTTCGACGTCTGCGAACGCGATCGTGTGGTCGACCGGGATCAATACGCTCGCCGCCCCGAGGGCGTTGGCCGTCGGCAAGGTCCGGTGGCCGTCCGGCGCATAGGCGCTGAACGCTTGTTCGCGGTAGATCTCCGGACAGCTGCCCGACTGGCACGGCGCGCCGCGCGCGCCCGCTTCGCGCAGGATGCGGTCGCGGGACCAACCTTCCTTTAACGCCTCGGGAACGACGAACGCGTAGTACTTGTAGAAGGCGTGGCCAAGATGGGACGGCGTGACCGGCGCGCGCAGCGCGTCGAGACCGGCGAAGGCCGCGTTGAGCGCCGCGGCGCGCTCGCGCCGCGCGGCGACCCACTCGGGGAGTTTCGCAAGCTGGCGCAGGCCGATGGCGGCCTGCATCTCCGTCAGGCGGAAGTTGGTGCCGACGCTCGCATGGACCCAGCGGAACGAGTCGCCGCTCGTGCGTTGGTTGACGAGGTCGTAGCTCTTGCCGTGGTCCTTGTACGACCATGCGCGCGACCACGCGTCGTCGTCGTTCAAGACAAGCATGCCGCCTTCGCCGCCCGTCGACATGATTTTGTCGGTACAGAACGAAAAGACGCCGGCGTCGCCGATGCCGCCGACGGGCCGGCCGCGATAGGTGGCGCCGTGGGCCTGGGCGCAGTCCTCGATAAGGACGAGGCCGCGGGCCTTGGCGAGAGCGGCGAGCTCGTCCATTTCGCACGGGCGTCCGGCAAGGTGGACGACGATGATCGCCTTCGTGCGCTCGGTGAGGGCCTCGGCGACGGTTTCGGCGGTGAGGTTCTGCGTGTCCGGATCGACGTCGGCGAAGACCGGCGCGGCGCCCGCGTTCACGACGCAGCTCGCCGAGGCGATGAAGCTCCGTGAGGTGACGACCACGTCGTCGCCGGGGCCGAGTTCGAAGGCGCGCAGGGCGAGTTCAAGGCCGAGCGTGCCGTTGGCGACGGCGATCGCGTGGTTCGTGCGGCAGAGCCGCGCGAAGGCGGCTTCGAACGCCCGGTTGCGCTCGCCGTGCTGGAGCGCGTTGACGCGCCCCGACCGCAAGACCGACATCGCCGCGGCGACTTCGTCTTCCGCATACGTCGGCCAAGCGGAGCGGATCGGCGCCCGGGCGCCGTCTCTTCCGAAGTCGTCTCTTTCGGCGCCCCTTCCTTCGGCATCTGGGGCGGCGTCGTTCGCCGCCGGCCCGGCGTCGCGCGCGGCGAGTTCGGAAATGGGGTTGGTCACGCTCATCGGCTCGCCTCGACTCGTGTCTGCGGCGAAACTGATGCAAGCGCGATGCCGGTCGCGTGCGCTCGCGCATCGCCGCGCGCGAGGGCCGCTTCGACGCGCATCGACGGGTCGAAGGCGCGGCCCTCGAGCACCGCGAACACGCGTTCGCGGGCCCGATCGGCGTCGCGGGCGTCCACTGCGACGGCGATGTCCTCGAAGGCCCGTTCAAGCTCGGCCAACGGAATGGGCGCAGGCTCCGCCTCGAAGACGCCGGGGATCGACGAGGGCAGCTGATCCTCGACCTTGTCGAAGAGCTCCTCGAAGAGCTTTTCGCCGGGCCTAAGGCCGATGAACTCGATCTTGACGTCGACGTTCGGTTCGAGGCCGGACAACCGGATCATGCGTTCGGCGATGTCGACGATCTTCACCGGATCGCCCATGTCGAGGACGAAGATCCGTCCGCGGCGCGCGTCGTGTTCGAAGGCGCCCTGGGTGCTTTGCAGGATCAGGGACACCGCTTCGTGGATCGTCATGAAGAAGCGGTTCATCTCCGGATGGGTCACCGTCAGCGGCGTGCGCTCCTTCAACTGACGCTGAAACAAGGGCACGACCGAGCCGCTCGAGCCCAGAACGTTCCCGAAGCGGACGGTCATGAAGCGCGTCGTCGCCTCGTCGTTGGCGCACTCGAGGTCGAGCGCCTGGCAGTAAAGCTCGCCGAGCCGCTTCGTCGCGCCCATCATGCCGACGGGGTTCACCGCCTTGTCGGTGGAGACCTGCACCATCGCCGTCGCCTTGTGACGTCGCGCGGCGTCGGCGACGTTCTTCGTGCCGAGGACGTTGGTCGCCGCGCCGGCGCAAGAATTGTGTTCGACGAGCGGCACGTGCTTCAGCGCCGCGGCGTGGAAGACGACGTCGGGCTTGTTCGCCGCGAAAACGTCCATCACCGCTGTTCGGTCGCATACGTCGCACAGGATCGGCTCGATCTCGACGTGCGGAAAGTTCGTCCGCAGCTCGTGATCGATCTTGTAGAGATTGTATTCGCTAAGCTCGACGAGGGCGATCCTAGCCGGCTTGAAAGAGGCGATCTGGCGCACGAGCTCGCCGCCGATCGAACCGCCGGCCCCGGTGACGAGGACGCGACGGCCCTCAATCGCCCGCGCGATCAGCTTGGCGTCGAACTTCGCCGGCGGCCGGCCGAGGAGCGCGGACATGTCGAATTCGCGCAGCGCCACCGGCTCGTCGACCGCCCCGCCCATCGAGGCGCGCACGGTGGCGAGGCCCGCCGCCTCCGCCTTGCTGGCGAGGGCGACGTACTTGTTGTCCGCGACCGCTTGGCGGCTCGCGGCGATCACGAGCATTTCCGGCGCGTCCGGACCGCCTTTCAACTCGCCGGCGACCCGCGGCAGGCTGGAGAACGAGCCGAGGATGGGCACGCCGCGCAGGGTGCGCGCATAATCCGTGTTGGACTGAATGATGACGCCCACGGGGCGGAATCCGCCGGCGAGGCCCGCCGCGCGCTGGCGCAACAGGAACTCCACGCAGTCCGGCGTGCCGGCGATGAGCGCCGCCGGCGCGTCGGCGTCGGCGACGCTCGCCCGACGCGCCCGGACGATCCGCGCGATCTTGGGCGCGAACCGGCGCGCCGCGCGCATGACGCTCATCAGCGCCACCGTCGCGATCCAGTGCAGCGGGAAAAACAGGGTCGGCAGGTCGCTCATCGGCGCGACCGTCGAGAAGTAGAGCTGGCCGGACGCGGACAACACGCCGGAGGCGATCAACAGCAGCGTCAGGTCGACGATCGAAAAGAACCGCCAAAAACGTTTGCTCAGACCGACGAAGTAAAAAATGATCGCCGCTGAGACCGCCATAACGGGAATCGCGGTCAAAAAGCCGGTGAACAAGGCCATCGGGTCGGCCGCGGTGAGAACCGACGCGATCGCGAGCGCGGCGATCGCCGCGGTGACGTCCAAACCGAGTAGTAGAAGGTGCTTTCCGCTGCGGCGGAAAGCCGTGGCGCCGTCGTCTTTCAGCATTCCAAAATCCCCCTGAATTTGGTTAGCCGCGCCGGTGGGAAGGCGTATTTTCGAGGCCGTCTTCTCCCTAAGACTTCGCATCCGCAAAATCTTACGGTCTCGTATACCTTCACCCTATACGCGTCAAACACGTTCGACCGTTTCAGGTGCAACACGAACTTTTGTCCAGTCCTATCGTGTGGAATCCGCCACAGAACGTCGGGCGGACGTCGTTAACTTCGCCGACAGGTTGCGTGAATGCGAACAGACGGACGTCTGCGCGCTGCGGGCCCCTCCCGACGGGGCCGTTTCCTTCAAATCTCTTGCCAAGCGTAAGACGAGCGCCGGCGCCGTAAAGTTCAATCGCGGCGCCGCCGATCGTCCGGAACCGGATGCGAGCGCTCGCGCACAGGGGCGCAAGGCGCAACTCGTACGCGCGCGGACGAAGCCGGCGTGGCGCCCGCTTTGCTTCGCGACCTGCAAGCGACGGCCCGGCGGCAGTCCCGCGGGGCTCGCGTTTCGGCCGCGGCGGCTTTACACGCTGCGGCGCGGCGCGGCGCGGGAACAAGAGATCCGCTCGGGCGCCGGCGACGCCTGTTTCAGCGAAGGACGCTCCGACAATGCGCGCCGACCGGTCAGACGCGATGCCAAACGATCGTCCGTGCCGGGCGCTCCACGTCATCACCGGGCTCAACCACGGCGGCGCGGAGAACATGCTCGTCAAGTTGATCGAACACGCGAGCGCTGCGCGGAGCGGAGCGCCGCTCGACCAGGCGGTGGCGTCGCTGATGACGCCGGGCGTCGCCGCGCGCCGGCTCGAGGCGATCGCCGCGCCGCTCGTCGGGCTCGGCATGCGCCCCGGCGCGCCGTCTTTGTCGGCGTTCTCCGGCCTGCGGCGGCTCATCAAGCGCGTCCGGCCGGACATCGTCATGGGCTGGATGCACCACGGCTTTTTCGCCGCGACGCTCGCCTGCCGAACGTTGCGCGACGCGCCGCCGGTCGTTTGGAACGTACGCCACTCGCTCGCCGACATCCGCCATGAAAAGCCGATGACGCAGGCGATCCTCGGACTGTGCAAGCGCCTGTCTGGGCGGCCGGCCGCGATCGTCTACAATTCCCGCGTCGCGCGGGCGCAATATAAAGGCTACGGATTTTGCGACGAGCGCGCGCGGGTCGTGCCGAACGGCTTCCCCGTTGACGCGCTGAAGCCCGATCCGGCGGCGCGCGCGCGCCTCGCCGCCGTCTTCGGGCTAAAGGACGACGCGCCGACGGTGGCGATGATCGCCCGCCAGCATCCGATGAAAGACTTGCGCAATTTTCTTCTGGCGATTGAAAAGACGCGCGCCGAGGGGCGCGACCCGCATTTGATTCTCGTGGGACAGGGCATGGAAGATCTGCCGAGCGATATGCAGGCGTTGCTGGAGCGCGCCGCGCCCGCGGGCCGGCGCCGCCAGAGCGGACACCGGACCGATGTCGCCGACAGGCTCGCAGGGGTCGACGTTCTCGCCCTGCCGTCCGCTTGGGGCGAGGGGTTCCCGAACGTCGTGGGCGAGGCGATGGCCTGCGGCGTGCCCGCTGTCGTCACCGACGTCGGCGACAGCGCGTGGATCGTCGGCGACGCCGGACGCGCCGTCCCGCCGGGAGACCCTGACGCGCTCGCGGCGGCGCTTTCTTCCGTGCTCGATCTTGATCCGGCGGCGCGGCGTGCGCTGGGGCTCGCCGGCCGGGCCCGGATCGTAGAGGCGTTCTCGATGGACGCCGTCGCGGCGCAATACGATGCGCTTTATGCGGAGGTCGTCGCCGGAGGGCGGCGGTTGGCGGCATGAGCGAGGCGGCGACCCTTTCAAAGCCGGACGCGGACGCGCCGGTCGACGACGCGCCGGCGACGACGGTGGCGCCGTCCGCGCGGCGGCTCAAGATCCTCGTCGTCTCGAGCCTCACCCGTTCGCTTGTGAACTTCCGGCGCACGCTCCTGCGCGACTTGACCGATGGAGGCCGCGCCGACGTCGTCGCCTGCGGGCCCGAAGACGACGCGGACGTCGTCGCCGTGCTCGCTCGGATGGGCGTGGGCTTCCGCCGGATCCCGATGAAGCGCGCCTCGACGAACCCGATCTCCGACGCTGCGACGCTGCGGGCGCTCTGGTCGCTGATCCGCCGCGAGCGGGCCGACGTCGTCGTCGCCTACACCCAGAAGCCGATCATCTATGGCGGCGTCACCGCCCGGCTCGCCGGCGCGCCGCGCTTCTTCGCCCTGCAAAGCGGCCTCGGCTACACGTTCAGCGAAGAGAACAAGTCGGGCTTGCTGCGGCGGACGGTGTCGGTCCTTTACCGCGCCGCGCTCGACAGGGCCGACGCGCTCTTCGTTTTCAACGGCGACGACGAAGCGGACATGCGCCGCCACGGCATGCTCCGGCGCAGGCAACGGGTCGTGCAGGTGCCGGGCTCCGGCGTTGACAAAGACCGCTTCCCCCACGATCCGACGCGGGCCGGCGCGCCGGTCTTCCTGCTCGTCGCGCGGCTGATGCGGGACAAAGGGCTTTACGAGTTCGTCGAGGCCGCTCGCGCGGTGAAGGCGGACCATCCGGACGCGCGCTTTCAGATCCTCGGGCCGTTTGACGCGAACCCGGCGAGCATTCGCGCGGAGGATCTTGAGGCCTGGAAGGCGGAAGGCGTCGTCGAGTATCTCGGCGAGACCAAGGACGTGCGGCCGTGCCTCGCCGCGGCCAGCGTCTTCGTCCTGCCGTCCTACCACCGCGAGGGGTTGCCCCGCGCGATACTGGAAGCCCTGTCGACAGGGCGGGCGGTGATCACGACGACGATGCCCGGCTGTCGCGAAACCGTGGACGAGGGCGACAACGGCTATCTCGTCCCGCCGAAGGACGCCGCCGCGCTCGCCCAGGCGATGCGCCGGTTCGCCGCCGACCACGGGCTCGCCGCGCGAATGGGGGCGGCCTCCCGCAAGCTCGTCGAGACGAAATTCGACGTCGACCTCGTCAACGACGTCATTCTGAAGACCATGGGCTTACGCGCCGTCGACGGCGGGCCTGGCCCGCTCGCGGACGACGTCGCCGCAGAGCGCGAGCGGCGCGCGCCCTTCGACGCGCGGCGCGCCGTCGACATCGTCGTCGCGTCGGCGGGTCTTGTCGTCGCCGCGCCGGGCATGCTCGCCCTCGCCGTCGGCGTCGCCGCGACCATGGGGCGGCCCGTCGTCTTCCGCCAGCGCCGCGCGGGGCTGAAGGGCGCGCCGTTCGAGCTCGTCAAGTTCCGCTCCATGACGAACGCCCGGGGATCCGACGGCGAGCTCTTGCCCGACGCCGACCGCATTACGCCCTTCGGCGCGTTCCTGCGGCGCTCGCGCCTCGACGAGCTGCCCGAACTCTGGAACATCGTCCGCGGCCGCATGAGCTTCGTCGGCCCACGGCCTTTGTTGCCGACGTCGCCGCCGAATCTCGGGCCCCTGGGCGCGGTGCGGCTCGAGACGCGGCCGGGCCTCACCGGCCTCGCCCAGGTCAACGGCAACGCACGGCTCGAAGACGACGAAAAGCTCGCCCTCGACGTTCTTTACGTACGCACCCGCTCGCTCTGGCTCGACGTGAAGATCGTCCTAAAGACGATCTGGGTCGTGATCATGGACGAGAAAGTCGATCGCGACGCGGTGCGCCGCGCTCTGCGCGAGCTCAAAGCCGTCAAACGCGAAAAGGGGCTCGTCGATGGCGCTTGACCGGCCGTTGAAAGCGGTCGTCGTCGGCGCGGTGGAGAGCACGACGGCGACGCTCGAAGCGCTGCGCGACCATCCCCACTGGCGGGCGAGCGCGCTTGTGACCTTGCCCCTGTCGCTTGCAAAGCGCCATTCGGACTTCGTCGACCTGCGCCCCGTCGCGACGGACGCCGGCGCGGCGGTGATCGAAGCGAAGGACTCCAACGACCCGGCCGTTCTCGACGCGGTCCGCGCGGTCGGCGCCGACTGGGCGTTCGTCGTCGGCTGGTCGCAGATCTGCAAGCCGGAGTTCCGGGCGCTCTTCGACGACCGCGTCGTCGGCTATAATCCGGCGCCCCTGCCCATGCTGCGCGGCCGAGCCGTCATTCCGTGGACGATCCTTCTCGATGTGAAGATCACGGGATCGAGCCTGTTCTATCTCGGCGACGGCGTCGACGACGGGGACCTCATCGCTCAAAAGTTCTTCCACGTCGCGTCGGACGAGCCCGCGACGCCCCTCTATGACCGCCACATCGCCGCCTTGCGCGAACTGCTCGCCGACGCGCTTGACGAGATCGCAGACGCCGCGGCGGCCGGCCGCCAGCCTCGGCGCGCAGACCAGAATCCGCGCAACCGCAACTGGAAGGCGAAGCGCA
>JBHJHE010000021.1:0-9747 GCA_050331095.1 Parvularculaceae bacterium
CGACGGTAAGGACGTCCTTGTTGCCCGTGGCGGTGATGACGATGTCCGCCCGCGGCGCGGCTTCCTCCATGGTGACGACTTCGAACCCGTCCATCGCCGCCTGAAGGGCGCAGATCGGGTCGATCTCGGTCACCATGACGCGCGCGCCGGCGCCGGCGAGCGACGCGGCCGAGCCCTTGCCGACGTCGCCATATCCGGCGACGACCGCAACCTTGCCAGCCATCATCACGTCCGTGCCCCGACGAATGCCGTCGACGAGCGACTCCTTGCAGCCGTATTTATTGTCGAACTTCGACTTCGTCACCGAGTCGTTGACGTTGATCGCGGGGAAGGGGAGCGTGCCTTTCTTCTGGCGCTGGTAGAGGCGCAGGACGCCCGTCGTCGTCTCTTCCGTTACGCCTTTGATGTTGGCTTTGACCTTCGAATAGAAGCCGGGATCTGCGGCGAGACGGCGCTTGATCGTCGCGAACAAAGCCTCTTCTTCCTCACTGGACGGATTGTCTAGGACGGACGGGTCTTTCTCTGCGTCAGCGCCCAGAAGAATGAGCAGCGTCGCATCGCCGCCGTCGTCGAGGATCATGTTCGCCGTTTCGCCGCTCGGCCATTCGAAGATCTTGTCGGCGAAGTCCCAGTACTCCTGAAGCGTCTCGCCTTTGTAGGCGAAAACGGGCGTGCCCGTCGCCGCAATCGCGGCCGCGGCATGGTCCTGGGTCGAATAAATGTTGCACGAGACCCACCGCACCTCGGCGCCCAGCGCCTGGAGCGTTTCGATGAGGACGGCCGTCTGGATCGTCATGTGCAGCGAGCCGGCGATGCGCGCGCCTTTCAAGGGCTTCGCCGCGCCGTACTCCTCGCGGGTCGCCATCAGGCCCGGCATTTCGGTTTCGGCGATCTCGATCTCCGTGCGGCCCCAGTCGCCGAGGCTGATGTCCTTCACGTGGTAGTCGTTCGCTGGCGCGGCCATGGGCGGCGTCCTTTCGTTTCGCGTCGCGACGGCCGTTCGCCATCGCGCCTTCGCGCCGGCGTATATCAACGCTGCGGCGGCAGGCCAAGGGAGATATAAGGATTCCTTTATATCGCGGGGGCGACGCGCCGTTTGGGCGGACGAACGGGAGGCGCGGCGAAAGCGCGCGTCAGGCCGCGGCGCCTTCGCCCGCGAAGATCGCCCGCAGGCCCTCGCGGTAGGTTGGATAACGCAGCGAGACCCCAAGCGCGCTTTTCATCCGGCCGTTGGAGACGCGCTTATTGTCTGCATAAAAACTGCGCGCCATTTCAGAGAGTTCGGCTTCGTCGAACGGGACAAGGCGCGGCGGCGCGACGCCCAGCAGTTCGGCTGCGTAAGCTACGACGTCCTGGGGCGGGGCTGGTTCGTCGTCGGCGACGTTGAAGAGATCGCCCGCGCCCGGGTTGGCGAGGCTCGCGCCGACAACGGCGGCGATGTCGTCCACGTGGGCGCGGCTAAACACCTGGCCCGGCTTGTCGATCCGTTTCGCCGTCCCGGCGCGCAGGCTGTCGATCGCCGAGCGGCCGGGCCCGTAGATCCCCGGCAGACGGAGTACGACGACGGGAACCGCGTGCTCGACGCCGAAGGCGGCCCAGTCCGCCTCGGCGCGGATCCGCCAACGGGCCCGGTCGCCGGTGGGTCGGAGCGGCGAGGCCTCGTCGACCCATGCGCCGCCATGGTCGCCGTAAACGCCGTTGGTTGAGAGGTATCCCACCCATTTCAGCGATCGCGCCCGATCGGCGAGCGCTTTTTTCGCTGCGGCGAAGGCGGGGCATCCTTCGGCGGTCGGCGGAACGGAGACGAGCGCCGCCTCCACATCGTCGAACGCCGCCGGGTCGATCCCATCGTCTTTCCATAAAAATGGCGCGACGTCGGCGACGCCGAGTTCGTCGACTCGATCTACGCTGCGTGTCGTACCGGCGACGACGTAGTCAGGCGCGAGCCGCGCGCGGGCGAAGGCTGCGGCGACGTATCCGAAGCCGAGGCACAAAAATCGCGGTTTTGGCATCGAACGTGCTCCCAAGTTTTGCTACGCGGTTGAGATAAGCCGGCGAAAAACCGGCGTTGGTGGAGTTGGATTGAACACAAAGGGGATCCTCCATAGTGAGATATCTCGCAAGCGCCGCGACGGCGGCGGGGCTCGCCTGTTCGGCGGTCGTCGCCGGCCCAGCCCTCGCCATCGATGGAACCTACAATACCGGTCGCTCCGAAGTTGCGACCGATGAATCCACGACGCTCGACGTGCGGTTTCATCCGTGCCCACACGACGGCGCGCTTGTCTGCGGCAGTATTGAGCGGGTGCACAACCCGACCGAACCCGTAGAGACGGCGCGCCTGCCGAACGGCGAGCCTGTGCTCGGCTTCACCATGATCGTCGGCCTTGAAGAGACAAGCCCGGGCGCGTTCCGCGGCGGCCGCGTCAACGCCCTTGACGAAACGCTCCGTAAGGGTCGCATGAAGTGGTACGGCGTCAAAATCGACGAGATGAGCGACGACGCCATCAAAGTCCGCGGCTGCCTGTCCTTTATCTGCCCGCGGAGCCTCGTATGGCGCAAGATCGAGGGCTGAAGGACTAACGCGATGGCGCGCGTCTTCGTGGCGCTTGGCGTTCCGGACGATGTTCGCGACGCATTGATGGACCTCCAGACGGGTCTTCGGCCCGCGCGATGGGTGGACGCGGACAATTTTCACCTGACGCTGACCTTCATCGGCGAGGTCGACCGACGCGGCGCGGAGGACCTTGCAAGCGCGCTCGCGGACGTTGACGCGCCGCCTTTCAAGATCGAACTCGTCGGGTGCGGCTATTTCGGCGACAAACGGCCCCACGCTGTCTGGGCCGCCGTCGCGCCGAACCCCGCGCTCGATCTGTTGCAGATGAAAACCGAGACCGCTGCCCGGCGCGCTGGCCTTGAGCCGGACCGGCGACGCTTTACGCCCCACGTCACGCTCGCTTATCTCTCCGGCGCCGCTCGAGGCGAGGTCGAGGCTTGGCGCGCCGAGCGCGGGCTTTTTCGCGCCAGGCCGGTTTCGGTCGACGCGTTTCATCTCTATCGGTCCCATCTCGGACGCGGCGGGGCGCGCTACGAGATTTTGGAGACGTTTGAAATCAGTCCATTAGGATAGGCGTCCCGTCGAAACCTCCCCCGGTGAACGCCGCCATGTCGAACCGCCCCAAGGAGTTAAGGCCGCCGCCGGACGGCGCAATGCTTTACGCCTTCGATGTCAGTTCCGACGGAACCGGCCGCGCGCTGACGCCCGACGACCTTGCGCGCCCGAAAGTCGAGGGAGCCGCGTTCCGCTGGATCCATCTCGACATGGGCGTCGCTGGCGCGCGCGATTGGCTCGCTGGTCGGATCGACGAGGTGGCGGCGGCGTCGCTCACGCTTGAAGACACGCGGCCGCGGTGCGCGCGCCACAATGGCGGGGCGCTGATCAATATGCGCGGCGTCAATCTGAACCCGGACGCCGACCCCGAGGACATGGTCTCAATCCGCATGTGGGTGACCCCTGGCGAGATCGTCTCGGTGCGGATCCGCCGGCTCCTCGCCGTCGTCGCCCTGCGAGAAGCGATCGAGCGCGGGGACGGGCCGGAGGACGTCGGCGCGTTTCTCGCCGAACTCGCCGCCGGGCTTACCGAGAAGATGGACGGCGTCATCATGGGGCTCGCCGACCGCGTCGACGAGTTGGAGGCTGAAAGCCTCGATCGACGCGAGGGACTGCGCGCCGAACTCGCCTCGATCCGTCGCAAGACGATCATTCTGCGGCGCTATGTGGGCCCGCAGCGCGAGGCCCTCGCGGGACTGGCCGCAGGGTTCGCAATCGGGGTTTCCGGCGAGGGCGGCCTCGTCGACGCCGCCGCGACGACCCGCCTGCGCGAGACCGCAGACCGCGTGACGCGCATGGTCGAAGAGCTCGACGCAGTGCGCGAGCGTTGCGCCATCCTCAACGATCAGCTTGCGGACGCGCGCGCGGAAGAAATGAACGCCCAGCTTATGGTGCTTTCGGTGGTCGCGGCGATCTTCCTGCCTCTCGGGTTCGCCACCGGCCTCCTCGGCGTCAACGTGGGCGGCATACCGGGGGCGGACGAACCAGCCGCCTTCGCCGTCTTGTGCGCGCTTCTGACCGCCATGGGCGGCGCGCTCGCCTGGTGGTTCCACAAGCGGGGCTGGCTATAGGCGTGAGCCGCCTCGGCCTCGAAGCGGCAATAACGGCCCGCCCTCCTCTCCGGTGAAACGGGAAGGGGGGCGCCCGAATAAAAACCTCAGCCGCCTGAATTCTCCAGATGGTCCAAAAATCCGTCGACGCCGTTTTCAATGAGGTCAAGGACGCGTCCAAAACCGTCCGGGCCGCCATAATAAGGGTCCGGAACTTCGCGCTCGGGCCCGTCGGAAAAGTCGAGGAAGAGGCGGATGTCGCATTCGCGGTTCGGCGGAGCCATGGCGAGGAGGTCGCCTTGGTTTCTGAGGTCCATCGCCACGAGGTAGTCGAAGGCGTAGAAATCCGCGAGCTCCACCTGGCGCGCGCGCAGGGCCCCGAGCGTGTAGCCGCGGCGGGCCGCGGCGCGGATCATGCGCGCGTCCGGCGGATCGCCGACGTGCCAATCGCCCGTGCCGGCGCTTTCGACGTAGGCCTTCAGTCCCCGGGCGGCGGCGCGGGCGCGGAAGACGCCTTCGGCCGCCGGTGAGCGGCAAATGTTCCCGAGGCAGACGAAGAGGACTTTCGCCATAATGGGCGAAAGCTTAGGCGCGCGCCGCAGGGAAAGCAAAAACGCCGCGATAGCGAGCATTGCGGCGAGCATTGCGGCGGAGCGGCGTTTTTCCCTAGACTGGCGCGCCGCGCGCAAACGCGGCGTCGTAGAGCGAGGCGCGCCAATGAAGGCCGCACGGAAGGTCGTCGTGCTGACGGGCGCCGGAGTTTCGGCGGACTCCGGCGTCTCGACTTTTCGTGACGTCGATGGCGTCTGGTCGGCCTACGACTACCGCGAGGTGGCGACGCCAGAGGGGTTTGCGCGCAATCCGGACCTGTCGCACGAGTTCTACAACCGACGTCGGCGCGGGCTCGGCGAGGTTGCGCCGAACCACGCCCACCGCGCGCTCGCGACCCTTGAGGCCGCGCTCGCCGAACGCGGCGGCCGACTGACCCTCGTCACCCAGAACGTCGACGATCTCCACGAACGCGGCGGGACGCGAAGCGTTCTCCATATGCACGGCGAACTCGCCAAGGCGCGCTGCGGCGCTTGCGGGGCCGTGCGCCCGTGGACGGAGGACCTTGGCGTTGAGACGGCTTGCCCGACCTGCGGCAGGACCGGGGCGATGCGCCCGCATGTGGTTTGGTTCGGCGAAATCCCGATGCATATGGACGACGTCGCGGACGCGCTCGCTGACGCCGATCTTTTTGCGTCGATCGGGACGTCGGGTGCGGTCTACCCCGCCGCCGGCTTCGTCTTCGACGCGCGGACGCGGGGCGTTCCGTGCGTCGAGCTCAATCTGGAGCCGTCGGAGAATGCGAGCGCGTTCGACGACGCGCGCTACGGCCGGGCGAGCGAGATCGTGCCGAAATGGGTCGACGAGCTCATCGCCGCGCTCGACCGGTAGCGGCGGCTGGAGCGCCGGGGGCCCACTAGGATCGCGCAAAGACCGTCTCAGGCGCTCACAACAAAGGGTCAAGAGCATCCGACCGATTCAATCAGTAGGCGGAATGATCTAGAGCGCCGTCGCGGCGGTCGTCGTCTCGGGCGGGGACGCTTCGCCGATCGCATCTGCGCGATAGGCGCGGGGCGTTTGGCCGGTCGCTTCCTTGAAGGCTCGGTTGAAGGGACCAATGGAGCCGAAGCCGCTGTCGAGGGCGATGGCGAGGATCGATCGCTCGGCGAAGCGCGGGTCTGCGAGCGCCGCTTTGGCGTGGGCGAGGCGGCGTTCGTTGATGAGCCGGTTGAAGTTGGCGTAGCCCATCGCGCCGGTCACGCAGCGGCTGATCTTGTAGTCCGGCTCGCCGAGCGCGTCGGCGAGGTCCGCAACGCGCAACGTGGGCGACTTGAAGAGATCGTCCGTGTCGAGGCGCCGGCGGATCCGCTCGGCGAGCGCGCGCGCCTCCGCGTCCGGCGCGATCGCCGGTTTGGCGCGACGGGCCGCTGGCGCTGGATGGCGAAACCGGTAGCGCGCCACGAACGCGACCACGACGATCGCGATCGCGCCGCAGCTTGCGCGCACCAGATCCTTGACCGCGGCCGACGGCCCCTGCGCCGGATCGTGTCCGAGCCACACCGCGCAAAGTCCGATCATGGTCGCGAAGACGCCGGCGAAGGCGAGCCGGAACCGCCGCTCCGGCGCCGGCGTCGATGGCTGAAGTCCGC
Organism: Parvularculaceae bacterium; assembly: GCA_050331095.1. Classification (GTDB taxonomy): domain Bacteria; phylum Pseudomonadota; class Alphaproteobacteria; order Caulobacterales; family Parvularculaceae; genus MED-G105. The sequence continues at coordinate 6,357 of JBHJHE010000021.1, forward strand.
GGAGCGCTTCGGCGACGATCAAAATGAGCGCCGCCGAGCTTGCGAGCGTCATGGCGTTGCCGGCGAGGCGCATCGCCGCGCCGTCGGGCGGGAAGGCGGCGGGGATCTGCGCCATCGCGGCCGGCGCGGTGATGGCGGCGACGACGGCAATGTGGCGCGCCTCGAACGGCGGCGTCGGCCGGAAGAGCGCCCGGGCGAAGAGCCACGCCCAGCCGCAGGTCGCGGCGCCGCCGACGGCGACGATGGGTCCGACAAGACCGAGCCGGTCGCCGGCGATTTCGCCGGTCGAATGGAAAAAGATCGAGACCGCGAAAAGCGCCCAGGCCGCGGAGAGCGGCGTCGCCGGCCGGCGGGCGAGCGCGTAGGCGACGTTGACGAGCGCGCCGGCGGCGGTGGCGAGGTGCAGTAGCGTTGCGGGGTCAAAGCGCGCCATCGACGCGAACGCCTCCTCGGATCGGATCGACTTTCGGTCAGCTTAGCGAAAATCGATCCACGTCGCGCCGGCGTTGGAGGAAATCTTTGGCCGATTTCCAAAACGGCGAGAAGCGACCAGGCTCGCCCGCCTAGCTCCTAGACCGCGCCGACCTTTGGCGCGGGTTTTTTGGAGATCGAACATCATGAACGACGCGCCCAAGCGCGCCGGCCTCGGCGACGCGGTCCTCAAATGGTCTGGGATCCTCTGGTTCCTGATCGCCCTCGCAGGCCAAGCGGCGTTCGTCGCCTTCATCGCCCTCTATTACGGAACGCGGACGGCGGCCGGAAACTTCGCCGCCTGGAACGAGAAGCCGCTGATCGACGGCTACATATCGGGCGATCCCGCCGGCAACGCCCTTTTCGCCGCGCACGTCTTTCTGGCGGCGGTGATCACGCTCGGCGGGCTCATGCAATTGATCCCGACCTTGCGGAACCGGTTCCGACGGCTGCACCGCTGGAACGGGCGCGCGTTCCTGGTCATTGGCTATTTCATGGCGATCGGCGGGCTCGTTCTCGTCTGGGGCCGCGGCACGCGGCTGTCGACAATCTCGGCGATCGCGACGTCGCTCGACGCGATTCTGATCCTCATCTTCGCAACGATCGCCTGGCGGCTCGCCATGGCGCGCCGCATCGACGCCCACCGGCGCTGGGCCATGCGGACCTTCATGGCCGTCAACGCCGTCTGGTTCCTGCGGGTGGGGATTATGGCGTGGTTTATCCTCGCCGGCGGCGTCGGCATGACCCGCAATCTGTCGGGGCCTGCGGACGTCGCGATCGCCTTCGGCTGTTACCTCGTGCCGCTCGCCGTTCTGGAGGTCTACTTCGCCGCCCAGAAGAGCGAAACCGCTCCGGCGAAATTCGCCGCCGCGGCGCTCGTGTTCGCCGCGAGCGTCGTCACCGGCGTCGGCGTCTTCGGCACGGTCGCGTTTATGTGGCTGCCCTACGTCTGAGGGCGAGCCGTCAGACCGCAGCCGCGTCCGCGCCGTCGTCGAGCGCGGGGCGCGGCGCGCGCGCCTCCTGGTCGAGCTTCTTCATCGCCTTCTGAAGCTTCTCGAAGGCGCGCACCTCGATCTGGCGGATGCGTTCGCGCGAGACGTCGTAGACCTTGCTGAGCTCCTCGAGGGTCGCCGGCGATTCCTTCAGGCGGCGCTCCGTGAGGATGTGCTGCTCGCGCTCGTTCAACGTCTCGAGCGCCTGTTGCAGGAGCCCCATGCGCATGTCGAACTCGTCTTCGTTGGCGAGCTTCTGCTCCGCGTCGACGGCGTTGTCGTCGACGAGCCAGTCCTGCCATTCGCCGCCGTCGGCCTCTTTGCCGAGGGGGGCGTTCAGGGACGCCTCGCCGCCGGACATGCGCCGGTTCATGTTGATGACGTCGTCATGGGTGACGCCGAGGCGGGTGGCGATATGCTCCACCTGCTCGGGCTTCAGATCGCCGTCGTCGACGGCGTCGATCTGGCCTTTCAGCTTGCGCAGATTGAAGAAAAGCTTCTTCTGCGCCGCCGTGGTGCCGATCTTCACAAGGCTCCAGGAGCGCAGGATGTATTCCTGGATCGAAGCCCGGATCCACCACATCGCGTAGGTCGCGAGGCGGAAGCCTTTCTCCGGGTCGAAGCGTTTCACCGCCTGCATCAGGCCCACATTGCCCTCGGAGATCACCTCGCCGATCGGCAGGCCGTAGCCGCGATAGCCCATGGCGATCTTGGCGACGAGCCGCAGGTGGCTTGTGATCAGCCTTTGCGCCGCGTCAGGGTCGCTGTGCTCGCTGAAGCGTTTCGCGAGCATGTACTCCTCGTCCTTCTCCAACATGGGGAAGCGGCGGATTTCCGAGAGATAGCGCGAGAGCGAGGCTTCGGGCGTCAGCGCCTGCGCGGGGATCATGTCTTTCGCCATGTCGCTTTCCTTCGTACGTGTCCGGAAGCGCCTGCCGCGCCGCCGTCGGGAGCGTTCCAACGCCGTCGTCGGAACCAAGGTCCTTTGATTTCAGCAGTGTCGATTGTCGTTACGCCGTCGATCGTAAGGCGGATGCGGGGCGGGGCGATATGCGCAATTGCGCACGAGACGCCACAACCGCGCGATCGCGGCTGAGCCGATTGTGGTTTTGGGATTTTGGAGAAATGGGGCGTGGGTCCGCCCGGATCAAGGGCTTAGAGCCGGCGCAAGGCGTCCGCCAGCGTCCGGAAGTCAGCGGGCGGCTCCGCGTCGAACGACATCGCCTCGCCGGTGATCGGGTGGGCGAAGCCGAGCGTGCGCGCATGGAGCGCCTGGCGGCGGAAGCCGGCGACGACCGCAAGCGCGGCGTCAGCCGCCGCATCGCCGGGGCGCAAGCCCGCGAGCCCCGGCCGGCCATAGGTTTTGTCGCCGATAAGCGGGTGGCCGACATGGGCCATGTGCACGCGGATCTGGTGGGTGCGGCCGGTCTCGAGGCGGCATTCGACGAGACTCGCGACGGCGTCGCCGGGCAGTTTCGCCCGCGCCCGGCCGAAACCCTCCAGCGTCTTGTAGCGCGTGACCGCCCGTCGGGCGCCGGCGGGGACGCCGACCTCGTCGACCTCTTCGCCATGGCGGGGCCGGACGACGGCCATCTTCTTGCGGTCGCCGCCGGCGCGCGCGAGGGGCGCGTCGACGACGCCGACGCCCGGGCGCGGCGCCCCGGCGGCGATGGCGGCGTAGGCGCGGTCGACATCGCGCGCGGCGAACGCTTTCGTCAGGGCGAGGTGGGCCGCGTCGCCCTTCGCGGCCACGAGAAGGCCCGACGTGTCCTTATCGAGCCGGTGGACGACGCCGGGCCGCGCGACGCCGCCGACGCCGGAAAGGCTGGCGCCGCAATGGGCGATGAGCGCGTTGACCAGGGTGCCGGTCCAGTTGCCCGCCGCCGGGTGGACGACGAGCCCCGCCGGCTTGTCGACGACGATCAGGT
>JBHJHE010000022.1:0-152856 GCA_050331095.1 Parvularculaceae bacterium
GGAATACCCAGGCCCCAGCACGTTGCACACAAATCCGGCAGCGCCACATTTGCCGACTGTTTGAGAATCAGAGACCTTAGTTCCCCCGCTGAATATTGGGCCAACTCCCTATTTGTAGGCTGGCTAGTGGCCTTTTTCAGTGTGCGCGCCAGTGAGATCCCGAGCGATGAAAGCGCCGGCTCCTCGCGCCCGTCATATTTTTTTAGCCCTTTGAATTTCGCTTCATGATGCCAGATGAAACTCGGTTCGTCTGCGCCGATAAGCGATTTGGGCGATAGCCCTAGCCGCCTTGCGACGGTGAATCGCAACTCAACCTCCGCCGACCGCGACGCTGATGCGTCGTCGCTCCACCAAGTCGGCCACACCGCTTTGATCGCCGCCGGAGAAATCCCGAGCTTGCGCAGATCTTGTTTTAAGTCTTCGGCGACGTTGTTCACTTTCTCGGCTCGCGCACTGTTCCTGAGTATTCTTCTATCGCGGCCAACAGATTGTCGAGCGCCGCGGCGTTTTCGGGATTGCGATCGACAATCCGCCTGACTGTCGCGTCAAGAGCAGCCACCGTCTCATCCGGAGATGAATATTCATCTTTAAGCGGGCCGCCTTGTTCCATCAGGGCCGTGACCTTGCGTTAAGCCGGTCCCGTTCGCTCTACACCTTTTTCAATCATACGTGATATGCTTGGTTGGCTTATGCCGCATGCACGAGCGATCTCGGCTTGACTCAAGCCGGAGGCAATTAGCGATCGGAGATACGACGAAACGTCTTGCATTATGATGAATAAACATGAATACTGTGCATATGCCAAGTGACAATTCTTCGCCGAAACCTCCGCGTGTATTCTGTTGGACTCGCTTCGGAACCGAGGCTGGTCAGCCGATCGAAAGCATCTTTGCGCGCAAGGAGCAGGAAAGAAGGGCGAATGGCGGCGTTTTTCTATGGGGAATAGGAACCAGCGTCGCCCCGTCCGTCGCCTCCTTGCTGGAGGAAACAGGTTCTCCTGAGGTCGTCTTTAGTCCAATCAAATCGCCGGCGCGGGAGTGCGATAGTCGACCCAGTCATATTGCGGTATGGAGCGAAGGCGTCGGCTATGACGGCGAACCTTTCGACCTGCCTGCCGGGTCGCTCGTTACCAGTCATGTAAGCGGGAGTAGAAAACGACGCCATTATGCGCTTGTATGTCGGTCACAGCAGCGCCTACGCTTTAAGAATACGCACGCCTCCATCGACTTTCACGCCCTATCGAACTTGAAATCCGGGAACCCCTTAGGCGCGTCACAGGTGACCGCAATAGTCCGGCGCATAGACCGCGCCGACGAAAGCCAGAAGGGTTATCCGATCTGTCTCGTGACTGAGCTGGTTTATCCCTATGTCGTCGAGTTTCGTCATAGGGACGTTCTGGATGCTGCGGATTTGCCAATCGACTCGGTGATCAAGCGCGCTTGGACCATTCAGCGGGGCCACGTCCGGCGGCAACAAAGGCACTCGCCCAAACAGTTACATATGTTCAGCTAGTTCCGTTTCTTCGGCCGTCCTTTGGCCGCAATCAAGAGCAGAAACCCTCAATCCTAAGCGGAGCTCTTAGGGCATCCCCCGTTGGAAGGCAGATAAGCTTGAATGGGCGCATGACGAAGGCCCCGGTATCGCTCGTGCCGCTAAGCTGCTCGATGGGCGGTTTCATGACATGGGTCGTCGGCTGCCTGGGAGCTGATCCGCAGACCGAATTCGTCGGATGGTATTGTGTACCTACTTGAGTACCATTTTGCGTACCACGACTGCCTAGCCTTTACCTTAACTTATTGTTTTTACTGCGTTTTTATTGCCTTTGGGAGCGCATCGCCCGCTCCAGATTTTCTCAGCGAACAACGTTTGCAAGCCGCCAGCGTCGATTGGTTCGACGATTGCGCGTTTGCAGCGCCGCCGCCGGGGCGTTCGCTACGTCACCTGTAGAGAATGGCGGCGTCTCTCGACTTTTTCCAGGCCGCTTCATCGGCGGCGGCCAGGGCCTCCAGGTCGGAGGGCGCCGCGTTTGGATCGTCCACCCACTCGCGTAAGGCGGGGCCGCCATTGATCACGTCGATCGCCAGCTTGCCGTGCTCGTATTCATACGGAAAGTCGCGCCAGATCTCATAATCCGGATAGAGACGGCGCACAGCCTTGAACGCCGCCGCCATGAGCCGCCACGGTCTGAAGGCTTCATGATCATAACCCGGATCATCTGTATGGATCTGTACGCCGTGGCAGAGAGCGCCGGCGTGTTTGTGGAACGTCGGCTCGAACCAGCATTCGCGCAGGCGGCCGCCCGCGATCCAGTTCGGCGCGAACGCGCGCATCTCTTTCAGAACCTCCCGCGCATCGATGTCCGGCGCGCCGAAGAGCTCCAACGGCCGTGTCGTGCCCCGCCCTTCGGACAGCGTCGCGCCCTCAAGCATCACCGTGCCGGCGTAGGCCCGCGCCATGCCGAGGGTCGGCGCGTTCGGGCTCGGATTGACCCACGCGCGCTCGCCCACGGGCCAGCCGAACCCCGGCGCCTCACGCGGCGACCAGCCGGTCATCTCGACGACGCGGCAGTCGACGTCGAGGCGAAACTCGTCGACGAACCAGCGCGCCATTTCGCCGAGCGTAAGACCGTGTCGCATCGGAATCGGCCCGGCGCCGACGAAGCTCTCCCACCCGGCGCGGAGCGTCAGCCCCTCCGCGGGCCGTCCGGCCGGGTTCGGTCGGTCGAGAACCCACACGGATTTTCCGTGCGCAGCAGCCGCCTCAAGCGCATAAAGGAGCGTCGTCACGAAGGTGTAGATCCGGCAACCAAGATCCTGGAGGTCGACGAGAAGCACGTCGAACGTCTCCATCATGGCGTCCGTCGGCCGGCGCACGTCGCCATAAAGACTGAAGACGGGAACGCCATGGACAGGATCGACGAAGTCGTCCGACTCCACCATATTGTCCTGCTTGTCGCCGCGCAGGCCGTGCTGCGGGCCGAAGGCCGCTGCGAGCTTAACGTCGTCGCAAGCGGCGAGCGCATCGAGCGAGTGCGTTAAGTCCGCCGTCACCGACGCAGGGTGCGCCAGGAGCGCGACCCGGCGTCCGGCGAGCGGCTTGCGCAGAAGCGGATCGGCCAACAGCCTGTCGACGCCGAATTCGATCATGACCGACTCTCGTTTGCTATTATTCTGTGGGCGAACGACAGGGGGTCGTGAAAGTCCGGCGCGCCGGCCCCGTGGTCGAGCGCCCAGTGGGATACGCCGCCGCCCTCGCCTTCGAGCACGACGCAAAGGCCGACGTCCGCGACGGGGGCCATCGGCGTTTCGACCGACGCCGCGACGCGCACGCGATCCGGCGCGATCTCCACGAGGATTTCGTCGACGACGACGCGCTCGGCCGCGCGTCGGCCCGATCGGCGCGCGTCGAAGGCGTAGCTCGCCCAGTCCCCCGACGTCGACGCGTTGATCTCGACATACGCCTCGCCCGGCGCAGGCCTGACGAACGCCTCGAAACACGTCGTCCGCCAGAGACCGTCCGTGCGTTCGGGGCGCGCGCTGCGTTGGGAAAGCCTAAGCGCCGGGATATCGCCCTCGACGACGTAGGCGAGCGCCAGCCGACCGGCGCCCGACGCGTCGACGCCGGCGCTGACGCGATAATCCGTGTGGATCGAGCCCGCGGGATGGCGCCGCAGCACTAGCGGCGCGCCGAGAGCGTCGATGGCGCCGGCGCGCGTCGGCTCGCGGATCCGCTTTACGTTCGCCATGGGTTCGACTAATACCATTAAAATACGTGCGGTTGAAGCCGGCCGCACAAAGTCGTCGGCCGCCGAGCCGCCGGCGCGGCGACGGCAGGCGTTGTGCAGACGTTATGAAGACTGAATCGATAAGCGAGCGTTATGTCGATCTCGACCGGTGGCCGACGGAAGCCGCGGTCGAGGCGATGCTCGAAGGCCAGTTCGCGGCCGTCGCGGCCGTTAGCGGCGAAACGTCCGCGATCGCCGCGGCCGCCAACGCCGCCGCCGATCGGCTGCGCGCCGGCGGCCGGCTTCTTTACGCGGGCGCCGGCACGTCGGGGCGGCTTGCGGTTCAGGACGGCGTCGAACTCGTTCCTACCTTCGGCTGGCCCGCCGAGCGCCTCGGTTTCGCGATCGCCGGGGGCTTCGCGGCGCTGACGACAAGCGCGGAACGCGCCGAGGACGATCCGTCGGCCGCGAAAAGCGACGTTCGCGCCCTCTCCGTCTCCGCCGACGACGTTCTCATCGCCGTCGCCGCGAGCGGCCGCACGCCCTACACGCTCGCCGCCGTTGAAACCGCGAACGCCGCTGGCGCATTGACGATCGCCGTCGTCAACAACCGCCCGTCGCCAGTTCTCGACGCCGCCGACATCGGCGTTTGCGCCGAGACCGGCCCGGAGATCGTCGCCGGGTCGACGCGCATGAAGGCCGGCACCGCCCAGAAAGTGATTTTGAACCTCATATCGACAGCGGCGATGATCCGGTGCGGCCGGGTCTACAAAGGCCTCATGGTCGATATGTCGATCTCGAACGACAAGCTGCGGCGCCGGGCCGAGGCGATGATCGAGCGCCTCGCGCACGCAAGCCCGGAGGCCGCCGCGCGGGCTCTCAACGCGGCGGAAGGCGACGTAAAGATCGGCGTTCTGACGGCTCTGGGCGCGCCGCTGTCTCGCGCGCGAGAGATATTGACGGACGCCGGGGGCGACCTGCGCGCCGCCGTCGACCGCCTCGCCGCCGGCGACGAAGAGGAGGGGCGCCGCCGATGATCGACGTATCGCCGGAAAAAGACAGCAACACGCCGCTTTACATTCAGATCGCCAACAATATCCGGCGGCAGATCAACGAGGGACGCGTCGGCGCCGGCGAAGCGTTGCCGTCCGAGCGCGACCTTTGCGAACTCACCGGCGCCTCGCGGGTGACGATCCGCAAAGCTGTCGGCCGTCTTATCGAGGAAGGCCTCCTCTTCCGCCGGCAGGGGTCGGGCACGTTCGTCTCCCAGCGGATCGAGATGCCCGGCGCTTACCTCAGCGGCTTCAGCGACGACGCCCGCTCGCGCGGCGAGGCGCCGGGCTGCATCTGGCTCATGAAGGCGTACGCGACGCCGACCGCGGAGGAAGCGGAGGTCTTGAACGTCGCCGCCGCGGCGCAGGTCGCGCGCCTCGGGCGCGTGCGCCTGTCCGAAGGCGAGCCCCTGGCGATCGAGCACGCGATCGTCGTCGCGACGTTTCTGCCGCCGCTCGCGGACGTCGGCGAGTCCCTTTACGCAGCGCTTGAGAAAACCGGCAGCCGGCCCGTCGTCGGCCGTCAGAAAGTCCGCGCCTCCCTCGCGACGCCGACGGAGGCGGGACTTCTGTCGATCCGCGAGAACGCGGAGGTCCTCCGCATAGAGCGCGTGACGAAGCGCGCCGACGGCGCGGTGGTCGAATTCACGCGCTCGGCTTATCGCGGCGACCGATACGATTTCGTCACGGACATTCGCTGAGCGATGACCGAGACCACGCGAATGGCGGCCGAAGCGCGCGAGGCGCCGGCGCGCATCGCCGAGCAGACGCAACGCAACGCGGCGTTGATGGAGACGCTCGCCGCAGGCCTTCGGCGCTTTGACCCGCTCTTCATCGCGACGTGCGCTCGCGGCAGCTCCGACCACGCCGCGGCCTATGCGAAGTATCTTTTTGAAACCCGGTTGGGTTTGGCGACGGCGTCGTTCGCGCCGTCCGTTGCGTCCGTCTACGGCGCGCGCGTCCGACTGGACCGCGCGCTGTTCGTTTCGATCTCCCAGTCGGGCCAAAGCCCCGACCTTGTGCGCGCAGCGGAGATGGCGAAAGCGGCGGGCGCGCGCGTCGTCGCGATCGTCAACGTCATCGACAGCCCGCTGGCGCGCGCCGCAGACGTCGTCGTTCCCCTGCACGCGGGCGCCGAGACGAGCGTCGCAGCGACGAAAAGCTGCCTCGGCTCGATGGCGGCGGCGTTTCATCTGTGTGCCGCGTGGCGGGCCGACAGGGCCATGTCGACGGCGTTGGCCGGCCTCCCGGCGCAGCTCGACGACGCGTCGGGCGCCGACTGGTCCGCGGCGATCGACGCGTTCGTCGAGGCGCGCCAGGCGGTCGTCGTGAGCCGCGGCCTGGGCCTCGCCGCCGCGCAAGTGGCCGCCCGGAAGCTTAATGAAACCTGCCGCATCCAGGCCGAGGCGTCCAGCGCCGCCGAGGTGCGCCACGGCCCGATGGCGATCGTCGGGCCCGGCGTGCCGACGCTCGCCGCGGCGACGGGCGACGCGGCGAACGAGAGCGTCGTCGACGCCGCGCGGCGGTTCGCCGAACGCGACGCGCGGGTCTTTTTCGCCGGGCCCGATTCGGCGCCTGACGGCGCGACGTTTTTGCCGACGCCGCCGGCGCCCGCCGGCGATCTCCAGCCGCTGGTCTTTCTGCAGGCGTTTTATCTCTTCGCGAACCGTATCTCCCTCGCGCGCGGTCTCGACCCGGACAAGCCCAACGGATTGCGGAAAGTGACCCGGACGATCTAGGCGAGAAGCGTGACGTCGACCGTATTCATCAATACTCGGATTTTTATCAACGGCCGTTTCACCGACGGGGCCGCGCTCGTGATCGGCGGGGGCCGGGTGATCGCGGTCTCGAGCGAAACGGGCGCTATGGAAGCGGATCGCATCGTTGACGCCGGCGGCCGGATCATCGCGCCGGGCTTCGTAGACGTCCAGGTGAACGGCGGCGGCGGGGCGCTCTTTAACGACGATCCAAGCCCCGAAACGATCGAGACGATCGCCGCCGCGCACCGCCGGTTCGGGGTGACGAGCCTCTTGCCGACGCTGATCAGCGACGACGTCGCCAAGATCGAACGGGCGATCGCCGCGGTCGACGCCGCGATCGACGCCCAAGCGCCAGGCGTCGTCGGGCTTCATGTCGAGGGCCCATTCCTCAACCGTGAAAAGCGCGGCATCCATGACGACGATAAAATCAGGCCGTTGTCGGACGATGTAGTCGAACTCTTATGCGCCCCCCGGCGGGGCGCGCTCGTCGTCACGCTGGCGCCGGAATGCGTCGACCATGCCCAGATTTCGCGTCTCGCAGCGGCGGGCGTGCGCGTCTGCGCGGGACATACGAACGCGACCTATGACGAGGCGCGGGCCGCGCTCAACGCCGGCGTCGTCGGCTTCACCCACCTATTCAACGCGATGTCGCCCTTGCAGTCGCGCGCGCCCGGCGTCATCGCCGCCGCGCTCGAATCGGACGCCTGGTGCGGCGTCATCGTCGACGGACGCCATGTGCACCCGGCGATGCTGCGGCTCGCGCTTCGCGCGAAGGCCGATGGGCGCTTCATGCTCGTCAGCGACGCCATGCCTGCGGTCGGGGCGGACATCGACCATTTCTACCTCGGCGAGCGACGCATCGAGGTTCGGAACGGCGTGTGCCTCTCCGAAGACGGAACGCTCGCCGGCGCCGCGCTTGATCTGAACGCCGCCGTTCGGAACGCCGTCTCGATGCTGAACGTCGACCCCGCGACGGCGCTGACGATGGCGAGCGAGGCGCCGTCGCAGTTTCTCGGGTTGAGCGAAGAAGTCGGTCGGCTCGCCCCCGGCGCTCGCGCCGATTTCGTCGTTCTTTCTGCGGATCTCAACGTCGAGGAGGTGTGGATCGGCGGCGAACCGGCGCTCCCCGCCGGACTGACGGCTTGACCCCGCCGCCCATGGCCGCCGCGCACCGGCTCCAGTCGATCGACGCCCTTCGCGGCTTCGACATGTTCTGGATCATCGGCGCCGACTACGTCGTCCACTATCTTTTCGCGTGGACCGGCGCCGACGTTCTCGGATCGCTGTCGACGCAGCTTCGCCACGCCGACTGGGTCGGCGTTCGAGCGTACGACATCGTGTTTCCGCTGTTCATGTTCCTGTCGGGCGCATCCCTCGGCGTCGTCGGCGCGCGCGACGCCGACGCCGTCTCCCGACGCGACCGGATCGCCCGGGCCGGCAGGCGCGCGCTCGCATTGGCGCTTCTGGGCGTCGTTTACAACTGGGGCTGGAACGTCGACTGGGCGCAGACGCGCGTCGCGAGCGTGCTCGGCCTCATCGGCGGTTCGTACTTCGCAGCGGCGGTCGTCACCACGACGCTCCCTGGCGCGAGGGCCCGCCTCGGCGTCGCGGTCGCCCTTCTCGTCGTCGTGGCCGCGTTGCAGCTTCTCGCGCCCGTGCCTGGCGTCGGCGCGGGCGTTCTGACCCCAGACGGCGCCGTCAACGGCTGGATCGATCGCGCGCTCCTGCCCGGCCGGCTCCATGGCGGCGTCTACGATCCGGAGGGGTTGCTCGCGATCCTTTCGGGCGCGGCGATCACCATATCGGGCGCGGTCGCGGGGTCCCGCCTGGCGCGTAGATCTGCGGTCGGCGCGCCGTTCGGCCTGCGGACGGTCGCGCTCGTCGGCGCGGCGCTCATCTTGGCGGGTTTGTCGCTCGCCCCCGCCTATCCGCCGATCAAGAAGCTCTGGACCGTGACGTTCGTCCTTATCTCGATCGGCGCCTCGCTGCTCGCGCTTTGCGCCGGCGTCCTCCTCATCGACGTGTGGCGTCTACGGCGCGTCGGCGCGTTTTTCGCCGTGATCGGCGCGAACGCCATTCTCGCCTATTTCCTGGCGCGGTACTTCGTGTACCCGCTTTACAAGATCGCGGCGGCGCAAGACTGGTCGGCGATCACGAGCGCCGGCGTCGTCGCGGCCGCCGTCGCCGCGCAGTGGGTCGTTCTGTGGGCGCTTTACCGCAAACGGATCTTCTTGCGGGTCTAGGAACGCTCGGGCGAGCGGCCGTCCGCATGAGGTGGTATTCCAAAGATCGACGTGGGAGCCGTCGCGATCCCGCCGCCGCGGCGGTATGTCGGCGGCCAACGTCGCTTCCAAAGCGTGGCGGCGCGCGGCGGCAGACGTGTCGCATTAAAGTCCCGGGAGCTTCCCACGCGGCTTGAGACCGCGGCGGGCGCATTGCAGTGATATTATATAGGTACTACCGTCCTCGATCAGGCAGCACAGTCGAGGGAGGGAAAAATGACCGCGAATTCGAAACGGCGGCCGCTTCGGTCAGCGAGCGTCGGAACGCTGGCCGCGTTCTTGTCGGCGCCGGCGGCGTTCGCGCAAGACGGCGAGGAGTTCGACGACGTCATGGTCGTTACGGGCTCGCGCATCGAACGCGCAGAGCTGACCTCGCCGACGCCGGTGATCACGATCGGCGCCGAACAGATCTCGATCGACCGCTCCGTGACGATCGAAGACGTCTTCCAACGTCTGCCCCAGGCGGGCGGCGGCGCGAACGCCACCGGGGCGGCCGTCGGCGACTCGCTCGGCTCGTCGACCATCGACCTGCGCGGGCTCGGTCAAAACCGGACGCTCGTTCTCATCAACGGCACCCGCGCCGTTCCCTTCAGCTTCCGCAACGCCGTCGACACGAATAGCCTGCCGACCGGCCTTATCAAGCGCGTCGACGTTCTGACCGGCGGCGCCGCCGCGATCTACGGCGCGGACGCCGTCGCCGGCGTCGTCAACTTCGTGCTCGACGACGAGTTCGACGGCTTCCAACTCACGGCGACCGGCGAAGTCCCGAGCGGCGGCGGGGAAAGCGTCAATGTCGACCTGATCGCCGGGAGCGAGTTCGGCGGCGGGCGCGGCCATGTCGTCGGATACGTTGCCTACACGGAGCGCTTCGAGCTTCTCGCCGGCGAGCGCGACTTCACGTCGGGCACGGTGACCGCGATCCCCTCCGAAGGCGGTAATTTCACCGACGTCGCCAGCGGCTCGTTTTTCGCCTTCGACGACGACGGGAACTTTTCGACCACCCGTCAGACCACGAACGTCACCCCCGACCGGTTCCTAATCCAGCCCCTCACCCGCTTCCACGCCAGCGTGCTTGCGAAGTACGAGCTCTTCGAAAACGTCGAAGCTTACGGCCGCGCATTCTTCACCGACATCAGCGTGACGGGCGCCGGCTCGACGGGCCAGACGCCGATCAGCGTCAACGAGGACGTCTCAATCTCGGAGACGAACCCGTTCCTGCCGGCCGAAGCGGCGGGCCTTCTGACGTTCGTCGACGGCGCGGCGACCGTCAACGTCGAACGCAATCTGGGCCTCGGCCTTCAGCGCACGGAGACGAGCCGCGACACGTTCCAGCTCGTCGGCGGCGTGCGCGGCGCGATCACCGACAACATCTCGTGGGACGCCTACGCCCAATACGGCCGCGCGGAAGAAAACGCGATCGTCTTCAACAACGCGATCCGCAACGACGCATCGGGCGCAAGCCGCTTCGCCGCGATCGCCGACACGGTGGACATTTTCGGTCCGGACGCCGATTTGTCGGACTTCTCGACCGACATCGTCCACTCTGACCGGACTCGCGACCAACTCGTTGCGTCGTTCCTCGTTTCCGGCGACACCTCGGACTTCTTCGAACTGCCGGCCGGGCCGATCGGTTTCGCCGGCGGGTACGAATACCGCGAAGAGACGGGCCGCCAGACGCCCGGGATCGCCCTGCAGGACGGGCTCGCCTTCGGCCTCGGCGGCGTCAGCTCGATTGACGCGGGCTTCGACACGAACGAGGTGTTCGGCGAAGTTCTGGTGCCGCTGCTCTCCGGCCTGCCGTTCATCCAGCAGCTCAACTTCGAAGGCGCGTTCCGCCATTTCGATTTCTCGACCACCGGAACGGGCAATGCGGATAAATTCGGCGGCACCTGGATCGTCAACGATCAGCTTCGCTTCCGCGGCCAGCGCCAGACCACCGTCCGCTCGCCCAACCTTGGCGAGTTCGCCGGACCGGAAGTGCAGCTCTCGCTGTCGCTCTTCGACCCAACGAGCGCGGATTTCGTGCCGCGCCTCGGCGGACGGTTCGATGGCGACCCCTGCCTCGACGGGCGCGGGGACGCGGCCCAGTGCGCCGCGTTCGGCGCGCCGCCGCCGGGCACGCCGTTCGACACCAGCCAGGCGATCTACAGCTTCGGCGGCAACCCGAACATCGACACGGAGAAAGGCGAGACCATCACCGTCGGCGCTGTGATCACCCCGGCCTTCTACCCGGGCGCCAGCCTGATCGTCGATTACGTGAACATTGAGATCACCGACGCGGTGAGCCAGATCCAGCCGATCGCGGCGCTGACGGATTGCTATATCGACAATCCGACCCTGGACAATCCGCTCTGCGGCGCAGTCCTGCGCGATCCGGCGACAGGGCTCATCAGCCAGGCGCTCGTCAACGACTTTAACCTAGCCGCACTGAAGCAGGAGAGCTTTGACGTCGGCCTCACCCTGCCCCTCGACGTTTTCGGCGACATTGGCGCGCAATTCGGCCTCACCTATTCGGCGACGATCGTCATCGACCAGAGCCGCCAGGCGAACGCCACCGTGCCGGCGACTGAATGCACCGGCACCTTCGGCGGCTCGTGCAGCGGCGACTTTGCGAGCTTTCTGCAGCCGGACTATAAGCACCGGACGAATCTCGACTGGGCGAACGGACCGTTTTCGGCGCAACTCGCCTGGCGGCGGATCGGCGGCGTCGTCAATGCGAGCGACCCGACGGACACGATCTCCGCCGAAGACTATATCGATCTGACGGCGACCTACGACGTTTCGCAAAACGTCCGCGTCACCGCCGGGATCAAAAACCTCTTCGACAACGAGCCGCCGGTCCCGAATTCGGGCGGCAATTTCTTCGGAACCGTGAGCGAGTACGATCCCGTCGGCCGCGCCTTCGGGGCCTCCGTCCGCGCCCGCTTCTAGGCCGCGGCCGCCGATTGTCGCGGCCGGCCGCAGGGCGGATCCGCCGTCGCCCTCCCGAGCGGCGGCTGCGCCCGGCTTCTTCCGACGCGCGTCGGCCTCGGCGGAACGGGCCCGCTCGGCTATGCTGAGCCCGTCGCCGCGTCTTTGACCCATGCAAACGCCGCTTTCCCTTCTCGATTGGTCCGTCATCGCCGCTTACGTCGCCGGCGTCGTGGGCGGCGGCGTCTATCTCTCGCGCCGCAAAGCGGCGACGCTCGACGACTATTTCCTCGGCGGCAAGGAAATGTCGTCATGGGTCGTGATGTTCTCCGTCATCGCCACGACCCAGTCGGCGGCGACGTTCCTCGGCGGGCCGGACTATGGCTATCGCGGCGACTTCACCTATGTCGGCTCGTTCGTCGGCTCGGCGATGGCCGCGGCGTTCGTCGCGCGGTTTCTGGTCGCCCGCTTCTACGCCTTGAACGTAACGACCGTCTACGAATTGCTGGGAATGCGCTACGGGCCGCTGGCGAAGCGCGCGGCGGGCCTCATGTATCTCATCGGGCGCGTCTTCGCCAACGGCGCGCGCCTCTATATGGCTGCGGTCGCCGTCTCCATGATGCTGTTCTTCGACATCGCCCCGGCGAGCGTCGTCGCGTCCGTCGGCGTCATCGCGGTCATCGCCCTCGGCGTCACGCTTATGGGCGGCGTGCGTTCCGTCATTTGGAGCGACCTCGGACAGTTTATCGTCTACTTCGGCGCCGCGCTCGTCGCGCTCGCAAGCCTTTTCGATCAGCTCTCGATGAGCCCGGGAGACATCGTCAGTGCGCTCGCCGAAACGCCGGAAGGCGCGAACAAGCTTGTCCTCTTCGATTTCTCGTTCGACTTCGGCGCGCCCTTCACTTTCTGGGCGATCGTCACCGGCGTCTTCTTGCTGAACGTCGGTAATTTCGGGCTCGATCAGGATACGACGCAACGCCTCCTCACCTGCCGAGACGCCCGCGCAGGGGGGCGGGCGCTGTTTCTGTCGTCGATCGTCGCCGTACCGATCGTCTTCGCCTTCGTCCTCATCGGACAGCTTCTCTACCTCTTCTACGATCGCTCGGCCGCGGGCGGCGACGCGCTGCGCGAGTTCGACGGCGAGAAGATCACCGTCTTCATGTCCTACATTCTCGTCGAAATGCCGGCCGGCGCGCGCGGCCTTGCGACCGCCGGCGTCGTCGCCGCCGCGATTTCGACCATGACCTCGGGCCTCAACGCCATGTCGTCGGTGCTCGTCAGCGACTTCTACCGCCCGTGGCGCGAGGCGCGCGCGGAACCGACGGCGTCGGACGATTACGTCGTTGCAGGCCGCATCGGCATGGCCGTCTTCGCGGTTCTGCTGTCGGCGATGGCGGTCCTGTGTTTCTTCTGGCAACGCTACACAGAGATGGCGCTTTTGGAGTTCGCGCTCTCCGTGATGGCGTTCGCCTACGCCGGTCTCATCGGCGTTTTCTTCACCGCTCTCTTCACGAAGCGGGGCTCCGCCGCGTCGGTGGTCGCCGCGCTCGTCGCCGGCTTCCTCGTCATTCTCGTTCAACAGCGCTACGTCGCGGAGAGCCTTGGTCTGCCGTCGGCGCTCCACGCGCTCGCCTTTCCCTGGCAACTCGTGATCGGCGTCGCCGTGGCCCTCGCCGTTTGCTGCGCCGGGTCTACGCCATCCGGGAAAGGGTCGGTCCGATGACGTATTTCCTCGGCGTCGACGCCGGCGGCAGCCGCTGCCGGGCGCGGCTCGTCGATGGCGGCCGCAACCTTCTCGCCGAGGTCGAACGCGGACCGGCGAACGCACGCGTCGGCGTCGACAAACTGCGCGCGGCCATCCTCGAAATAGCGCGCGAGGCGTTCGACGCCGCTGCGACGCCACCTGACGCAGCGGCGAAAACCCGCGCGGGCCTCGGCGTCGCTGGCCTCTCCCGTCCGGGCATGGCGGCGTCGGTCGACGCAATGGATCTGCCTTTCGCCGACTTTCGGTTCGACACGGACGCCGCAATCGCCCAACTGGGAGCGCACAATGGCGACGACGGCGCGATCCTCATCCTCGGCACCGGGAGCATCGCCTTCATCCGCGTCGGCGAGGCGCGGATCACCATCGGCGGCTACGGTTTTCCTATTTCGGACGAAGGGTCGGGGGCCGCGCTCGGGCTCAGCGCCATGCGCCATGCCTTGCGCGCCCTCGACGGACGCACGAAGCCGACGCCGTTGAGCGCGGCGGTGACGGAGCGCTTCGACCATTCAACCGCCCTCGCCGTTCAGTGGATGGACGACGCGACGCCGGCCGACTACGCCGCGCTTGCGCCGATGGTCATGACGTATGCGGAGAACGGCGACGAAATCGCCCGGTCGATCGTCGAGGACGCGGTGAAGCACGTTGAGCGCTTCATCGAGACGATCTTCGCCAAGGGCGCGCGACGCTGCGCGCTCGCCGGCGGCCTCGCCCCCCGCCTCAGGCCCTGGCTTCGCGCGCGCACGTCCGATCGGCTTTGCGAACCGATCGGCGATCCGCTGGACGGCGCCTTGTTGCTCGCCGGCCTGCCTCGACACGAAACCGATCGCTAGGTCGCATCACCACCGCTTGCGCTTCAATGCGCGGCCGATTTCGAGCAAGCGCGCGCAGTAGCTGGCAGCCTCGAGAACGACGCCGTCCTCGATCGTCGCGTCGGTTTCGTAGATCCTATCGACATGAAGCCACAACAACCGACCCATCACGTCGGGGATCGGCGGGCGATACCAATTCGTCGACGGATCGAGCGGCTCGCCGCGGCCGTACTTGGCGAATGCGGCCTGACCCCAGGCGACGGCCAGCGGCTCTTCCAGGAAGTGATGGAGATTTTGCGTTCGCGCCGGACAAATCTCGAAAAACGCCTCCGTTAGCCGACGCTTTCGCTCAGACGGCTGGCTGGCGCTGAAGTAATGCGCCGCCTCGTGCATGACGATCTCAGCGCGATCGTTTTCCGCCGCATGGCGCTCCGGGTGCCGATAGAGAAGGAACGTCGCGCCCTTCAGGAAGGCGAACGTCCGATCGATCGCCGGCCACCATACGAGCCGGGTGCGGAAACTTTGATCGGCCTCGACGCCGTAGAACGCCGCCATCCGCGTCGCGAAGGCGCCGACCGTCTCGTCGGAAAGTTCTTCGTCAAGGCGCGCCGCCTGCGCCGCGAACGCTTCGCTTTCTTCAAGAAGCGCCCGCCATTCGGGGCTGAAATGGTCGTAGAATTCGCGCAGCATCGCCGCGTCGTCCGCCGACGCGATCGTATCGAAGGCGGAAAGCGCGGCGTCGACGCTCTCCGCGGCGATAAAGTGCTGCGCCAGCGGGTCCGTGTCGGGGTTGATCGACGCGCCCGTCGAGAACACGCCGTCGCGTCGCAGGCGCTCGGCTTTGTTCGTCTGGTCGCTGTCGTCGAACGTGCGCTTGCGATAGTTCTTGTAGCGCCGAGCCATCGCCTGGTCGTCGGCGGACCAGCCGAACCGCGCCGTCCACGCTTCACGGTGGGCCGTGTCGTTGTATCCCGGATACCAGAGCGCCGCTTCGTCCATCAGAATAAAGAGGTTCGTTGGCGGATGGTATTCGGCGCGCATGGCGACGTCCGCCGCAGCGAGCGGCGTCGCCAGCGCAAGCGACAATGCAGCGAAAATCCACTTCATGACCGGCCTCCGGTTTCGGCGCCGGGTCGGCGCTCCCAGGCGGCGTTCTAAAGCCAACAACCCGCGCCAACACGATAGCTTTCGACGAGGCGCTCAAAAACCGGCTCCGACGCCGCGGGCTTCTGATAGATTGCGTCGCTCCGTCCCTTCGAAGCTTCAGTCAGGAACGCGATCGCGTGAAATCGTTCGACGCCCTCAGGAGAATCGCGGCGCGGCGCAAGGGCGGTGACGTTGCCCTTGCGGCGCTGATCGAAAAGCCGAAAACCGCCGCTGCGTTGAAACGGATCGCCGACGATCGATGGCTCGCGGAGTTGACGCGAGCGGTCTTCCAAGCCGGCTTCAACTGGAAGGTCATCGACGACAAATGGCCGGCGTTCGAGGACGCGTTCGACGGCTTCGACCCGGATCGCTGGGCGGCCATGAGCGACGATGATCTCGACCGCCTTCTCAAGAACGACGGCATTGTTCGGCATGCGAAGAAGATTCTCGCCGTACGCGACAACGCCGCGTTCGTGGCGTCGCTGAGGGAAGCGCACGGCTCGACCGGCGCGTTCTTCGGGAACTCGAAGCCGACCGCCTACGTCGAGCTTCTCGAAACGATGAAAAAGAAAGGCGCCCGCCTCGGCGGCTCGACGGCGCAGTACTTTCTAAGGCGTATGGGCGTCGACAGCGTTATCTTCACGGACCATGTCGGCAAGGCGCTCATACGTGAAGGCGTCGTCGATAAGCCGCCGACATCGAAGCGCGACCTCGCCGCGTGTCAGGCCGCGTTCAACGGCTGGCTCGACGGCGGCGCGTCGTCGCTTACGGAGATATCGCGCGTGTTGGCGTTCACCGTCGACGACTGATCCGGACGCGTTACTTCGGCGGGAAACCCAACTCGGCGAGCGCGACGAGCGCGCGCCACCAGGCGCGACGCGGGAGCTCCCGACGCGGCGGCTTTCCGCGTCCGGCTGGCGTTGTCGGCGGCGGCCGCGCCGGCGGTTCGTATGCGCGCATGGGGCGTCTCCTTTTGACTGACGCGGAGACGCCATGTATCAAACCTCAACATAAGTTCAGGTCAAGAGGCTCGCTTGAGAAAACAGCCGCCAAAACCGCTGACGCCGCGCGAGACCGCGTCCCGCGCCGGGCTTTCCGTCTCCGCTCTGCATTTCTATGAGCGCCAGGGCCTCATCAAAGCTTGGCGGACGGACGGCAACCAGCGCCGCTACGACCGCGCCGCGTTGCGTCGGCTCGGCGTCATCAAGGCCGCCCAGGCGCTTGGACTGCCCTTGTCGGAGATCAAAGCCCGGCTGGCGCCCCTGCCCCATGACCGCGCGCCGACCCAGGCCGGCTGGGCCCGCGTCGCCCGCCGGTGGCGCGCCGACCTTGATCAGCGGATCGTCCGCCTAGAACGGTTGCGCGACTGCCTCGACGGCTGCATCGGCTGCGGTTGCCTGTCGGTGAAGGCGTGCCCATTGCGAAACCCCGAGGATGCGATGGGCCTCGAAGGGTCGGGCGCTCGCTGGATCGAGCGCGACGACTAACGCCCGCTAGCGGCTCGATCGCGAACCGCTGCGGACGATCTCGCGACGCGCCGGAGCCGGCGCGCCTTCAACAGGGCCAATGGGATCGATGCGAAGACGCCCGCGAGCGCGCCCGCCAGCAATCCCTTCAACGCCAAGGAACGGTGCGACGAGGAAACGACGGCGGGCGGGGCGATCAGCGCCGCCAACGGATAGTCTTCGCCTTCGATGCGCGTTTCATAGGCGTCGAGGCGCGCCGCCGTGTTTCGATAGGCCTCCGCCGCTGCGACGCGCTCCGCGGCAAGCGCCGGGCGCGCAGCGGCTTGGCGGGCGAGCGTTCGAACGCGCGTCGCCGCAGCGTCCTGGCGCGCGGCGGCCGCCGTTCGCGCTGCGATCGCGCGCTCCGCGTCGGCGGCGGCGCCCTCGAGGCGCGCGGTCAAGAGCGCGCCGTACCGCGACCGGCGGCGGCGCGCGGCGTCTCGCGCCGCGACGACGACCTCGCTATCGTTTCTATACGTAATAAGCTTCGCTGCGACGCGCGCGAGGGCCTCGTCCAGTCGCGCGCAAGCGATCCTGAGGTCCATATCGTCGCCATGGCGCGCGCACGAGGCGCCGCGCGGCCCGCCCAGGGCGGCCGCCTCGTCGCGCAGACGCGTGATCGCCTCGAGGCGCGCCGAAGCGGCGTCGGCGTCGACCTGCGCCGCGCGCGCCGTCTCGCTCGCCGCCGCCATCGCCCGGGCCGCATCGGCCCGAGCGGCGGCGAGGTCGCCGAACCTGTTGCCGGCGTCGATGTCGGCGATCTCGCCGTTCAGAAGATCAAGCCGGCGGCGCCGTTCCTCGCGCGCCGCGCGCAAGGCCGCGACGCGTTCGCCACCCGTGAACGCGTCGCGGCGAACGCCGAAGTACGCGTCGACGAGCGCGGCGAGCTGTTTCTCGCCTGCCTCGTCGTCGGCGCCAGTCCACCGAACACGAAGGATATCGGCCTCAGCGACCACATCCGCCCACACGCGCCGCCTCAAAGTCTCGGCGCTTGAGCCTGACGCCGCGGCGGCGCGGGCAAACGTCAAGGGCGCACCGAACAGCTCAAGCTCCGTTTGCAGACGACGCGCCGGCCCGTCGGCGTCCTCGGACGTCTCGGCGGCGGGCCCTGATATGAGCGCGCGCGCCTCGACCACGGACGCCGCCGGGGCCGCAAGGCCAAGGGCGAGGCCAAGCGCGCCGAACCCGACGAGCGGTCCGGCGAACGCCGGCCAATATCGCCGGAGACCGCTCATTCGCCGCCCGCGTCGCGCAGTAAGCGGAGCACGTGGTCGACCTCCTCGCGCGCATCGGCCCGCCGTCCGGGGCCGCGCCCGACTCGCCGCAGCGGCGCGAAAACGATGTCGTCGGGCCGCACGAACGGCGGGCCCGGCGCATCGTCCCCCGACAACAACGCAGCGACGTCGACGACGAAACGCGTGAGCGCGCCGCGCTCGCGGCGCAGGACGACGGCGAAACCGCTCGCCTCCGCGCTGAGCCCGCCGGCGCGCGCGACGACGTCGAGAACGCTCTGCGGCTCATCGAACGCGACTTCTCCTGGCGCGGCCACGGCCCCGAGAACCCTCACGGCGGGCCGCGGCGGCGGGCTCGCCGTCTCCACAAGCGCGACCGAGGCTGTTGGCCGGCGCAGGACGTTCCGGTAAGCGTCCTCAATCGCCGCGGCGAGGGAGCCGACGTCGCGCCCGGCGGCGCGAACCGTTCCGACATGCGCCAGGGCGACGTCGCCCGCCGGCGACACGCGTTGCACCCCGTCGAGCTCCGGCGCATGGGGAAAGGAGATCCGCACGGTATCCCCGGGCGACAGACCGATCGCCGCAACGCGCGCCTTGAAGTCGTCGATCGACCGGGCCGCCGCGTCGCGGTCGGCCAACTCGAGCGGCGCCGACGCGAGCGGCCCCGGCGGGAGCGGCCCCGGCGCGTCGCGGAAGACGGCGCAGCCCGCGATGAGCAGGCAGGCAAACAACGGTGCGGCGCGACGAGCGGCCAAAGCGGCGTCCCTTCAAAGTTAACCGCCAGCCCGCCGCAAGTTCCGCGCCGCCGCGTAGCTCGCCCCCGAGGTCACCGTGGGGTTCGCCTCGGCGAAGGCGCGGAGCAAGCCCGATTGCGCGGCCTCAGGCGGGCTGGTAGTTAACGAACAGGGGCATCGGTTGAGGGAGCTTGGACATGCGGAAAACCATCGCCGGCGCACTCGTTGCGCTCTTGGCAGCGACGGGTCCGGCAGCGGCTCAAAACGCCTGCATCGGCGGCGGCCTAAAGGTCGGCGATTTGACGCGAGCGACGAACCAAGCGGGCGCCGGCACGCTGGAATTCGTGCGTACGGTGAACGATCAGATCTTCGCGGCGGGAACGACCGCGGAGGACATCAATTACGGCGCTGTGTTCGTCGATTGCGACAACGCCGCGTCTCCCGATCGGGCGACCTGCGGCAGCGTTTCGCTGATCTCTTTCTTCGGCTTTGCGCGCGGGGCGCCGGTCGACCTCGTCAATGCGTGGAACAACGACCAGTTTCTCCAGGCCTATATCGACGAAGACGGCGACCCGACGCTGCAGCATTACCTGATCGCGCCGTGCGGCGCGTCCACCGGCGACCTCGCCGCGAACATGGATTTCTGGCGCCGCTCCGTGCTTCAGTTCGCCGTGCTGATGTCGAGCGAAGGCCGCACGTCGGTGCGCAATCAGGTCTCCGCCAGCGGCGATGACGCCCGCGCCTTCAACGCGGCGGGCCGGGCAATCAGAACGAGCGGCAAGCCGGCCTTCAAGAACGTGTTCGAAGACGCCGCGGCGACCCCGCGCTACTGAGACGGCCCTCGCGTTCGTCGCGCCGCGTCAGTCGCGACTGGCGTAGTCGAGCGGCAGTTCGGTCGTCGACTTTAGCCGCTCCATTGAAAAGCTGACGCTAACGTCGGACAGGTCGACGATCCGTATCAGGCGTTTATAGATCTCATCGTAGCCCTCCATGTCGGGCGACACGATCTTCATCAGGTAGTCGATGTCGCCGGTCATCCGGTGGCATTCGACGACCTCGGGAATGCGCTTCACCGCCTCGCTGAACTTCCTCGCCCAGGCTTCGGTGTGGTGAGCCGTGCGGATGTGGACATAGCCGACGAGCTTCAGGCCGACGGCGGCGGGATCCACGAGGGCGACTTTCTTCTCGATGACGCCGGCCGCCTGCATTTTCTTAATCCGCTTCCAGCATGGCGTCTGCGACACGCCGGCCTGGGCGGCCACCTCAGCGATCGACGCATCGGCGTTCTCCTGAAGCGCGGCGAGGATTGCGAGGTCAATCGCGTCGAGTTTCTTCGTCATTTCACGCTTATCGGGGGAAATTGTCGCCCACTTTAGGTTTTCTAGGCCGAGATTTAGGAAGAAGCAATTCCTCCCCGCGGGCATGATCCGGTGAGACGGCGAGGGAAACGTAGGCGATGAAACGGTTGTTCACCGAGCACCCCGAGACGATCGGCGAGACGTACACCGAACATTTTGGCCAGGCGACGTCGTTTGGGACCGAGATGATCGTATGTGGCCTAGCCTGCATCGTGCACGGATTCCTGCCGTTCGTATTCGAGAAAACCGGGAGCGACGCGATCGTCCGGCTTCATCGCCGCATGGTGACGCACCGCGATCGCCGCAACGCCAGCTACGCCGCCGTCCCGGCGGAGTAACGCCTCATCCAACCGCTCGCCGCGCCCCGTATGCGCAGGCGTGACATCATCAACGAACCATCTTTCCGCCCTTGTCATCGGCGCGTCGGGCGGCATTGGCGCCGCGGTCGTCGAGGCTCTTGAGGCGGACGCGCGATATGGTCGCGTCGAGGGCCTTAGCCGACGCGGCGACGGCCTCGACCTGACCGACGAGCGGCGCGTCGCAGACGCCGCGGCGGCCTTCGACGACGCCGCCTTCGATCTCATCTTCAACGCCACGGGCGTCCTCGCCGCGGCTGACGAAACGCCGGAGAAGTCATTCGCGGCGATCGACCCGGAAACGATGGCGCGCGTTTTCGCCGTCAACACGATCGGCGCCGCCCTCGCCTTCAAACATTTTGCGCCCCTGCTCGCGCGCAGCGAACGCTCCGCGTTCGCCACACTGTCGGCGCGGGTCGGATCCATCGGCGACAACCGCCATGGCGGATGGATGAGCTATCGCGCGTCGAAAGCGGCCCTAAACCAGCTCGTGCGGTGCGCCGCGGTCGAGATCGGCCGCAACCGGCCGGACGCCGTCGTCGTCGCGTTGCATCCGGGCACGATCGAAACGCCCCTCACCCGGCGCTTCGCTCGCGGGCGCTACACGGCGAGCGCCGACGAGGCCGCGCGCGACCTTCTAGACGTCATAGACAAGCTTAACCCCGACCAGTCAGGCGGGTTTTTCGACTACGCCGGCGACGAGATCCCGTGGTGAGCCGCGACAAGGCCGAACGCCTGATCCTTGTTCTCGGCGATCAGTTGAGCCACGGGATCGCCAGCTTGCGCGCCGGCGACAAGTCCAGCGACGTCGTCGTCATGGGCGAGTTGCGCGACGAAGCGTCGTACGTCGATCACCATAAAAAGAAACTTATCTTCATCTTCTCCGCCATGCGCCATTTCGCCGACGAGCTGCGCTCGAAGGACTGGCGCGTCGACTACGCCCGCCTCGACGACGACGCGCCTCACGCAAGCTTCACCGACCTCGTCGGCGCCGCGGTCGAGCGCTACGGAGCCTCGGAGGTCGTCGTCGTCGAAGCGGGCGAATGGCGCGTGCGACGAGAGATCGAGGGATGGCCGGACCGGCGCGACGTCGACGTGACGATCCTCGACGACAACCGCTTCGTCTGCGGCCTCGATGAATTCAACGCCTGGGCGGACGGTCGGAAATCGCTCCGCATGGAGTATTTCTACCGCGAGATGCGCAGGAAGACCGGCCTCCTGATGGACGGCGACGAGCCCGTCGGCGGACGATGGAACTATGACGCGGAAAACCGAAAGCCCGCCGGCTCGGACTTTTCGTCGCCGGAGCCCTTAAAGGCAGCGCCGGACAAGACGACAAGAGACGTCATCAAGCTCGTCGAAGAGGCGTTTCCGGATCGCTTCGGCGACGCGACGCCCTTCTGGTTCGCGGTGACGCGCAAAGACGCCCGCAAGGCGCTAAAATCGTTCGTCGACGAACGGCTCGCCGAGTTCGGCGACTTTCAGGACGCCATGTTGACGGACGATAAGTTCCTGAACCATTCGCTGATCTCGCTTTACGTCAATGCGGGCCTTCTCGATCCGCTCGAAGCGTGCGAGGCGGCCGCGGCCGCTTACGACGCCGGCGCGGCGCCCCTGAACGCCGTCGAAGGGTTCATCCGCCAGATCATCGGCTGGCGCGAATACGTCCGCGGGATTTATTGGCGCGAGGGCGCGGACTACGTCTCGCGAAACTATTTCGGCGCCGACAGGCCCCTGCCCGACTTTTACTGGACGGCCGACACCGACATGGCGTGCGTCGCTGCGGTCGTGTCGCAGACGCGCGAGGAGGCCTACGCCCACCACATCCAGCGGTTGATGGTCACCGGAACCTTCGCGCTGATCGCGGGCCTCGACCCGCATGCGGTGCACGAATGGTATTTATCCGTCTACGCCGACGCCTATGAGTGGGTCGAAGCTCCGAACGTCGTCGGTATGGCGCTTTACGCCGATGGCGGCGTTCTGGCGTCGAAGCCCTACGCGGCGAGCGGCGCGTACATCAATCGCATGTCGGACTATTGCAAGACATGCAGCTACGCCGTCACAAAGAAAACGGAGGACGACGCCTGTCCGTTCAATGCGTTGTACTGGGATTTTCTCGTGCGGCACCGCGACAAACTCGGCGAAAACGGCCGGTTGTCGCGGGTCTACCAGAACTGGGCGCGCATGTCGGACGCGACGAAAAAAGCCTACCGCGCCCGCGCGAAAGACGTGCTCGCCCGTCTTGACGCGGGCGAGCGCCTGTAACGCCTAGATCGAGAGGCGATAGCCCCCCTGCTCCGTCAACAGAATGGTCGCGCTCGACGGGTTAGGCTCGATCTTCTGACGGAGGCGATAAACGTGCGTCTCCAGCGTGTGCGTCGTCACGCCGGAATTGTAGCCCCAGACTTCGTCGAGAAGAACGTCGCGCGTCACCGGCTTGCCGCCGGCGCGATAAAGATACTTCAGGATCGACGTCTCTTTCTCGGTCAGCCGGATTTTCTTGTCTTCCTCCGACACCATCATTTTGACGGACGGGCGAAACTCGTACGGACCGATCTTGAAGACCGCGTCTTCGCTCTGCTCGTGGCTGCGCAAGTGCGCGCGGACCCGAGCGAGGAGGACGGCGAACTTGAACGGCTTCGTGACGTAGTCGTTGGCGCCTGAGTTAAGGCCAAGGACCTGATCGGCGTCGCTGTCCGCCCCCGTCAGCATAATGATCGGCGACTTAAAGCCGTTCTTGCGCATCACCTCGCAGGCCTCGCGCCCGTCCATGTCGGGCAAGCCGACGTCCAGAAGGACGAGGTCGATATGGGCCTCCTCCTTCGCCTTGGCGCTGCCGTCCTGGGCCGTCGCGAAGGCCTCCACGGCGAAATCATCGTGTACGGCGAATTGCTCAAGGAGCGTTTCCCGAAGCAGATCGTCGTCGTCGACAAGCACAATTCGACGCGCTCTCGTCATTTGTCTCTTCCCTCTTAGGCTTCGTTCGCCGATGTAGCGCGCGCCAAAACGACGCAAAAATCAAAACACGGTCAACAAGCCGTGACGCGGACGCGAGTTCAAGTCGGCCGCGGACCGAAGATCTCCGTCCCAATTCGCTCCAAGGTCGCGCCGAGCTGAGCCGCGGTTTCGAAGTCGCCGCTCATGCCCATGCTGAGCGACGGCAGACCCGACCGGTCCGCGAGCTTCGCCAGAAGCGCGAAATGGGGGGCCGGCGGCTCGTTCGCGGGCGGAATGCACATGAGGCCCTCAACCGGCAGGCCAAGCTCGTCCGTGCAGAATGCGACGAAGTCCGCGGCGTCCTCCGGCGCGATCCCCGCCTTTTGGGGCTCCGCGCCAGTGTTCACCTGAACGAGGCACGTCGGCCGGCGGTTCTGGCGCGCCGTCTCCGACGCGAGGACCCGGGCGATTTTCTCCCGGTCCACGGTGTCGATAGCGTCGAATAGCGCCACGGCGTCGGCCGCTTTATTGGACTGCAACGGGCCGACAAGGCGCAATTCGACGCCGGGAAAGCGCGTCTTCAGATCCGGCCATTTCGCTCGCGCCTCCTGGACGCGGTTCTCCCCAAACGTGCGGCAGCCGGCCTCTAGAACCGGAATGATCGCCTCGGCGCCGTGTTTTTTCGACACCGCAACGATCTTGGCGGCGTCGGGGCTTCGGCCCGCTTCGGCCAACGCCTTGCGAAGCCGCTTGGAGACCGCCGCGAGGTTTTCGCGCGGATCGGCGCTCGCGCCGCGCGCGGCGGCGTCGTAGCGTCCCCCGGCCGTCGCGTCGAAAGTGGTCATGCCTCAACCGCCAACGCTTGTGGATCCTTCCCAAAGTGGCGCAGCGCCCCGGCGCCGGATCGCCGAGCTCGCCGCCGCCGCCGATCGGATCGCTCGCGCCTCAGGCGTCCCGAACGCGCCCTTCTCCCTCGCGTTCTTAACAGACCGCAAGCGCGTTCCAACGCCCGACGCGATCGTTCGTCCCATGCCGCGCGGCACGGCGGCGATCCTCCGAGACTACGACGCGCCGAGGCGCGCCGCCCTCGCCGCGCGCCTCGTCGCGATTTGCCGCCGCCGCGGCGTTCTGTTTCTCGTCGCCGGCGACGCCGAGCTTGCGCGCGCCGTCGGGGCGGACGGCGTTCACCTATCGGCCCGGTCGAGCCGCCCGCCCCTTTCGCGAACGCCGGGTCTTCTCACCGTATCGTGCCATGACCGCGAAGAGATGAGCCGCGCAGCCGCGTGGGGCGCCGACGCCGTTTTCTTGTCGCCGATCTTCCCGACGTTGAGCCATCCCGGCGCGGCCGTGCTTGGGCCGGCGGGTTTTCGCGCGCTGGCGGCGGCTCAGAAAACGCCCGTGCTGGCGCTCGGCGGCGTTGACGCGGGTAACGCCGGCAGCCTCGCCGGGCGCAACATCGTCGGCTTCGGCGCGATCGGCGCGTTCGCCGGCTAGAACTTAATCGAACTCTCGATGACGCCGGTGAAAGCTTCGTCCTGGCCGCCGGCCGCCACGGGCCGATTCGCCTCGACGAATTGCGCCGCCGCGCCGATGGTCACGCCGCGGGCGACGAAAAACGTCACGCCCGCCTGCGCCGTTTGCGTGTCCTGGAACAGGGTCGGGTCCGCCTGAGCGGGGCCGATCAGGTCGGCCTCCGAGCGGCCATACCCGAGAGAGAAGCCCCAGTCGCCGCGGTCGTCGCCCGTCTGAAAGGTGATGCCCGCGTCGAAGGCGAGGTAGCTGTCGTCCTCGGTGTTGGCGAGGCCGGCGTTGGTCGTCTTAATCGATCCGCCGACAGTGATGCCGCGAAAGCCGAGATTGAGGCCAAGGGACAGCGCCTCGTAATCGCCGAATATCGGTTCGTCGACGAGGCTGCGTTCGTCCGCAGTGACGTAGCTTGCGCCAAGGCCGAGAAACAGGCCCTCGGTCGCGCCGACCTTGATCTCTTTCTGATAATACAGCGCCGCCTCGATAACGTCGTCCCAGCTAGAGTCCTCGGGAACGAGAAGGCCCTCCGGCGTGATCAGCAGACGGCCCTCGGGCGCGCAGGCGCCGTCCGCGCAGCTCGGCAGAGTCGGGCTGTAGCTGACGCCCAACTGAACGCCGCCAAGCACGCCGCCGAAAGCGTTGGCCGGCGGCAGATAAGAAATCTTCGTCGCCTGACCGGAAAAATCGTTGATCGTGTGAACGTCGTTGAGGCCGGTGAGGTCGGTTCTCCAGTCGTTGACGTTGAACGCGCGGAACAGCGTCGGCGCTTTCACCGCCAGCGTCCGCGCGACGCCTTCGGTGCGTCCGACGTTGACCCGGCCGAAGCCGCCGCGAGCGTAGGCGTAGGCGCTTTGGAGAAAAGCGTCGGAGCCGTTAGGCGCGACGCCGCGCGGGCCGCCGATAAGAAGCCCCGTGAAGCGGCCGCCGGCGAACAGCCGGTCCGGCTGCTGCCCGTCGAGCCGGCCTTCCAGTATCGCGCCGACCTCGACACCACTTTGAAAGACGGTGGAGGCGTTCACGCGGACTTCGGCGTCGAGATCCGCGGCGTCCTCGCCGTCGCTGACGCCGGCTACGACGCTCGCGTCGCCTTCGACGTCGACCTCGATCGGATCGGCGGCGAACGCGGCCCACGGCGCCAAGCTCGCGCTTAGCGCGAGGCCCGTCATATGCCGCTTCGTCAGCTTCACCGGATCCGACGTCCTCGTTGCGCAGTTCACGTCAACAAACGCTCGGGTCACACGTAGTGACCGTTGCGTAGAAGCAAACGCCACACCAAAAAATTTAACGCAACAACAAACCATGCGAAACCGCCGCGCGAGCCAAAGGCCGCGGTCGGCTGCACGCTGTCTCCCAATAATGGCGATATGCCGCCGGGTCAGGGGCGGTCAAGCGGCGAGGGTCTGCGTGAGTTGTGTCGCGCGCGGTTTGTGGTAGCAAAACCACGGGGTTCGAGGGGCTGTCGCGCGCGCGGCGAGCGGCGCAAGTCGAAGAGATTTGGTGGATGGATAAAACTGCGGTCTCGAATACCGTCGCTTGCGCAACGCCTGCGTGCGCGCCGTCTCCGGGCGCGGGCAGGGCGCTTTTCGCCGCCTGTGCCGCCGCGATTCTCGCCGCCTGCGCCGGCGGCGGCGCGAAAGACGAACGCGACGCGCCGCTGGCGAGCTACTCGCTCGGCGCGGAGGGCGCGAGCGCGTCGACCGTCAACCGCTATCTTTGGGCCGCGTCCCTCGAGACGATCGACTTCCTGCCGGTCTTTTCGGCCGACCCCATCGCCGGGCTCGTGATCACGGACTGGTACGCCAATCCGGAAAGCCCGCAGGAGCGATTTAAGGTGTCGGTCTACATTCTCGACAGCGCGTTGCGCGCCGATGCGTTGCGCGTCTCCGTTTTCCGGCAATTGCAGAGCCCCGATGGCCCCTGGATCGACGCGACAGTCAACCCGGCGACCGCGCGCGAGATCGAGAACGCCATTTTGACGCGCGCGCGCGAACTGCGCCTCAATCAGATCGACGGTTAAGCTCGACGCCGCGAGCCGATATCGACATCTTGCCGACGCTGGCCGGTCATGGCTCACCGCCCGGCGGCCGCCGACGGCCGGCCAACCCCCGTGATGGGCGATGACCCGATACAACCCCAAAGAGACGGAGCCGAAATGGCGGGCGAAGTGGGCCGCGGCGAACGCGTTCGCACCGCGCGACGATGCGAGCCTGCCGAAACACTACGTCCTCGAGATGTTCCCGTACCCGGCGGGCCGGACTCACATCGGCCTCGTCCGCAACTACGCGATGGGCGACGTCGTGGCGCGCTTCAAACGCGCCCGCGGCTTCAACGTCCTGCATCCCATGGGATGGGACGCGTTCGGCATGCCGGCGGAGAACGCGGCGATGCAGACCGGCGCGCACCCTAAGGACTGGACCTACGCCAACATCGACGCGATGCGCGAGCAGCTGAAAGGCATCGGCCTTTCGATCGACTGGTCGCGCGAATTCGCCACCTGCGACCCGGAATACTACGCCCACCAACAAAAGCTTTTCCTCGACTTTTGGCGCGCCGGTCTCGTCGAGCGCCGTGAAAGCGACGTCAATTGGGACCCGGTCGACATGACCGTTCTCGCCAACGAGCAGGTGATCGACGGCAAAGGCTGGCGCTCGGGCGCGCCCGTCGAGCGGCGCAAGCTGTCGCAATGGTTCCTGAAGATCACCGACAAGGCGGACGATCTTCTGACCGCGCTTGACGACGGGCGGCTCGACGGATGGCCGGACAATGTCCGCCTGATGCAACGCAACTGGATCGGCAAATCGAAGGGTCTGACGATGACCTTCCGCTTCGCCGACGGCGCCGAAGCGCCGGGCGGGGAGGGGATCGAGATCTACACGACGCGTCCCGACACGCTCTTCGGCGCTTCGTTCGTGGCGCTCGCGCCGGATCATCCACTGTCGAAGACGCTCGCGGCGAACGACGCGCCGCTCGCCGAGTTCGCCGCCGAATGCCAGCGCGTCGGCACGTCGGAGGAGGCGATCGAAAAAGCCGACAAGAAGGGCCTCGACACGGGCCTGCGCGTCGCCCATCCGTTCGTCAGTGGAAAGACGCTGCCGGTCTACGTCGCGAACTTCATCCTCATGGGCTACGGAACGGGCGCGATTTTCGGCTGCCCGGCCCACGACCAGCGCGACCTCGATTTCGCCCGGAAGTAAGGGCTTGAGGTGACGCCGGTCGTTCTACCGCCCGACGCCGACGCCGCGACGTTCGAGATCGGCGACGAGCCTTATGTGGGATCCGGACGGCTTTACAATTCCGATTTCCTCGACGGCCTCAACGTGGGCGAGGGGATCAAGGCGGCCATCGCCCGCGTCGAGGAGATGGGCGTCGGGCGCGCGACCACGAACTACCGCCTGCGAGACTGGGGCGTCTCCCGCCAGCGCTATTGGGGTTGCCCGATCCCCGCGATCCACTGCGAGACGTGCGGCGTCGTTCCGGTTCCCGACGATCAGCTTCCCGTGCGCCTGCCGGAGGTCGACGCCGCCGAATTCAGGATCCCCGGCAACCCGCTTGACCGCGCGGCCGACTGGAAGTCGGTCGCCTGCCCGAAATGCGGCGGCCCGGCCCGGCGCGAGACCGACACGTTCGACACCTTCATGGATTCAAGCTGGTACTTCGCAAGGTTCGCGGCGGCGCGCGACGACGCGCCGGTGGATAAGGCGCTTGCGGACTACTGGCTGCCCGTAGACCAATACATCGGCGGGATCGAACACGCGATCCTCCACCTCCTTTACGCGCGCTTTTTCACCCGGGCGATGAAGGACACGGAACACTTGTCGCTCGACGAGCCGTTCGCGAACCTTTTCACCCAAGGGATGGTGACGCATGAAACTTACAAGGACTGGAAGGGTGACTGGATCCCGCCGGAGTGGATCCACCGCAGGTCGCTTGAGTGGTTTCGTCAGCAAGGTATCGATCCGGTACTAGCGGTGCGTGAGTTAAGTGGCGAGATCGGCGATACCCGCATGCGCGACGAGCGCGTCGACCCTACCCTAGAGCGTAGGTTCAATGCACAGACCGAACGCCTGAACCAAGTCGTGTTCCACGACGACGGCGAAACACTTCTGACCGAAGGCTCTTTTGGATTTAATCCAGTTATTATCGGCCCCATCGAAAAAATGTCGAAGTCGAAGCGCAACGTCGTTTCGCCGGAGGCGATCGCGGAGACCTACGGCGCCGACGCCGCGCGGTGGTTCATGCTCTCCGACTCCCCGCCCGAGCGCGACGTCGAGTGGACGGACGCCGGCGTCGCCGGCGCCTGGAAGCTCGTGAACCGGCTCTGGGAGACCGTCGAGGCGGGCGTCGAGGCGATCGAGGCGGCTGGGTCCGCGGCCGGGGCGTCCTCGAGCGCCGCGAGCCTCAGTCTGAGCCGTGCGACGCACGCCGCGATCGCGGGCGTCACGGACGACATAGAAAACTTCCGCTTCAACAAAGCGATCGCGCGGCTTTACGAGTTCTCCAACGCCCTGCGGCGCGCCGGCAACGTCGATCCATCCACGCGCCGCGAAGCGCTCGTGGCGCTAACGAAGCTGATCGCGCC
The DNA here is from genome assembly GCA_050331095.1 of Parvularculaceae bacterium. GTDB lineage: Bacteria > Pseudomonadota > Alphaproteobacteria > Caulobacterales > Parvularculaceae > MED-G105. The sequence continues at coordinate 29,677 of JBHJHE010000022.1, forward strand.
GTTCACGCCGCATCTCGCCGAGGAGTGCTGGGCGGCGCTCGGCGGCGCAGGGTTCGTGTGCGACGCGGGTTGGCCCGAGGCCGACGCGGCGATGCTCGTCCGCGACGCCGTCACGCTTGCGGTGCAGGTGAACGGCAAGCGCCGGGCGGAGATCGAAGTCGCGGCCGACGCCGACGCCGCCGCCATCGAGGCCGCCGCGCTTGAGCTCGCCGACGTCAAACGCCATCTCGGCGACGCGCCGCCGCGCAAGGTGATCGTCGTGCCGGGCCGCATCGTCAATATCGTCGCCGGTTAGGGCGCGCTGATCGGGAGGAAATCCGACATGAGGCTTTCGACCGCCATGATCCGCATCGCCGCGGCGTCTGCGTGCCTCCTATTGTCCGCATGCGGATTTCGACCGGTGTACGCCGTCGCCTCGGAGAACGCCGACATCGCCAACGGCGGATTACGTTCGGTCGAAGTCGCCGACATCGCGGCCGCCGACACCGTCGAACCCTATTTGCGGCGGGCTCTCATCCGCCGCGCGGCCCGCGAGGGCGGCCGGTATCTGCTGTCGCTCAACGCCCGCGAGACGGCGGTGCCGCTTTCCGTACAGATCGACGCCTCCGTCACCCGATACAACTACACGCTCAACGCGCGCTACACGTTGATCGACCAGGAGACCGGCCAGCGCATTTCGGGACGAGCGAGATCGATCGCGTCGTTCAACGTGATTTCGTCGCAGTACTCCACTCTTTTCGCGGAGAACGCGGCGCGGGAGAAAGCCGCGAACGCCCTGATCGAAGACATCGCGCGCGACATCCTTCAACGGATCGTCGACCGCTCGAACGACGACGCCTAGACCGGTCGCGCCGTCGCCGCATGCCCGCCCTTAAAGGCAAATCGATCGACGCGTTTTTCGCCCGGCGCGATACGAACGTCTACGCAGCCCTCGTTTTCGGTCCCGACGCTGGCCTCGTTCGCGAACGGGCCGAGGCGCTCGCCCGTTCCGTCGTCGAAGATTTGCGGGACCCGTTCAATGTCGTCGACTTCACCGACAACGACCTCAAGGGCTCGCCCGCGCGGCTTGCGGAGGAAGCCGAGGCGTTGTCGTTCGTCGGCGGCGAGCGATTGATCCGTCTACGAACGCAAGGGGACGTCGCGGCGCCGGCGTTGAAGATCCTCATCGACGGCGTCGAAGGCGGACGATTGAAGTCGAACGCGTTCGTCGTGGTCGAAGGGGGCGACCTTCAAAAAGCGTCGAAACTGCGCAAGGCGTTCGAGAGCGCCAAGACGGCCGTGGCGATTCCTTGCTATGCGGATGATCCGCGCGACGTCGCCGACATCGCGGAGGCCGCGGCGCGCAAGGAGGGCCTTACTTTCGAGCCGGATGCGCTGGAGCGCCTCGTTGCCCTGACGGGAGAAGACCGCGGCGTCAGCCGCGCCGAGATCGATAAGCTGTTGCTCTACGTCGGACCATCCGATTCGCGCGAGGGCGACGCCGTCACCCTGGCGCACGTCGACGCGGCGCTCGCCGACACGCTTGAAGACGCCTTCGACGACGCGGCCGACGCCGCGGCGGACGGCGCGGCCGCGCGGCTTGCGGTCAGTCTCGGCCGCTTGCGCGCTCAAGGGGCGAGCCCGATCGCGCTCATTCGCGCTTTGCAACGCAATCTCGCCGTCGTCGCCGCGGCTCGGTCCGCCGTCGACGCGGGGGCGAGCCCGACGGACGCCGTCGCGCGCCTGCGCCCGCCGGTGTTCTTCAAGCGCCGCGCGGCCCTCGCGCGCCGGGCCGCCCGGTGGCGGGCCGGCGCGATCGCCGCTGCGCTGGACGCGTTGCAGGAGGCGGGACTCGCGGCGAAGCGAGCCGGCGCGCCGCAACGCGAGATCGCCGAGCGCGCGGCGGTCGCCATCGCAAAAAAGGCCGCGCGAAGCGCCTGATCGGCGCGGCTCCTGCAAGCGTCGGTCGCGATGGCCGACCCGCTGTTTCAATTCCTCCCGTTTCGGCTAAGCGGCGCGACAAGGCTGGCGTTCCTCGTCGGCGCGGGCGTCGTGTTGGCGTCGGCCCTGGCGATCGCGGAGATCAAGGGCGCGCGCCCGGCGTCACGGCTTGAAGAGCGCGGCGACGTTCAAATCGCCGTCGACGAGGGGCCGAAAGGCGCGAGCTTCCGAGTCCACAACGCCGGCGCCCGTCGGCAGCGCGTCACGATCGCTATCGGCGCGCTCACCGCAGACGGCGCGCGCAACGCGGCGACGCTCACCTATGTGCTGAGGCCGTTCGAAATCGGTCCGCGACGCCGCCTGGCGGACATTGGCCGGGAAGGCGGTTGGATCGTCAGTTGGACGGCGGAGCCGGTCGACGACCGCGAGCCGCTTGCGAGCGCATGGCTTGAGCGGCCGTTGACGCCGTTTCACCGCGCGCCGCCGTCATACCCGGTCGCGTGCGCCGAGAAATCCCGACGCGTCGAGCGCGTCGTCCTGCGATACGATGTGGATGCCCGCGGGCGACCGGGCGCCGCGGCGATCGTCGACGGCCCGCCTTGCCTCGGCGCGGCGGCCCGGCGCGCGAGCCGCGGATGGCGCTATGCGCCGGCGTTACGGGACGGCGCGCCCCACGCGGTGCGCGCCGTCGAAACCGTCGTCACTTTTGAGCGTAAGTCCTAAGCGGCCCAGCGGTAGATGAAGTAGAGCGTCAGCCACACGGACGCGTAAGCGGCGAGTTTCAACGCCGACCCGCGCGCGCCCTCGCTGACGATCTCCCGTGCGGCGCCCGTCGCGGAAAACCTTGCGAACATGTAGATCCCGAAGACCGCAGCGAAGCCCGTGCCGAGGAACACGAAGTCGAGCACGATGGTGATCGCCGTCCGGCCGGACGCTTCGAAAAGCCCGAAAAACGGCAGGAACGACGCGAAAAACCAAATCCCGAGGATCGGCGTCGCCACCGTCCAGGCCGTAATCCGGTTGATATCGGTCTTGAGGTTGCTCGTATAAACGCTCTGGTGAGTCGTGGGGCCCTGGCTCGGCGAGCCCGCCGCGGTGAACGCGTTCGTCTGCATCTTGATCCGCCTCCGTCTAAGCGCGCACGCGCGCCTCGCCGCCGACCCTAGCATCGCGCGCGAGCCGTTTGAATTTTTTTACGCCGCGCTTTGTCAATTAATCTTGACGGTTGGCGCGTCTAAACGCCGGCGGCCATTAACCGACGACAGACGTCGTCGAGCTGATCGAGACTGAGATAGGCGAGACTGACGACGCCCGCGCCCTTCTTCGTGTGGTCGATCGAGACCTCGAGGCCGAGAGCGGCCGCGAGGTCGGCCTCTAGCGCGCGGGTGTCGGCGTCCTTCTTGACCGACGCAAGGCCCGCCGCGAGGCCGCCGCTTGGCTTCGTCTCATCCGCAGCGGCCGCGCCCGGCGCGCCGGGCTTAGCCTTCGCTGTCCCCTTCGCCTTGCCGGTCGCCGCGTATTGCGCGAGGCGCTCGGTCTCCCGCACGGACAGGCCGCCCTTCACGACGACGACGCACAAATCGTCGGGCTGGGGCGCGGCGAGCAGCGCCCGCGCGTGGCCCATGGTGAGATCGCCAGCCTTCAGCGCCGTCAGCGTTTTCGGCGGCAAGCCGAGAAGCCGCATCATGTTGGCGACGTGGCTTCGCGACTTGCCCACCGCCCGCGCGATCGTCTCCTGCGTTCGGCCGTACTGGTCCGCAAGGCGCTGATAGGCCTGCGCCTCTTCGACAGGATTGAGATCGACGCGCTGGACGTTTTCGATCAGCGCGATCTCGGCCGCTTCGACGTCCGTCAGCTCCCGGATAATGACGGGGACTTCGTGGATCTTCGCCTTTTGCGCCGCACGCCACCGTCGTTCGCCGGCGACGATCTCATAGGCGTCGGGCCCGCGCGGGCGCACCAGGATCGGCTGCAGAACGCCGCGGGCGGCGATCGACGCAGCGAGCTCGGCGATCGCGTCGTCGCTGAACGAGCGGCGCGGTTGGTCGGGGTTCGGCGAGATGAAGGCGATCGGCAGCTTCGTCGTCGGCCCGAGCGGATCGGCGCCGCCGCTTTTCGCCGGGGGAGACGGTTCGGGGCGCTGGCGCGGCGCGTCGCCCATGAGCGCGCCAAGGCCGCGACCGAGCCCCGACCGCGACCCCTGCTTCTGACCGGCCTTCGGACCCGTCTTTTGGTCCGCCGCCGCCTCGTTTTTCGTTTTCACGGCGCCCATGGCCGCTCCTTCAAGCTGCGCGCCGTTCGGCGCGTTCGCGTTCGATCACTTCGCTCGCAAGCCGGACGTACGCCTGGCTGCCGGCGCATTTAAGGTCGTAGAGAAGCGCAGGCTTCCCGTGCGAAGGCGCTTCGGAGATCCGCACGTTTCGCGGGATCACGGTTCGGTAGACGCGCTCGCCGAGATGCGCGCGCACGTCGGCCTCCACCTCCGCGGAGAGGTTGTTGCGCCGGTCGCGCATCGTCAGGACGACGCCCTGCAGCGTTAGTCCCGGATTGATTTGCGCCCGGACCGTATCGATCGTCCGCATGATCTGGCTGAGGCCTTCGAGGGCGAAAAACTCGCATTGCAGCGGTATCATGACCGCATCGGCGGCGGCGAGGGCGTTTAACGTCAGTATGCCGAGCGAAGGCGGACAATCGATCAGAATATAGTCGAGGCCCTCGCCCGCGGCGCGCAAGCCCTCCGTATACGCTCGAAGCGCGTCGGCGAGTCGGAAATGCCGGCGATCGGCGTCGATGAGCTCGACTTCGGCGCCCGCGAGGTCGACGCCCGCCGGCGCCAACGTCAAGCCGGGCACGCCCGCGTCGACGACGGCCGCGGCGAGGCGCGCCTCGTCCATGAGGACGTCATAGGTGGTGACGGTCCGCTCGGCGGCGGCGACGCCGAGCCCCGTGGAAGCGTTTCCCTGGGGATCCAGATCGATGAGAAGAACCCGCTCGCCAACCGCGGCGAGGGCAGTCGCAAGGTTGATCGCCGTCGTCGTCTTGCCGACGCCGCCCTTCTGGTTCGCGAGCGCGAGAATGCGAACGTCCTGGCGGGGCGCGTCTGACATGGGGGTCGTCGTCTCCTTTTCGCGCCGGCTAATGCGCCGGCTTCGCCGCTCGGCGGGCCTTCGCCCGCTCGTCGACCGCGTTACGCCGCAAGTCCCGGATCAATAGGACGGCGCTGTCCGGGCTCGTGACGCTCGCACGTCGTTCCACGCTCATATGCCAAGATTTAGTCGCCTCGGTCAATTCGATCGCAACATCTTGTCCCTTGGTAAGACGAAGAGCGTTCGCGGGCCAGCCAGCGCCTCGACGTAGCCCAGGAGCCGCTTCAGCGGCGCGACGGCGCGCGCGGTGACGATATCGGGCGGCGGCTCGCTCAGGTTCTCAACCCGGTCGTTGACGACGCGGATCCCAGGAAGGTCCATCGCCTGCGCCGCGGCGGTGAGGAAAGCCGCTTTTTTGCCCACGCTTTCGACGAGCGTCACGCTAACCGCCCGCGGGGCCAGAAGCGCCGCCAGAACGAGGCCCGGAAAACCGGCGCCGCTGCCGAAGTCCAGGAGCGTGCGCGCATCCGCAGGAACGTGCTCGGCGAGTTGCGCGCTGTCGGCGTAGTGCCGCGTCCAGCGGTCGGGCATGGTGGCGGGCGCGACGAGATTCATGCGTTGCGCGCGGTCCACGAACAGCGCGTCGAAGGCGCGCAGCCGCGCCAGCGTTTCACGTGAAACGTCGAAGCGCCGAGCGACGTCCTCCAGGGATCGGAACGTCTCGCCGGCGCTCATCCGCCAGCCGCGGCCGGCGCGTTCTCGCGTTTTTTCAGCCAGGCGAGTAGAACGGCGAGCGTCGCGGGCGTGACGCCCTCAAGCCGGCCCGCCTGGCCCAACGCCGCCGGCCGCGCTTCGACAAGCCGCTGGCGGGCCTCGTTCGAGAGGCCTTTGATTTCCGCGTAAGGAGCATCCGGGGGCAGGCGCAGCGCCTCGTCCTTTTTAAAGGCGATGATGTCAGCCTCCTGCCGATCGAGATACCCCGAGTAAAGCGCATCGATTTCGACCTGCTCGCGCACGGCCGCAGGCCACTCGGCGAGCGCGGGCCAGATCCCCGCAAGCCGGTCAAGCGTGACGTTCGGCAGGGACAGGAGCTCAAGGACGTTCCTCCGCCGGCCGTCCTGATTGAGCTTCAAACCCCGGCGGGCGGCCTCGGTGGGGGAGAGGTCGTGGGCGCGGGCGAACGCGCGGGCGTCGTCAAGGGCCTCTTGTTTCACGTGAAACGCCGCCGCCCGCGCCGCGCCGACGAGGCCCAGCGCGACGCCCCGCGGCGTCAGGCGTTGATCGGCGTTGTCGGCGCGCAGCGTTAACCGATACTCGGCCCGGCTCGTGAACATGCGATAGGGCTCGCTGACCCCGCGCGTGACGAGATCGTCGATCATGACGCCGAGATAGCCCTCGGCGCGATCGAAAAGAACGCCGTCTTCTCCAGCGGCGCGGCGCGCGGCGTTCAGGCCCGCAATAAGCCCTTGGGCCGCCGCCTCTTCATAGCCCGTGGTGCCGTTGATCTGGCCGGCGAAGAAAAGCCCGGGCGCCGCTTTCGTTTCCAGCGTCGGCCAGACGCTGCGCGGATCGACGTAGTCGTATTCAATCGCGTAGCCGTGGCGGACGACGCGCGCGGCCTCAAGGCCGGGGATCGTGCGCAGGAAGGCGTCTTGCGCGTCCCGCGGCAACGACGTCGAGACACCGTTCGGATAGACGAGCGGATCGTCGAGCCCCTCGGGCTCCAGGAAAATCTGGTGACTTTCCTTCTCGGCGAAGCGAACGACCTTGTCTTCGATCGACGGGCAGTAGCGGGGGCCGCGTCCGGCGATCGCGCCGCCGTACACGGCTGAACGCGACAGGTTCTCCTCGATGACGCGGTGCGTCTCGCGGGTCGTGTGGGTGACGCCGCAAGCGACCTGCGGGACGTCGATCCTTTCCGTCAGAAACGAGAACGGAACCGGGTCGGCGTCGGCGCGCTGCATGTCGAGGCTCGACCAGTCGATCGTGCGGCCGTCGAGCCGCGGGGGCGTCCCCGTTTTCAAACGGGCGAGGGGGAGGTCATAGGCCGAGAGCCGCTCCGCGAGGCGGATCGCCGGCGCTTCGCCGACGCGCCCCGCCGGCGTGCGCGTCTCGCCGATATGGATGACGCCGCGCAGGAACGTGCCCGCGGTGAGGACCACCGCGCCCGCTGAGATGCGGCGTCCGTCGGCGCAAACGATCCCCTCCACGCGCCCCGCTGGAGTTTCACGTGAAACGATCAGATCGTCGACGGACGTCTCCAAGACGTCGAGATTGGCGATCGCCGCGATCTCAGCCTGCATCGCGGCGCGGTAGAGCGCCCGATCGGCCTGGGCCCGCGGACCACGCACCGCCGGGCCTTTCGATCGGTTCAGGAGCCGGAACTGTATCCCTGCGCGGTCAATGACGCGGCCCATCAATCCGTCGAGCGCGTCGACCTCGCGGACGAGATGGCCTTTGCCGAGGCCGCCGATCGCGGGGTTGCACGACATCTCGCCGATCGTCGCGCGCTTGTGCGTCGCGAGCAGCGTGCGCGCGCCGACCCGCGCCGCGGCGGCGGCCGCTTCGCACCCGGCGTGTCCGCCGCCGATCACGATGACGTCGTAGGCGTCCGCCACGGCGGCGCTCCGTTCAAGTTCTTCCAAGACGCCGCATATAGAGCTCCTTCGGGCCGAACGCAGCCTCGGCGCTTACTTGCCGATGCAAAAGTTCGCGAACACCTCGCCGAGGACGCTCTCGACGTCGACGTCGCCGACGATTTCGCCAAGCTGGCGCGCGGCCATGCGCGCATCCTCGGCGGCGAGCTCCGCGGCGGCCCCGCCCGCCTCGACGCGCGCTATCGCAGATCGGAGATATCGGAGCGCCCCGTCGACGGCGGCGAGGTGGCGCGCGCGGGTGAGGGGAGCGTCGCCGGCGGCCGCCGCCCGGTCGGCGAGGATGCGCCCGAGACCGGTTGTTAGCGCGTCGACCCCGTCGCCGGTCTTCGCCGACGTTCGAAAAGACGCGTGCGGACAGCCGGCCTCGGAACCGATCGCCGCAAGGTCCGATTTGTTGAAGGCCACGAAGTCGCCGTCGCGCAAGAGCGCTCGGGCCGCCGCAGGCGCTTCTTCGTATGTTTCACGTGAAACGTCGACAACGAGGATCCGGACGTCGGCCGTGGCCGCGGCGTCGAGCGCGCGCCGGACGCCCTCGGCCTCGATTTCGTCGGCGGCGTCGCGCACGCCCGCCGCGTCGAAGAGCCGGGCCGGCAGGCCGCCGAGCTCGACCCTCGCCTCGATGACGTCGCGGGTCGTGCCCGGCCGATCGGAGACGATGGCCCGCGCCTCGCCGGCGATCGCGTTCATCAGCGACGATTTCCCGGCGTTCGGGGCGCCCATAAGCGCGACCGTCGCGCCTGTCCGCACCAGCTCGCCCGACGCCGCGCTCGCCCGCCACGTCGCCAGATGGTCAATAAGAGGCGCGATCGCCGCGCGCGCAGCCGCAGCGCTCGACGCCGGCGCGTCCTCCTCGTCGGGGAAGTCGATTTCGGCTTCGAAGGCGGCGAGCGCCGCGATCAAGCGACCGCGCCAGCGGGTCGCCGCGGCCGACAGCGCGCCATCGGCCTGGGCGAGCGCCTGGCGGCGTTGAACGGCGGTCTCCGCGACCAGGAGATCGCCAAGCCCCTCCACCTGGGCGAGGTCCATCTTGCCGTTGATCAGCGCACGGCGGGTGAACTCGCCGGCGTCGGCTGGCCTCGCGCCCATGGCGCTCAGGCAGTCGTAAAGCCCGGCCTCGACGGCCGCGGAGCCGTGCGCATGAAGTTCGACGACGTCTTCGCCCGTGAAACTTGCAGGGCCCGGGAAGAAGAGGGTGAGCGCGCGGTCGACGACGTCGCCGTCCCGAGGATCCCTCAGGATCGCTACGCGCGCGACGCGGGCCGCCCCAACGGCGCCGGACAGTTTTCGGAGAATGTCGGCGGCTCCCGGTCCACTGATCCGGATGACGCTGACGCCGGCGCGGCCGGCTCCGGAAGCGCGCGCGAAAATCGTGTCGTCGCGAACGGCGCCCACTGAGCCCTACTTTTTAGTCGGGCCGGTTGAGTTGGCCATCGCCGCCATTACGAGGCCCTGGAACGCTTCCACGCCCTTGCCGCTCATCTCGATCCACTGCTTTACGAACCGCTCCGGATCGGCGAGCGTGTCGAGATTGTCTTTCGCCCGGCGGGTCATTTCGTCGACGACCATCGCGTTAAGCGGCGCGACGTCGGGCATGCCGAGGAACGCGCGCGCCTCTTCCGGGGTGCAGTCGATATTGATCGTCAAGCGCATCCGAGTACTCCCTAACCGCGCCGTAGCCACCTTATGGCGCAGCGGCGAATATCGTCGCAACGCGCTGAACTTCCGGTGAATTCGCGAAGAATAGCCGCGCCCGGCGCAACTTGCCCGAGACCGCCCCCTAGAACAACGCAGGCGTGAACGAGCGTGTTTTGGCTCGCGCGCGAAAGCTTGCGATACAAGTTTCGGGGATAAAGGAAATTCGTATGCGTATTCGTTTTCTCGTCGCCGCTCTCGCGACGCTCGCAACGCCGGCCGCCGCCCAACAGTCGTTGAACGCCTCATCCGAGCGGGCCTCGATCGCACGGCCGGTCGTGGAGCTGTTCACGTCCCAGAGCTGTTCATCTTGTCCGCCAGCGGACCAAGTTCTCGCCGATCTCGCGAGCGGCGACGACGTCGTCGCCCTCAGCTGGCACGTGGACTACTGGAACAATCTGAGCGTCGGGTCGCGTGGGCGCTGGCGCGATCCGTTTTCATCAGCCGCGAACACGGAACGCCAGCGCGACTACAATCGCCGTCTGCGCGGCGCCGCCCGCGTTTACACCCCGCAAATCGTCGTCAACGCGGCGACGGAGACTGTCGGCTCGCGCCGCGCCGCCGTCTGGCAGCTCGTTGACGAAGCAGCGTCTAAGCTTCCCGAGATCGGCGTCGACGCCCGCTTGGAAGGACGAGAGGTCGCCTTCGACGTCTCCGGCGCGCCGTCGGGACTTCGGGCCGCTATCGTCATGTTCAAAAAAACGACGCGCACGCCCGTCGGCGGCGGCGAGAACGCCGGCGAACGGCTCACGAACGCCAATGTCGTCGTTGAAATGAAGCCGCTTGGCGAGATCGCCGGCCCGTCGACGTTCACCGTTGACGCGCCGTCTGCGGAGAATGGCTGCGCGCTCATCCTCAGCAAACCAAACGGCGAGATTTTCGCTGGCGCTTATTGTCCGTCAGCCGCCTGAACGCCGGGCTCCGCGCAAGCGGAAATCACGTGTTCATTGAGTCGAAGAAATCGCCATTGGTTTTCGTCTGGCGGAGTTTGTCGATGAGGAACTCGACGGCGTCCGTCGTTCCCATCGGCGACAGGATCCGGCGCAGAACGAAGACTTTCTGTAGATCCGACTTCGCGACGAGAAGGTCTTCCTTCCGCGTGCCCGATTTCGCGATGTCGATCGCCGGATAGACGCGCTTGTCGGCGACCTTCCGGTCCAGAACTATCTCCGAGTTGCCGGTGCCTTTGAACTCTTCGAAAATGACTTCGTCCATCTTCGAACCGGTTTCGATAAGCGCCGTTGCGATGATCGTTAGCGAGCCGCCTTCTTCGATGTTCCGGGCAGCCCCGAAAAAACGCTTTGGGCGCTGAAGAGCGTTGGCGTCGACGCCACCCGTCAGCACCTTGCCCGAAGACGGAACGACGGTGTTGTAGGCGCGCCCGAGACGCGTAATGGAGTCGAGCAGGATTACGACGTCGCGCCCGTGTTCGACGAGGCGCTTGGCTTTTTCGATCACCATTTCGGCGACGGCTACGTGGCGTGAGGCCGGCTCGTCGAACGTCGACGACACGACTTCGCCGCGCACGGAGCGCTGCATGTCCGTCACTTCCTCGGGCCGTTCGTCAATGAGAAGGACGATGAGATAACACTCGGGGTGATTCATCGCGATTGAATGCGCGATGTTCTGGAGCATCACCGTCTTGCCGGACCGCGGCTGCGCGACGATCAACGCCCGCTTGCCCTTGCCTAGCGGCGACACGAGATCGATAACGCGCGCGGACAAATCCCGTTTCTTGCCCTCGACCTCGTCGACCTCCATCCGGAAACGTTCGTCCGGATAAAGCGGGGTCAGATTGTCGAAGTGGACTTTGTGGCGCGCTTTCTCCGGGTCTTCGAAATTGATCTCGCTGACTTTCAGCAAGGCGAAGTACCGTTCGCCGTCTTTCGGGCTACGGATCTCTCCAGTGACCGTGTCGCCGGTGCGCAACGCAAAGCGGCGGATCTGCGAAGGCGACAGGTAGATGTCGTCGGGACCGGGCAGATAGTTCGCCTCGGGCGCGCGCAGGAAGCCGAAGCCGTCGGACAACACTTCTAAGACGCCGCCGCCGGAGATTTCGACCTCGCGGTCGGCGAGCTCCTTCAGGATCGCGAAAAGCATGTCCTGTTTGCGCATTGTCGAGGCGTTTTCGACCTCGACGTTCTCCGCAAAAGACAAGAGCTCCGCAGGCGATTTTTCCTTGAGCTCGTCAAGGCTCATTTTGTCTGGGATCATGATGTTCACTCAGGCCCGCGGCATGCAGGCGGAGGATGGCGCGGCTTAGACGCGCCGCGTCGTTTGGTGGGTACTGCGTTTGGAAAGCAGACGGTTAAGTTGATAACGCGAGGTTTCCCTCGCCGCTCATCAAATCTGTCAACGTCCGGTAAGAAAACGCTTAGCGACAGCTAAATTGCAACACCATTCGGGTTTTTCAAGCCCTTCGAGCGCCGAAACTCACTCTTCAGAACGGTTTCGCTACGGCGAGGAGAACGGCGCCGGCCATCAGGACGAACGGAACCTCGTTCATGATCCGCCAGAATTTCTCCGTCCGCGGCCGCTCGCCGGCTTCAAACCTGCGCCGCGCCGCGCCGTAAAACCCGTGGACGCCGCTAACGCCGAGGACGAGCAGGAACTTCAACGCAAACCATCCGGAAGCGGCGACGCCGGGATTGATCGCCAGCATCAACAGCGCCAGCAGCCAGACGGCGACGATCGACGGCGTCATGATGAGCTTGTAGAGCCGCCGCTCCATGGCGACGAACGCAGCCTCGGCCTCGCCGCCCTGCGCCGCCTGATGGTGATAGACGAAAAGCCGCGGCAGATAGAGCATGCCCGCCATCCAGGCGATGACGGCGATCACATGGACGCCCTTGATCCACGGGTAGGCGGGCAGAAGAAAATCGAACATGCGCCGGCGGTTCTCAGGCGCGTCCGCGGACGACGTCGACAAGACGCCCGACATTCTCGGGCGGCGTGTCGGGCGTCAGTCCATGGCCCGCATTGAAAATGTACGGCGTCCCTTCGAACGTGCGCACAAGCTCCCGCGCCGCCGTCTCCATAATCTCGCCGCCTGCAACGATCGCCATGGGATCAAGGCCGCCCTGGACGACCGCGTGCTGGCTCAGATTCTCCCGCGCCCATGACCACGGCATGGCGAAATCGATCCCGACCGCGTCGCAGACGTCCAGCGCCGCGTACTCGCGCGCCATCGGCCCAACGCCTTTGGCGAACAGAATGATCGGAACCTCCGGGTGCCCCCGCTTCACGCCTTCGGCGACGCGGCGCAACGGATCAATGGAAACGAACCGCAGAAAGTCCGTCGGCAGGCCGCCGGCCCACGTGTCGAAGAGCTGCACCGCCTGCGCGCCGGCTTCGATCTGACGGTTGAGATACTCAATTGTGGTGTCGGTGAGGAGTTCGAGAACGTTCGCGAGAAACGCCCGGTCGTCCGCCGAATAGAACAATCGCCGCAAGGCGCTCGGATCCCCGCCTCCGCGGCCGGCGATCATATAGGTCGCGACGGTCCAGGGGGCGCCGGCGAAACCGATGAGCGCCGTCGCCGGCGGCAGGGCGGTCCGGGTCAGGCGCACCGTTTCGTAAACCGCCGCCAGCATATCGTGAATTCGATCCGGACGGAGATTATTGAGAACCTCGGGCGACAAGGTCGGCTCAAGCTTCGGTCCCTCGCCTGCTTCGAAGGACAGGTTTTGTCCGAGGGCGTGCGGCAACAACAGAATGTCCGCAAAGAGGATCGCGGCATCGAAGCGGTATCGCCGGATCGGCTGTATCGTTACTTCCGACGCCATCTCCGGCGCATAACAAAGATCGAGGAACGAACCCGCTTTCTCCCGAAGAGCGCGATACTCAGGCAGATAACGCCCGGCCTGACGCATGAGCCAGATGGGCGGGGTCGACGACTGGTCTCCCCGCAACGTGCGGAGGAATGGCGAGAGCGCTGTATCCATGGCCACCATGGACCCTAGAATCGAACGAAAATCAAATAATTAAGAAAGGGTTAAAGGGGCTGAATCCCGAGGAAAAATCGGCCCAGCTACTTTCGCCGCCGTTCTCCGACGGGTTTCCCCACGGGTTCCGCCAGTGGAAAGACGCCCTCGCGATCTCGGGGAAAACCGGTCGCTCGCCGGGCGCTGGCTCGCATCACGCGTCGATCGAAGCTGGGGATGATCGAACGTCAGGCGAAAGGTTGGAAAAAACTGCTGGAGGAACGTTGGCGCGGCTATCCCGGTTTTCCCGATGGGGAGGGCTGGGGCGCCGGCTCGGCGAACTGACCGGGAAAGATCGCTTGACCACGGCCATACCGGATTTGGCGCCCGAGATTCACATAAGTTACACAAGGCGGCGGTCGGGCCAGGCAGTCCGGCCAGGCGGGCGCGACCTCCGGCGACGGCGCGAAAAGGCGAGCGACGAAAGATGACGATGCCCCCACGCGCTGCGCCCATCGCGAGCTTCTTCCACGTCCATCTCGTCTCCGATTCGACTGGCGAAACGCTGAACGCGATTCTGAAAGCCGTGACCGCGCAGTTCGTCGCTGCGAAACCGCTTGAACATATCTACGCCCTCGTCCGTTCAGAGGCTCAGTTGGAGCGGACGCTGGCGGAGATCGAGGCCTCGCCCGGACTTGTTCTTTATACGGTCGTCAATCCGAACCTACGGCGCATGCTCGAAGTGAAATGCGCTGAACTGCAAACGCCGGCCGTCTCCGTGCTCGATCCGTTCGTGTCGGCTTTCGCCCTCTATCTCGGCCTCGAACAAAGCGGCCGCGCCGGCGCTCAACACGAGCTCGATGAGGCGTACTTCAAGCGGATCGGCGCGATCGACTACACGCTCGAACACGACGATGGGCAAATGGTCTGGGATCTCGACAATGCGGACGTCGTTCTTGTCGGCGTCAGCCGGACGTCGAAGACGCCGACCTGCATGTACCTTGCGAACCGCGGGGTCAAAGCGGCGAACGTGCCGTTAGTGCCTGACCGACCGCCGCCTGCGGAGCTTTTCGCGTTGCAGAAGCCGTTGGTCGTCGGCCTTGTGGCGAACCCCGACCGGCTTTCCGAGATCCGTCAAAGTCGGCTTGATGAAATCAACGCTACGGACCGCGCGCAGGAGTATTGCGACGTCGACGCCGTGCGCCGTGAGGTCGTCGCGGCGAAGCGCCTGTTCGCCAAACACCGTTGGCCGACGATCAACGTCACGCGGAAATCGGTGGAGGAAACGGCTGCGGAGATCCTCACGAAACTCTCCGCCCGGCGCAACGCGGAGAGCGCCGACGCCGCGGGTCCCGATCGATGACCGCGCCTCGACTGGTTCTGGCGTCCGGCAGCACCATCCGACGCGACATGCTGGCGGCGGCGGGGCTCGCGTTCGACGTACGTCCGTCCGGCGTCGACGAGGACGCGATTAAAGCCGCGGCGACAGCCGATCGCCTCTCCATTGACGACCTCGCGCTGCGTCTGGCGGAAGCGAAGGCGCGCGCCGTCGCGACGGCCGGCGATTTATGCAACGGCGATCTCGTCATCGGCGCCGATCAAATTCTCGACTGCGACGGCGAGGCGTTCGACAAGCCGATCGATCTCGCCGCGGCGCATGGGCGATTGCGCGCTCTCGCAGGCCGCGCCCACGACCTCGTTAACGGCGCCGTCGTCGTCCGCGTTGGGGCTGACGCGCCCGTCTACCGGCGCGGCGAACGCGCGACGCTCAAAATGCGCGACCTCAGGGACGACGAAATAGAGGCTTACCTCGCCGCCGCAGGGCCCACGCTTCTGTCGTCCGTCGGCGGCTATATGGTCGAAGGGCTTGGCGCGCGGCTGTTCGAGCGCATCGACGGCAGCTATTTCACCGTCCTCGGACTGTCCCTGTTGCCGCTGCTCGATTTTTTGCGTCGCGAAGCGGATCTTCCGTTTTGAGCGCCGCCCCGCGACTCGCAGGCGTCATCGGCTGGCCCATCGGCCACTCCTTGTCGCCAAATGTTCACGCCTATTGGGCGGCCAGGGAAAACGCGCTGGCGCACTACATCCCTATAACCGCCGCGCCGGACGACGCCTCGTTCCGCCGCGTGGTCGAGGGGCTCTGCGCCGCCGGGTTTCGCGGGCTTAACGTCACCGTTCCGCACAAGGAGCGCGCGCTCAGGTATGCGGATGAGGCGAGCGACCTCGCCCGTCGGGTCGGGGCGGCGAACATGCTGACGTTCGACGGCGACCGCGCGCGCGCCGACAACTCCGACGTCGAAGGGTTCGCCGAAGCTTTGCGCGCGGCGGCGCCGGACGGCTTCAACGCCGCCCGCGCGCTGGTCCTGGGGGCCGGTGGGGCCGCGCGGGCCGACGCCGTGGCGTTGAAAACGGCGTTCGCAGCCCACGTAACCGTAAAGAACCGGACCGGCTCCCGCGCCGACGACCTTGTGGCGGAAGGCCTCGCCGACGCCGCCGCGCCGTGGGGCTCCCGCAACGAGACGCAAGCCGACGTTTTCGTCAACGCGACGTCGCTCGGCATGGAGGGCTCGCCGCCTCTTGATGTCGACTTCGCCGCCGCGGCGCCGGGCGCCGCCGCCGTCGACATCGTTTATCGGCCTCTTGAAACCGCGTTTCTCGCGAACGCGCGCCGCGCCGGCCTTATCGCTGTCGACGGGCTGGAAATGCTCCTGCGCCAGGCGGTTCCCGGATACTTGCGCTGGCTCGGCGACGCCGCGCCGGTCGACAACGCATTGCGGGAGGCGATCCGTGCGCGGCTGACGACCGGCGGCGCCAAGGCGTGAAGAAAGTCGCGCTCACCGGATCGATCGTCATGGGCAAGACGACGGTCGCCGGCATGTTCGCCGATCTCGGCGCGCCGGTGTGGGACGCCGACGCCGCAGTGCGCAGGCTTTACGCGCCGGGCGGCGCGGCGGTCGCGCCCATCGCCGAAGCGTTTCCCCAGGCGATCGTCGAGGGGGGCGTCGATCGAACGCAATTGTCCGCCCTCGTCGTTGGCGACCGCGGCGCTTTCGAACGCCTCGAAGCCATCGTCCATCCGCTCGTCGCGGACGATCGGGCCGCGGCGATGGCGTCGGCGGAAGCCTCGGGCGCGAAAGCGATGATCTTCGATATCCCGCTTCTGTTCGAAACCGGCGCGGCCGCGGCGTTCGACGTCGTCGTCGTCGTTTCCGCGCCGGCGGACGTCCAGCGCGACCGCGTTCTGGCGCGCGCGAACATGACGCCGTCAAAATTCGCCGCCATTCTGGCGCGACAGACGCCCGACGCCGAGAAGCGCGTTCTCGCGGACGTCGTGATCGACACGGGCGGCTCGCTCGACGCGACACGCGCGCAAGTGACCGACGTATGGCGGAGCGTCATTGACGCGGAGGATGTATGATCTCTAAACGGATGAAAAGAGCGGCCGCCGTGGCGACGGTCGCGCTCACGCTGGCCGCCTGCGCGTCGACGCCGCCGGACGACGTGGGAAACGCGTGTGAGATATTCGACGACAAGGGCGGGTGGTACCGCTCGACCCGACGCGCCGAGCGCCGGTGGGGCCTGCCGAAACACATCCAGCTAGCGATCATTCGCCAGGAATCGGGGTTCGACGCCGACGCGAAGCCTGACCGGAACCGGTTTCTTTTCGTTTTCCCGGGTCGTCGGAAGTCGTCGGCGCGCGGTTATCCGCAGGCGGTCGAAGGCACGTGGGAGCTCTACAAGCGCGATACGGGCCGCGACGGGGCGAGCCGGCGCAGCTTCTCAGACGCGACGGACTTCGTCTCATGGTATGGGCGCCAAAGCAATCGCCGCGTTGGGACGCCGATGACGGACGCGTACAATCAGTATCTTGCCTATCACGAGGGCTGGGAGGGCTACGCCGGTCGTTCCTACCGCGGCAAGCCCGGGTTGGCGGAGGCGGCCCGGCGCGTCAGCCGCACCGCTGCGGTTTACCGCCGCCAGCTCGAAGGCTGCGAGAAGCGATTGCGTCGTGGGATCCCGCTGATCCCGTTCATCTAATCGAACGGCGCCGCACGGTAGGTCGACGCGTCGAGCGCGTAGGCTTCCCGGGCCGCGGCGATCGCGGCGAGCTTGCCCTCAAGCGGGTCCCAATCGTTACGCTCGGCGATCGCGGACCATGTCTCTTCGACCTCGTCGATCAACATGTCGCAGGGCGCCCCGGCGAAATAATCCGCGGACAGACAGCCGGCTTTCGTCGGCGCGAAGCCAGTGAGGCGTTTTCTGATCGGCGCGAAGTCGGGCGCCGCGTAAAGCGCCGCGCGCGGGCCCTCCATGGCGCGGGTTTCCGACGCGGGCCCGGCGAACCAGTCGAAAAAGAAAGGCTCGAACGGCGCGTCGGCCGCCTCCATCCATTTCAGCAAATCGCCGACGAAGGCGAAACCGTCAGACGACGGCGCGACGCCGAGGCGCGCAAAAAAAGCCTCCGCCATCCCGGCGCGGAAGAAGTCGTCGAAACGCTGAAGCGCGGCGTTGAGCGGGGCCTCCTCGGCGATGAGCGCAAGGACGCCGCCAAGGCGGGATAGGTTCCACGCCGCCGCGTCGGGTTGGCGGCCGTAGGCGTAGAGCCCGCCATGGTCGAAATAGGCGGCGGTGAACGTGAAGTCAGCGCGCGGCAGAAACCGCCAGGGCCCGTAGTCGAAGCTTTCGCCGGTGACGTTCATATTGTCCGTATTCAATACGCCGTGGACGAAGCCGGCGGCCATCCATTGCGCGGCGAGGCGCGCCGTGCGGGCGACGACGCGTTCGAAAAACGCCGCGACGCGCCCCGAGCCCCCCGCCGCCGCCGTGAGGTCAGGATCGAACTGGCGGATGCAGTAATCGACAAGCGTTTCGATGGCCGTCTTGTCGCCCTCGAAACCGAGGCGCTGGAACGCGCCGAACCGCACGTGGGAATGGCTGAGGCGCACGAGCGCGGCCGAGCGCGTCGGCGAGGGCTCGTCGCCGCGCTCGAGCGCCTCGCCGGTCTCAACGACGCTGAACGTCTTCGACGTATAGACGCCGCGCGCCTCAAGCATCTCCGTCGCCAGCACCTCTCGGACCGCGCCTTTCAGCGTCAGTCGTCCGTCGCCCGAGCGGGAGTAGGGCGTTCTGCCCGTGCCTTTCGTGCCGAGGTCGAGGAGCCGGCCGTCGGCGTCACGCAGTTGCGCATAGAGAAAGCCACGACCGTCGCCGATATCGGGATTGTAAACGCGGAACTGGTGGCCGTGGTAGCGAAGGGCGATCGGCTTCTGGAGATTGTCCGGCAGCGGCTCGAACCGCGCGAACCGCGCGCGCCAAGCGTTGTCGTCGAGCCCGCCGAGGCCGACCCGCGCGGCCCAGCGATCGTTCCTGTAGCGGATGATTTCCGTCGAAAAACGCGCCGCCTCCACGGCGTCGTAAAACGGCGCGCCATCGGGCGACAGCGCTCGAAACGCCGGGTCCGGCCGATAGTCGCCCTTCGTCTCGTCGTTCATCCCGTCCGCCTTGTCTCGCGCCGCACCCGCGCCGGACGCTCCGCTTACCGCTTATCGCGTCCCTGGGGCGCCTCAGCGCTTTACCCCTAAACGACCCCGATCCCGACGCCATATGGTCGCAATGGGACGGCAATGACCAGTCTCGCGGCGAGTAGCGTTCAACACGAGACGCCGCGAACTCTGGGGAGAGATAGAAATGAAAACCATCCACATGACCATCGCCGCTCTCGCTTTCGGCGCGCTCGCGGCCGCGCCGGCCGCCGCGCAGTCGAAGGGCGGCGACTTCGAGTTTCGCTACAAGACGTACGAACTGGCGAACGAGACGACGCGGAGCTTGATGCTCGACCGCCTCGAGCGCGAGGCGCGCCGTCACTGCCGCGCCGGCCGCTTCCTGTCGGTGAGCGAGAAACTGCGGTGCACTGAAGGCATCGTCGACGACGTCGTCGACGAACTTGAGAACCGCCGGTTCCAGACGGCTCAGCGCGACGACGAGTTCGCCGCGTTCTAGGCATCCTGCGCGACGACGGCCGCGTCGGCGCTCCAGATGAACGCCGGCGCGGAACCGTCAGTTGTCGTTGAAACGTCGCAGGCGATCGCTATCTTTCCATCGCAAGCGGCTTCGGCCGCGTGGGAAGGGGGCGAATCGACCGGTGATGGGAACGAGGACGGCGTTGCGCAAAGCGCGCAGAGCGTTTTGGGCTTTTTCGGCGCTGGCGAGCGCCGCGCTTCTCGCCGTCGCCGGCGTCTCGGCGCAAGCCGACGCGCCATCGGGCGTCATCCTGTCCCTCAACGGCCCGGTCACCCCCGCGAACGCGCGGTACCTGGAGCGTGAAATCAACGCGGCGAGCGACGCCGGCCGCGAACTCATCGTCATCGAGGTCGACACGCCGGGCGGGCTCGTCGACTCCATGAAAACCATCATCAAGGCCGTTCTCGGCTCGTCGACGCCCGTGGCGACGTACGTGTCGCCCCAGGGCGCTCGGTCGGCGAGCGCCGGTCTTTATATTATGTACGCCGCCCACGTCTCGGCCATGGCGCCGGCGACGAACACGGGCAGCGCGACGCCGATCGAGGTGGGCGGCGGGTCGCCGTCGGAGCGCGACAGTCCTTTCGAGGCGCCTGACGTCGGCCCCGAAACCGACGCGCCGGAAGCGGCTGAGCCGGAGGCGGACCCCGAAGGCGGCGAGGCGGCCGAGGGCGACGATCAACCGGCGGCCGCCGATCGGGACGAGGCTGCGCCGGCGCTCGGCAATGAAGACGCCCTGCGCGCCAAAGTGATCAACGACAGCGCCGCCTACATCCGCGCGCTCGCCGAAGAGCGCGGCCGCAACGCCGACTGGGCGGAGAAGGCGGTGCGCGAGGCGGCGAACGTCACCTCGCGCGAAGCGCTGGAGCTCGGGGTCATCGACCTCGTCGCCGACGATCTCGCCGACCTGCTCGCGCAAATCGACGGGCGCACGGTGACGACGGCGGCCGGACCCAAGGCGATCGACACGGAACGCCTGACGCAGGAGCGGGTCGAGGCCAGCTTCGTCGAGCGGCTTCTCGGTTTCATCGCCAATCCGAACGTCGCAGTCATTCTGATGACGCTGGCGACGACGGGCCTCATCGCTGAGCTCTGGAACCCTGGCTCGATTTATCCCGGCGCGTTCGGGGCGATCTGCCTCGTCCTCGGGCTCTATTCATTCCAGGTCCTGCCGTTCAACTGGCTCGGCGTCGCCCTGATGCTGCTTGGCGCGCTGCTGATCCTGTTGGAGGCGTACACGCCGACGTTCGGACTGTCGGGCCTCGTCGGCCTCGCCATGTTCGCCGGCGGTCTCTTCGGCATTTTCCCCGAGGGCTATGACGTTTCGCCGGCCGTCATCACGGCGCTTGTCGCCACCGCCGGCGGGTTCCTGGCGCTCGTTCTCTTCGCCGTCGTCGGCTCTCGAAGCCGCGGGCCGATGATCGGCTCTGAAGCGATCCGCAAGCGAGAAGGCGTCGTCGACGACTGGGACGGCCGCGAAGGCTGGGTCATCGTGGAGGGCGAGCGCTGGCGCGCGCGGTCCGACAAACCGCTGCAGCGCGGCGACAAGATCCGCGTTGTCGAAGTCGACGGCCTCGTCCTTGTGGTGAAGCAGGCGAAAGCGGGCAAGTTTCTCGGCGGCGGCCCGGCGCCTGCGGAAGCGTAACGCTCGTCGTTCGAGACTAATGTCGAAGCGCGACCGCGCCGCCCGCCGGCGCCGCGCGCAACACCAAGGAGATCAACATGCCTGGCCTCGGCGTTCTCGGATTTCTCGTCGTCGCGGTGCTCGCGCTTGCGACCAACATCATCAAAATTCTCAAGGAGTACGAGAAAGGCGTCGTCTTCACCCTCGGCCGCGTCGGCCGCAAGGCGGCCGGGCCGGGCCTCGTTCTCTTGATTCCGGGCGTCCAGGTGCTGCGCAAAGTCGACATGCGCACGCTTGTCCACGACGTGCCGACCCAGGACGTGATCTCGCGGGACAACGTTTCGGTGAAGGTCAACGCGGTCATTTACTACCGCGTCGTCGACGCGGTCCGCGCCGTGGTTCAGGTGGAGAACTTCGTGGCCGCGACGAGCCAGCTCGCCCAGACGACGCTGCGTTCGGTGCTCGGCAAGCACGATCTCGACGAGATGCTCCAGGAGCGGGACAAGCTCAACAAGGACATCCAGGAGATCCTCGACCACCAGACGGAGGCGTGGGGCATCAAGGTCTCGAACGTCGAGATCAAACATGTCGACGTCGACCCGTCGATGATCCGCGCCATCGCCAAACAAGCCGAGGCCGAACGCGAGCGGCGCGCGAAGGTGATCCTCGCCGAGGGCGAACAGCAAGCCGCGACCAAGCTCGCCGAGGCGGCCAACATCCTGGCGACCCAGGCCGGCTCGATGGAGCTGCGCTATCTCAACTCGCTCCAGGAGATCGCCGGCGACCGGACCAACACGATCGTCTTTCCGTTCGATCTGAAAGACGTGGCGCGCAACGTGCGCGGCGGCGTTTGAGCGACGACGCGGCGGACCCGCCGACAGCGCGCGCCGGGACCGACATCGTCGAAATCGACGCGCGCGGGCTTCGATGCCCGATGCCCGTGGTGAAGCTTGAGGCGGCGCTCCGCCGGTTGGGGCCGGCCGCGCGAGTGCGCATCCTCGCCGACGACCCGGTTGCGCCGGTCGACATCCCCCACGCCAGCCTCGAGGCCGGCTGCATCGCCGAGCGCCTGCCTGACGCGGGCGGCGCCTGCGTCTTTCTAGTCACGCGAGGCCCCGGAAGCGACTGAAGCGGCGCGAGCGCCGCGCTTCGGCGCCCCAGGCGCGGCGGGGGCTGATTGCTTAGCGAAATATTGACGGTTAATCTGGAGCGGCGCGCGCCCGCGTGGTTAACTCGTAAATGCGTCGGCGCGCCGCGCCGCGCGTCAAAGCGGACGCGCCCGGCCTTCATCGGTCGGATCGGCCGCGAGCGGGCGGGGCCGCCGAAGGGATCGGGAGCGCCGGCCAGGGGAGCCAGGGGTTATGAGGAAGACGAAGCACATGGGGCAGAAACAATTCCGAGCCCGCGCCGCGTTCGCCGGCGCCGCGGCGGCGATTGCGCTCGCCATGGGACCGGCGGCGGCCGACTTCGAAAGCGGCTTGAGCGCCTATCAGAAGGGCGACTTCGAGGTCGCGAGCGACTTCTGGCGCAATGACGACCGCGACGTCCGCTCCATGAAGGCTCTTGGCGACTTTTATTCCCACCAGCCGCTGCCCGTCGGGGCCGACAATCATTTCCGCGTCGATCAGATCGAGCAGAACCGCAAACAGGCGCCCGACTATGTCGAGGCCCTGAAGTGGTACACGCTCGCGGCGCACTTCGACCTCGAAGAGATCCGCAAGTATCGGCCGATCAAGGCCGACGAGGTCAGCGCGCAGCTCGACGCCGGCCTGCGCATTCCGCAGGTGCGCGCGCGGGTGTCGAACGCCGAGGCTGACGAGGCGGAGGATCTGATCGCCGCCGCCTACCAGGGCTCCGGCAGCGATCTCGACGTCGCCCGCCTCGCGGAGATGTTCTTGCGCGGCGACGGCGTGCGCAAAGACAATGTCCGCGCTTACGAGCTCTACACCGTCGCGAAGATGAAGGGCGTCGGCGGCGCGCCCGACGCGCTGCAGCGGATGCGCGACGACAGGATCGTCTCGGCGAAGGAGATCGCTCGCGCCGAGCGCCGCGCGCAGAACTGGGTCCCGACCCTGCCGGCGCTGCTCGAAGGCGACACGCCGGCGGACAAGCGCCGGTCGCGCCAGATCGCGCAGCTTGAGACCTTGCGTCGCGACAAGGCCCTGCAGGCCGTCGCCGACATCGAGGTGTCCGCGATCCAGCAGGCGCTGAGCGCGCTCGGCCTCTACAAGGGCGCCATCGACAATGTCGAAGGCCGCGGCACGATCGGCGCGATCAAAAAGTTCCAATACGCCCGCGCGATCCAGGATCCGAGCCTGACGGCGAGCGAACGCAAATACGCCGAGACGGGAACGCTGTCGGCGGAGCAAACCGTCGACCTTATCGAGCGGGCGGCGGTCGACGAGGGCGACAAGCACGCCCAGTACACGCTCGGCATCATGTATCTGCGCGAGATCGGCGTCCTCGCCGACGGGCGCGAGGCGGTGAAGTGGCTGACGGCGTCGGCGTCGCAAAACAACGCCTTCGCGCACTATGCGCTCTGCGTCGTTTTCCGCGACGGCACGACCGGCCTCAACGCCGTGACGCCGAACGCCCTCAAGGCGGCGAGCCATTGTTCCCAGTCGGAGCATCTTGGCTATCCGCAGGGCGGTCGGGCGCTCGACCAGTTGCTCATCAATCCGTACGAAGCGAATTAGTCGGGGGACGGCCAACATGAAAAAAGCGACCATTCTTCGGGCCAGCGTCGCGATGGGCGCCCTGGCGGCCGCCATCGGCGCAAGCGCGGCGGCCCAGACGATCGGCGGGTTTCCGGTGAGCCGCGACACGCAGCGCACCACCGCGCCGCGGGCCGTCGACGATTACACGCGCAA
This sequence comes from Parvularculaceae bacterium, assembly GCA_050331095.1. Lineage (GTDB taxonomy): Bacteria > Pseudomonadota > Alphaproteobacteria > Caulobacterales > Parvularculaceae > MED-G105. Next base: position 53,467 of record JBHJHE010000022.1, read on the forward strand.
CTCGCGCAACGAGGTGACGGTCAGCCAGTCGCCCCTGTCCAAGTACAACTCGATCGAACAGGCGATGTCGGTCGTGCGCCCGGGCGGCACGATCTACGTGCGCGGCGGGGAGCGTCCTTACGGTTCGTTCAACGTCTACAAGCCGGTCTCGATCGTCGGCGTCGAAGGCGACTATGGCCGCCCGCCGATCGTCGCGGCGCCGGCCGGCGCGCCCTGCGCGACGATCTATCCGGAGGGGGCCACCGCGGCGGTCCGTATCGAGAAGATCTCGTTCCAGTTCGACATCGGCCAGCGCGGAAGCCGCGGCGCGCGCAACGCCTGCGTCGACATCAGCGGCGGCAGCGTCGAAATCGTCGACACTTATATCGGGCCGACGAACACCGACCTGCCGTTGAACGCGTCGTTCGGCGTTCAGTCGCGCGGCTATCCCGATCTTGACCGCTACGCCCGTCCGGCGCGGGATCCGTCGCCCCACGCGCAGCTTTACAAGCGCATTGAGCAGTATTTCGCTCAGCACACGCAGCCGGTGGGCGCGCGCAGCCAGCGCTTCGACGTCGCGAAGAGCGGCGCGAGCCTGCCCACCTATCTTCGCGCGGACGCCGGGCACGCCCGGTCGGTGAACGCCCTTTATCCGGACCAGGAGGTCTGGGCCGCCCACCCGACGGCGGGCGTTCGGATCAGCGCCGGCTCGCTCAACCTGAAAGACAACATCATCACCGGCGCGGAGACGGCGGTGATGTTCGAGAGCGCGAACCTCGCGCGCGTCAACGGCGACGTGTCGAACAACTTCCTGCTCGGCAACCGCGACGGCGTTGTGGCCGTCGGCGGCAATGGCGACGACAATCTGCTGATCGAGGGCAACACGATCCAGCACAACACGGCCAACGCGATCTACGTCGACATGCCGACGGGCGTCGACATCGTCACCAACCTGATCGTCGGCAACAAGGAGGCGATCGAGTTTTCCCCGAAGGTGCGGCGCGGCTCGATCAACGCCAACTTCATCGCCGGCAATGTCGGCACGGCGATCAAGGCCTACACCGGCTTCGCTGGCGCCGTAACGGGCAACACCATCGCCGAGAACGGCGAGTGCACGATGATGTTCCTCTCCGAACAGGCGGAGGTCATCAACAACGCCAAGGTGATCCTGCCGGCGTTCCGGGCGTTCAACCCGACGGTGACGTTCGAACGGTCCAACGTCATCGCCAACAACGGCCTCGACGCCAAACGACCGCGCCGCGCGAAAAAACGCCGCTACTTCGAAGGGCAAGAGCCGATCCGCAACCCGATCGAAGTCGCGCTGCCGGCGTGCAAGATCGAGAATGGCGATCCCGCCGCCCAGCGCCACGTGAAGCGCGACGCCAAGCGCGTCTTCAGCGCGCGCTAAGGCCGTTCAGTTGAGCGACTGAGAAACCCGCGCGGGCGACGCGCGGGTTTTTTGTTGGCCGGTCGAATGCAAGAAACGCCGATCAACGACCCGCGGCCGGTTAACCTTGTGAGGCGGACTGAAACTCAGCGGATTGAGGCGTGGTGCCCCGCGTCCGACTCGAACGGACACTCCTTGCGGAACCGGATTTTGAATCCGGCGCGTCTACCAATTCCGCCAGCGGGGCTCATCGTGAAATTGCCGACGGCGTCGTCGTCGGTCAAGACGAGGGGCGCGGAACGCAATCTCGCTCGCCCTTACGTCCTCTTTCGAATTTCGGTCTACGTCCGTACATGCGGCCGCGAGCCACCGTGTGTGGGCGGACCGGCGCGAGGGAGATCACCATGGGCGAACCCATGCCGAAAATCGAAAGCGACGCGCACGCGTCAACGCGCGCGGTCGACGAAACGCCGCTGCGGAGAGCCGCAAGCTCCCTTGGCGCGACGGCTTTTCTGCGCCTGATGCTCGACGATCTGACCATCGCCGGCGCGGCCGGCGGCGACGGGCGGGCCGCGCCGCGGGGGCCGAACCCCGTTGCGCCGGACGTCGAAGATCAGGCCGGGGCGACCCACGCCACGCTCGGCGACGTCGCCGAGCGGCTCGACGAGCGCGCCTTCGGCCTGATGCTCCTATTGTTGGCGCTGCCCTGCTGCCTGCCGTTCGTCTACGGACTGCCGCAGATCGTGGCCTTCCCCATGCTCGCGCTCGCCGGGCAAATGGCGGCGGGCCGCGCCGCGCCGTGGCTGCCGGCGCGCCTCGCCGGGCGTCGCTTTGAAATCGCCGGTTTCAGAAAAACCGTCGACCGCGCCGAGCGATACTTGGGCTGGGTCGAGAAAATCGCGCGGCCCCGCCTCGCCGGCGTGACGAGCCGCCTCGGCGCGCGCGTCACCGGAGCGCTCCTCCTGAACCCGTGCGCGTCGATCCTCGTGCCCCTGCCAGGCACCAACACCGCCCCGGGGCTCGGCGTCGCGATCGCTGCGGTTGGCGTCGTCGAGCGCGACGGGGTCCTCGTCATTCTGGGCGCGATCGTCGGCCTCGCCTGGGTCGCCTTCCTCGCGACGTTCGGGCTCGAGGCGGCGTCGCTCCTGAAAGACTGGGTTGGCGCGCGGTTCTGACACGGCGTGGCCAGACGGCCGGGTGGTATTCAATGCCGGTCATGAACTTACGCCGTTTCAGTTTCGCCGACCGCTCGCTTGGCGTCAGCGCCGTCGCCAGCGCCGCGCTCCTCGCGGGCGCCCACGCGTTCGAGGCGGCCGGTTACGCGCCGTGCGAATTGTGCCTCGACCAGCGCGAACCCCACTGGGTCGCCGTCGCTCTCGCAACGGCGGGCCTCGGCGTCTCCATCGTTGCGCGCGCGCCCCGCGCCGCCGCGGCGGCGCTTGGGGCCGTGGCGCTCGTCTACGCGGTGAGCGCAGGGCTCGCCTTCTACCATACGGGCGTCGAGTGGGGTTTCTGGCCGGGCCCGTCGACATGCGGGGGCCCCGCGCCTGACGCGGTCGCGTCGGCGGACCTTACGGCGGCGCTCGCGGCGGGGCCAAGCGGCCCGTCCTGCTCCGATGCGGCGTGGCGCCTGTTTGGCGTCTCGATGGCGGGCTACAACATGTTGGCGTCGTTGGGGCTCTTCGTTGTTTGCCTGGTCGCGGCGCTCGCCGTCGCCCGCGACGCTGAGATGGCCGCCGGCGCCGTCGCTTGAAGGAATTTACGATGTCTGACGCTTCTCCCGTTTCAAACGAGCCGCCGCCGCCGGGATCGGGCGAGGCGCGCCTCGCTGAAATGCTGCGCGTCGACCATGCCGGCGAATTCGGCGCCGTGCGGATCTATCGCGGGCAACGCGCGGTCTTCGACGCGCTGCCGCACAAACAACGGACGTCGGATCTTCTGAGGGAGATGGAGGAGGGCGAGGCGACACATCTCGAGACCTTCGATCGCCTCCTCCTCGAGCGCGGCGTGCGGCCGACGCTTTTCGCGCCGGTCTGGAACGCGGCCGGCTTCGGCCTCGGCGTCGCCACGGCGCTGATGGGCGAAAAGGCGGCGATGGCCTGCACCTCCGCCGTCGAAGAGGTCATTGAACGGCACTACGCCGACCAGGCCGCGGAGCTCGACGTCGCCGAGCCCGCGCTCGCCGAGACCGTGCGCCGGTTCCGGGACGACGAACTCGGCCACAAGACGACGGCGGAAGCCGAAGGCGCGCGGGAGGCGCCGGGATACGCGTTTCTCCGCGGCGTGATCGGCCTCGGCTGTCGGGTCGCGATCCGCCTTTCCGAAAAAGTCTGAGAGCCGCTTCGCATGCGCGCGGGAGGCGCCTGCGCCGCTTGGCGCGGACGACGGGCGTCGTTTATCTTCCGCCGACGATCAAATCCGAAGGATCCCGATGATTTCTTACCCTAAGTGCGCGCGCCCGCGTCGCTCGTTCGCCCTCTTCGCCGCCGCCGGCGTCGCCGCCTTTGCGGCCGGTTGCGCCGAGGAAGCCACGCCCACGGACGACGCTGTCGCATCGACCGCCGAATCCTCCGGCGCGGCGACGATCGACGAAGCCGCCGCGTTCATCGAGCGCGTGGAGGATTGGCGGCGCGTCTTCGGGGAGTACAGCGCCCGGATGAACTGGGTTCAGGCGACTTACATCAATTACGACACCAACTGGCTCGTCTCCAAGGTGGACGCGGAAAGCACGGAGATGGGCGTCGCGTTCGCCAATGAAGCGAAGCGTTTCAACGATCTCGAACTGCCGCCGGCGATGCGCCGCAAGATCGAGAAGATCAAGCTCGGCCTCAATCTTCCGGCCCCGGAGCGGCCGGGCGCCGCTGCGGAGCTCGCCGAGATCAACACGCGAATGAGCGCGACCTACGAGACCGGCGCCATCGAGCTCGACGGCGCGACGGTCGTCCGTAACGATCTTGAAGAAATGATGGGCGAACTGCGCGACCCAGCGCGGCTCCAGGAGATCTGGACCAAGTGGCGCGAGGTGCCGACGGCGCCGGGCGAGGGCGGGCGCTCGATGAAGGACGACTACGCGGCGATGGTGTCGATCGCCAATGACGGGGCGCGCGAGCTTGGATTCGAGGACGTCGGCGCCATGTGGCGGGCCCGTTACGACATGCCGCCCGCCGAGTTCGCGGTGGAGACGGATCGTCTTTGGGGTCAGGTGAAGCCGCTCTATGACGAGTTGCACTGCCACGTTCGCGCCGAGTTGAACGATCAGTATGGCGAGGATGTCGTTCCGCTCGATCAGCCGATCCGCGCCGACGTTCTCGGCAACATGTGGGCGCAGCAATGGGGCAACGTCTACGCCCTCGTCGCGCCGGCGGACGCCGATCCGGGCTACGACCTCACCGAACTTCTCGTCGCGGCCGACTATGACGCGGTCAAGATGGTGCGGACGGGCGAAGCGTTCTTCTCCTCGCTTGGTTTCGCGCCGCTGCCGGAGACCTTCTACGAGCGCTCGCAGAACACAAAGCCCGCCGACCGCGACGTCGCCTGCCATGCCTCGGCGTGGGACCTCGACTATGGCGACGACATCCGCATCAAGATGTGCACGAAGGTGAACGCGGGCGATTTCCAAACCGTGCACCACGAGCTCGGGCACAATTATTATCAGCGCGCCTATCAAAACCAGTCGGTGATCCACCAGACGGGCGCCAATGGCGGCTTCCACGAGGCGATCGGCGACATGATCGCCCTGTCGATCACGCCGGAGTATCTGAAGACGATCGGACTTCTCGACGACGTTCCGGATGCGTCGAAAGACCTTGGCCTCCTCATGAGCCAGGCGCTCGACAAGATCGCGTTCATGCCGTTCGGGCTCCTGATGGACAAGTGGCGATGGAAGGTCTTCTCCGGCGAATTGACGCCCGAGACGTACAATGAAGGCTGGTGGGACCTGCGCGAGGAGTATCAGGGCGTGCGCGCGCCCGTCGCCCGCGCCATGACGGATTTCGATCCGGGCGGGAAATATCATATTCCGGGAAACGTATCGTACACGCGTTATTTCGTCGCCCACATTCTCCAGTTCCAGTTCCACAAAGCCGCGTGCGACATCGATGGCTGGGAGGGCCCGCTCCATCGCTGTTCGATTTATGGATCCGAGGAAGCGGGCGCGCGCCTCAACGCCATGTTGGAGCTGGGCGCCGCGCAGCCTTGGCCTGAGGCGCTGGAAGCTTTCGCGGGAACCCGCGAGATGGATGGCGGCGCGGTCGTGGCCTACTTCGCGCCGTTGATGGACTGGCTGAAAGAGCAGAATGCGGAGCGTCAGTGCGGCTGGTGATCCGGCGGCTCCCTTAGCGCGCGCCGCGCGTCGCGAAACGCCGCGCCGAACCAGCGCCGGCACGCGCGGCTGAAGCTAGTCGGATCGTCGAAGCCGAGCTCACGAGCGACGGCATCGCGCCCGAGCGTTGTTTCTGCGATGAGCCTCGCGGCCTCGCGCCGGCGCGAGGCGGCCTTCAGCGATTTGAACGTCGTTCCTTCCTCGGCGAGGCGCCTTGCGAACGTCCGTAAGCTGAAGCCCAGAGCCGCCGCCGCGTCGTCGATCGTCAGTGAGGGCGCATCCGCGAGCCGGGCTTCGACGTGGGCGGCGAGGGGCGTTGCGCCGGCGCGCGCGGCGCGCTCCAGATCAGCCCGGGCCGCGCGCAACAGGTCCGGATCGGCGAAGGGCGACGGCGTCGCGAGCAGCGCGGCCGGAACGGAAACGGCGAGGCGTGGCGCGTCGAAAACGCAAGGGCCGGCGATCGCAGCGCGCACGTCGTCGACATGGCCGGGCGCGGGCCACGGGAAAGACGCCGTCATTCGTTCCGCGACCTCGGCGCCGAACGCGGCGGCGATCTCCATAAAGGCGCTGACGGCCGCCGCTTCGCCCATCAGGCGCACCGCGTCGGGCCGCGCGGAGGCGACGAAATTGAGCCTCAGTTCGCCGATGTTCGCGTCACGGACGAAGGTGAAGGCGAATTGCGGGGCGCGCACCGCGCCATAGGCCTCCATCAACGCCAGCGCGCCCTCAAGCGTCGGCGACGCCCGGGCGGCGACGTCGAGGGCGCCGAGGCTCGCCGGCGCCCACACGCTGAGGTCGGCGACGGCCCAATTCGGTCCGACGACGTCGATCAAGGCTTCGGCGATGGCGATCTGAGCGTCGAGGGCGATGCACCCGCCCGGGTCGGCGAGGGCGTTCTCGCCAACGCCGGCGCGCGCGAGCACGTCCGCGCGCACGGCGGGGTCGGCGGCGTGGCGAGCGAGCGCCTGGCGAACGAAAACGAGCTGCGCCATCGTCGACCCACGGGTCCCGGCAGGTCTCGGCGTCATCGGCGCATGGGTCTTCATTGGCGGCTAATGCCACCTTTTTGGCGACAGCGCCACTTCCGCGGTCGGCCCGAGCACTCAAGATCCGACGTTGCGAACGTTGATGGAGCTTGCGCATGACGACAGCCGACGTCGATCCTTCCAGCCGCCTCTCTGCGCCTAATCGCGGCGCGGGGGCCGAGCGACGCTGGATCTGGCTGTTGTCGTTCGGGCCGATGGTCGTCGCGCCGATGACGATCGCGCTCTACGCCGTCAGCGGCGGTGCGGCGGTCGCGGCGTTCTTTCCGCTCGCCTTTATCTACGTGCTGCTGCCCATCATTGACGTCGTCGTCGGCGAGGACGCGCGGAATCCGTCGCCGGCGACGCTCGAGGCGATGGCGCGGCGCCCATATTACGACTGGCTGCTCTACGGCGCGTCGGCCGCGCTCCTCGCCAGCATCGCATCGACGATCGCGTTCGTCGGGCTCGTCGACTTGCCGGCTTGGGCGGCGATCGCGTTCGCGCTCGGATCGGGGCAGTTGCACGGCCAGGCGATGAATGTGGGCCACGAGCTTGGCCACCGGCCGCGCGCCGTCGATCGCGCGGTCGGTCAGTTCACCACCGGCCTTGTCGGCTACGGGCACTTCTGCATCGAGCACAATCGCGGCCACCATGTCGCCGTGGCGACGCCGGGGGACCCGGCCAGCGCGCGCCTCGGCGAAAGCGTTTATGCGTTCGCGGCGCGGGAGTTGCCGGCGGTTTTGCGCAAAGGCTGGGCCCATGAAGCGGCGCGCCTCACGCGCAAGGGCCGTCCGGTCGTTTCCGTCCATAACCAGATTTTACAGAGCTACGCGGTCGCGGCCTTCATCGCTGCGGTCTCCGTCGCCGTTTTCGGCTGGTGGATTCTCGGGTTTCTTGCGTTGCACAATTTCGCGGCGTGGTTCGCGCTGACGCTCGCGAATTATGTCGAACACTACGGTCTTCTGCGCCAGCGCCGCGCCGACGGGCGCTACGAGCCGACCGCGCCGCGCCATTCTTGGAATTCGAACCACCTTTTCTCGAATCTGTTGCTGTTCCAGCTGCAGCGCCACTCCGACCACCACGCCCATCCGGCGCGGCCCTACCAGGCGCTGCGCCACCACGACGAGGCGCCGCAACTGCCGAGCGGTTACCCTGGGGCGTTCGCGCTCGCGGTCCTACCGCCGCTCTGGTTCCGGGTCATGGATCCGAAGGTTCTCGCCTGGGCCGACGGCGACCTCGGGCGCGTCAACGTCCACCCGCCGGCGCGCGCGAGGCTGCAGCGCCGCTACGCCTGACCGGCCCTACTTGTTGCCGTGGGTGAAGAATTTCGCCGTCACGCGGGCGAGATCCGCCAACATCGCGAGGACTCCGACGGCGACGCCGCGATTCGGATAACCGTCGGCGTTCAGTTCGTGCAGAAAAAAATCGCCCGCCGCATAAAGAAGCACGAAGCGCGCAGCGAAGGTGCAGCCGAAATTGACGAGTTTCGCGCGGCGCCGACGGGCGAGGTCGGCCGGCGCTTCGTTGCGTCCCAGTTTCCGAATGCGGTTCTGGTCGCCGAGCCTGGCGCGTGCGACGCCCTCGGGGTCGGCCAATCGCCGCGCCCTTAGCGCGGCCGCGTCGTTTTGGCGTGCCCCGAACCCCATCGCTCGCCTCCAACCACGCGCCCTTAGTTCACGCTCGCGTGAAAAGGAAAACGCGAGGTCAATGCGGGCCCGTCAATGCAGGCCAGTCAATGCGCGCGTGGCCAAAGCGTTCGGATTTGGGGCGGCGGTTAGCGTACGTTTCGATCCGGGTCGCCGTCTCGCGCGACAATGGCGCTGGCGCCGAAAACGAAGGTGACGATCGCCAGGGCGGCGATAAAGCTCATCAACGTGAAAACAGCCGGCGAGGCATCCATGGCGCTCTCTCCCATGCGCTACGGAGCCGATTAGGAGCAGTTTTTCTAAAGTTCGCGTTGCATTTTATGGTTGTCGATCGGTTTCCATATCGTCGCCAGGGCGAACGACCGCCGACGCGCGCTCGCTCGCCCGGGCGGCGAGATACCCCGCGACGAGGGCGAGATCGGCGGCGAGAAAGCCGATGAGCATTGCGCCGGCGGGGCCTAGTTGAGGGAGTATCGCCATATCGTCGCCGGGCTCCGTTGCGGCGCCGCCTCAGCGCGCCTCGCAACGAAGATGGCGCGCGTCCGCTCTGGCGTCGACGCACATTGCGCGCGCGGCCGTCCACAAGCGCGTGAGCCTCGCCGTGGGCGGGCGGCGCGCCTTTTGGGGGCGTTTCCAAGCCCCGGATTTGTCGTTAAGAATTAAAGAACGCGGAGGGTTTTCCGCGTCGCGGGGCGGCGGATCGAATTGGGAGCGGGGGGGCGAATGACGTCCGAAGTCGTATTGATGAACCGCCAGGCGGTCGCGATGGCGTCGGACAGCGCCGTGACGATCTCCGGCCACCAATACATCAAGACCTATCAATCAGTTGACAAACTGTTTCCGCTCTCCGACGGACAGCCCGTCGCAGTGATGATCTATAATAATGCGGAAATCATGTCGACGCCGTGGGAGACGGTGATCTCGCTCTACCGCGAGGCGGCGCGCGGCCGCTCGCTCGACACGGTCGAGGCGTATGCGGAAGACTTCATGGCTTTCGTTTCCGGCAATCCGGATCTTTTCCCGCGCGAAGCGCAAGACACGGAGTACTTCAAGCTCGTCGCCGTCGTCTTCATGCAGATCGCCGAGGACTTTGACGATCAGGTCGCCACGTTCCAGCAGAACAATGGCGGGCGCGTGCGCGAGCACTTAAGCGCGATCTTCGAGTTCGTCGTCAACCAGTTTCATCTGAGCTACCAGAAGTTCCCGGACGACAGTCCGCGCCCTGACCTGCCGTGCTTCCCGGCCGGGCTCGGCGAACAACTGCGCCGGCGATACGGCGCGGAGATCGAGCAATTGATCGACAGCCTCGTTTCGGCGGTGAAGTCCGACTACGGCGCGATCGAGGTCTCCGAACCGACCCGCCAGCTCCTGCGGGAGATCGCCGTTCTCGCCGCGACGAGGGACGCGTTTTTCGAGCACTACACGGGGCTCGTGTTCGCCGGCTTCGGCGCCCGCCAGAAGTTTCCGTCGATGCGCTCCTACCTCACGTCGAACGTCATTCTGGGCGCTTTGAAGCGCAAGGGCGACCGCGGGTCGGACATGACGGCGGACGGAGGGCCCGTCGTGCAACCCTTTGCGCAGGACCGCATGATCAAGACGTTCCTCACGGGCATGGACGACTATTTGCGACGCTTTCTGTATGCGGAGATCTTGAAGCTGTCGGTGGGAATCACGGGCGACGTCATCCGCAACGCGCCGAGCCTTAGCGACGCGCAGCGTAAAGACCTTTTCCGCGATTACTCCGAGGGCAATCTGCGCCACGCGCTGCGGGATTTCTTCAAGTCGATCCAGGCCTATCAGTACGCCGTGCACACGCGGCCGATTTTTCGGGCGATCGGATCGCTGCCGAAGCGCGAGCTCGGCGAAACCGCCGCCTCGCTGATCAAACTCAACAGCTTCCAGCAAAAAGTCATGCACGCGATCGAAACCGCCGGCGGGCCGATCGACGTCGCCGTCATCACCCGGAACGGCGGCCTTGAGATGCGCCGCGACAAGCCCGACCTTTAGGAAGCGCCAGCGAGCGGAGTTTCAGCCAATGTCCGACCGGCTAAAGGAAATCTGGAGCGCTTTCGAACGCCGCACGACGCGCGAGCTCGTCGGCCGTGGCGTTGAAGGCATGGAGGCGCCGTCGCGCCACGCGCGCGACGCGGATCTGGAAGACCTGTTGCCGCTTGACTATGCGCCGCCGGCCGAGGCGGCCTTCGCCGCGCTGCGCGCGCAATTGAAGACGGCCGAGGCGCGGGCGAACCGCAACGCGCGGCGCAAATCGGCGCGCGGCGTCGACGGCGCGGCGCGGGCGGGGTTCGCCGTCGACCCGCCGCCGGGACCGCTCGCCACTGATTTAAGCGCTGATATGGCCGGCCACATCGGCGCGCCGGAAGGCGCGATCGACATGATAAGAGGCCTGCGCGCGACGGAGATGCGCACGGACCGCGTGACGCCGACCTACGCCGCCTACGCCGCATCGGCGAAAGCCGCCGGCAAGAAGAAGCGCCGTAAGTTTTTGGGTCTCTTCTAAACGAAAAAGGCCGGCGCGAGGGTTTCAGCGCCGGCCCGTCATTCGTTTCGCCCCCGGCGCGGGTTATCCGCGTGCGGACGACAATCCGCTCGGTCAGTTGGCGGCGCCGGCTTCCGCGGCGATCCCCGCAAGCGCGCCGGCGATGTTGCCCGCCCGCGTCGCCTGGTCGCTCGCGCCGTGCTCGGCGACGACGCGCTCGATGTCGATGACGGCGATTGCGACGTCGCCGTTCGCTTTTTCGAAGACGAGCGCTTTCAGCGGCAGCGCGGCGCCGAGCGTCTGCGCCGACTGCATCAGCGGCGTGCCGCCCCGCGGGTTGCCGAAGATCAACAGCGTCGTCGGCCGCAGGGTTTCGTCGATCGACGCAGCGCCAGCGGCGTGGTCGATTTCGGCGAACGTTTTGAGGCCGCGCTTCTCGACCGCCGCTTTCAGTTGCGACAGGGTGGTTTCAAAGTCGACGGCGCTCGCCGTTTCGACGATCGCCGGCCCGACCGGCGCGGCGCCGGCAACGTCCGCGGCCGCAGCCTTCTCACCCATCGCGTTCGCGCCGGCGGCGCCGAGAACGGCCGCGCCAGCGACGGCGGCCAGCGCCGCAGCGCCGAGCCCAAAGAAATTCGTCATGAGGTTTCTCCCACATTGATGCGTCAATTCGCGCGCGGACCGTGCCGATTTCGGCCGACGCGATCAACCGCACGAGCGGTGAAAAGGGCGTGATGGGAGCGTTCGCCGCCCGTTCGTCGCTAGAGCGCCGGGCGTTCAGCTTGGACCGGGCGAAGACCGTTTCAGGCGCTCAAACCCTAGAATCTAGAGCATCCAACTGATTCAATCAGAAAACGTTATACTCTAGTCGCCCAGGAGCGCGCGGAGTTCATCCGCCTTCGCCAACAACGCTGCGCGGCCGACGTCGACAAAGTGGTCGGCGCGGTCGAAGGCGTTGGGGAGCGCGTCGCGCATGTCCGGCGTCAAGCAGATGTCGGGCGGCTCGAACCCGCGCCGCGCCCGACCGAGATGCATCTGGAAGATGTCGACCGCCGCGAAGGCGGTTTCGAAGAGCTGCGGTTTCGCGAGCTGGCGGGCCCGGGCGAAGGCCATCTCTTCGTCGATGCGCGCGCGCGTGTCCTGGATGAAGCCGACGACGGCGTCGGTGACGCGCTGCGCCACGGGCGCCGCCTCGTCCTCGCCGGTCACCTTGGGCAGGCGCGCGTCCGGCCTCAGCGCCGGAAGGTTCGTAGACGGTTTGAAGCGGTCGAGCGTGAAGGCGACGTCGGTGAGGTCGACGGCGACGACGACGTCGGCGCCGAGATGGCGCGCGAGCGACACCGGAACCGGGTTCGAGAGGGCGCCGTCGGCGAGCCATTGCCCGCCGCGCTCCACCGACTGGAGGAGGACGGGGATCGCGCTCGACGCCCGCGTCGCCTCGAGGAGCGAGCCCTCCGTCAGCCAAACCTCCTCGCCGTCGCCAAGGTCCGTCGCGACGGCGCCGAAGCGCGCGGGCAACTCGGCGATGTCCTTGTCGTAGGCCGCGAAGGCCTCGAAGGCGGGACGCGAGTCGATGAGGCCGCCGCGGGCGATGTTCACGGAGAAGTTCGACAACGCCGACAGCGGGCTCAACTCGCGGGCCCAGGCGGCGAAAGCGTCGAGCGCGTCGGCGAGATAGGCGCCGCCGACGAGGGCGCCCGCCGATGTGCCGGCGATCACGTCCGGCTTCAAATTCAGTTCTTCGAGGCCCTTGAGCACGCCCACATGGGCCCAGCCGCGCGCTGCGCCGGAGCCGAGCGCCAACCCCAGTTTTTTCGCCATCTTGCCGGTCCTCGCTTACCCGACGGCGTACGGCGCCGCCCGCGTCGTAACGACGGCTTAACCATGGCGCGCGATCTTCGAAACCGCCTGGCGCGACCGCGCCCGGAGATTTGAGGGTCCGGTCAATTGGACAGCCAGAACGCCTCTCTGCTTGCGAGCCTCGCCGATCGGATGCGCTTCCTCAGCGCGCGAACGGCGACGATCGCCCATAATCTCGCGAACGCCGACACGCCGAACTTCACTCCGAGCGACGTCTCGCCCGGGCGGCCGCGCGTCGGCGTCGCCTTGAGAACCAGCGACCCGCGCCACCTGACGACCCCGCGAGAGGCCGAACGGTTCGATCGCCGGCCGGCGCCCGACGGCGACGCGTCGCTCACCGGCAATCGGGTTTCGCTCGAAACGCAAATGCTCAAACTCTCGTCGACGCGCATGCAGCACGGCCTCGCCGCGCGGGTCTACGAGAAGACCGTCGATCTTCTGCGCCTCGCGGCGAACGACGGCCGCTGACGAAAATAGGGAGCGCGCGCCATGGACGATCTCGCCAGCGCCATTCAGGCGTCCGCCGCCGGCCTTCGCGCCCAGTCCGGGCGTTTGCGCGTCACTGCCGAGAACATCGCGAACGCCCAGTCGACCGGGTCGACGCCGGGGGCCGACCCCTATCGTCGCCAGGTCCCGATCTTCGATTCCGCGTTCGACCGCGCGCTTGGCGCGGAGGTCGTCCGCCTGCGGGGCGTCCGACCCGACCCAACGCCTTTCGAGTTGCGGTTCGACCCGGGCCATCCGGCGGCGGACGCCGAGGGCTACGTCAAGTTGCCCAACGTCAATGCGCTCGTCGAAATGATGGACCTGCGAGAGGCGCAGCGGTCTTACGAGGCCAATCTCGGCGTCGTCGATGCGGCGCGCGCGATGGCTGGCGCGACGCTGCGGATCCTGGGGTAAGCTGATGGATCTGACCGCTTTACGCGCCGCCGAAGCCTACGCCCAGGAGGCGAGAACGGCCGTCGAGCCCGCCGCGTCTGCGGCCGCGGAAACGCCGCGAGCCGATTTCGGCGCGCTCGCGGCCGAGGCGGCCGGCGAGGTCGAGGCCGCGGTGCGCGCCGGCGAGGCGGCCGGCCAGGCCGTGGCGCGCGGCGAGGGCGATCTTGTCGACGTCGTCACCGCCGTCTCCGCCGCGGAGGTCTCGCTCCAGGCGGCCGTGGCGGTGCGCAACCGCGTCATCGAGGCTTACCAGGAAATCCTCCGAATGCCGATCTGATTGATCGCCGCTAGAGCATCACGTTTTCTGATTGAATCAGTCGGATGCTCTAGATTCTTGGGTTTGAGCGCCTGAAACGGTCTTCGCCCGATCCAAGCTGAACGCCCGGCGCTCTAGCTCGCCGCTTTCGTCGCGTCGCCCGGCGCCGCGCGGACCAGCGAAAACTTGAAATGCGCGCCCTCTCCCGGGGTCGATTCCACCCAGATATCGCCGCCAAGGGTCTCCACCGCCTTGCGGCAAATGGCGAGGCCGATCCCCGTGCCCTCGGCCGCCGAGCGGCCGCCGAGCCGCACGAGCGGTTCGAACACCCGCGACAGATGTTCCGGCTCGATGCCGACGCCATTGTCCTTCACGCCGAGAACGACGCGGCCGCCGTCTTCTTCCGCCGTGAACGACAGGCGCAGCGGCTCGTCCGGTTTCGCGAATCGACGGGCGTTGCCGATGAGGTTCTGATAGATCTGCATCAGGAGCGTTCTCTCGGCGAGAACGAACGGCAGATCGTCGAACGCGAGCGACCGGCCGTCCGGACCCTCCTCGACGCCCACGTTCTGCAAGGCGACGTCGATCGCCTCGCGCGGGTCGAGGGGCGTTGCGTCGATGCGGATCGCGTCGAGTTTGGCGAGCCCCAGAATGTCTTTGACGAGTTGCTGCATCCGCTTGGCGGAGGTCTTGATCGTGTTCAAGTCGGCGATGGACTTCTCGGGAATCTTGTCTCCGAGCCCGCGCTCGAGAAAGTCGCTGAAAATCACGATGCGCCGCAGCGGCTCCTGCAGGTCGTGCGAGGCGACGCGCGCGAATTGTTCGAGGTCGACGTTGGAGCGACGCAACTCCTCGCGGGCGCGCACGAGTTCGGTGATGTCGGTCGACGCGACGAACAGATACCGCTCGCCGCTGATTGGATCCGTGTACGGTACTTTATTGGTGCTGACCCAGCCCTTCTCGCCGTCCCGCGGCGTATACTCCTCTATAATGCCGACGCGCTCTTCGCCGGACGCGAACACCGAGAGGTCGTCTTCATGATACTTCGCCGCCATCTCCGGAAACAGGTCATACGTGTCCGCACCCGTAGCTTCGTCGATCGTCAGCCCCATTGACGCGGCGGCCGGGCCGTTGAGCCTCAGGATCGTGTTCTTGTCGTCCTTTAGCCAGATGCGCACGGGCGCGTTGTTGAAGACGAGCTGAAGCTCGTTCTTCTGCCGGCGGAGCTCTTCAGCTTGCTCGAGCGCGAGCTTCTCCGCGTTCTTGATCTTGCCGACGTCGATGTGCGTGCCGGACATCCGCACCGGCCGGCCGTTTTCGTCGCGAACGGCCGCGCCGAAAGCCTCGATCCAGACGTAGTCGTCGTTATTCGTTCTCATGCGAAACGTCGGGTTGTAGGGTCGGTCTTCCTCGAGGTGCCGGCGCAGCGCCTCCATCGCCGACGGCTTGTCGTCCGGGTGCAGGCGGTCCTCCCAGGCCTCGAGCGAGAACGCGACGTCGCCCGGTTCGCAACCGATCAGCGCCAGCCATTCGTCCGAGAACCAGACCTCGCCGGTGACGATGTTCCAGTCCCACATGCCGACGCCGCCGCCCCGGACGGCGAGGGACAGTCGCTCCTCGGACGTCGAGAGGCGCTTGGCGAGCGCGCTCGACTCACGGTGAAGGCGTTCCAGCTGAAGGTTCTGGGTCCGGAGCGTCGCCTCGGTCGTCCGGCGGGCGGCGATTTCGTCGCGCAGGCGTTCGTTCGCTTCGCGAAGCGACGCGATCGAGGGCGCCGCGATCAGCTGCGGCATGAGACGCCAGACGGCGATCGCAGTCAGGATCGAGACGAGCGCCGTCGCCGACTTCAATACGCCGTGCTCTAGGTATGTCGGCCGCCAGATCGTGTAGATGGCGACGAAGTGAGTGAGGCCGCAAAGAACGATAAAGGTGACGAAGAGGTGGATCGCGCCGTTGAGGCCGATGTCGGGCCGTTTTCGCGCAAAGTAGAAAAGCGCCGCCGGGATCGTCATGTAGGCGAGGCCGATCGCCGCGTCGCTTGCGACATGCGTCCAGAGAATGTGCGGCAACCACAGATAACAATGCCCATGGGGCATGAAGGCGTCATTGGCGAACAGTACGGCCAGCGCGTCGAACATGGCGAGATCCTAATTCTGCGGCCGGCGCGGCCGCCGGCGACTGGAGGCTCGCCTATTTAAGTTGATTTGCGCTGTCGGCTCACGCGTCAGTTGTTTCGACCGGCCCAGACCGTGACGATGCGGACGCCCTGGGCGGCTATGGCGTCCACCGCGGAACCGGACACCGCGGTCATCACAACGCCGGCGAGGTCGATCGGGCCGATGATGAAGGGCGATGCGGCGCCGATTTTTTCCGAAGAGGCCATCACCGTAACGTCGGCCGAGCGTTTTGCGATCGCGCGCTTGATAGCCGCCTATTCCGGGTCGCCCGTGCTGAGGCCGTGCTCGGCGTGAACGCCTGTGGCCCCCATAAAAAAGAGATCCGCCCGCACGTTGCCGATCGCCGCGGCGGCGTCCGCTCCGACCGCCACCATCGAATGCTTGAACAACCGGCCGCCGATGAGGTGAACGTCCGCCGCCGCGTCGACGAGCGCCGCCGCGATCGTCGGGCTATGGGTGACGATGGTCGCTTCGAGGCTCCGGTCGAGTTGGCGCGCCAGTTCAAGGGTCGTCGTCCCGCCGTCTAGGAACGCCACCTGGCCGCGGGCGATCGTCGCCGCGCCGGCGCGCGCGAGCGCCGTTTTCTCTGACGTCGAAATCGACCGGCGGGCGGCGAGGTCGCCCATGGCCGGCGAGGCGGGCAGAGCCCCGCCATGCACTCGTTGCAGGCGGCCGTCGGCGGCGAGATCCCGCAGGTCGCGTCGGATCGTGTCCTCCGAAAGGCCGAACGCGCGCGCCGCGTCCTTCGCCACGATGCGCCCGTCGCGGCGCAGCGTTTCGAGCAGGCGACGCCTGCGCTCGTCCGTCAGCATCGCAGCCTCGCTATTGCTTGACTCTGCACGATATTGCATGAAACTGCCGACATGTCGATTTCAGACCGTATCCGCGTGCGCGCCGTCGAGACGCTTTCGGACGACTGGTACGTTTTGAAAAAGACGACGTTCGATTGGCGGCGATCGGATGGGACGTGGCGGACATTGTCCCGAGAGACCTATGATCGCGGCGACGGCGCGACGCTGTTGCCCGTCGATCCGAAACGGCGGACCGTGCTGCTAACGCGGCAGTTCCGCTATCCGGCGTACGTCAACGGTTATGACGGCCTTCTGATCGAAGCGGCGGCGGGGCTTCTCGACGGCGCGGCGCCCGAGGACCGGATCCGCCGGGAGGTCGACGAAGAGCTCGGTCTGTCGTTGCGGAACGTGCGCCAGGTTTTCGCCTGCTACATGAGCCCCGGTTCAGTCACCGAGCGGGTTCATTTCTTCGTTGGCGAATACGACCCATCCATGCGCACGGGCGCCGGCGGCGGAAACGCCGCGGAGGGCGAGGACATCGAAGTCCTCGAACTGACGATCGACGCGGCGCTCGCAATGGTCGCCAGCGGCGAAATCTGCGACGGCAAGACCGTCATGCTTCTTCAGTATGCGGCGCTAAACCCGTCGCCGGGCGCTTTAAGCGTCACTCCCCGGCGTCGTAGACGAGCGAAAACGTCACGAGGCTCGCCGGCGTGATAGACGGCAGGCCTGCGAGTTCGCGCAGGGCCTCCACCCCGTCGCCGAGATCAAAGGCCGCCGCGTCGACGGGCACCGGCGCGGCGCTGTCCACCGCGACCCGGGTTTCGCTGAGGCGCGTGATGAACGCTTCGGCGACGATCGGCGCTTCGACCCCGTGAAGCGTCAGCGCGCCGTCGATATCGACCGGGCGGCGCTCGCCGACGGAGAGATCTTTAAATGCGGCGGCGTCGATCTCCGTCTCGATCGTCGCCTCGGGAAAGTTCGCGATCTCGAAGAAGACCTCGCGCATGCGCTCGTTGCGGATGTCGATTCCGGTGTTGACGCTCGCCAGGTCGACGACGAGCCGACCGACCCCGTCCGCCGAGACGCCGCCGGAGAGCCCGTCGAAGCGGTGGGTCTCGATCACGTCGCCGGCCTTGATCGAGACGAACGACAATCGCGAGGCGTCGCCAACGAGCGCGTAAGCGGCGCTCGGCAATGCGCCGGCGTCGCTCGAGGGGCTCGCGGTCGCCTGTTGCGCGTCGCTCGCCGCCGTGGCGCGGTCGTTCGCCGCGCCGCCGCACGCCGCCGCCAACATCGCCGTCGCCGCCATGAGAAGCCGTTTCGCCGTCATCGCCCGTCTCCGTTCCAGTTGCCGTCGGCATGATCCTAACAAGGCGCGCCCGCCGACGCGAACCGCTCCTCACGCGCTGTTAACCGCACGGCCGGCAATATCTGCCCAGTCGTTTCAGTAAGACGGGAGCGCGGCCGATGACCGGGTTCGACATTCTCGACGTGGCGCGCGAGGCGTTCTGGGTGACGCTGCTCGTCGCCGGCCCCGCCATGCTGGCGGGCCTCGCTGTTGGGCTCGTCATCGCGCTCCTGCAGGCGTTGACGCAGGTGCAGGAGCTGACGCTCGTCTTTGTGCCGCGCATCGTCGTTATGGTCGTTACGCTGGCCGCGGCGTTGCCCTTCATGGCCGCGAGCCTCGGCGAGTTCGCCACCCGCCTCTATGGCCTGATCGCTGCGGGGCCGTGAGCGGATGTTCGCAACCTTCGACGGGCGCACGGTCGATCTCGCGGAGCTCGTGAGCTTCGAGATCGTCGCCGGCGTCGCGATCTTTTGCCGCTTCGGCGCGATGATGACGGCGGCCCCGGGCTTCAGCGACGGCTCGGTCTCGCCGCGTGCGCGCCTCGCCGCGGCGCTCGCCGTCACGGCGGCTCTCGCGCCGACGCTTGCGGGCGCGTATCCGTCCTTTGGCCCGGCCCCCGCGATGGCGCCGCTCGCCGGCCTTCTGTTCACGGAGTTGCTCATCGGCGGGTTTCTCGGCCTGCTCGCGCGGGCGTTCGTCAGTGCGCTTAACGTCGCCGGTCAGATCATCGCCCTGCAAATGGGCCTGTCGCTGGCGCAAATCTTCGATCCGACGAACCAACTCCAGGGCGCGATCGTCGGCGGATTCTTCGCGATCGTCGGGGTCGCGCTGATCTTCGCCACGGATCTCCACCACGGGCTGCTGCTGGCCGTCAAAGGATCCTACGCAGCGTTTCCGCCGGGAGCGCCGGTTCGCTTCGACGGCGGCGTCGGCGTCGATTTCGCCGCGGCGATGGTCGAGGCGGTGAACGAAGGCTTCGCGCTCGGCGCGCGTCTCGCCGCGCCGTTCGTCGTTTTCGGCCTTGTGTTCTACGCAGGCGTGGGCGTTCTGAACCGGCTCATCCCCCAGGCCCAGGTGTTCTTCATGCTGGCGCCGGCGAACCTCGTTCTCGGCCTCGCCCTCCTGATGACGACGGTTGGCCTTATGATGACGGTTTTCCTCGAAGAGTTCGCAGCGTTTCTCGCAGGCTTGCGAACCATCGGCGGGCCGCTCTGATCCGCCATGGCCGACGACGATAAAAGCCAGCGCACAGAAGAACCGACGCCGAAGCGCCTCGCCGACGCCCGGGCGAAGGGCGATGCGCCGAAGAGCCAGGAGGCGACGGCGCTCGCGAGCCTCCTCGCAGCGGGTCTGTGTCTTTGGCTTCTGGCGCCGGGCGCATCGCGGGCGATCGGCGACGTCGGCCGCGCCTTTCTGGAGCGGCCGCATGATTTCGCGACCGACCCGGCGGCGCTGTCGCGCCTCTTCGCCAGCGCGAGCGCGGCGCTCGTCATGGCCGTCGGCGCGGTTCTCTTGGCGATGGCGCTCGCCGCCGTCCTCGCCAACGTGGTTCAGGCGCGCCCCGTCTTCGCGCCCGGCCGCCTCAAGCCCGGGCTCGAAAAGATCTCGCCGATCGCCGGCGCCAAACGCGTCTTCGGCCCCACGGGCTGGTTCAACTTCGCCAAGGGACTTGTGAAGCTCGTCGCGGTCGGCGCGGCTTGCGCGCTCGCGACGTGGCCCGATCGCCAGTTGCTTTTGGGGTTGTTCGAAGCGGACGCCGCCGGCGCGATGGCCCTCGCCAAGTCGGCGACGCTGAAGTCGGCGGCTTACGCCGCCGGCGCCATGGCCGTCGTCACCGTCCTCGACCTCGCCTGGCAGCGCCGCGCCTGGAAACGACGCCTGCGGATGACGCGCGAAGAGGTCCGCCGCGAGCAGCGCGAGCAGGAGGGCGATCCCCAGGTCAAGAACCGCATTCGGCGCCTGCGCGACGCGCGCGGCCGCCGACGCATGGTTGCGGCGGTCGCCGACGCCACGGTGCTCGTCATGAACCCGACCCACGTCGCGGTGGCTCTGAAGTACGCGCCGGAGGCCTCGAACGCCCCGGTTTGCGTCGCCAAGGGGCTCGACGCGCTCGCCCTGCGCCTGCGCGACGCCGCCGAAGCCGCGGGGGTGCCGGTCATCGTCAACCCGCCCCTGGCGCGCTCGCTCCATGCGAGCGTCGACCTCGACGAAGAGATCCCGCTCGCCCACTACGAGGCGGTGGCGAAGGTGATCGGCTTCGTCATGGCCCGCGGCCGCGCCGCCGGCGCCTCGCGCGGTCGAGCCTGACGCCGCGCGAAAGCGCCTCGCCAACGAGCGCGAAGCGGCTCAAATTAGCCGACGATCAGGCGTTCCGCCTGCGAAACGAGCGATCCCGCTAAAGCGGTATGCGAAGGATGGCGATGGCCGAGACCGAAGAGAAACGCAAAGCCGCCGACCGGCGCGCGGCGCGGCGGGCGAAACGTCCGGCGGCCCCCCGCCCCCCGACGCCGACGGACATTGAAAAGATGCTCCTCGACGCCGCTCGCGCCGTGGACGAAGACGCGGATGAACGCACGAGCGGCGACCCGCCGCCGCGCCTGCCGGTGGCGCCGGAGATGGATGCGACGCCGGACGCGGCGGCGGCCAACGACGGCGGCCCCGGTTCGACGCTGCAGCCGGTGTTCCTCGCGCTTTTGTGGTTTGGGATCCTCGTCGCCGGCGCGGCCGCCGCCTACGCGATGGCGCTCAGCGGCGCGAACGTCGGCGTCCTCCTCGCCGGGCTCATTATCGTCGTCGCCATCGCCTTCATTGTCGGCGGCGCTCTTGGCGTTTTCTCGCCGAGCGTCGCGGCCGGCCTCGCCCTGCGCCGCGTCGCCGGGGAGACCCCGCAAAAGGCCGCGCAGCTCGCAGGCGTCGACATGCTCGCCAATCTCGGCCTCGTCGAGCGGCTGTTGGATTCCGATCCTGAGCCGCGTCTCGTCGCCAAGCGCGACGGCGTCGTCGTCTACACCAACAAGGCCTATTTCGACCTGGCGGCGGCCGCTGGCGTCGCCGGCGCGTCGGGCTTGCCGCCGCGCATTGAGCGCCTGTTCTCGCAGCAGGGCGACGAAGCGACGAAGATCTTCCGCCTTTGTCGCGCGGCGGCGTGCGGGGTCAAAGCCGACGAGACGATCCACCAACTGATCGGCCTTGAGGGCGGCGGCCGCTGGCGGCGTTTCGCGGTGTCGACGACGCCGCTTGGCGAAGACGTTGAGGGCAAGGCCGGGTTCGCGTCGTGGCGCCTGCGCGAGCTCGCGCTCGAAGAGAACGAGGCCGACGCGATATCGGCGGCGTATGCGGATTACGTTCGGCCGGTGTTCGCGATGGAGAAGAGCGGCGTCATCGCCTGGACGAATGCGGCGATGCGCGATCGCCTCGGCGCTTCCCGCGGAACGTTGCATTCGATCGAGGACGTGGTCCTCGGGGAAACCGGCGACGTCGTGCGCGAGCTTTGGCGGAGCGACCAGACGCCGACGCCGGCCCTTGTGCGCCGCGCCGACGGCCAACCCCTCGAGGCGACGTTTCGCGCCTTCAGACGCGGCGGAGGGGGCGACGGCGTCGCCGTCATCGACATGGAGGTCAAAAGCGACGATGAGGCGGCGGTCGCGAACGTCTCCGGTGAAGTCACCGAAGCCCCGTTCGGCGTCGCCATCGTGGAGGGGGAGTTCGGCCGCGACGCCAAGATCGTCGAAGCGAACCGCGCCTTCCGCGACGCGTTTCCCGCAGCGAAGAAGAACGAGCGCCTGAGCGCGTGCCTGCCGGGCGGCGCGGTGGAAGACCTCGCCGCCGAACTGAAGCGCAAGGCCGGCTCCTCGTCGACCGCCGCGCCGCGCGCGATCGACGCCGCCGTGGGCGAAGGCCCCGCGGCGCGCACCTATGCGCTCTACGCCCGCGCCATGCGCCGGCGCCGCGGCGCATACGGATCGAGGCGGGCGTTCCTTTACTCGGCGGAGATCACTGACCGTAAGCGGATGGAGGCCGACTACGCCCAGGATCAGAAACTGAAGGCCATCGGCAACATCGCTGGCGAGGTGGCGCACGACTTCAACAATCTTCTGCAGATCGTGCTCACCTCCTGCGAGGAGCTGTTGCAACGCCATCCGGCCGGCGATCCAGCGTACGCCGATCTTCAGCTAATCCGTGAAAACTGGCAGCGCGCGGCGAACCTGACGCGTCAGCTGCTCGCCTATTCGCGCAAGCAGACCCTGACGACGAAAATCGTATCGCTGACGGACCTTCTGGTCGATTTCTCGCGCTTTCTCGACCGCGCCGTAGGCGAGCGCGTGCGCCTCGACCTCGTCAACGCGCGAGGCCTGCCGCCGGTGAAGGTCGACCGCACCCAGCTTGAGACCGCGCTCGTCAATCTCGCCGTCAACGCCCGCGACGCGATGGGCCCCGCGGGCGGGTCCGTGACGATTTCGACGCGCCTCGCGCCGGCGGCCGACTTCGAAGAACGGCCCGTCGGCAATCTCGGCGGCCGCGACTATATCGTCATTGAGTTCGCGGACACAGGGCCCGGCGTGCCCAAAGACATCATGGAGCGGATCTTCGATCCGTTCTTTACGTCGAAGGCGGAAGGAAAGGGAACGGGGCTCGGCCTTTCCACCGTGCACGGCGTCATCGGCCAGATGGGCGGCGACATCACCGTGGAGAATCGCCCCGAAGGCGGCGCTTGCTTCAAGATCTATCTGCCCGCGGAGGCGGCGGACGCGCTGGCGAAAGAGGACGACGCGGCTCTCGCGGGCGGCGGCGCGGCCTTCGACGGCGCGGCCACTGCCGCAAGCGGGCGGGTGCTCGTCGTCGACGACGAGGCGGGCGTTCGCCTCGTCGTGAACAAGGCGGTCAAGCAACAGGGATACGACGTCGAAGTCGCCGAGGACGGCGTCGAAGGCCTGGAAATCCTGCAGGGCGGGGCGGCGTTCGATCTGATCATCACGGACGTCATGATGCCCGACGTCGACGGGCCGACCCTCGTCAAGCGCGCGCGAGAGACCTTCGGCCTCGCCGCGCCGGTGATCTTCATGTCGGGCTACGCCGAGGCGACCGTGCGCGAACAACTCGGCGAGGCCAAGGGATCGTTCTTTATCCAGAAGCCCTTCACGAAACAGGAATTGAACGCCATCGTCCGCGAGGCCATACACGGCCGCGCGGCCTGAAACGCGAAGACTACTCGGGTACAGAACATGCGTCAGATCGTATTCGACCTGGAGACGACCGGTTTCCGCTTCGACGAGGGCCACCGCATTGTCGAGATCGGCGCCGTCGAACTCATGCGCGGCGCGGTCACGGGAAAGAACTTCCACGCCTATGTGAATCCGGAACGGGACATGCCCGACGGCGCTTACCAGGTGCACGGATTGTCCGCAGACTTCCTTAAGGACTTCCCGACCTTCGCCGACGCGGCTGTCGCCCCGGCGTTCCTTGAGTTTCTGGGGGAGGCGGAGCTGATCGCCCACAACGGCGCGGCGTTCGACCTGCCGTTCCTCAATGCGGAGCTTGAGGCGGCGGGTTTCAATGCGCTTCAGAACTCGTTGAAAGACACGCTCTTGATGGCGCGGCGGATGTCCCCCGGCTCGCCGGCGAGCCTCGACGCCCTGTGCGCGCGCTTCGGCGTCGACCGCCAGGAGCGGGACCGCGACGGCCACGGTGCGCTCCTCGATTCAAAGCTCCTCGCCGCGGTCTATATCGAACTCACCGGCGGCGCGCAGGCGGGCCTCGACTTCACGAGCGAAGAGGAGCGCGCGGTCGCGGAGGGGCGGGTCAAATACGTCGCGCCCCAACGCCCAACGCCGCTCGCCTCTTTCGTCACCGACGAAGAAAAGGCCGCGCACGACGCGTTCGTCGCCGAGATCGGCGAGAACGCGATCTGGCTCAAACATCACAACGCATCGTAAGCGCGCTCGAACCCTGCTGGAGCGCCGGGCGTTCAGCTTGGATCGGGCGAAGACCGTCTCAGGCGCTCACAACGTAGAATCTAGAGCGCCCGACCGGTTCAATCAGTAAACGGCGTGCTCTAGGCCTCGGCGACGGCCCCGGGCGCGCCCTGCGCGCGGCGATGCTCGTAGATCGCGTGGAAGTCGATCGGGTCGAGCATCACCGGCGGGAAATTGCCGGACTGCGTCACGTCGGCGACGATTTGGCGCATGAACGGGAACAGAAGGCGCGGGCACTCGACGATGAGCACGATCTCCAATTGCTCCTGCGGCACGCCGCGAATCTCAAAAGCGCCGGCGTAGGTCGTCTCCACGACGAACACGGCCGTCTCCTCCTTCATCGCCCGGGCGGAGACGGACAATTCGACCTCGAACTGTTCCGCGCTGAGGGCGCGCGCGTTGACGTCGACATTGACGCCGATGTTCGGGGCGCTCGACATGTCGCGATAGACGCTCGGCGCTTTCGGGTTCTCGAATGAGAGGTCCTTCAGATACTGGGCGAGAACCCGCAGGCTTGGCGTGGCGCCTTCCGCAGCGTCGGGCTGGCCGCCGGCTTGCGCGCCGCCCGGCTGACCGCCGAGCGCGCCGTCGCCGCCGGGCGTCGAGGGTGTTTCGGACATTCTACCCGTCCATAGTTGGGGTCGACTGACGATCGACCGTTCGGATTCGAAAGCGGGGGGGGTACACGCTTGGCGCGCACGGCGCATCAAGAGCGCGAGGCGACGCCGGTCAGTATCGTCGGACGACGATCTCCCCGTCGCGGATGCGGTCGCGCACCCACCGCAGGACGCGCGCCGCGACCGCGCGGCGCACCGGCGGGACGAGCATCGCGAAGCCGAGGGCGTCGGTGAGGAAGCCCGGCGTCATCAAGAGCGGCGCCGCGGCGACGAGAAACGCCCCGTCGATCGCCGGGCCGATGGGCGCGTCGCCCTTGGCGAGGTCGCGGCGCGCCTGATTGATCGCCGAAAGTCCCTGAAGGCGCAGAAGAACGCCGCCGATCGCCGCCGTCGCCAGGCACGCGGCGATGACCCAGAGCGCGCCGAAGGCCGCGCCCGCCTTAACGATCAGAAAAATTTCCGCGATCGGTCCGACGATGAAAAGGAATATCAAAACGAGCGTCATATGGCCGTGGTGTTTTCGTCGCCCCGCCGCCTATATAGGGGGTCGTCGCAAATGTATCCTCTCGGCCACAGCGAAAGCGTTTCATCCATGGATCCAGTCGTGCTGATTTTCGCCGGACTGGCGCTGTTCATCATCTTCAAGCTGATCTCGGTGCTGGGCACGCGCAACGGCCACGAGGCGCCGCAGGAGATCGCGCCGACAAGCGTCAGCGACGCCGACCGGGCCACGAACAGCGCCGACGAAGGGGCGGACGCCGCGGCGGCGCCCCCGGCCCCGGTCTCGCCGGCCGCGGCCGACCTGCGCGCCGCGGACCCGCAGTTCGACGAGCGCGAGTTCCTCGACGGCGCCAAAGCCGCCTACGAAATGATCGTCGAAGCCTTCGCCGCCGGCGACATGCGCTCCATCCGGCGCTATCTCGATGAGCAGGTCTACGAGGCGTTCAAACGTGCGGTCACCGACCGTGAGACGGCCAACCAGCGGTTCGAGCTGAAGTTCGTCGGCATCGAAAAGGCGTCGGTGGCGTCTTCGTCGGTCGCCGACGGCGCGATGAACGCGGACGTCGATTTCGTGTCGAACCAGGTCCGCGCGACCTATGACAGCGAGGGCGCGCTCATCGACGGCGACCCGAACCGCGTCGATCTCGTGCGCGACCGATGGACCTTCTCGCGCCCGGCGACGTCGACGGATCCGAACTGGACGCTCGTCGCCACCGGCGGCGCCTGACCCCAAGGCGATGCATGACGATGAACGGACGCGTCGTCGCCGCAGCGGTCGCCGCCGCGCTGTTCGCCGCGGCGTTGGTTGCGTTGTTTTCGCGTCCGGGCGCGCCGGCGGGGGATGAGATCCCGGCGGGCTACGCGCTCGCATCCGTCGGCTTCGAACGCGTCGATTTCAGCGAATTGGAGGGTTGGGACGGCGACGACGCCGCGGCTTCGCTGCGCTCGTTTCGACTGTCCTGCGCGCAGTATGCTGACAAGCCGGCCGATGCGGCGTTCGGAGCCGATCCCCGTTTCGGCCGCATCGGCGATTGGCTCGCCGCGTGCGCGGCGGCTTCAAGCGTCCCGTCCGCCGGCGCGCGCGCATTTTTTGAAGGCGCGTTCGCGCCCGTCCGGTTGATCGAAACCTACGAGGCGGGCGCCGGCGCGCCGCGCGATCGCGGCCCGGTGGCGCGGCGCCGGGGTCTCGTCACGGGATACTTCGAACCGATCTACCCGGGCGCCGTTTCGCCCGACGACGTTTACGCCGCGCCGGCGCTTGAGCGCCCCGCCGACCTTGTGACTGTCGACCTCGGCCGGTTTCGCAACGCGCTCTCCGGCGAACGGATCGCGGGCCGCGTTGTTGACGGCCGGCTCGAGCCCTATCCGTCTCGCGCCGAGATCAACGGCGGGGCGCTCAGCGCGCGGGCGACGGCGCTCGCTTACCTGCGGCCGACGGACCTGTTCTTTCTGCAGATCCAGGGCTCGGGCCGGGTCGACGTGCCCGGCCGCAAGCCGATGCGGCTTGGCTATGACGGCCAGAACGGCTGGCCCTACCGCGCGATCGGCCGGGACCTGATCGAGCAGGGCGCTTTGACGCGTGAAAACGTGACGATGGCGTCGATCCGCGACTGGCTCGACGCCGCCGAACCGGCGATGGCCCGCGCCATGCGCGAACGCAACGCGTCCTACGTTTTCTTTCGCGAGCTCGACGATTTGCCGGATCCGTCGCTAGGGCCCCTCGGGGCCCAGGGCGCGCAACTGACGCCGCGGCGCAGCCTCGCGGTTGACCGTCGGTGGATCCCGCTCGGCGCGCCCGTCTGGCTCGCCTTCGAGGAGGCGCCCATCGACGCCGACCTTGGCGGGCTCTATGTGGCGCAGGACGTAGGCGGGGCGATCCGCGGGCCCTTGCGCGGCGACGTCTTCATCGGCGCGGGCGACGCCGCGGGCGCGCTCGCCGGGAGGCTTAAGGCGCGGGCGAGTTTCGTCGTGTTCGTTCCGCGGGCGAGTCTTGGAGATGCCGCGTGAAAAGACGTCTGTCAGCGGAAGAGCGGCGCCTTTGGCGAGACGTGACCCGCGACGTCAGCGCGATGGCGCCCCGTCGCGCGGGCGAAACGCCGCAAGCCCCAGCCGCGACGACGACCGCAGCGGCGCCGACGACCCTCGATTCAACGCCGGCGTCCGCGCCGACGATGCGCTCGCAGCACGAACGCTCGATTTCGCCCAGGGCGTCCCGCCCCGCATCAGGTGCCTATGGCGGCGGCGATCCGCGATTCGACCGGCGCGCGGCGAACCGGCGCCTGCCGATCGACCGCCGGCTCGATCTCCATGGCATGACCCAGGAAGCGGCCCGGCGCGCCTTCGCCCGCTTCGTCGTCGAGGCCCGCAACGCCGGCTGCCGCTGCGTGCTCGTGATCACCGGCAAGGGCGGTCCGGCGTCGGGCGACGCCATGACGAAAGCGCGGCTGTTCGGCGGATTGATCGACCGGTTCGACCCGCATTCGTCCGGCGGCGAAGCGATCGGCTGGCGACCGGGCGTTCTGCGCGAGCGCGTGCGCGAATGGGTCGATGCGCCGGACATCCGCCCGCACGTCTCGCGCATGTCGCCCGCGCGCCCGAAGGACGGCGGGGCCGGCGCCCATTACGTTTTTCTGAAAGCGCCGCCGCGCCGCAGCTGACGACGCGGCGGTCTTCCTAAAACGGCAGGATCATGTAGCCCGCGCGCCAGGCGAGATAGATCGCGCCGGCGATCATCGAAATGCCGGCGATGGCGAACCAGGGCGCAAGACGGCTGAGCCGGATCGACGCCGTCTCGACCGCGTCGGCGAAGATCGATTTCGGCGTCTCCGAATACCAGCGACGGCGGCTGTGGTCGGGCAGCTGCGGCGTGTCGAACGGCATCGCCGCCAGCACCGAGCCGCCGCGGTTCTTCCAGCGTTTGAACGCCGTCTTCATCGCGCCGTTCGCCACCGAACCGAGCGTGCGCTTGTACTGGCTGAACCAGGCCAGAAGAAAGATGAGGCCGCCAACGACGACCGCGCCCAGCCACAATGCGGCCTGGGCGGGCGCCAGGCTCGCCTGAAGCGTCGGCGCGACGAAATAGGCGAGCGCGGCCGTAACGGCTGTGATCGTCGCGGCGCCGAACCATTTGCCGAGCCACTCGCCGGGGTTGGCGGCGAGATCGCCGCGGAAGTCTTCGCAGGAGAACTCGATGTCGAGGACCATGCCGGCGGGCGCGCCTTTCTCGCTGTCCTCGTCCATGCGCGCGACCGCGTGGCGGACGCCGTGGTTGCGCAGATAGTTTTCGAGATCGGCGATGCTCGCCGCGTTGCCGGCGCGCTGGAAGCGCATCATGACGCGCACGCCCGGTCCGCCGGAGCCGTGCTCGTGGCCGCTGTCGGCGTGGCGATCATGGGCGACGCGGTTTACGTCGCGCAGACGCTCCATCCAGTAACGCGTCTTGGCGTCGGTCGTGCGCAACGCGTCTTCGAACAGGGTCTCGTCGGACGAGCGATTGACGACGAAAAAGCGGGTTTTCGCCGGATCCGCGTCCTCGAGATTATGGTCGATAATGGTGAAGTCCGCCGACATCATCGCCATTTGGTAGGGCAGGACGACGCCGTAGAGCTTGCCCATCTGCTGCGGCTCGCTCGTCATGGTCGAGAGGTAGTTGACCGCGCCGGTCGTCGGATCGAACGAGGTGTAGAAATCGCTGTAACCCCTCAACTTAATCCAAGCGAGGCGCGCCATCTCGCGGTGGGGCTCGACGCTGAGAAGCGTCTCGGCGACGTCGACGCCCGCGGCGCGCAGACCGTCGAGCTTCGATTTGCAGCGCCGCCCGGCGTCGGGTCCGCAAAACACCATGTCGATCCGGTCGCGCAGAAGCATTTGACCGGCCTGATCGATCTGCAGGCTGGCGCGGAAATCGCCGCCGGCGTTCGGCAGCGCGTCGGCGCCGGTGAAGGCGCGCACCCGGTCTCCGTCGCCGTAAGACGATCGCCGGCCCAGAAGTTGGGAGAGGGCCGAGCCAGGATGGGACGACTGGACGAGATCCAGGACCTGCGGCTCGTAGACCGCAAGGCAATACTGGTCGATCGCCTCGACCTGCTCCACCGCGAGCACGGTGATGAGGTTCGCCATCGCCCGCAGGGTTTCGAAGTCGTAGCCCGTATAGGGGCTGTAGAAGGGCACGACGGCGAAGTCCGCGGTCTTGGCGCGGAGCGACATCAACGCCTGCTCTTTCGTTCGCAGCGGCTGGCGCGCGGCGTCCTCGAAATCGTACCGGTGCCGGGCTTCCTCGCGGATCGTGTATTCTTTGAGGTTGGTCGTCTTTTTCGAGGCGGCGTAGCCGCCGTCGGCGACGCCGGGGCCCGACCGCTCGTAACGCGCCGCGTTCGTCACGAACTGGTTCGTCGCCAGATAGCCGAAACCGCACTCCTCGCCGGTGAAGGCGATTTTCGGTCTTGGTTTTTTCGAAATCGGCGCGCCGTCAGCCATGACGATTTGGCCCCAATGCTTTCCCCATTAACAACGTAACGTACCGCGCCGTTAAGGAAATAAAAAGCCTTTGGGCGGCCCCCGAGGTTGCCGAAGGCTTGGGCGCGGCGGGGCTACAACACGTACTTCGAGAGGTCTTCATCGTCGGCGACGCCGGCGAGGCGGGCCTCCACGAAGGCCGCGTCGAGCGTGATCTCTTCGCCCTTGCGCTCGTCGGCGTCGAAAGAGACGTCCTCGAGGACTTTCTCCAGGATCGTCGCGAGGCGACGCGCGCCAATGTTTTCAACGCTGGCGTTCACCGCCGCGGCCGCGTCGGCGAGGGCGTCGAGCCCGTCGTCGGCGAAAGCGAGCGTCACGCCCTCGGCGTTCATCAAGGCCTGGTATTGCTTGACGAGGCTCGCTTCCGGCTCGGCGAGGATTCGCTTCAGGTCGTCGCGGTCGAGGGCGTCGAGCTCCACCCGGATCGGCAGGCGGCCCTGCAGCTCCGGCAAAAGATCGGCGGGCTTCGAGACATGGAACGCGCCGGACGCGATGAACAGCACATGATCCGTCTTCACCGGGCCGTACTTCGTGGCGACGGTCGCGCCCTCGATCAGCGGCAGGAGAGCGCGCTGCACGCCTTCGCGTGAGACGTCGGCGCCGCTGCGCCCGGCGTCGGCGCCGCGGGCGATCTTGTCGATTTCGTCGAGGAAGACGATGCCGTCGTTCTGGGCTCGCTCGAGGGCGTCGCGGTTGGTCGTTTCGTCGTCGACAAGGCGGTCGGCTTCCTCCGCGATCAGGGGTTCGTAGGCGTCTTTGACCTTCAGTCGGCGACGCCGCGTCGTCCCGCCGAAGCCCTTGCCGAGAATTTCGGAAAGATTGATGACGCCCATCTGTCCGCCCGGCGCGCCGGGGATCTCGACGTTCGGGGCGTTCTGGGTCTCCTTCATGTCGACGTCGACCTCGCGCTCGTCGAGTTCGCCTGTCCGCAGCTTGGCGCGGAAGCTTTCTCGGGTGCGCTCGCTGGCGTCGGCCCCGACAAGGGCGTCGAGAACCCGGTCCTCGGCGGCGGCGTGGGCGGCGTCCTTCACCTCGGCCCGGCGTTCGTCGCGGACGAGCGACACGGCGGCCTCGACGAGATCGCGGACGATGGCGTCGACGTCGCGGCCGACATAGCCGACCTCGGTGAACTTGGTCGCCTCGACCTTGACGAACGGCGCGCCGGCGAGGCGCGCGAGCCGGCGCGAGATCTCAGTTTTGCCGACGCCCGTGGGGCCGATCATCAAGATGTTTTTCGGCGTGATCTCCGCCCGCAAGGGCTCCGCGACCTGGCGGCGCCGCCAGCGGTTCCGCAGAGCGATCGCTACGGCGCGTTTCGCGGCCGCCTGGCCGACGATGAAGCGGTCGAGGTCAGCGACGATTTCGCGGGGCGTGAGGTTCTCCGCGGGCGTGCGCTCGCTCATGGCAGGCTTTCCTTATTCTTGTCGGCGGCCCGTCCCAAACCACGCGACAAGTGGGGCGTTACGCCTCCGGCGGCAATGTTTCGAGGACCAACGACGCGTTGGTGTAGATGCAGATCGACGCCGCGATCTCCATCGATTTACGCACGATGTCCGGCGCGCTGAGCGAGGTTTCCGCCAGAAGCGCGCGGGCGGCCGCCCGCGCGAACTCGCCGCCGGAGCCGATGGCCGCGACGCCGCCTTCCGGCTCCAGGACGTCGCCGGCCCCGGTGACCGTAAGCGTCACGTCAGCGTCGGCGACGATCAGCATCGCTTCGAGCCGGCGCAAGTAGCGGTCGGTGCGCCAGTCCTTGGCGAGTTCGACGGCGGCGCGGGTCAATTGCCCGCGCCGGCCCTCGAGCTTCGCCTCGAGCCGCTCGATGAGGGCGAAGGCGTCGGCGGTGGCCCCGGCGAAACCGGCGATCACCTCGCCTGGGGCGCTCTTGTCGCCGGCGGGCGGCGCGAGGCGGCGCACCTTGCGGGCGTCGCCTTTGACGATGGATTGTCCGAGCGTCACCTGGCCGTCGCCGCCCACCGCGACGACGCCGTCGCGGCGAACGGACAGAATGGTGGTGCCATGCAACTCTTGGGGGGCGTTCGCCGGCATCGGGACGTTTCGTAACTTCAACGCTGCGACGCTTTTCTTTATACACGCTCGATGGTTCAGCGACAGGCCGTCGGGGGCCGGGCGCGCGTCGCGATCGTCGACGCCGGCTCAGGCAATCTGAGATCCGTTGAGAAAGCGCTTGCGCGCGCCGCCGACGAGGCGGGGTTCGCGGCGGACGTTTTCGTCACCGACGATCCGGACGCCGTGGCGTCGGCGGACCGCATCGTCCTGCCGGGCGTCGGGGCCTTCCGCGCCTCCATGGACGGTTTGGGCGCACGGGACGGGCTCGCCGGCGCGTTGCATGAGGCGGTCCGGCGAAAAGCCCGGCCCTATCTCGGGATTTGCGTCGGCATGCAGATCATGGCGCGCCGCGGGCTGGAGTTCGGCGAAGCGGCCGGCCTCGACTGGATCCCCGGCGACGTCGCGCCGATCGAGCCCGCGCCCGATCGCCGGGTGCCGCACATGGGCTGGAACACGGTCCGCTTTTCAGGCGCCGCGGGCCCGTTCGCCGCCAGCGCGCCCGCGGATTTCTACTTCGTTCACTCCTATTATTTCGCGACCGAAAACGCCTCCGATCTTGTTGGCGTTTGCGACTATGGCGGGTCGCTCGCTGCGGCCGTCGCGCGCGACAATCTCGCTGGCGTTCAATTCCATCCGGAAAAGAGCCAGGGGGCCGGGTTGCGGCTGCTGGCGGACTTTCTGAGGTGGTCGCCGTGACGACGCCGTTCGAGATCTATCCGGCGATCGACCTCAAGGGCGGGCGCTGCGTCCGCCTCCTGCAGGGCCGCATGGACGACGCCACGGTCTACAACGACGATCCGGCCGCTCAGGCGCGAGCCTTCTCGAACGCCGGTTTTTCGCGGCTTCACGTCGTCGACCTCGACGGCGCGTTCTCCGGCGCGTCGGAGAACCGCGCCGCCGTTGACCGCATCCTCAAGGGCGGCGTTCCCGGCTGGCGCCAGCTCGGCGGCGGGGTTCGCGACATGGCGGCGCTCGAAGGGTGGCTCGGGGCCGGGATCGATCGCGTGGTCCTCGGCACCGCCGCCGTACGCGACCCGGCGTTCGTGCGCGCCGCCGCCAGGGCGCATCCGGGCTGCGTCGCGGTCGGGATCGACGCGAAGGACGGCCGCGCCATGACGGACGGTTGGGCGGAAGACGGCGGCGTCGACGCCGTCGATCTCGCGCGACGGTTCGAAGACGCCGGCGTCGCCGCCCGGATCTACCCGGACAATTAGCGCGACGGCGCGCTTTCCGGCGTCAATGTCGAGGCGACGGCGGCTCTGGCGCGCGCCGTGGCGATTCCCGTCATCGCCTCGGGAGGCGTCGCCGGCGCCGACGACGTGCGCCGGCTCGCCGCCCGCGCCGAAGGGATCGCCGGCGTCGTCATCGGGCGCGCGCTCTACGACGGGCGCGTCAGCGCGGGCGCCGCCCTCGCGGCGGCCCGGTCGTGAGCGAGGTTCGCGCCTTGACGACCGCGTCGCCGAATGCGTCCGGCGCGGCGCGCCTGGTCTGCGCCGGGCCGCCGTCGGCGGCGGCGCGTTTCCGCGCGCAACTGGCCGCCGAACATGGCGACGCGCTCGACTGGCGGCGCGAGACGATCACGCTCTATGACGCGCCCGACGGAGCGCTCGCCGCGGCGGGCTGCGCCGTCGAGCTGCGCGAGGCGGGCGAGAGCCGGCGCCTGACGGCCTGGCGCGACGCGGCCGGCGGGCCGTCGGGCGTTCATCATGGGGCGCTCGCGGCTAACGCGTCCGTGGACGTCGCGGCGTTCGCGGCGCGCGTCGACGACGCCGTCTTCGCCCGGGCGTTTGGGGCGACGGACGGGCGGTTGCGCCCGCGCGCGGTCGCCGCGGCCGACGTCTGGACGCGGATCGTCCGCCGCGGCCGATCCGTCGTGGCGGTGCGGCTGGAGCAGCCCCTCGACGAGCGCGGCGGCCTTGCGACGATCGCCTTCGACAGCGTCGACGGTCCGGCGGACGCGGCGTTCGATCTCGCGGCGGAGGCGGCGGCCCATGGCGGCCTGCGTCCGGCGGCGGACGGTTTGGTCGCTCGCCTCTTCGCCGCGCGGTCGGATGGGCCGCCGCGCGCCCGCATCGAGCGTGAGGACACGGCCGCCGACGCGCTGGCCCAGGGGCTCGCCGCGTCGGCGCGCCGCGTGATTGATCTCGCGCCCCTTCTCGCCGCGGCGCGCGACCCGGAGCGCGCGCGGCAAATGCGCGTCGCTCTGCGGCGCTTCCGCGCCTATGAGCGGGTGTTCCGAAAAGGGCTGCGTACGGATGGCTTGCGCGAGCTCGCGCGGACGGCCCAGGGCTTTGGCCGGCTCATCGGCGCCGCGCGGGACTGGGACGTGTTCATCGGCGACAGTCTGCCGCTCGTGGAAAGCCGCGCCAACTCGTCGCTCGGGGCCGCGCGCCTGCGGGCGCTGTGCGAAGCGCGCCGCGCCGACGCCTGGGACGAGGTCGTCGCAACGGTCGACGGCCCTGCTTTCGCGGCGTTTTCGCTTGCGCTTCTGCGTGCGGCGCGTCTGCAGGAGTGGCGGGCCGACGCTCGGGAGCGATTGACCCGCCCTTGCGCCGAGTTCGCGCCGGCCGCCCTCGACCGGCGGTTCGACGCGGCGCGCCTTGCCGGCGAGACGGCGATGGACGGGGACCCGCAGGCGCTCCACGACCTCCGTATCGAGATCAAAAAGCTGCGCTACGCCATGCAGATTTTTCGCGACGTTCTAGACCGTAAGTCGCGCAAGGCGCTGAACGCCCGCCTCGCCGCGCTGCAGGACGCACTGGGCGCGGTGAACGACGCCGCGACGGCCGATGCGCTGGCGCGGGCGGCGGCGGCGCCGGCGGTCGCGGCTGAACGGGCCCCTGCGCTTGTCGGCCGGGCGCTCCTCGGCGCGGCGCGGGCGGCCGGGTTCGTTTCCGGCTATCGCGGCGCGGAGGCGGACCTCGCCGTTGCGGACGCGCTGCCGGCCTGGCGCGAGATCGCCGAAGAGCCGCCGTTCTGGCGCGCCGACGCGGGCGCCGATGCGCGGGCGGCCGAGTGAGCGATGCTTAAGACGCGGATCATCCCTTGCCTCGACGTGAAGGACGGGCGCGTCGTGAAAGGCGTTCAGTTCGTCAACCTGCGCGATGCGGGCGATCCGGCCGAGGCCGCGCTCGCTTACGACGCCGCGGGGGCGGACGAAATTTGTTTTCTCGATATCTCCGCGAGCCACGAGGGCCGAGGCGTCCTCCTCGACAAGATCAGGCTCGTCGCCGAGCGCTGTTTCGTGCCGCTGACGGTGGGCGGCGGGGTGCGGTCGCCGGACGATTTCCGCCGTCTGCTCCAGGCGGGTGCGGATAAAGTGGCGATCAACACCGCCGCCGTGCGCGATCCTGGCCTCATCGACGCCGCCGCGGCGCGCTTCGGCGCCCAGTGCGTCGTCGTCGCCGTCGACGCACGTAGGACGGGGCCCGGCGCGTGGGAGATCTTCACCCATGGCGGGCGGGAGGCGACGGGTCGCGACGCCGTCGCCTTCGCGCGGGAGGCGGCGGGCCGCGGCGCCGGGGAGATCCTGTTGACGTCGATGGATCGCGACGGGGGCGGCGACGGCTACGATCTCGAGCTCACGCGCGCGGTCGTCGACGCGGTCCCGGTTCCGGTCATCGCGTCGGGGGGCGCCGGGGCGCTCGGCCATCTTGTCGACGCGGTGAAGGGCGGGGGCGCAAGCGCCGTCCTTGCGGCGTCGATTTTTCACTTCGGTCAGTATACGCTCGCCGAAGCGCGCGACGCGCTGGCGGCCGCCGGGCTGCCCGTTCGCGCGATCTGATGGGGAAGGCTTCACTCATGCAGGAGACGGAGAATACGCTCGGCGCGGCGCTCGATCGTCTCGCCGGCGCAATAGCGACGCGGCGCGGCGCGCCCGCGGAAACGTCGTACACGGCGAAACTGCTCCAGGCCGGGCCCTCGCGATGCGCGAAAAAGCTTGGCGAAGAGGGCGTCGAGGCGGCGCTTGCGGTCGCGTCCGGCGGTGAGGAAGAAATCGCCGAAGAGGCGGCGGATCTCGTCTACCACCTTCTCGTCGCGCTCGCCTCGCGCGGCGTCAGTCCGAACGCCGTCGCGGCGGTTCTCGCCGGTCGCGAGGGCCGCTCCGGCCTTGAAGAGCAGGCCGCGCGGCGCGATTGACCGCCCAACTGATCGGTGTAGGGATCGCAACGGTCGGCGGGACGCTGCGCCCCTCGAGCATAACGTTTTCTGATTGAATCAGTCGGATGCTCTAGATTCTAGGGTTTGAGCGCCTGAAACGGTCTTCGCCCGATCCAAGCTGAACACCCGGCGCTCTAGATTTCCTCGGCCTTGTCTTCGAGCTCGTCGAGGAGCTGGCGGCCTTCATTGGCGTTGTCGCCGCCGCCGAACGAGAAAACGCCCGAATTGTAACTGCCGCCATAGCTGTTGACGAGGTTCACGACCTGGCCGAGCCCGGAGACGAACTCCTCGCTCGACAGGGTCGAGAGCGGATGAATGAACGTCGACCAGACGATGCCGCTGGCGACGCCATAGCGCGCGTCGAGGGCGCTTTCGAAGTTCGCCTGCATGAGGCGCATCAGTTCGTCAGCGCCGACCTCGGCGACGTTCGCCGCCGGCGACATCAGCCGCATGCGGTTCGCGTTGACGTCGTGCACGAACAATACCGGCGTTCCCGACACCGTGAACGACGCGCCGGTTTCGGTGAAGGCGGCGGCCGGGTCGACCCGGGCGACGATGCTTCGAAGGCGCTCCGCGGCGTCGAAGATCTCATCCGCGACGTCGGGCGAAGGATCGCCGGGGGCCGGGTCTACGGGGGCCGGGTCTACGGGGGATTGGCCCGGCGGCTGGGCCGAGGCGCTGGCGACGAGCGTCGCCGTTGCGGCGACGGCGAGGACAAGGCGTTGGGTCATGAAGCGGCTCCTTCCGCTCCATGACATACGACAGGCGGGCCGCCCGCGGAGGGGCGATCCGCGAAACGTGAAGCGATTAGAGCTCCCGCTTCACGCTCTCGACGGCGAAGCACTCGATGACGTCGCCGACCTTGAGGTCGTCATAGTTCGCGAAGCTCATGCCGCACTCCTGGCCCGTCGGCACTTCCTGCACGTCGTCCTTGAAGCGCTTCAGCTGCGAGAGCTCGCCCTCGTGGATCACCGTGTCGTCGCGGATCAGGCGCACCTTCGCCCCGCGGCGCACGAGCCCCTCCGTGACGCGGCAGCCGGCGACCCTGCCGATCTTGGTGATGTTGAAGACCTCGAGGATCTCCGCGTTGCCGAGGAACGTCTCGCGCAGCTCAGGGTCGAGCATGCCCGACAGCGCGCCCTTGATGTCGTCAAGGAGGTCGTAGATCACCGAATAGTAGCGGATCTCGACCTTCTCGGTCTCGGCCTGCTCGCGCGCCTGCTTATTGGCGCGCACGTTGAAGCCGATGACCGGCGCGCCGGAGGCGCCGGCGAGAATGACGTCGCTTTCGGAGACGCCGCCGACGCCGGTGTGCAAAACGCGCACGCGCACTTCGTCCGTCGACATCTTTTCGAGCGAGCCGACGATCGCTTCGACCGATCCCTGAACGTCGCCCTTGATCACGACCGGGAGCTCTTTGATCTCCGCGTCCTGGAGCTGCGCCATCATCTGCTCGAGCGAGGTGCCCGACGACTTGGCGTTGGCTTTTTCGCGCTTCTGGCGCTGGCGGAACTCCGCGACCTCGCGCGCGCGCGCCTCGCTCTCGACGACGGCGAACATATCGCCGGGCTCGGGCACGCCGTTAAGGCCGAGGACCTCGGCCGGGAAGGCCGGTCCGACGGACTTCAGTTGCGAGCCCTTGTCGTCGGCGAGGGCGCGCACCTTGCCCCACTCGGCGCCGACGACGACGATGTCGCCGCGTTTCAGCGAGCCGCGTTCGACGAGCAGCGTCGCCACCGGGCCGCGGCCCTTGGCGAGGCGCGCCTCGACTACGCTGCCTTCGGCGGCGCGGTCGGGATTGGCCTTCAACTCCAAAAGCTCCGCCTGGAGAAGGATCGCCTCCAGAAGCCCGTCGAGGTTCGTCTTCTGAAGGGCTGAGACCTCGACGTCTTGGATCTCGCCGCCCATGCTCTCGACCTGCAGCTCATGCTGCAGAAGGTCCGTACGCACCTTGTTGGCGTCGGCGTTCGGTTTGTCGATCTTGTTGATGGCGACGATGATCGGCACGTCCGCCGCGCGGGCGTGGCTGATCGCCTCGACCGTCTGGGGCATGATCGAATCGTCCGCCGCCACCACGAGGATGACGATGTCCGTGACGTTCGCCCCGCGCGCGCGCATCTGCGTGAAAGCGGCGTGGCCCGGCGTGTCGAGGAACGTCACTTTGCGCGCCTCGCCGTCGGCGTTCGACGCCGTCACCTGATAGGCGCCGATGTGCTGCGTGATGCCGCCGGCCTCGCCCGCCACGACGTCGGTCTGGCGCAACGCGTCGAGGAGAGACGTCTTCCCGTGGTCCACGTGGCCCATGATGGTGCCGACCGGCGGGCGGGGCGCCAGGTCGCCGTCGTCGTCCGCGTCGCCGAAAAGGCCTTCCTCGACGTCGGCTTCGGACACGCGCTTGACCTGGTGGCCGAAGTCCGTGGCGACAAGCTCCGCGGTGTCGGCGTCGAGCGTCGCGTTCGCGGTGACCATCTGACCCTGCTTCATCAGCTCACGAACGAGCTCGATGGCGCGCATCGACATGCGCTGGGCGAGCTCCTGGACGGTGATGGTGTCGGGGATCACGACTTCGCGCGTCACGGGCTTGTTCGCTCCGCCGCGCTGTTGGCGGGCGAGCTTCTCGCGTTCGCGCGCCCGGCGGACGGAGGCGAGCGAGCGCTGGCGCTCCTCGTCCTCCTCAAGAGCCGAGGCGATCGTCAGTCGGCCGCTTCGACGCTTCGGCGCGTCTTTCGACTTCGCGTCGCGGTCGCCGCCGCGGTCGGCGCGGCGGGTCTTCAGCCGGCCGCCAAGTTGGGCGAGCGGGTTGTCGCCCTCCGGCGTTTTCTGCTGCTCGCCCGCGCCGTCGGGTTTCTTCGCGGTTTTACCCTGCTTCGCGGCGTTGCGGCGGCGGCGCTCTTCGTCCTCGGCTTCGAGGGCGGCGCGCGCCTCTTCTTCTTTGAGCCGACGCTCCTCGGCTTCTTTTTCGCGACGCTTCTCTTCTTCGGCGAGCCGCGCGCGTTCTTCTTCAAGCTTAGCGCGCTCTGTCGCTTCGCGGGTCTCGCGATCGGCGCGTTCGGCCTCTTCCTGCTTGCGGCGCGCCTCGCTGTCCTGGCGGGCCTTCATCAGCGCCTTGGCGCGCGCCTCGCGCTCCTGTTCGGAAAGGCTGCGCAGTACGGCGGGCTTCTTGCCGCGCGCATCGCCGCGCGCGGTTTGCCCGCGTGCGTCGTCGGTTCGCGCGGCCTCGCCGCGCGCCGCCGGCTGGCTGGCGGATTTCTGCGCTGGCTTGGTCGACGTTCGCTGTGTTGGTCGTGCGGTCTCGTCGGCGCCGCGCGCCTTCGGCGCATCGGCCGGCGCCGCGGCCTCGCGCGGTTCGCTCGGCCGTTTGGCGGCGGCGTCGGTCTTCTCGCCTTTCTTGACCGTCAGAACGCGGCGCTTCTTCGTCTCGACGACGACCGTCTTCGATCGCCCGTGCGAAAAGCTCTGCTTGACCGCGCCCTTCTCCGTGCGCCGCAGGGAGAGCGGCCGGCGGCCGCCGCGCGCGCCGCCTTCGTCCAAGTCCTGTTTCGTGTCGACTTCGTCGCTCATCAAGTCTCCAATATCGCCGAGCTCGGAACCGTCTCCGGCAAGTCCAAGGCGGCCGTAAGCTCAGCGGATCTTTCGGGACGATCGCGCGCCCTTAACGCGCGCTTTCGCCACTGCGAAAGCCGGCTTGGCATAACGCTCAAACCGGCGATGGTCCACCATTTCGCCCGCCGCCATCGTCGCGCGAAACGACGTCAGGCGCGTCTTGCCGGCAGGCCGGTTCGCCTGCGGACGACCCGGCGGGCGGTTCGGTCGTCGGTCGGAAACCGTTCAACCGACGCGCCTCGGCGATGATCCGCGTCGTCGCCGGCCCGCGGCGCACCGCGCAATGCCGCACCCCGTTTAGCCCGAGGGCGGCCGAAATCTGGCCGCCGTCGAACCCGATGACGCGCGTCGCGCCAGCCTCGCCGGCGGCGCGCGTCATTTTCGCGGCGCCGTCCGCGCCGGCCTCGCGCGCGGTGAACGCTGCGCCTACGGCTCCGCGCCTGAGCGACGCGAGACACGCGTCGATCCCGATCTCGACGTCGCCGGCCCGGCGGGCGAGGCCCAGAAGGTTCAGCGTTCGCGCCGCGATCAGCGCTTCCACATGGGCCGCGAAGGCCGCCGCGTCGAGTCCCTCCGGCAACTGCGTCGGCGCTTTAAACGCCCGAGCGAACAGATTGCGCCGCGCCGCCGCCGCGACCGCCTCGCGGCTCGCGCTCACCCAGGCCCCTCGGCCCGGCAGTTTCTCCGCAAGATCCGGGGCGACGACGCCAGCCGGATCGCGAGCGAAACGAATAAGCGCGGCGGGGTCGCCGGTCGCGCGCTCGACGATGCAGGTCCGCTCGCGTTCTTTCTTCGCGCGGCCGGCGGGCCGGTTTTTCTCAATAAGATCAGTCAGCGACGGCTCCCGCGATGCGTTGGCGCAACTCCTCTTCGGGCGCGAGCGTCGGTTCGGCCGCCGCTTCGGCCTCGGCGAGCGCTGCGGCCTCGGCTTCGGCGCGTGTGGCGTCAAGCTCTTCCTGCGTGATCCAGCCGGCGGACACCCGGGCGCGCATGATCATGTCCTCGGCGTCGTCGCTCGACAGCCCATGGCCTTCGAGAACGCCGTCATAGTGTTTGCGTTCGCCGTCGACGCGTTCGGTCCAGCCGGTGAGATCGTCCGTGGCGCAGCCGGCGAGGTCCTCCAGCGACTTGATGTCGTTTTCGCCGAGGGTGACGAGCATCGCCGGTTCGAGCCCCTCGAACGCGGCGAGCGCGTCCTCGACGCCAAGCTCGCGGCGCTTGTCGTCGAGCTTCTTGGCCTCCGCCTCGAGCCAGTCGTTCGCGCGCGCCTGGAGTTCGGCGGCGGTCTCTTCGTCGAGCCCCTCGATATCCATCAACTCGTCGACCTCGACATAGGCGAGCTCTGCGATCTTTGCGAAGCCTTCCGAGACCAGAAGGCCGGCCATCATGTCGTCGACGTCGAGAGCCTCCATGAAGAGCTCCGAACGCAGACGGAATTCTTCCTGGCGCTTCTTGCTCTCTTCCTCTTCGGTCATGATGTCGATCTCGAAACCGGAGACCTGCGCGGCGAGGCGCACGTTCTGGCCGCGCCGCCCGATGGCGAGCGAGAGCTGTTCGTCGGGAACGACGACCTCGATGCGCTCGATTTCTTCGTCGAGCACGACCTTCGTCACCTCCGCAGGCGCAAGGGCGTTGACGACGAAGGTCGCGGGGTCCGGCGACCACGGGACGATGTCTATCTTTTCTCCGCCGAGCTCGTTGACGACGGCCTGCACGCGGCTGCCGCGCATGCCGACGCACGCGCCGACGGGGTCGATGGCGTTGTCGTTCGAAAAGACGCCGATTTTAGCGCGGCTGCCGGGATCCCGCGCGACCGCCTTGATCTCGATGACGCCGTCATAAACCTCGGGCACCTCCTGTTCGAACAGCTTCGCCATGAATTGCGGGTGCGAGCGGGACAGGAAGATCTGCGGGCCCCGGGGCTCGCGGCGCACGTCCATGACATACGAGCGGATGCGGTCGCCGGTGCGGTAAGCCTCGCGCGGCAATTGCTGGTCGCGGCGCACGACGGCTTCGGCGCGGCCGAGGTCGACGATGACGTGGCCGTATTCGACGCGTTTGACGATGCCGTTAACGATTTCGCCGATGCGGTCTTTGAAGTCTTCGTACTGACGGTCACGTTCGGCTTCGCGCACTTTCTGGGTGATGACCTGCTTCGCCGACATCGCCGCGACGCGGCCGAACTCGATCGGCGGCAGGGGATCGGAGATGAAGTCGCCGACCGTCGCTTCGGGGTTTTTCGCGCGCGCCGTCTCGAGGTCGATTTCGGCGGACGGGTTCTCGATCTCCTCGACGACCTCCATCAGCCGCCATAGCCGCGTTTCGCCCGTACGCGGATCGATTTCGGCGCGCACGAGCGTCTCCTGGCC
This sequence comes from Parvularculaceae bacterium, assembly GCA_050331095.1. Taxonomy (GTDB): domain Bacteria; phylum Pseudomonadota; class Alphaproteobacteria; order Caulobacterales; family Parvularculaceae; genus MED-G105. The sequence continues at coordinate 95,501 of JBHJHE010000022.1, forward strand.
GTAGCGCGAGCGGGCGGCGCGGGCGAGCGCGTCCTCCATCGCCTCGATAACGAGCTCGATCTCGATCGACTTCTCGCGGGCGACGGCTTCTGCGATCTGGATGAGCTCGCGGCGGTTGTGGCTGATGGCGGTCATTGCGTTTCTCCCGCGCCCTCTGCGGCGCTGTCGTCATTATCGGCTACGCCGTTCGCGGCGCGAGCCCGTTCAAGCGCTTTCGCGGCGGCCAGGCTCTCCCGCACGAGCGCGTCGGTAAGCACAAGCTTGGCGTTGTCCACATAAGCGTAAGGAATAAGAGCGGTCTCAGTTTCGCCGTCGAGGTCGATCAGGACCTGGTCGTCTTCGACGCCTGCGAGAACGCCGCGGAACCGGCGCCGCCCCTCAATCAATCGGTCGAGTTCAACCTTCGCCTCGTAGCCGCGCCACGCATCGAAATCCTCAAGGCTGACAAGCGGGCGATCGACGCCGGGCGAGGATACCTCCAAGTTATAAGCGCCGGCGATCGGGTCTGCTTCCTCCAGAACGGGCGACAGCAAACGCGACAGCCGGGCGCAATCCTCCGCCGTCATCGTTCGGTCGGGCCGCTCCGCCATGATCTGCGCCGTCCGAACGCGATCGCCGGTGACGCGCACGCGCACCAGACGAAACCCGGCGTCGGCGACGACGGGCGCGACGATGGCGCGCAGCTTCTCCTCCAACGGCGTCAAACGGCCTCCGACAACAAAAAACGGGCCCCGACGGGGCCCGCTATCAAACTCTGATCGCGTTTAATTTGTGAAATAATCGCCAGCGTCGGGTTTGTCGAGATCCCTGCGCAGCGCTGGCGTCGAATTTGGCGATTTCCGCTCCCGACTTTTTGCGGTTTCGCGATTTCGCGGGCCGCTTCCGGGTGATAATTAACCGGCATCGAGGGGTTGAATTCGGAGGGGTGAGATGGCGGCGTTTTTCGCGCGGTTGATGGGCGTTCTCGGGATCGTCGTCGGGTCCCAGGCGCCGGGCTTCACAATCCAGTACCTTCAAAATCTCGACGGTCGCGTTGAAGAGCTCGCCGCGATCGTCTCGCGCTACGATGCGATCGTCGACGAACTCGGCATGACCCGCGACGCCTATGTCGACGAACTGCGAACGAGCGGCCAGCTCGCGTCGGAGAAAACCGCCGACTCTATCGAATACACATTCGATCGCTATGAGTACCTGCGTGAGCACCAGGTCGCGCTGACCTCGGCGCAGGCGATCGTCCGTCCGCTGCGTTTAGCGCGCTCCGTCGACGCCGGCGTCGCCCGGTCGGTGCGCGAGAACTTCCGGTGGACGGTGCCGCTGACGCCGGACGCGGCGGCTTACGCAATCGGCGTCGGGGTCGTCGTCTGGGGCGCGCTGTCGTTCTTCTTCGGGCTCCTCGGCTCCATGTTCGGGATGGGGCGCCGCTAGACGGCGGGAACGTTGAAACCTCCGGCTTTACGACGCCCAGACGAGAGGCGCGGCCGTCACCGTCTCCTTGAAATTGGCGCAGTCGAGCGGCCGCCCGAGCATCGCGCCGAGCGCGGCGAGGTCCGCGTCGAACGCCTCGACGGCCCGGGCGCGGGCGGCGCACCCGAGCGCGGGGCGCTCGTGAAGGCGCAGTTTTTGTTTGACGCGGTCGCGCAGCGCTCGGGGCGTCAGCGCGCGGCGCAGGGCCGTCGCGACCGGATTGTCGACGACGAGGCCGTAGGCGGGGAACGGGCGAATGCGCGCGGCGGAGACGTTCGCCGGTTCAAGGTCGTCCCGCCAGACGAAGTCGGCGGCGGGCGAGAGGAAAGCGCCGATGCGCGCGAACTCCGCCGCCGGCGCCGCCGTCAGGCGCTCCAGAAACACAGGCAGAACGCGCGCCGTCCCGAAGCGGTCGAGCCACGGCTTGATCTGGTAGGCGTACCGTCCGTACTCGATCAGTTCGGGCGCGTCGGCGAGCGCTTCGTCGATCGGCGCTGAGATCCGCCGCTGCGACCAGTCGTGGATGTAGTGGGACACGAGCCGGTCGATCGGATGGCGCATCATATAGACGAACTTCGCGTTCGGCGCGCCGCTCGCCAGCCGATCGATCGTATCCGGATGGGTCGGCAGCTTGGCGTAGTGGGTGCTCGCCTCGCCCGCGACGGCGTCCGCCGGCGCGTCGTCGAAAAGCTTCTCGTACCAATGAACGCCGCGGCGATAGACGTCGTCGTCGCTGAAGAAGTTCGGCTCTTTCGGACGGCACATGAAGACGCCGGGCTGCGCGTCAAGCTGCTCATAGAGCGTGGACGTGCCGCATTTCATCGCGCCGATGATGATGAAGTCAGGCCGGCCCAACGGCGTCGCTCCTCAGCTGGGTTCGCCGCCGCCTGTCGTCGGCGCGCGGCTGTCGTTGAGGGGCGCGCGCCAGTTGATCCACTGGTCGCGCGCCTGCCGCGCGCAAGCGCGCGGGACTGGTCGGCCGACGAGAAGGCGGACGTGGGCGACGGCGCGGCCGGCCGTCCAGGCGAGGTTCGCCAGGGTCGGCCCCAGGGGACCGAAGGATTTGCGGAAGTAACGCGTGCGCGACGCGTAAAAGTAGGCGGGCGGTCGCTTTTTCTCGCGCATAAGCGATTTCACCGGCGACGACCCGCCGCGCAGGTGCACGACCCGCGCGCTCGGCTCATAGACCACCGACCATCCGCCGCGCCGCAACTGGCGGCAATAGTCCGCGTCTTCGAAGTACATGAAGTACCCCTCGTCCATGGGGCCGACGGCGTCGACCGCCTCGCGGCGCAACAGGACGCAGGCGAAGCTCACCCATTCCGCGTCGGTCGGCGCGTCGTCGACCGGGGGGGCGACGGCGGCGAAGGCGAAGAGGCGGTCAAGAAGGCGAACGCGGGCGCCGGCCAGAAACTCCGTGAGCGGCGTTTTGAACCGAAACCGGCTTTGCTGGGCCCTGCCGTCCGGGTCTTCGAGGCGCGGACCGACGGCGCCCGCGTCGGGTCGGCGCTCGGCGGCGGCGATCAGCGCGGCGAGGGCGCCCGGCCGGGCGAGCGCGTCGCTGTTGAGAAGCAGGTAGTAAGGCGCATCGAGGAAGCCGCGGCCGAAATTGTTGCCGCCGGCGAACCCCGAATTGCGCCGCGCCCGGACGAGCGACACCCGCTCGGTCCATGTCGCGCCGCCGGCGCTTTCGCCGCTCAGGAACGCGGCGATGCGGTCGGCCGAGCCGTCGTCGGACCGATTGTCGACGACGACCGCCCGGGCGTCGAGCGCGCTGAGCTCCGGCGCGATCGAGGCGAGGCACTGGGCGACGAGATCCGGCGTGCGGTAATTGACGATGATGACGCCGAGGCCCGCCTTCAGCCGCGGCTGTGACGCCGCGCCTGCGTCGTCGGGGCTGCACGGCGCTGCGGCGCGGGCCGTCGCGGCGCCGCCGTGAGGGGCCACATCGTTTTCGAAGATCTGAGTCATGCGGGCCGGCGGGGGTCCTTCGACAGACGCCGCTCAGGGCGACGCCGCGCCTAGATCGCTTTTTTTCGCTCCGCTTGTCGACCTTTGCGGCGGCGCTAGCGGAGCGCCGGGCCGTCATCGTGGCCGTCGTGATGGCCGTCATGATGATCGCGGCCATGATCGCCGTGGCGTTCGCCGTGGCCGGCGACGGCCGCGCCGGCGGTCGCTTGCGAGGGAAAGTGCGCCCGAAGGAAGGCCAGAAACGCCGGCCAGTCCTCCTCGACGACGCCGTGCGTGCCCGGACGGATCCAGAACGAGATGTCCGCCGCTGGGTTGAACGGTTTCAGCCGCTCCTGGTCGAGGCCGCGCGAGCCGTAGAGTTCGTAGATCGGATCGGCGCCCATGGCGGCGCGAAACGCGCCGTTCGGGTCGGACCAGACGTCGCGGCGGGCGTTGCCGAGGAGCATCGGCCGCGGGGCGATCAGCGCCAGCAGGTGATGCTGGTCGATCGGCAGAGCGGCCTCGCGCCCGGCGAACGCGGCGTAGGTCTCCGCGAACCAGTGGGGGTAGGCCTCGGTGATTTCGCCGACGCTCTCGCCGCGTTTCTCGCGGTTGAGCGAGGCGCCGCCGGTGCCGGACTGGTGGGCGATGACGCCGTCGATGCGCTCGTCGAACGCCGCGGCGAGGAGCGCCGCCTTGCCGTAGCGCGAGTGGCCCCACGCCACGGTGGCGTTCGCGTCCAGCCGCGGATCGTCGTCGAGGGCGTCGACGACGCGCGAGTACCCCCACGCCCAGGCGGCGATCGCGCCCCATCGCGGCGCGTCTTCGTTGGCGTCGGGCGATATCGCGCTCAGCGCCGCAAGCCCCGCATCGGCCGCGTCGGGCACGAATTGCGGCGGGTGAAACACGGCGAGCGCGTAGCCCGCCGACAGGATCTCCTCGATCGGCGGCGTACAGATGTACCGGCCAAAGACGAAGAACATGATCCCGCCGCGGGGCTTCTCAGGCTCGGGATAAGGTATGGCGGCCTCGCGGCTGCAGAACGTCTCCATCATGATCAGCGGCGCCGGGCCCGTCGCGTCCGCGGGCGTCACGAGGCTGACGGAGAACGGCGCGGCGGCGCGCCAGGGGGCGTCCGCGTCGCCGAAGCGGGCGGAGGCGTTGATCTGGAGCTCCTCCAAGCGGCCCTTGTCGCCGTAGATGCGATCGGCGGTCACGCGGCGCGCCGCGACGTCCGTGCGCGACGCGTCGGGCAGGGCCCCGTAGACGTAACGCTGAAGCGCCTCTTTGATCGCGGGCGTCGCGTCGCGCCAGTCGGCGATCGTCGCGACGTCGTCCGATTCCGTTGAGCCGAGCGCGGCGGCGTCGAGAACGGACGGCGCCGCGTCGGGCCCCTTCGGCGACAGGTTCGTCCAGGCGATCGTGAGCTTGACGCAACCGGATGCTGCGAGCCCAAGGGCCGCGAGGGCCACCAGACGCCAGATGCCCATTGCCGATGTCTCCCGCACGCCTCGAACTCCCCCAGGCCGATCTTGTCGCGCGTTGCCCGCCGCCGCGTCGACTCACAAAGCGATCAGCGATCCGGCCCCGGCGCCCGTTGAAAGATCAGGTGCGCCGGCGGCCGCCCCGCCAGGCGCGCTTTAGCGCCGTAACGCGTCTCCGGCCAGTCGGCCGGCGGAACCCGCCAGTCCGCGGCGGTGCGCGCGGTCCAGACGAGGCGCGGCTCGGCGCGGGCGTGCATCAAGGTCGTGCGCAGGTAGTCGGCGCGGTCGCTGGAGACCCGCATCTCTCCGCCGACCTTCAAGGTTCGCGCGGCTTCGGCGAAGAGCCAAGGCGAGACCATGCGGCGCTTGTGGTGGCGTTTCTTTGGCCAGGGATCCGGGTGCAGCACGTAAAGGCGTGCGAGCGCGGCGTCCGGCGTGCGGGCGAGCGCAGGCCTGGCGTCGCCGCAGACGACGCGCACGTTGGCGAGCCCGAGATCGTCGACTTGCGCGAGGAGTTTGCCGACGCCGTTCAGGAACGGCTCGGCGCCGATGAAGCCTGCGCCGGGCCGCGCCTGCGCCTGCCATGCGAGGTGCTCGCCGCCGCCGAAGCCGATCTCGAAGTGAAACTCGTCGCAACCCGGAAACAGCGCTTCGAGGTCGATTGGCGCGTCGCCGTCGGGAATGGCGAGTTTCGGCAGCAAAGCGTCGATGAGCGCGGCCTGGCGCGGCTTCAACGGTTTCGCCTGCCGCCGGCCGTAGACCTTGTCGATGTAACCGTCGCGCATGGAGCCGGCCGTCATACTGCGAGCTCGCGCTTGAGGAACGCGATCGTCCGCGACCACGCGAGACGCGCGGCCGCGCGATTGTGTCGGGCGCGGTCTTCGTCGTCGTCGAAGCCGCGCCGCGCGCCCTCGTAGACGTGGAGCTCGTAACGCGCGCCGGCGGCGTCGAGGTTGGCGCGATAGGCCGCGACGCCGGCGTTCGCGCGTCTGTCGCGGCCGGCGTAGTGTAGAAGGAGCGGTGCGCCGGCCGCCGCGCCCCCGGGCGGGGGCGCAGCGTAGTAGGCGACGCCGGCGTCGCGCCCCAGGGCGTCGAGTCCCGGGGCGTCGGCGACAAGGCGGCCGACGACGCCGCCGCCCCAACCGAAACCGACCGCGCCGACCCTGCCGTTATGGGTGCGGCGGCGCGCGAGGCTCGCGACGATCTCCGCATAGCGCGCGACCGTTTTCGCCGGGTCGAGCTTGCCGACGGTCTCTCGCGCGTCTTCCGCATCGTCCGGCGTGCCGCCGTAGGACGACAGAACGTCGATGGCGTACGCCGTGAAGCCCTCGAGCGCGAGGCGGCGGGCGACGTCTTCGGCGTGCGGATCGAGGCCTTGCTCGTCGTGGACGACGATGACGGCGGGCGATGGAGCGTCAGTGGGCGCGGCGAGCCGCGCGCGGTAGGAGGTCATGAACGGCAGAACGCGCGTCGGGACGACGCCGAAGTTCGGCGCGCGGCGCGAGCCGATGCGCTCCGGCTCGATGAAGTCGATCGTGTCGACGTCGAAGCGGGCGGTGTCGATCGCAAGCCGCCGGTCGTCTTCGCGGGTGACGGCGGCGCGGGCGCGATCGTTCTCCAGAACCGGCAAAAGCGCCGTTGCGGCGGCGAGGCGCGCGAGGACGTCGCGGCGCGACGCAGGCCCTCGACGGCGCCCAGGGAAAAAATCGCGCGCGGCTTGATCCGCGGCGACGCCGCTCGGATGATCGTCGCGCTCCGTCATCGGTTCTCCGTCGTCCTCGTCCGGCGAGCGCCGCATCAGACCGAGACGCGCCGGCGCGGACAAGCGCCGATTTTTGGGGACCTCTTGCAATGGCCGTCAATCGGCTCGTCTATGTCTCGATCGCCGCCGTCGCCGCGATCCTCGCCGCCGTATCGCAGCGGGGCGGGCCGGAATCCACCGAGCACGTCCTGGCGCTCAATTGGCAGCCGGCGTTTTGCGAAACCCGGCCGAGAACGAGCGAATGCCGCCGGCTCAATGACGGCGAAACGCCGAACGCGACGCGAAGACTGTCGCTGCACGGGCTGTGGCCGCAGCCGCGCGAGCGGGCCTATTGCGGCGTCGACGACGGCGTCCGCCGGCGCGACGTCGCCGGCGAGTGGTCGCGCCTGCCAGAGCCGGGCCTCGACGCGGAAACGAGCATCGCGCTTTCCGAGGCTATGCCGGGGGTCGCGAGCGGGCTCGCCCGCCACGAATGGATCAAGCACGGAACCTGTCACGGGACCGACGCCGACGCCTATTTCGACGACGCCCTCATCGTGACCGCCGCCGTCAACGGTTCGCCCGTCGGCCGCCTGTTCGCCGACAATATCGGGCGACGCGTCTCGGCGAGCGACGTGCGCGCGGCCTTTGACGCCGGCTTCGGCGACGGCGCGGGGGCGCGCGTCCGCATTGAATGCGTCGATGACGACGGCAGGAAGCTGATCAAGGAGCTGCGCATCAATCTTAGCGGGCGGATCGAGCCCGAGGCGTCCGTCGCCGAGCTTATCCGCGCCGCGCCGCCGGCCGCCGCCGGGTGCGCAGGCGGCGTCGTCGACCCGGCGGGGCTTCAGTAGCGCTCGGCGGGCGTCAGATACGCGGCGCGGCGGCGCGCACCTCATCCGAGACGTGCGCCGCAAACGGCGCGAAATTCTCGATGAACATCCGCGCGAGCGTCTCGGCTTGCGCATCGTAGGCGGCCGGGTCGTCCCACGTCGCGCGCGGGTCGAGGATGGCCGCGTCGACGTCCGCGCCTTCCGGCGGCGCCGTCGGCTGCTCGAAGCCGAAGACCGGGTTCGTCGCCATCGGCGCGCCGGCGAGCGATCCGTCGAGGGCCGCGGAGAGGAGCGCGCGCGTCGCCTTGATCGGCATGCGCCGTCCGACGCCGTAACGGCCCCCGGTCCAGCCCGTATTGACGAGCCAGCACTGCGCGCCGTGGCGTTCGACGAGGTCGCCCAGAAGCGCGCCGTATTTGGACGGGTGGCGGGGCATGAACGGCGCGCCGAAGCAAGCGGAGAACGTCGCCTGCGGCTCCTTCACGCCTTTCTCCGTACCCGCAACTTTCGCCGTGTAGCCGGACAGGAACTGATACATCGCCTGGGCGGCCGTCAGCTTGGCGATCGGCGGCATGACCCCGAACGCGTCGCACGTCAGCATAATGATCGATGTCGGATGCACCGCGCGGCCGTTGGTCGAGGCGTTCGGGATGTAATGGATCGGGTAAGCGCCGCGGGAGTTCTCCGCAAGGCTGGCGTCGTCAAGGTCGAGCGCCCGCGTCGCGGGGTTCATGACCACGTTCTCCAGCACCGTGCCGAAGCGCTTCGTCGTTGCGTGGATCTCCGGCTCGGCCTCCGCCGACAACCGGATCATCTTCGCGTAGCAGCCGCCTTCGAAGTTGAAGAGGCCGTTCTCCGACCAGCCGTGCTCGTCGTCGCCGATGAGCATGCGGGCCGGGTCGGCGGAGAGCGTCGTCTTGCCCGTGCCGGAGAGGCCGAAGAAGATCGCCGCGGCGTCGCCCTTCGGATCAGCGTTTACGGAGCAGTGCATCGGCATGACGCCTTTTGGCGGCAGAAGGAAGTTCAGGATCGTGAAGACGGACTTCTTCATCTCGCCGGCGTAGGACGTGCCGGCGATGAGCACGGTCCGCTCGACGAAGTCTACGGCGATCGCCGTCTTTGAGCGGCAGCCGTGACGTTCGGGGTCCGCCTCGAAGTTCGGCAGATCGACGATCGTGAAGTCCGGCGCCCGGCCGGTCTCCATCGCCCGCTCGCTCATCGGCGGGCGGACGAGCAGGTGTTGAATGAAGAGCGCGTGCCAAGCGTATTCGGTGAAAACCTGTACGCTGATCGAGTGGTCCTTGTCGGCGCCGCCCTGCAGATCCTGCGCGAAGAGGGGCGCGCCGGCGACGCTTCTTTCCGCGGCGTAGTCGAGCATGTCGGCGCGCAGCCGCGCGAAGCTCTCCGGGCTCATCGCCCGGGCGTTGTCCCACCAGATGTCGGCGTCGATCTCCGGCCGGCTGACGATGAACTTGTCGTTGGCGCTGCGGCCGGTGTGTTCGCCGGTCTTCACGACGAGGGGACCGTCCCTTGCGACGGCGCCCTCGCCGAGGCGGCCCGCGTGCTCGTAAAGCGCCGCGGCGGTCAGGTTGCGCCGATCGTGGGCGCTCGCCTCCAGAAAGGGCGTCGGCGCGGCGTTCGCCGCTTCGCTCGCTGCGCTCATGCTCGTATCGCGACCCCCTTGGCGTGAATGCGCGCCGGCTCTCCCCAGCCTTTGGCGCGAAAAGGCGACGCAAGAGCCGCGCCGCCCCTCTCTCCCACCAAAGACTAAGGCTTCGTCGCCGCCCGCGCGCGCATTTTTTACAGCCGCGTTCGGAAAATATTGACCGGATGCGCGCGACAACGGGTTCGTAACCAACTGACGAGCCACGCGTAGGGTCCCCGATGGAGACGACGTTCGATTTTCTCGCCGTGTCGCTGTTCATCGCGACCGCGGGCCTGTTTTTTCATCGTTTGCGCAGCGAAGATCCGCCGCTCGCGCCCTATATGCTCGTCAGCCTTGTGTGCGCCGTCTCCAATTGGCTCGGCAACAATGGCGGCGAACTCGGCGCGATCTGCCTTCTGACGGCCGGTGCGTTCTTCCTCATGCAAATGGCCAGCGCGCCGTTCGACGAAGACGCCGAGGGCAAACGCTGAGGCCGGCCGCGCGGCGCGCGTCGCGACCCTTTCCGCGCATTTTAGTTAGTTTATTGAGCGAGCGCACACGTTTCGCGTTTACCGCGATCCTCGACGATTGGTCAGAGGACGGCGCGTGGCGACGTTGAACGAAATCGACGAGGCGAGGCTCGCCGCGCCGTCCGGCGCCGTCGCGGACCCCGAACCCGCGCGGCCGGCGCCGGGCGTTCCCCGGCGCGCCGACGGCGAGCGGCCCCACGCCGCGATCATCGTCGAAAACATGACCGTGCCGGCGGACCGGCGCGTGTGGCAACAGGCGCTCGCCCTGCGCGACGACGGCTGGCGGGTCAGCGTCGTCACGCCGAAGGCGGGCGAGTTTCGCGCGCCCTACGAAGTGCGCGAGGGCGTCACGATCCTGCGCCATCCCTTGCCGATCGAGGCGCGGGGCCTTGCGGCGTATGCGGCGGAGTACGCGACCGCGCTCGCCTGCGAGACGGCGGCGCTCTTCAAGCTCGGCCTTAAGGACGTCGACGTCGTCCAGATCTGCAACCCGCCCGACTTTCTGTTCCTGCCGGCCCTTGTCGCCAAGGCGTTCGGCGGCGCCAGGATCGTTTTCGACCATCACGATCTGACGCCGGAGCTGCTCGCCGACAAGATCGCCGGGCGCGGCGGCCCGGGCGCGTCGCTCGCCCGACGCGTCCTGCCGCCGATCGCGAACTGGGCGGAGCGCCGGACGTTCCGCGCCGCCGACCAGGTGATCTCGACGAACGGCGCTTTTCGCCAGATCGCGATCGACAAGGGCGGTAAAGCGCCGAACGACGTAACCGTCGTCTATTCCGGCCCCGATCTCGACAAGGTCGGCGACGTCGCGCCGGACCCGGACCTTCGTAAAGGCGCGAAGACCGTGTTTCTCTGGGTCGGCGTCATGGGCTCGCAGGACGGGCTCGACCTCATGCTCGAAGCCGTCGACGCCCTGCGCGATCTGCCGGGCGGGGACGATATCCGCGTACTCGTCGCGGGCGATGGGCCGGAGCGCGCGGCGACCGAAAAGCTGGCGGCCGAGCTCGATCTTCTGGACGTCGTCGACTTTCTCGGCTTCGTCACCGGCGAGCGGCTGCAGCGCGCTTTCGCGAGCGCCGACATCGGGATCGGGTCGGATCCGAAAAATCCGTTCAATGACCGCCTGGCGATGAACAAGGTCATGGAGTACATGGCCTGGCGCTTGCCGATCGCCATGTTCGACCTCGCCGAATGCCGCAAGATCGCCGGCGACGCCGCGCTCTACGCCGCGAACAACGACCCCCTCGCCCTCGCCGCCAACCTGTCGAACCTCGCCGCCTCGCCCGCTGCGCGCGCCGCAAAGGGAGCGCTCGGCCGCCAGCGGCTTGAAGCGGAGTTTTGCTGGGCCCGCCAAAAGGACGCGTACCTCAATGTGTGCCGACGGCTCCTCCCCGACGTCGATTGACGCCGCGCCGCGCGTTTCGGTCGTCGTCCCGCATTGGAACGACCTCCCCCGCCTTGCGCGCTGCCTGGAGACGCTCGAGGCCCAGTCGCTGGCGCGCGCCGCCTACGAGATCATCGTCGCCGACAACATGACGCCGGGCGGGCTCGGCGACCTCGCCGAGCGTTTTCCCGCCGTGACGTGCGTCGAGGCTCGCGAACGCGGGGCGGCCTGTGCGCGCAACGCCGGCCTCGCCGTCGCACGCGGCGACGCGATCGCGTTCATCGACGCCGATTGCGAAGCCCATCCCGACTGGCTCCGCGAGGGGTTGGCGAGCCTTGACGACGCGGAACTTTGCGGCGGCGCTGTCGACGTCACGATCGCACGCGTCGGCGCGCCGAGCCCCGTGGAGAGTTTCGAGAAGGCGTTCGCGTTCCATCAACGGGACTATGTCGAACGCAAGGGATTTTCGGTGACCGCTAACCTCTTCGCCCGCGCGGAGGCCGCCCGCGCCGTCGGCCCGTTCACCAACGGCGTCGCCGAAGACAAGGAATGGTGCGAGCGCGCGGGGGCGTTGGGCTTTCGTTTAGTTTTCAACGCTAACGCAATTGTACGGCATCCGGCGCGCACGACGTGGCGCGAACTTGTCGCGAAGTGGGACCGGTTGATCCGGGAACGGTGGAACGGCCGCGATCGGCGAGGGGGGCTCGCGCGCGTCCAGTGGGCCGCGCTCGCGGTGGCGACCGCCCTGTCGGCGGGGCCGCACCTCGCGGTCGTCGCCGCCAGCCCGCGGCTCGATGGCCCCCGGGAGCGCCTTGCCGCCGCTGCGACGCTGACGCGCATCCGCGTATGGCGCGCCGGCAGAATGTTGGCCTTGCTGTGGGGCGCCCCGCCCCGCAGCGCTTGAGAGTTAAGGAGCGATCGATGCGCAACGCGATTGGTCTTGTATCGATGGCCGCGGCGATCGCCGTCGCCGGCTCGGCGACCGCGGTCGCGGCGTCCGGCGCGCGCGACGTGAAGAGCGGCGCGACGCAGGTCGTCGCCACGCTCGGCGAGCGTGAAATCACCTTAAGCGAGCTGCGCATCGAGATGCAGCGCCTCCGGCTCAACCCCGCGAGCCCTGACGCGGAGCGCTTGGCGCTGAGCGGCCTGGTCGAACGCGAACTCCTCGCCGAGGCGGCGCGCGAGACCGGCCTCCACCGCAAGCCCGACGCCCTGGCGCGTATGCGCGCGGCTGAAACTCAGGCGCTTGCGGAGTTGTTCTACGCGTCGGCGAGCCTGCCGCTCGAGCCGACGCGCAGCGAAATCGAAGACTTCATCGCGAAGAACGCAAGCCTCTTCCGGGAGCGGCGGATCTACGACTTCCAGGTTCTGACCTTGCCGAGCGAGGCGTTTACGGACGAATTGACGCCGTTGTTCGACGAGTCGGAGGATTTCTCCGCCTTCGAGAAGGCGTTGACGCAAGCGGGCGTCGACTACGCGTTGGGACCCGCGCGCCGCGACGGCGCGACGTTCCCGAAGCCGATCCGCGAACAGCTCGCCGCCTACGGACCGACGGACAATGTGGTCCTGCGCGGGCCGGACCGCACCGAGATCTACAAAATCCTCTCGTCCGAGCCTTCGGACGCCGACCCTGAGACGTTCGGGCCCCTCGCGCGGCGCTTGCTGCTTGAGCGCGCCGCGAGCGAGCGGGGCCGCAAGCTGATCGACCGCCTCAAGGCCGAGGCGAGCCTGACGATCCACCGCGAAAGCGCGCGTCCGGAAGAACCCGCCCAGGCCGTCGCGCCGACGGCGGCGGCCGCGACCCCGACGGAACGGTGAGCCGCCGATGGGCCTCGCCGATTTTCTACGCGTCGTTCTCTACCGCAAGCTGATCATCGTCTGGTCAGTGGTGCTCGCCGGCGTCGTCGCCGCGGCGGCCGGCGTCTTGTTGCCGAAAAAGTACGTCTCGACGGCGATCGTTCAGGTCGACGCCGTGCAGCGCAACAACCTCACGGGCAATATCGACCACCGGGTGAGGGTCGCGGATTTTCTCGGCCAACAGGCCGCCGTTGCGGCGAGCCGCACCGTGGCCCTCGCCGTCATCGAACAATTGGGCGACCAGGGCTTTTTGAACCTTGCGGACTATCGCGAGCGCTGGCGGCGCCAGACCGGCGGCGAGCTCGTCGCCGGCAACGACCTCGATTTGTGGGCGGCCGACGAACTCCTCAACAGCCTGACGATCGAGGCGAGCGCCCAGCAAAGCACGCTGACGGTCGCCTTCCGCGGAGACGAGCCGGCCCAGGCGGCGCGCATCGCTAACGCCTTCGCGACAGCCTACATGGACGTCGTCATTGAACAGAAGAAGCGCCGCTCATCGCGCAACGCCGCGAACTTCTCGGAAGAAACGCGCGCGCTCGCGGAAGAAGTCGTCAACGCCCAGCGCGACCTCGCCGACTTCCGCGAAGAATCCGGCATTCTGCCGATCGGCACCAACGGCGTTGAGTCCGCGGAGATGCAGCTTGCGACTCTGACGGCTCGCCTCGCCGACGCCCGCGCAGACAACACCGAAGCCCAGTCGTTGCGCCGTCAGGCGGAGAACACGCCGCGGGCGGAGCTTGTCTATTTTCCGGTGCCGGAGGACGCGCTCGCCGCGCGCCAGGCGCAGTTGGCGCTCAACGAGACGCGGCTTCGGCTGTCGCGCATTGCTGACCGGTACGGTGAGACGTATCCAGACTATATCGAAGCCGCGCAGGAGGCGCGCGATCTCGAAAACCGAATTCTCGCCGGGATCCGCGACCGCGCCAACTTCGCTGAACGTCGGCTCGAAGCGCTTGAAAGCGAAGCCGCGGACATCTCCACCGCGGCGTCGGCCGCGCAAAGCACGCGCGACGCCTACGATCTATTGAAGAACAAAGTCACGGCGAGCCAGGACACGTTCAACCTCCTCGCGACGCGCTCGCTCGAAGAAGCGTTGCAGTCGCGCGTCGATACGACGGACGTTCTGCTACTCGCCCGCGGCGTGCCGCCGTCGCGGCCCGCGACGCCGCCCATGGCCGTCATCGTCGCCCTTGGCGCCGTCGTCGGTGCGGTTCTGGGCGGTTCGATCGCCGTCTTCGTCGAGTTTTTCGAGGGGCGCCTGCGTTCCGCCGACATGGTGCGCTCGATCCTGCGCGCGCCGGTCATCGGCGAGCTTGATCCGAAGGCCCTGCGCGCGCCCTCGTCGCGCGACGGCGCATTGGGGATAGCGCCATGAAGATGATCGCCCAGGAGCGCGCGCTCGAAGAAGACGTCGATCAAGACGTTGACGCGGAGGACGCCGACGAGACCGCTGCGCGGAGCGGGTCGTCCGAACTCGTTGAAAACGGCGCGCATGCGGACGGCGAGCCCGGCTGGGGCGCCGGCGCGGCGCTCGTCCAGGCTGGCCGCCTCGACGCCCACGCCTTACGCAAGATCGTCGAAGCGCACGAGCGCACCGGCGTCTCGTTCGTTGAAATCGCCGCGCGGCTCGGTCTTGTGGAGCGCAACGATCTTCAGGTCGCCCTCGCGATCGAACGCGGCCTTTTGCGCGCCGACGCCATGGGCGCGCCGATCCCGCCGGCGCTCATCGGCGTCCACCGGCCGAATTCGGCGCTGACGGAGCATTTCCGCGCCGTTCGCACGAACCTCGTGACCATGCGCAACGCGGACAAATTGGGCCTCACCGCGATCGCGTCGCTGGAGCGCCGCCGGGAGGCTGATTTCTTCGCCCTCAACCTCGCCGCCGCCTTCGCCGAGCTTGGCAAGACGGTGCTGCTCGTCGACGCGGACCTGCGCGCCCAGCGGCTAGAGCGTCTGTTCGGCCTCGACGGCGGGGCGACGTTGCGCGACGTCTTGCGCGGCGCGGCGCCGCCGCTCGCCGCCGTGCGGGAGACCGTCGTCGCCAATCTGGACGTCGTGCCGGCCGGCCGGCCGGGCGCCGACGCCCAGGAAGCCTTGTCGCGGCCCGCGCTGCGCGAAGTGCTCAACGCCTACGCGGCGCGCTACGACCATGTGATGGCGCTGTCCTCGCCCTTCGAGGGCGTCGCTGACGGACGGTTCGTGTGGGCCGCCTGCGGGCAGGCGATCATCGCCGTGCGCCAGCACGAAGACCGCGTGGACCAGTTGCGCCGGCTGCACAAGGCGCTGCGTCAGGTCGGGGCGGAGGCGACCGCCGCCGTTCTCGTTCGATGACGGACGTTCCGGCGGCGGGCGCGTTGGCGCGCTTCTTCGCTCCATCCGACGCGCCAGACGCTGAGGATCGGCGCGAGTGGCCGACCGTCGCGCTCGCCCTCGCGGCGGGCTGGATCGCGCTTTACCTGCCGGCTTACGCTGATTTCGCCACGGACGCCTGGCGCCAGGACCGTAACGCGCACGCGCCGTTCATCCTCGCCATCTGTTTCGGAACGGCCTGGGCGCGGCTTGATGCGCGCCGTCGCGCGTGGCCCACGCCCTCGACGCGCGAGGTCGCCGCCGGGGTCGGCGTACTCGGCTTCGGGTTGTCGTTCTTCATCCTGGGGCGGATCGCCGAGGCCGCCCTCGTCGTTTCGGCGACGCAGACGTTCGTCGCGGCGGGCCTCGTCCTCGCGACGTTTGGCGTCGCCGGCGCGCGGGGCCTGTGGTTTCCGCTCGCCCTGTCGATCTATCTCTGGCTCTGGCCGAGCTGGGTGATCGACGCCCTGACCTTTCCCCTAAAGATGTTCGTTTCAAGCGCGGTCGCCGACATGATGTACGCGCTCGGCGAGCCCGTCGCCCATTCCGGCGCGACGCTCTCCGCCGGGCCCTATCGCTTGCTCGTCGCCGACGCCTGCGCCGGTTTGAACTCGCTCGTGGCCTTGACGTCGGTCGGCGCGGTTTACCTTTACGCTGCGCGCCGCCCGTCCCTGACGGCGAACGCGATCGTCCTTTTGGCGCTCGCGCCGGTCGCCGTCCTGGCGAACGTCCTTCGTGTCGCGCTCCTGGTACTGATTACGCTCCATCTCGGCTACGACGCCGGCCAGAGCTTTCTCCACGACAGCGCCGGCATCGTCATGTTCGCTGCGGCGCTCGCGCTTGTCTTTATCGTCGACGCCGTGGCGAGCGCGATCTTCAAAGGCGCCCCGCGCGCCGCGCCCGCGGCCCCGTTGGAAGCGCCGGTTCGTTCCGCGCCGAAGCGTCTCGCGGCTTTGTTGCTCGCCGCCATGCTCGCCGCCGCGGCCCTCAGCGCCGGCGGCGCCGCGCGCGGAACCGGGAGCGCGCCGGCGGCGCCCGATCTTGAGGCCCTCCTGCCCGATGCGTTCGGCCGGTGGCGGCGCACGCCGCTCGCCGACGTCGTTCTGCCGGCGGAAAGCGAGCTCGCTCCAGGCGAGGCGGTCGTCTATCGCGCTTACACGGACGACCTTGGCCGCACGGCGACGCTCGTCGTCGCCTACGGACCGCCGCTCGGCGACGGGGTGCGCCTGCACCGGCCTGAGCGGTGCTATGTCGCCCAAGGCTTTTCGATTTTGTCGCGGCGCATCGGCGCCGCCTCGGGCGTCGCGCCGGGCGGCGCGTCGACGCCGGTCGTCCATATGGCGACGGAAGACGCGACGCGGCGCGAGGCGGTGAGCTATGTCCTGCGCGACGGGTCCGACTTCGTCGTCGCCGCGCCGGAGCGCCAGCTCAACGTCTTCAGGCGTCTCGTCGGCGGCGCCAGCGCCGACGGCGCCGCGCGAGCGGACGGCGCGCTTGTGCGCATCTCGACCGTGTACGGCGCAGCGCCCGACTTCGACGTCCATGAAGACTTCCTCGAAGCCTTCGCCGGCGGCCTCAGCGCCCCGGCGCGCGTGGTCGTCTTCGGCGGGCCCGCATCGTGACGGCGCCGGAGACTTTCGGGGCCGTTATCGTCAATTTCCGCGCCGCTGGCCTCGCGATCGGCGCCGCGCGCAGCTTTCTCGGCGACGGCGGGGCCCGCGCGATCGTCGTCGACAACCGCTCGCCGGACGATTCGTGGGCGTTGTTCCGCGCGTTCGCCGGCGGCGGCCCGGCGCCCGATGCGCCGCGGCCGAGCCCCATCGTGAATCGCCCGCCGACCTACGCCGACCTTGCGCCTGACGAGATCGCATGCGTGGAAGACGTCGACGCGGCGCGCGCGACGCCGGCGTCCGTGCGGCTCGTCTTTATAAAGAGCGCCGCCAATGGCGGCTTCGCCGCCGGCTGCAATCTCGGGCTCGCCGCGCTCGACGGGCTCGTCGGCGTCGACGCGTTGTTGCTGCTCAATCCGGACGCGGCGCTTGCGCGCGGCGCGCTGCGAGCGTTCGCCGAGCGCCTCGCCGACCCTGGGGTCGGGCTGTGCGGCGCGAGCGTCGTCGGTTTCGAAGCGCCCCACCGCGCGCAGGCTTTTGGGGGCGCGGCGATGGACGCGCTCCACCGCGGCTTCAATATCGGCGAGGGCGCGACGCTCGACGACCGGCCGTCGCGCGCCGAAGTCGAGGCGCGCCTCGCCTATCCGCTGGGCGCGGCGATGGCCTGTCGTGCGGATTATCTCGACGTCGCCGGCTATCTCGACGAGCGATACTTTCTCTACTTCGAGGAGGCGGACTGGACGCGCGCCGGCCTGCCGGCCCGCAAACCCGCCTGGGCGCCGGACGCCATCGTTCATCACCGCTACGGCGCGAGCTCCGCAAGCGCAAAGCGCCGGGTCGGCGAGCCGGCGGCGCGCTCGCCCCTCTCCGACTACCATATGACCCGCTCGCGGATTTTGTTCGCCCGCAAATGGCGGCCCTTGTCGGCCCCGATCGCCCGGGCGGCCGGCGCGTGGCAGGCGGCGCAACGCATCGCGCGCGGCAGGCCGGCGAACGCCCGCGCCGTCGCCGCGGCGGCCGCCCGGCCGGACCTGCCGGGACCGCGGCCATAAACGGCGCGAAGGCGCGTTCGCGACAAATCGAAGCCTCTGTGAACCCATTTCGTCCGAAACGGGCTAATCTCCGTGGGAACGCCTCATACGGAGACCACGCGACATGCAGGACGCTGAAGAAATCGACTCCCAGGCTGCGCCCGAAAACGCCGCGCCCGCCGAGGCTGCGCGAGAGGCGGCTGCGCCAGAAGAGTCTGCGCCGAAAGAAGCCGCGAACGGAGCGGTCGACGACGTCCCGACGCCTGCGGACGTACCCGCCGCTGCGGCCGATGCGCCTCGCGAAGGCCTCGGCCCCGGCCGACAGGAGAGCGCGATCGAGGAGCTGATCGGCGCCGATCGCCTGATCGACGACAGCAGCGCGGTCGTCGCCTGGGTGCGCGACAATCTGATGACCCTCGACAACGCGTTGCAGTTGACGATCATCGTGGCGGCGCTGGTGCCGGCGGCGCTTTTCGGCCCGCAATTGCGCAAGTTCATTTCGACCCAGTTGGGGCCGCGCGTGCCGGTGGGCGTCGCGCGACGGCTCGTGGCCGCGTTCGGCTATGTCGCGACGCCGATCGCGCTGTTTGCGGTTCTGCGCGGCGCCGAGGCGATCCTCGACGAAATCGGCCGGCCCCACGCGCTCGTCTCCGCGGCGGGCTCGCTCCTCAGCGCGTGGATCGCCATCCGCCTTGTCACTCTCGTCATCCGCTCGCCTTTCTGGTCGCGGGTCGCCTTCTACGTCGCCTGGCCGATCGCCGCACTCGACGCGTTCGGCGTGCTCGACGACGTCGTCGCGCGGCTCGACGCGGCGTCGATCCCCCTCGGCGAGAACGACGCCGGCGAACCGCTTTCGTTCTCGCTGCTCGACGTCGTGCGGACGCTGATCATCTTCAGCCTGTTGTTCTGGCTTGCGGGCTTCGCCAAGCGCTTCGTGAAGGACCGCATCTCCACGGTCGACGAAATCACGCCGTCGCTGCAGGCCCTGATCGGCAAGATCCTCGACGTCGTCACGCCCGTGATCGCCTTTCTCGTCGCCTTGCAGATCGTAGGCTTCAACCTCGCGACGCTGACGATCTTCGGCGGCGCCATCGGTCTTGGCGTCGGCCTCGGTCTGCAGCGGACGATCTCGAACTTCTTCGCCGGCTTCACATTGATCGCCGACAAATCGATCAAGCCCGGCGACGTGATCGAGGTCGGCGACACGTTCGGGTGGGTGACCCACATGGGCGCGCGTTACGTCAAGGTGCGCACGCGCGACGGCACCGCCCACCTCGTGCCCTACGACGAGTGCTTCGAAAACGGCGTCGTTAATTGGTCCCATGCGGACCGTGTGGTGCGCCTCCACGCGCCGTTCGGCGTCGCCTACGGCACGAAGGATCTGCGCGGCGTCAAAGCGATGGCCGAGAGGGCCGCGACGCAGATCGACCGCGTCGTCTCCGACCCGAAGCCGGTTTGCAACCTCGTCGGCTTCGGCGACAGCTCGGTCGATTTCGACCTCAGGTTCTGGATCGTCGACCCGAAGAACGGCGTCGCCAACGTCACGAGCGAGGTGATGCTGGCGCTCTGGGACGGTCTCGCGGAGATGGGCGTCGAAATCCCGTTCCCGCAGCGCGACCTCCACATCAAGAGCGCGCCGTCGGAGGTTCTGGATCTGGCGGCGGCGAACGGCCACGCCACGGCGGCCGCGTCGTCGTCCGGCTGACGCTGCGGCGCCGCACAAAGCTCCGGGACGCGTGGCGGCTCGCGCGAGCTGCGCCGTCCCATGGCGAAGTTGTGATCGCTCGCGCGCGGCGAGACATGGCCCGCCGCGCGCCGACGCGCTATAAGCTTGCGGGGCGCAACGTCGATGGCGGAGCTTTTGGTATGCGACTTTCCATGAAATTTCTGCGGCGCGCCGCTCTTGGCGCGGCTTCTATTGCCCTCGCGGCCTGCGCGACGGCGACGCCGTATGTCGCCGCGTCGGAAGGCAACGGCTACGGATTTTCCGAGCAGCAGATCGAAGCGAACCGCTACCGCGTGATGTTCCGCGGCAACTCGTCGACCACGCGCGAGATCGTCGAAACGTTCCTGCTGTTCCGCGCGGCGGAACTGACGCTGCTCAACGGGTTCGACTATTTCGTCGTTGTCGAAGGCGATACCGAGGCGAACCGGACGCTGCGCACGACCTCGACGGGTTCCGCCTTCGTCGGCGGGCCGGCTTTCTTTGGCGGCTACGGGCGCGGCTTCCGTCGTCGCGGGTTTCCCTATTACGCTTACGGATTCGGCTGGGGGGGCGCCCCGTTCGATTCCACAACGCGCGAGATTACGCGTTACTCCGCCGTTGCGTTCATCGCGATGTTCGAGGGCGAAAAGCCGGCTGACGACGTGGCCGCGTTCGACGCCCGCGACGTCACCGATAATCTGCGGCCGGTCGTGTTCAGCGAGCCGCAATCCTAAATCGACATATCGGTCCTTCGCCGCGCGGCGAGGGACCTTATTCGGGGGCGACGCATGGCGAAACGTTCCGCCAGCCGGCTGCGCGGTCAGCCGGTCCGTTTGCGGCTTTACAAGTGGGCCGGACAGTGGGGGCCCTTCAAGGTCAAGATCCCCTGCGGCGAGTGCGCGCTGACCGAAGACGTCATCGACGACACCCTGAAGTTCGAGCTTTCGAACGCCGAGGTGGAGTTCACGGTCAAGGAGTGGCTCACCTATTGGTGGGAGCCCTTGTTCGCCGGCGGCGGCTGGCATGCGCCGATCGTCCTTGTGGAGAAGGAAGTGATTAGCCAGGGCGATGCGCTGAACCGCGGCGTGTTGGCCGAGGCGGTCATCCGCGAGCACGTCAAACGCTTCGACCTTGAGGGCAACCACCTCTTCGGCAAGGACAACTGCAAGCACTGCACGCGCGGCAAAGCCTATCTCGACGACGCCGGCATTCCGTATACTTACCATGACGTGGTGAAGAACCCGGGCGCGATGTACGAGATGCTCGCCCGGGTGAAGCCGATCATCGGCGAGAAGACGCCGGTGACGACGCCGCAAATCTGGCTCGACGGGGCCTATGTGGGCGGCGCGGACGAATTGTCGGAGAAGCTTGGCGTCGACGTCGAACCTGATCCGCGGCGGGGCCGCGGCTCCCTGTCGCGGGGCCGACGCAGTTAGAGCGCTGGGCGCTTGACCTCGATCGGGCGAAGGCCGTCTCGGTGGCTCAGAACGAACAATTCAGCGCGTCCAACCCGGTTCGGTCAGGCGACGCGACGCTCCGCCATCGGCGCTGTTAGACCGCGCGCAGGTGCGCGCCGCGGGCGTCCGCCTCCGCGTCGGCCGTTTCCGCGGCCAGGTCCGCCGGCCGTTCGAACATCACGACGAAGCCGCGGGGCGTGTGGCGGATGACGGCGCCGCGTTGGCGGCCGACATGGATCTCGCTGCCGAGGGGCGGTTTTCGGGTCGATTCCACGGCGACGCCGCCGACCGACTGGTCGAGGATGCGCACGAACAGCGACGCTCCGTCGGCGAGGCGGCACACGGTGCGTTGGTCGCCGGAGCGATGGCGCGGCTCGCTGCGCCGGTCGCCAAGCCCGTCCGCGACGCGGGCGTTGGCCCGGAGCATGAGTTTTTCGGTGAGTTTCGTGCGACGCACCCGCGGCAGTCGGAACGACAGAGCGAAGCCGTCCGGCAGCATGCGCACGATGCGGCCTTCGAACATGTCGAGATCCGCGACCGACACGACCGCGGCGTCGCCCGTCACGATCGCAGCGCCGTCCGGACCGCCGATCGGCGCGTCGAGCGCCACGGCGAGATCGCCCGGCGAAATGTTCACGAGCCGCCCCTGATAGTCGTCGATACCGTTCACGACGATGCGCGCCGGCAAGTCGAGCGCCACGCGGCGGAACCGCCGGAGCTCCTTTTCGTTGCGAACCAAGGCAAGCATGGGCGACCCTCACCGCTCGACGGTTTGTTACAAGCGCGCAATCAAAGCTTCGCTAACTGGGCCGGGAGATTTGTAGGCTCCCCGGCCATGGTTTCGCGTTCGCAACCCTCGTGCCACACAGTCCGCGCAGGGCCGCCGCGCAGCGCCGTTGCGCCCGGCCGCCGCAGCGTTAATCTCTTGTGGAAAATCGGCGGGGGAAGCCGAAAGGGGGGCCGTGCATGTTCTGGCTGAAACCGACTCGCAAGAAGGCGGCGAAGGCGGCCGAAAGACCGGCCGCCAACGCCGCAGCGACCGCCGCGCGGGCGTCCTCGCCGCCGAAGGCCGCCGCGCTGGCGACCCAGTCGCGCGCGGAAGCCGACCCACACATTTGGCTCGAGGACGTCGACGGCGAAAAAGCCCTTGCATGGGTGCGCGCCGAAAACGCGCGCACCACCGAAACGCTGGAGGCGGACGTTCGTTTCGCCGACCTGCGCGACGCTGCGCGTGCCATCGTCAACGACCGCGAGCGCATTCCCGCTCCGTCGCTCAATGGCGACGAGGTCCGCAATTTCTGGCGCGACGAGGCGAGCCCGCGCGGGATCTGGCGCCGGGCGAGCCTTGCGTCCTACCTATCCGGAGCGCCGGAGTGGCGCACGATCCTAGACGTCGACGCGCTCGCGGCGGCGGAAGACGAAAACTGGATCTTCGCCGGCGTCACGGCGCTCGCACCCGACGGCGATCGCGCGATTGTCGCCCTGTCCCGCGGCGGGGCCGACGCGGCCGTCCGGCGCGAGTTCCGCGTCAGTTCGGGACGGGTCGTCGACGGCGGCTTCAGTTTGCCCGAGGCCAAAGGCGGCGTCGCCTGGGAGAACGAGGACACGATCCTCGCTGCGATCGCCGACGTCGACGCGCTGGGGCCGGACGCCGCGACGGCGTCAGGCTACCCCCGCCTGGTGCGTCGCCTGACGCGCGGCGCGCCCCTCGCCGACGCGCCGGTCGTCTTTGAAGGGCGCG
Organism: Parvularculaceae bacterium; assembly: GCA_050331095.1. Taxonomy (GTDB): domain Bacteria; phylum Pseudomonadota; class Alphaproteobacteria; order Caulobacterales; family Parvularculaceae; genus MED-G105. Next base: position 118,282 of record JBHJHE010000022.1, read on the forward strand.
CCGACGACGTCGGCGTCTGGCCAGCTGCGATCGTTCGGGGCGGGCGCGCCTATCGTTTCATCACCCGCGCGATCACCTTCTTTGAATCTGAGCACTATCTCCTCGACGAGGGCGGATCGCCGCGGCTTTTGCCCCTGCCGCGCAAGTCGGAGATCGAGGGCGTCATCGACGGCTTTGCGATCGCGTCGCTCCAGGCCGATTGGCGCCAGGGCGAGGCCGCCTTCGAGAAAGGCGACCTCGTCGCGCTTCACCTCGTTAGCGGCGAGGCGAGCCTCGTCTTCCGGCCGACCGAGCGCCAGGCGGTCGCCGGGGTCGCGACCGGCGGCGCGGCGGTTTTCGTCGAGCTTCTCGACAACGTCGTCGGCTCGATCCTCAAGATCGCCCGCGCGGGCGACGGCTGGCGGCGCGAGCCCGTAACGCTCCCCGGCGTCGGCCAGGCGAGCCTCGGCGGCGTCAATCCGCTCGGCGCCGACGCTTTCGTCTTTTTCGACAGCCCCACCGTGCCGTCGACGCTCTACTATCTCGACAAGGCCGGCGCGCGCCGGCGGGTCATGCAGAGCCCCGCCTATTTTGACGCCGGCGGCGTCGTCATGCGTCAGTTCGAGGCGACGTCGAAGGACGGCGTCGCCGTTCCCTATTTCGTCATTGGGCGGAGCGATGCGATAGAAAGCGGCCGCGCGCCGGTCATTCAGTACGGCTACGGCGGGTTCGAAGTGCCGACGACCCCGGGATACGCCGGCGTGGTGGGCAAGCTTTGGCTCGAGAAGGGCGGCGTATACGTCATCGCCAACATTCGCGGCGGCGGCGAGTTCGGTCCGCGCTGGCACCAGGCGGCCCTGCGCGAGTACCGCCAGCGCGCCTTCGACGATTTCTTCGCCGTTTCCGAAGACCTGATCTCGCGGGGCGTCGCGACGCCGGCGCGCCTCGGCGCCTATGGCGGGTCGAACGGCGGGCTGCTGATGGGCGTCGCATTAACGCAGCGGCCGGATCTTTACGGCGCCCTCGCCATCGGCGTGCCGCTTCTTGATATGCTCCGCTATCATGAGCTTCTCGCCGGCGCGAGCTGGGTCGACGAGTACGGCGATCCGACGGACCCGCGCATGGCGGAGATCCTGCGCGCTTATTCTCCGTATCACAATGTTCGCCCGGCGACGGCCTATCCGAAGCCGTTTTTCTTCACCTCGACGCGCGACGACCGGGTGCACCCCGGCCATGCGCGGAAGATGGCGGCGCGCATGCGCGAGCACGGCCACGACTTCTTGTATTATGAAAACATCGAAGGCGGCCACGGCGCGGCGGCGAACCTCGACCAGCTCGCCTATCGCGCCGCCCTTCAGTACGCCTACTTCTGGTCGACGCTTGGAGGCCGCGCGACCGATGCGCCGGCCGACGCGCCGCGCCTCGTCCCTGAGGCCGCGACGCGGGCCGCCGCCGCGGGCGAAACGCCAATGTCGCCGGGCGTGCGTCGGCGCATTCGTCGGCGCTAGAGCGCCGGGCGTTCAGTTTGGATCGGCTGAAGACCGTCTCAGGCGCTCACAACAAAGAATCTAGAGCATCCGACTGCTTCAATCGTAGACGCGATTTTCTGGCGCGCCCGCCGCTCTGGCGGTCTTCACTGTCTTTCGCCTGCGGACGGAACTGTTCTTCGTTTGAAAAGACGGCAAGCGTCGCGGACCGGACGATCCGCGACGCTCCGTGGCGAGCCGCCCCTTAACGGGCGCTTAAGCGGCGGCTTCTTTCCCGCGCCGGGCGAGGCCGCGGAACGGCTCGGCCAACTGCGCGGCGTAACCGACGGGGTAGTCGTCGCGATCGGCGAGGCCGATTTCGTCCGATGTCGACGGCGCGTCGAGCGGCGGGCGGCGCGTGCCGAGGACGGCGTCTCAAACGGTCGTGAACAGACCGAAATTCACGTCGCCCTCCACGGCGTCGGCGTAATGGTGCCGGCGATGGACAGGCGCGATCGCCCAGAAACTCAAAGGGCCCGGCGTCCGCAGATCGAGGTTCGCGTGCTGCAGCAGGAGTTGCAGACCGACGGCGAGCCCGAGAACGGCCGTCGCTTCGTGCGGGGCGCCCAGAAGCCATAAGGGCGACAGGCCCGCCGCCGCTTCCGCGCCCACATTGACCGGGTGTTTGATCATGCCGTTCAGGCCGTAAAGCCGATGCGGCGCGTGGTGCGGCTCGTGGAACCGCCACATCAGCGGCCAGCGATGGCTGACGATGCGGGCGATCGTGAACCCGGCGTCGGCGATGACGATGACGAGCGCGAACTGCAGCCAGACCGGCCAGTCGGTCGGCCAGAGGTCCGGTTTCGGCAAGGCCCGCGAGATCGCCGCGCTCGTCAGGATGAGCGCGACGAGCGTCGCCATGTAGGCGAGGTCGCGCGCGCGCTCGCCGTGATCGCCGTTCCACGACGGCTGGTGCGGCGCGAACCGTTCCACCGTCAACACGACTAAGGCCGCGGCGAAAATCGTCGGCGCCACAAGCCAATTCGGACCGCCGGCGAAAATGACGTTCCCCACCGCGATCAGCGGAACGAACATCAATGTCGGCGCGAACAAATACCGTACGTACCAAGTCAGATAAGAGCGCATGTTTCATCTCCCCGTTTGCGCGTCAGTCAAGGCTCGGCGGTTCGCGCGGCGAGATTAAGAGCGTCGTACGACGGAATTCCGGCGCATTGATGCGCGCCGCGCCATGGTTCACAACCACGTCCTTACGGGTGACGTCGCTTCAGGGGACGAGATGGTTCGGTGGTTTGAAATAGAACTTTGGAAGCGCGTGCTCGCGGGCCTCGCGCTCGGCGTCGTCTTCGGGCTCGTCGTCTCGGCGACGATGCCGCCGGATGCGGCCGAGACGCTTCTCTTGCGCGTGAAGATCATCGGCGACGTCTTTATCCGCTTGATACGGATGATCGTGGTGCCGCTTGTCTTCTTCACCCTCGTCGCCGGCATTTACGCCATGGGCGACCCGAAGAAGCTCGGCACGATCGGGATCAAGGCGTTCGCGCTCTACATCGCGACGACGTTCTTCGCGAACGTCATCGGCCTTTTGATGGGCACGCTCTTCCAGCCCGGCCGCAACGTCGATCTCGGCGGCGCCGAGGCGAAGCAGTTGGGCGAGGCGCAGCCGATCGGCGAGCGGCTGATGAACATCATCCCGACGAACCCGTTCGCAGCGCTCGTCGAGGGCGACATCCTAGCCGTCATCTTCTTCGCGCTCCTTCTCGGCGTCGGCCTTCTAATGGCGCGCGACGAGGGCCAGCCGGCGGGACGGTTCTTCGAGGCGGTCTCCGAGGGCATCCTCAAGATGACGCACCTCATCATGGAGATCGCGCCCTTCGGCGTTTTCGGCCTCATCGCTTACGTCGCCGGCACCCAGGGCGTCGCGACGTTCACGGCGATCCTGTCGCTGACGCTCGCGGTCTATGTCGGCGCGGCGCTCCATATGCTGATCGTTTACGGCGGCCTCGTGCGGTTCGTCCTGCGCCTGCCGGTCGCGCGGTTTTTTCGCGGCGTGCTCGACGCCCAGATGGTCGCTTACTCAACGTCGTCCTCGTCGGAGACCTTGCCGGTGACGATCCGCGCCGTGAGCGAGAACCTAGGGGTGCGGAAATCGGTCGCGGCGTCGGTTCTGCCCTTGGGCGCGACGATCAACATGGACGGCACGTCGCTCTATCTCGGCATCGTGGCGCTCTTCACGGCGCAGGCTTTCGGCTATCAGCTCGAGCCGCAGCACTATCCCTTGATCGCGCTAACCGCGGCGCTCGTCTCGATCGGCACGGCGGGCGTGCCGTCGGCGTCGCTCTTCCTTTTGTCGATCGTGCTCGACGTATTCGAGGTGACGCCCGAGCACGCCGCGCTTGTCATCGGGTTCATCTTCCCGTTCGATCGCTTGCTCGACATGATGCGCACGGTCGTCAACGTCACCGGCGATGCGGCTGTAGCCACGACGGTCGCCAAGTGGGAGGGCGAGCTGGACGAGACGGTCTTCCGCGCGCCGCCGTCTCAATGAGGATTGGCGAAATCGATCCGCGACGCGCGCGCGGGGCGTAAAGCCTTCCATGACCGTGATCCGCATCATCCTCGCCATCGGCGCGATCGCGCTTACGGGCGCAATTTTCTGGGCCTTCGGCGCCGACGGCCGGCCGCTCGGCGAGGTTCTTGGCGCGCTTCTTCCCGAGCCGTGGTTCGTCGTCTCGATGATCGATCTTTACCTCGGCTTCTTCATCGGCGCCGTCGTTATCGTTCTATTCGAACGCAACAAGATCCTGGCGCTCGCCTGGGCGGCGCCGATCTTCGTGCTCGGCAATGTGGTGACAGCCGCCTGGTTCGTCTGGCGGGCGCCTGAGATCGCCCGCCGCTTGCGCGCAGACGGATCGCTTATCCAATAGGCTCCGCGCCGGGGCACCGGTCGCGCGGCCGCCGGCCGATTTCGGCCGTCTTCGGATCGAACCACATTTCTTCGAGATCGTCCCAGAACCCGGCGAGGTCCTGGATGATGATCCATTCGTTGAGCGCGTCGCGCAGGGCCGGCGTTTCTTTCGCCATGGCGAACGCCTCGATCGTGCGGGTCAGCGGGAAATCGTGCGGGACGACGAATTTCGGGTTCTTCTCTTTCTTGAGAAGCTCCTGGTATGGCGAAAACATCACCGCGCCGTCGACGTCGCTCGCCTTCAGGGCGTCGACGATCTCGGGAAACGATGAGTACGGCGTAAGATCCGATCCCGCGAAGTCGCCGCGCGCGACGTCGGCGGAAACGCCGCCCTCCTGGAAGCCGATCGAATAGCGCGTGCGGTTGAGGCCGCGCAGGGTTTTCGCGGCCTTCGCGACGTCGCGGCGCACGACGACCACATACTCCGTATCATGATAGGGCAACGAGAAGTCGAGCGCGCGCCGGCGCGCCGGCGTGTTGGAGAAGCCGGACGCGATAATGTCGGCCTCGTCGTCGACGATGGCGTCGACAAGCTCGCAGAAGGGCCGTTCGACGTATTCGACCTCGACGCCGAGGCGCACCGCGAGGGCCGACGTCGAATCGATCTCAAAGCCCGTATAGCTCCCGTCATCGCCTTTGACGACGAAGGGCGAGAGCGGCGAGACGGCGACCCGCAACACGCCGCGTTCCTGGATCTCGTCGAGGTCCGCAGCGCGGGCCCGATCGGCGCCGATCGTCGCCAGCAAAGCGAGGGCGGTGGTCAGCAGTCGGTTCATGTCGCGGGATCCCCTTTCTCGATTGACGCGATGAGCCTACCGCGATTTCGCTAACGCGCCGAGACCGGAACCTTTTCAAATGTCACTCGCCGGCCGCCTCCGCGGGCGTGGCGTCCTTTTTTTCGTAGCGGGCGAACCAGGCGAGCGTGTGTTCGACTTTGCCGATGAGCCGTGATGGCCGCCCGGCGATGCCGTGGCTCGAGCCCGGCACTCGCACGAGCGCCGTGTCGACGCCGCGCAAGGTGAGCGCTTGGTAAAATTGCTCGGACTCGGTGATCGGCGTGCGGTAGTCTTCTTCGCCCGTCATTAACAATGTCGGCGTCGTGACGTTCCCGGCGAGCGAGAGGGGCGAGCGCGCCCAGTAGTGATCGAACGCTTCCCATGGCAGGCCCGGGAACTGGTGGCGGCTCTGATATACATAGCTGTCGGCGGTGAGCACCTTGCTCGTCCAGTTGATGATCGGCTTTGCGGCGACGGCGGCGTTGAACCGGTCCGTAAGCCCCACAAGGTAGGCGGTGGCGACGCCGCCGGCCGAGCCGCCCGCGACGAAGAGATTGTCCGCATCGATAAAGTCGTTCTCCAGCATGGCGTCGACGCCGGACATGTGATCCCCGAAGTCGTCTTTGCTCGGATATTTATGCTGGAGCAGGAGGCCGAACCGCTCGCCATAGGACGACGAGCCGCGATGATTGTCGTAGAAGACGACGTAGCCCTCGGCGGCGTAGCGCTGGATCTCCAGGGAGAAATGGGGCCCGTAGGCGGCGTGGGGGCCGCCGTGGATCTCGAGGATCAGGGGGTGCTTCCGTGACGGATCGAAGTTGGGCGGCGTTACGTACCAGCCCTGGATCTCTTCGCCGTCGACGTCGGACGCGTAGGTGATCTCCGTCACGTCGCCGAGGCGTTTGCCGCCAAGGGCGTCCTCGTTGAGCTCGGTGACCCGGCGCGCCGCGCCGTCCTTGGCGACGCCTACGTCGGCGGGGCGCGCCGGGTCCGCGACCGTGTAGGCGATGGTCCCGTTCGCGGCGACGGTGTAGTCGCCGCTGGTGTACGGACGGCCCACGGTGACGCCGCCGACGCCGCGCACGACGGCGCGCCGCTCGCCCTCAAGGTCCGTATAGCCCACATAGCGCTCGCCGCGGTCGTCGTAGAGGAAATAGAGCCCGCTTCCGTCGCCCGCCCATTCGGGACGCGCGACCGAGCGGTCGAAGTCCGCCGTCAGCGGGCGGTCGTTCGCGCCGTCGCGGTCGATGAGGCGAAGGCGGTCGATCCAGTAGGCGACGGGCTCGTTCGGCGATTTGACGTAGGCGATCGTTTCGCCGTCGGGCGAGATCGTCGGTTGCGTCTCCGCGCCGGGCGCGTCGGTGATTTGGGTCAGCTTTCCGGCGAGATCGACGGCGAAGAGATCCGCCTCGATCGTTTCGAGCGCCCAGTTGTCATGGCGGTTCGCGGCGAAGACGACGCTCGTTCCATCAGGCGTCCAGGCGAGGGGGCCGTCATGGTTGAAATCGCCAGACGTTAACTGGCGGGGCGCGCCGCCGTCGGACGGAACGACGAAGACATGCGCGCGCGCCGGCTCGATGAAGCCCTGGCCGTCGCGGCGGAAGATCGGCGCTTCGATGACTTTGAAGGGTTCGGACCATTCCGCGTCCTCGGGCTTGTCGACGCCGAGTTTCGCCATCGGCTCGACCTCAAGGGGCGCGTCCATCACGAACGCGATCCGGGTTCCGTCGGGCGACCAGGCGAGGGCGCGCGGCGCTTTCGTCAGGTTCGTGACGTGCGCCGTCGCGCCGGTCTCGGCCCAGTAAACGTAGATCTGCGGCGCGCCGCCCTCGCCCGCCTCGACGCCGGAGACGTAGGCGAGGCGCGTCCCGTCGGGCGACCAGCGCGGTTCGACGAAGTCGGCGCGGGACGAAGCGACCGGCCGGTGGTTCGAGCCGTCCGCGTCGACGAGCCAGATATTGCTCCGCGCCTTGTCGGTCATCACGTCGTGCGACTTGCGCACGTAGGCGATGCGCGACCCGTCAGGCGAGATCCGCGTTTCGGCCGCGTACTCGATCTCGAAAACGTCCGCCGACGTCAGGGCGTTCACGTCGTCCTCGGCGGCGATGGACGCGGGAACGCCAAAAAGCGTCGCCAGCGCGGCGCAAAGCGGGGCCGCGAAGCGGCGTCGCATAGTGTTGAAAGGCATAAGGTCCTCCAAAGGCGCGCTATGGCGTCGCTGCGGAGTGAAGAGCCCGCGCCGGCGCATTGCAAGCGGCCGTCCCGATGGAGATCCGCGTTGTCGGAAGATTTTTCGAACGGCTATGACGCGATCGCCGACGAGTTCATCTCCGTCCGGTTGACGTCGGGACGCGATCTGGTCGCGGCATGGGCGGCGTCGTTGCCGCGCGGCGGCGCGGTCGTGGACGTGGGCGCCGGGTCGGGCGCGCCGCTGACGGCGGCGTTGATCGACGCCGGGTTGACGGCGTTCGCCATCGACGCGTCGCCGAAAATGGCCGCGGCGTTTCGACGGCGGTTCCCCGACGTCGAGGTCGCCTGCGAGCCCGCGGAGCACAGTCGCTTCTTCGACCGGACGTTCGACGCGGCGCTCGCGGTGGGCCTCGTCTTCCTGCTGCCGCCCGACGGCCAGCGGACGTTGCTCCGCCGCGTCGCCGAGGCGCTGAGGCCCGGCGGCCGCCTTCTGTTTTCAGCGCCCCGCCAGGTCTGCGCCTGGCGGGATAGTTTGACGGGCCGGCCGTCCTCGTCGCTGGGCGCGGACGAATACGCGTGCGTGCTCGCGGAAGCGGACGTCAGCGTCGTCGACGAGCGCGCTGACGAGGGCGGGACGCACTACTTCGACGCGCGCAAGTCCGCCGGCTGACGTCGTTCGCGGCCGCTGCGGTCACGTCTCGAACGGATAGCGCAAACCCCACGCCGCGCGCATGTCGTCGATCAGCGCCATCGTCGCGATCGTCTCGTCGAGGGGCATCGCGGCGCTTTCAACTTGTCCGGCGCGGACGGCGTCTCGCACCTCCTCCACCTGATGGACGAAGCCGTTCTCGTCGTTCTCCACCGTGAAAGTCTCGCGGCTTTCGATCCGGCCGCCCTCGCCATAACGATGGACCGTGTGGGTCTGGCCCGCCTGGAAGTCCGGAAAGTCTATGCGGCCGGCGGTCCCGTAAAGCGTCGCGCGCGCCGCCATGGGCAAGGCGAAGCTGACGGCGATATTGGCGAGCGCGCCCGAGGGATATCTGAACTGGTAGACCGCGGTTTCGTCGACGCCGGTGGGCGCCGGCGCGCTGAACGAGCCGGCGTCGCTCGGAACCGCGCCGAGCAAGAAGTTCGCGAACGTGATCGGGTAGACGCCGAGGTCAAGGCTCGCCCCGCCGGCGCGCGCGGGGTCGAGCAGCCGGCCTTGAAACTGCGGTGGCGGCACGGGGCCGAAGACAATGTCGAGGAAGCGCAACTCGCCGATCGCGCCCCTGGCGACCGCATCGCGCAAAGCGACGATGCTCGGCAAATAGCGCACCCACATCGCCTCCATGAGAAAGAGGCGGCGCGCGCGGGCGAGGTCGGCGAGGGCCCGGGCCTGACCCGCGTTGACGGTGAACGGCTTTTCGACGAGCGCGTGCTTGCCCGCGTCGAGCGCCAGGCGGGCGTTGTCGAAATGCATGTCGTGCGTAGTCGCGACATAGACGACGTCGACGTCGGCGCGCGCGACGAGGGCCTCGTAGGTCGCGGCGGCGTCGATCCCCCACTTGTCGGCGAACGCTTCGCCCTTGCCGGGCGTGTTCGAAGCGACCGCGACGAGCCGGCAGCCGTCCGTCCGGCCGACGGCGTCCACGAGCTTGTGGGCGATGATCCCGGCGCCAAGAACGCCCCATCGCAGGTCGTCAACCATTGAAGCTCCCCCCTCGCTCGGCGCCGGGGAGCCATGATTGACCCCGCCGCTTGCGATCGCTATCCCCCGCGCTCACTTTCTCGAATGCGGGCCCGACAGCGGGTCGACGCGTTCACCGACACGACCCCCGCATCGGTTCGGCGCGGGACGAGGTCGGGGACGACCGCCGCCGGGGTAACGCCCTCGCGGCGGTAAAGCGCGTTCGCCCGGCGCGCGCAGACGGGAAACGAGGAGCGAGGCGATGTTCGAAAGCTTGAGCGACCGGCTCGGCGGGATCTTCGAAAAACTCAAGGGCCGCGGCGCGCTCGAGGAGAAGGACGTCGCGGAGGCCCTGCGCGAGGTGCGCGTCGCCCTCCTTGAGGCGGATGTGGCGCTGCCCGTGGCGAAGGGCTTCGTCTCGAAGGTCAAAGAGCGCGCGGTTGGCCAGGAGGTGTTGAAGTCCGTCACGCCCGGCCAGCAGGTGATCAAGATCGTCCACGACGCCCTTGTGGACATGCTGGGCGGCGAAGACCCGGACGCGGGGACCCTGAACCTCGCAATGTCGCCGCCGGCGCCGATCCTAATGGTCGGCCTCCAAGGCTCGGGCAAGACGACGTCGACGGCGAAGATCGCCCTGCGCCTGAAGACCCGGGACAACAAAAAGGTCCTGATGGCTTCGCTCGACACGCGCCGGCCCGCGGCGATGGAGCAACTCGCGACGCTCGGGGCTCAAGCCGAGGTCGATACGCTGCCCATCGTCGCCGGCCAGACGCCGGCCCAGATCGCCGGCCGCGCGATGGAGGCCGCGCGCCTCGGCGGCTACGACGTCGTCATGCTCGACACGGCGGGCCGGCTCTCGATCGACGAGCAGCTGATGGCCGAGGTCGCGGAGATCCACCGCGCGACGAAGCCCATCGAGACCCTTCTCGTCGTCGACGCCCTCACCGGCCAGGACGCCGTTCAGACGGCGGAGCGCTTTAGGGAGCGCCTGCCCGTCACCGGCGTCGTCATGACGCGGCTCGACGGCGACGGGCGCGGCGGCGCGGCGTTGTCGATGCGCGCGGTCACCGGCGCGCCGATCAAGTTCGCCGGCGTCGGCGAGAAGATCGACGGGCTCGACGCGTTCGATCCGGCGCGCATGGCCGGGCGCATTCTCGGCATGGGCGACATCGTCTCCCTCGTCGAGAAAGCCGCCGAGGAGGTGGACGAAGCCGAGGCGAAGCGCCAGGCGAAACGTCTCGCCAAGGGCGAATTCGACCTCGACGACCTCGCCCAACAGTTCAAGCAGATGCGCAATATGGGCGGCATGGGCGCGATCCTCGGCCTCCTGCCCGGCATGGGCAAAGCGAAGAAGATGCTCGATCAGGCGGGCGGTCTCGATGACGGGGAGATTGTCCGTCAGGAGGCGATTATCGGCTCCATGACGCGGGCCGAGCGCAAGAAACCGGCGCTCATGAACGCCTCAAGAAAGAAGCGCGTCGCCGCGGGGTCCGGAACGTCCGTGCAGGATGTGAACAAGCTTCTGAAGGCCCACCGTCAGATGGCGGACATGATGAAGAAGCTCGGCAAGGGCGGCATGAAGAAAATGGCCGCCCAGATGGCGGGCATGGGCGGTATGGGCGGCGGCGGCATGATGGACCCCGCGATGGCGGGCGCCCTCGGCGGCCCCGGCGACGCAAGCAAGCTGGACAAGCTCCGCGGCAAGAAGAAAAAAGGCGCGGGGCCCGCGGACGAGGTTGATTTCGACGCGCTTGAAAAGGCTCTCGCCGGCCAGGGAGCCCTGCCGCCGGGCTTCGGCGGACCGGGGCCGATGGGCGGCGTTCCCGGAATGGGGAAGAAGAAGTGATCCTCCGTGTACGTCATATAGGCCGCGCTGCGCCGACGGCGAACGCGAAAATCTCTCAACTGACGAACTGAAGGAAGAAACTGAAAATGGCTCTCAAAATCCGGCTAGCCCGCGGCGGCGCCAAAAAACGTCCCTACTACTCGATCGTCGTCGCCGATTCGCGCATGCCGCGAGACGGCCGCTTCATCGAAAAGATCGGCGCTTACAACCCGCTCCTTGCGAAGGACGACGAGAAGCGCGTTCAGTTCGACCCCGAGCGGGCGAAGCACTGGCTCGACCGCGGCGCCCAGCCGACGGACCGCGTCGCGCGCTTTCTCTCCGCTCAGGAGCTTGTGAAGTGGGAGCGCTCGAACAACCCGCAAAAAGCCGAGCCCGGCCAGAAGGCGAAGGAACGCGCCCAGGAGCGCGCCGACAAGGAGGAGGCGGCGAAAGCGGCCGCCGCAGAGGCCGCGGCCGCGCCCGCTGAAGCCGCCGAGGCCCCCGCTGAAGAAGCGCCGGCCGAAGAAACCGCCTGAGAAAGCCTGTCCGGCAATTAATCCAATCCCCGGACGGGGTTCGGAACGTATCAACGTCGAATGCGTTATCGCTGACGCGTAACTGGCTGCTTGGAGCGCACGACATGACCAAACTTAAGTTACTCGCCCTTGCGATGATCGGCCTTTTCAGCGCCGGCTCGCTCTCCGGTTGCGTGATCGCGGCGGCCGCCGGCGCCGGCGCTCTCGCTGCGGATGAAATCTCGGAGACCGACGGCAAGTTCGACCCGCTCGAACGCGTTCGCGGCAAGGACGACGGCGACAACTAAGGCGTCGTCGCTTCGTTCGCGCGGGTCGAAATCGCCGTCGATCGCGCGGCGCGAACCTGGAGCGGATCCATCCTCGTAAGCACCCTGCGCCACGCGCGCCCGCTCGTTTTCTGGCCGCCGGCGATCGTTCTCGTCGCGGCCGTCGCGGCGAGCCTCATCGATTTCGATGGGTTCCTCGCCGCCGCCACCGCGTTGAACGACGCGCTGCTGTCCGTATTCGGCGCCGGGTTCGCGCTGTTGCCGTTCGCGGCGGTCGTCCTTATCGCGACGGTCGTCGTCTCACCCCTCGGCGCGGTCCGTATCGGCGGGCCGTCGGCGCAGCCATTATTGCCGCGTTGGAACTGGTTCGCCATCACGCTTTGCACCACGATCGCCACCGGCATCCTGTTCTGGGGCACCGCCGAGCCGATATTTCACATCAGCGATCCGCCAGCCTTTTCGAGCGCCGAAGCCGGCACGCCCGAAGCGGCGCGCTTCGCGCTGTCGACCATGTTTTTCCATTGGTCGATTACGCCGTACGCGATCTATGCGGCGTCGGCGCTCGCCTTCGCCCTCGCCTACTATAATCTCGGCGGATCCTATTCCTTGAGCGCGCCTTTCGCGGTCGCCCTTGGTCGAAGCCCGAAGCGTGGCGGGACATCGGGCGCCGCGGCGGCGGCGCTTGACGCGGCGGCGCTGTTTTCGCTCGTCGCGGGCGTCGCCGCCTCGCTCGGCGCGGGCGTCTTGACGCTTGTCGGCGGCCTCGAGGCGACGTTCGGCCTCGGCGACAGCGCCTGGAGCCGGCTTGCGATTACCCTTGCGATCGTCGCCGCCTACGTCGTCTCGTCAGCGACCGGCCTTCAGCGCGGCATCCGCATTCTGTCCGACGTCAATGTGCGCCTATTCTTTGCGCTCGCCCTTTTCGTGTTCGTCGCCGGGCCGACGGTGGAGCTGTTGCGCATGGGCGGGGCCGCGGTCGCCGACTATGTCCGCGAGTTTCCGGCGCGCAGCGTCTTTCTCGGTGGCGACGCGGATCAGGGCTGGGTGCGAGCGTGGACGTCGTTCAACTTCGCCAACTGGGCCGCCTGGGCGCCGATCACCGCGCTGTTCCTGGGACGGATCGCCCGCGGCTACACCGTGCGCGAATTCGTCCTGTTCAATGTGGGCTTTCCGGCGCTTTTCGGGGTCGTCTGGATGACGGTGTTCGCCGGCGCGGCCTTGTCGATCGACCAGTCGAGCGGCGGCGACCTCACGCGCGCGCTTCAAGAGCGCGGCCCTGAAGCGATTATCTACGGCGTTTTCGATACATTGCCGCTGACGGCGGTTCTCGCGCCGGTCTTCCTGATCGTGACGTTCGTTTCGTTCACGACGGCGATGGATTCCAACACCCACTCGATCGCCGGCGTGTGCCTGGACGACGGCGGGCGCGCGGACGCGCGCGATGGAAGCGACGACGCCGAGGAAGAAAAAGAACGCGCCGGCCTCAACATCAAAATCTTCTGGGGCGTCCTCATCGGCGCCGTCGCCTGGATCATGACGTCCACGATCGGCGTCGCCGGCGTCAAAATGCTCTCCAACCTCGGTGGCGCGCCCGGCATGCTCGTGCTGCTGGGGAGCCGCGTCGCGCTCGCCCGGCTGATGGCGATGCGTCTGCGCGGCGTTCTCTAAAGCATCCTGTCTAAGGTTTTTGACCGGCCGAAGCTGAACGCCCGGCGCACTAGAGCATTCCGTTTTTTGATTGAATCAGTCGGATGCTCTAGATTCTAGGGTTTGAGCGCCTGAGACGATCTTCGCCCGATCCAGGATGAACGCCGGGCGCTCTAGCGATTTTTTTTCGTCGCGTCGCCCAGCCGAAACGGGGAAAAGTCCGTCGATCGGTCGAAGACGTCGACGCCTTCGGCGCGCTTTAGCCGGCCGATGACGAGATAGGTGACGGGCGTCAAGAGCGCCTCCCAGACGACTTTCAACACATAGTTCGTGATGAGAACGGCGACGACCTGTTCGTTCGTCCACACGCCAAGAAAGGCGAGGGGATAGAAGATCAGGCTGTCGACGCCCTGTCCAACGACGGTGGAGCCGATGGTCCGCATCCAGAGGCGTTTGCCGTCGCTGGCGACTTTCAGCTTCGCGAGCACGTAAGCGTTTGACAACTCGCCCGCCCAGAAAGCGGCGATCGACGCGGCGACGATGCGCGGCGTCTGGCCATAGACGAACTCGTACGCCGCCTGGCCGTCCCAGCCCTCCGCATGCGGCAATCGGATGACGACGAACGCCATGAACGAGGCGAACAACGTCGCCGCAAGCCCCGTCCAGACGACGCGTCGCGCGGCGGCGTAGCCATAGACCTCCGTCAACACGTCGCCGAGGACGTAGGAGACCGGGAAGAACAAAATCCCGGCGCCGTAGACGAACTCGCGCCCGCCGAAATCCATCGCGGCGGGTTTCGCCGCGCCGATAAGGTTGCTGCACAGAATAACGGCGACGAACGCCGCCATCGCGAAGTCGTAGTACTTGAAGGCGGCGAGCCGTCGTCCGTCGACGCGTTCGACGCCTACCGCGTTCGGCTTGTCCATCGGCAGGGTCGTTTCCGTTATCGTCGCGCCGGCGTCAGACGCAGGATCTCGCCGTCCCCGCCGTCGTCACGATTGCCGGCGTTGGTCGTCACGTAGACCGCGCCGTCTGGACCGACGCGCACGTCGCGAATGCGCGCGCCGCGATCGACGAGGTACCGCTCTTCGCCAAGAACGACGCCGTTATCGATCCGTATACGATGGAGCGCGCTGCCGGCCAGCGCCCCGACGAGAAGGTCGCCGTTCCAGCCGGGAAAAGCCTCGCCGCGGTAGACCGCGAGCCCCGAGGGCGCGATCGAGGGCGTCCAATAGTGCGCCGGGCCTCGCGCGCCTTCCAGCTCCGTATACGGGCTGACGCGCGCGCCATTATAGTCGATCCCGAACGTCGCCAAAGGCCAGCCATAGTTCGCGCCGGCCTCGATGACGTTGATTTCGTCGCCGCCGCGCGCGCCGTGTTCGTGCTCGTATAGAACGCCCGTCGCCGGATCGAAGGCGAGCCCTTGCGCGTTGCGGTGGCCCTTTGAATAGAGCTCGGGCAAGGCGCCGTTCACGGCCCAATCGGGATTGTCGGACGGCGCCGAGCCGTCGGCGTTGAGGCGCACGACGGCGCCGAAGCTCGTCCCGGCGCGCTGGGCGAGCTCTTTGTAGCGCGAGCCCTCGCCGACGGTCGCGTAGAGCTTGCCGTCGGGCCCCCAGGCGAGTTTGCCCCCGTAGTGAAGGCTGGTGTCCTTCAAGGGCCGCGCCGCGTACACGTCTTCAAGTCCCGACAGCGCCGCGCCGTCGAACCGTCCGCGTACGATCGCGAGGCCGTTCGCCTTGGCGTCGCCCTTGGCGTAGGCGAGGTAGACAAGCCGGTTCTCGGTGAATTCCGGGTGCGGCAGAACGTCGAAATAGCCCGCCTGGTTGGCGACGTAGGCGTCGGGCGTGCCGGCGATCGGCGTCGGGTCCAGAACGCCGTCGCGCAAGATGCGCAGTCGTCCTGCGCGTTCAGTGACGAGCATGTCGCCGTTCGGCAGGAATGCGAGCCCCCAAGGGAACTGAAGCCCGCCGGCGACGACCTCGACGTCGATCGCCGTCTCGCCGAGGGGTGCGGGATCGGCGAGGCGTTTCTGGGCCGCCGCGTCGCCGCCGCCGGCGCCCACGGGCAGGGCGGGACCGAGATCGCCCGCGTCCGGCGGTGCGGCCGCGCCGCAGCCCGCGAGCAGTCCGCAAACCGCGAGCGCCGCGGCTCGTCCCAAAAGTTTCATGAGCGCCATCCCCGCCTCCTTCGTTATCGTCGCGCGCGCTTCGGCGCCGCGGGAAAAACCATTAAACCAATTTCGCGCCGCGCGGGGGGCGGGGTTATGGGGGGCCGCGAACACGGTTCCGGCGCGAAAGATGGGAGCGGGCGGCATGGACATTATTCGACGAGGACTTGGGCTTGCGGCGGCGTTCGCGGCGGCGTGGCTCGCGACGTTCGCCGGGGCCGTCGCCGCTTACACCGGGCGCGTCTTCGCGGGCTATGCCGGCCTCGGCGCCGAGGTTCCAGTCGGCGACGTCGGGGCGACGTTCGCAGCCAACTTCGCCGGCTTCGCGCCAAGCTTCGGGCTCGTTGTCGCCCTGGCGCTCGCCGTCGCCTACCCCGTCGCAGCGCTCGTGCGGCGCGTCGTGAAACCGCTCGCGCCCGTCGGCTATCCCCTCGCCGGCGCGCTCGCGATGACGGCCATGATCCTCGCGATAGAGAACGCCTATCCGGGCGCCGGGGCGATCGGCGGCGCGCGCACCGCGCTCGGCGTCGCATTGCAGGCTGCGGCCGGCGCCGTCGGCGGCGTCGTCTTCGCCGCCTTGCGTCCGCGCGCTTAAGGCCGAACGGGCCCCGTGGCGCAGGACGCTCTGCCGAGCCTCATCCGGCGCACCGCTGCGCGGGCCCGGACGGACGACTTCATTTGGTCCGCGGCGATCACGGCCGGCATTTTCCTCGTCATCGGCGTTTCCGGATACGTCAGCGCGCCGTGGCTGCCGTTGGTCGCCTGGCTCGCCTTCCTCGCCGCGCTCCTTGTGCGCTATCGGCTTTCGGCCGGGCGTTTGTGGGCGCAGCCGGTGCAGCGGGTCATCGAAAGCGAGCTCAACGCCCAGCGCGCGGAGCTTGAGAAACTGCGCCTCGCGCGGGGGATCGCCGAGGCGTTGCCGGAGCCGTTGTTCATTCTCGACGCGATCGGGCTCATCGAACACGCGAACCCCGCCGCGCGGAGCTATCTTGGCACGGACGATCTGGAGGACCGGCATTTCGCCTCGGCGATGCGCGCGCCGGAAGTGTTCGAAGCGCTCGACGAAATCGCCGCCGGCGGGGCGGGGCGCGTCGTCGACTTCTCCATCGGCGGCGACGTGGAGCGCCACTGCCGCGCGTTCGTCGCGCCGCTCGGCGATCCGACCGACGCCGGCGCGCCGCCGCACCGCGCGCTCGTCTATGTGCGCGACTTAACCGGCGAGCAGCGCCTTGCGCGCATGCGCGCCGATTTCGTCGCGTCGGCGAGCCATGAATTGCGCACGCCCCTCGCCGCGCTCCTCGGCTACATCGAAACGCTGCGCGGCCCGGCGCGCGACGACGCCAAGGCGCGCGAGGAGTTCCTCGTGATCATGCAGGCCCAGGGCGAGCGCATGCAGCGGCTCGTCGCCGATCTCATGTCGCTGTCGCGGATCGAACTGCGCGAGCACGTGCCGCCGCGCGACGCCGTCGATCTGGAGAGCCTCGCCGCCCACGTCGCGGAAAGCCTGAAGCCCGTGGCGGACAATCTCGGCGCGTCGGTGACCGTGCGGCGGGCCGATGACGGGGCCGACGGCCCGGCGATCGTCGTCGGCGACCGCGATCAACTCATCCAGACGGCGCAAAACCTGATCGACAACGCCGCGAAGTTCGGGGTCGATAACGCTTCGGTAAAGGTGACGGTCTGGATCGGCGAGGGGCCGAGCCTGCCCGCCCCGGAGGCCGGTCCGGCGAAAGCCTCGCGGCGCGCCCATGTCGCCGGCGAGACGGTCGCGGACGTCGCGGCGCGTCAGCGGCGGCGCATAGACGACTACGGCTACATTCAAGTGCGCGACAGCGGGCCCGGGGTCGCGCGCGAGGACCTGCCGCGATTGACGGAGCGGTTCTACCGCGTCTCGGTCGAGACCAGCCGGCGGACCGGCGGCACCGGGCTCGGCCTGGCGATCGTCAAACACATCGTCAACCGGCACCAGGGCGGGTTGCGCATCGATAGCCGCGTCGGCGGCGGCACGGCGATCACCTGCTATTTTCCGCTCGTCGACGCGCATCGGCGTAGGGAGGCGGGCGCCGAGGCGGCGGTTGCGTCGTCCATTTCGGCGCCGACCGCGGTTGAATTTGTCACACCCGCCGACCCATCCTAACGTTTTCGTCGGAAAGGACGTTCCCACTGACCCTCGCCGCTCGCAGAAACATGTCGACCACAGTAGCGCTCGACGGCGCTGTGGCGACGATGGCCGGGCGCGTGGAAACCCAGTTGCGGTTGGCGATCGACGCGTTCGAGCGGCTTGACGTGGGCGCCGCGGCCCAGGTGGTCGACGCCGACGCGGCGATCGACGCCGACCATGTGGGCATCGAGGCGCGGGTCTTCGCCATGCTGAGCGAGCGGCGCCTGACGAGCGAAGAGGCCCGGTCGGTCTTCACCGCCTTCAAGGTCGCCGGGGAGCTCGAGCGCGTCGGCGATCTCGCGAAGAACGTCGCCAAACGGGTGAAGACCCTCGCGAGCGAGCCGCGCGTCAGCGCCGCCGCCGGCGTCGCCGCCATGGGCCGCGCCAGCCAACGCCAGATCGGCCGCGTCTTCGACGCCTACGCCGCCCGCGACCTCGACGCTGCGCGGGCCGTCTGGGGCGGCGACCAGACCATCGACGACCATTACTACGCCCTCTTCCAGGCGATCCTCGAGGCCATGGCCGCCGACAGCGGCCAGGTGAGCGCGTGCGTCCACCTCGTCTTTATCGCGAAGAATTTCGAACGCGTCGGCGACCACGCGACGAACATTGCCGAAGCGCTGCATTTTCTGGTAACCGGCGCGCCGTTGGCGGAGGCGCGCCCCAAGGGCGACGACACGCCGTCGACGTCCGTATCGCCGCGCGCGGACGGCTCCGACGATCGGGGCTCGGGCCGGTAAGCGCATTGTTGAGGTCGGCCGCCTGGTCCGACGTCAGCGCGAACCGCCGGAGCCAGACGCCATGGCGCACACGCGCGTGTTGATCGTCGAGGACGAAGCGTCGATTGCGACGCTCCTTGAATACAATCTCGGCAAGGAAGACTTCGACGTCACGACCGCGGTCGACGGCGACGAGGGGCTTTTGAAAGTGGAGGAGCTCCAGCCCGACATCGTCATCCTTGACTGGATGCTGCCGAAAACGTCGGGCATCGAGGTCTGTCGCCGTCTGCGCTCGAAACCGGAGACGCGCAACATCCCGGTGATCATGCTGACGGCGCGCTCCGAAGAGGCGGACCGCGTGCGCGGGCTAGAGACCGGCGCCGACGATTACCTGACGAAGCCGTTTTCGACGAACGAGCTCATCGCCCGCGTGCGCGCGGTCTTGCGGCGCATTCGCCCGGCGCTTGTCGAAGACGAAGTCGCCCATGGCGATATCCGCATCGACCGGGCCGCGCACCGGGTTTGGCGGTCGGAGAAAGAAATCCGCCTCGGCCCGACGGAGTTCCGTCTGCTCGACCACCTCATCCAGCACCCGGGCCGCGTCTTCTCGCGCGAGCAGTTGTTGAACGCCGTCTGGGGTTCGGACGTGTTCGTCGAGGTGCGCACCGTCGACGTCCACATCGGCCGCCTGCGCAAGGCGCTCAACAAGTTCGATCAGGGCGACCCGATCCGCACCGTGCGGTCGGCCGGCTACGCCCTCGATACGTCCTGACGGACGCGGAACGTCAGCTTGCGGCGCGGCGCTGCGCCGGCGCGGCGAGTTCGATGCGGCGTGGTTCAGCCGCCGGTTCGGGCTGGCGACGCTGCGTCGGCTGAAACGCAAGCTGCGCGTGGTAGGCGCAATAGGACTTGCCGGCCAGCGTCGGCTCGCCGCAAAATCGAAAATCGTCGCTGGTCGGATCGCCGATCGGCCACTTGCACATTCTCTTGTTGAGCGACGTCACGGCGGCGCCGCCAAGCTCCGCGAGGCTCGTCGGGGCGACGAAGGTCGGCTCGGGGACGACGGGCTCCAGGTCTTCGGCGTAGCTTTCCGGCTCGGCGAACCCGCCGCCGAGCGATGCGGCGCAACCGCGTTGGGGCTTCGCCGGCGTCGCTCGGCCTGAAAGCCCAAGACGATGAACTTTGCCGATGACCGCGTTGCGCGTCACGCCGCCCATCTTCGTGGCGATTTGACTGGCCGACAGACCTTCCGACCAGAGCTTCTTCAGCAATTCAACGCGTTCGTCCGTCCATGCCATTGTCGCCGCTCCTTTGCGCCGTCTTGTGGCGCGTCGTGGAAATCAATATCTTGCGGAACGAAATAAATCAGGCGTCGCCCCGTCAAGATATAGTACCCGCCGGCGTACTAAATACAACATCGACCGTAGCTGAAATTTTGCCCACAACATGTAGTGGCGCCTGTTGCGCCGCGGCGGCGCCGCGACGGCCGCGCGGTTGACGCCCCCGCCGGCGAAGGCGCAACGAGGACGCGAAAGGCCGGCCGGCGCGGCGGCGAGGGAGGCGGCTCAGGATGGACAAAGCGGTCGACGACCCCCTCGACGCCGGCGACGCGGCTGGGTCCGCGACGCCTGCGCCGGCGCTGGGCGAGCGACGCTTCGGCCGGGTTAACTGGTTGGGATTGCGTACGCTTTACGTGAAGGAGGTGCGCCGCTTTTTGAAAGTCGCGTTCCAGACCGTCTTTGCGCCCGTGATTTCGACGATCCTTTTCCTCATCGTTTTCATGCAGGCGTTCGGCGCCGACCGGGCGCCCATCAACGGCGTTCCGTACATTGAATTTCTGGCCCCCGGCCTCATCATGATGGCGATTTTGTCGAACGCTTTCGCCAACGCGTCGTCATCGTTAATTATTGGTAAAGTTCAGGGGTCGATCGTCGACGTGCTGCTGCCGCCCCTCTCGGCGGCCGAACTCACCGCGGCGTTCGTGCTTGGCGCGGCGACGCGCGGGCTCCTCGTCGGCGTAGTCACCGCGCTGACGAGCGCGGCGTTCATGGCGTTTTCCCCAAGCCCCATGCGCATCGTCGACCCCCTCGCCATCGTCTACTTCTCCGTCATGGCGGCGCTGGTTTTCGGCATGCTCGGCGTCCTCGGCGGCATCTGGGCGGAGAAGTTCGACCAGCTCGCGGCGTTGACGAACTTCGTCATCACGCCGCTTACGTTTCTCTCCGGCACGTTCTACGCCATCGCCAGCCTGTCCGAGCCGTTTCACACGATCAGCCGACTGAACCCGGTCTACTATCTGATCGATGGCTTCCGCTCGGGCTTTACGGGTCGTTTGGAGGCGCCGCTCGGGCTCGCCGTCGGCGCGCCGCTGGCGATCGCCGTCGCGCTTGCCGCGGCGTGCTACGCTCTGTTTAAGTCGGGGTGGAAACTCAAAAGCTGAGCGTTTCCGCGCTCGGCGTCTCCGCGAAAAGCGTACGATTTGATCCCTGCCGACCGATCCCCGAACGGCCCCGCGCGCGACGACATCGTCCTGCCGTTTCAGGTGGGCGACACCGCCGTGCGCGGCCGCGTCGTGCGTCTCGCGGGGGCCGTCGACGACATCTTGCGCGCCCACGAATTCGATGACGCGGTGTCGGAGCTCGTGGGCGAGGCCGCAGCGCTCGTCGCGGCCATGGGCGCGGCGCTCAAATTCGACGGCAAGCTGATTTTCCAGATCCACGCCGACGACGCGGACGCGCCGGCGTCGATGGCGGTCGCCGACTACCAGGCGGACGGCGCCTTGCGCGCCACCGCGACGACGAACGCGCCCGCCGCCGAGGGCGCGCGCGGGCTCGCCGCGCTCGTCGGCGAGGGGCGCATCGTCATGACCGTCGACCAGGGCCCCGACATGGAGCGGTACCAGGGCGTGACGCCCATTGAGGGCGACACCCTGGAGGCGGCGGCCGTCGCCTATTTCGATCGCTCGGAGCAGATTCCGACCGCGGTGCGCCTCGCCGTCGGGCGCGTCGAGCGGCCCGGCGAGCCGTCGCGGTGGCGCGCCGGCGCCGTCATCGCGCAGCACGTGCCGGCCGAGGGCGGGGCGCGCGAGCGGGGCGAGGCGGCGTTGAAGTCGGAGGCCGACCGCGAGGCGTGGGAGCGCGCAGCGGCGCTTCTCGCCACGACGCAGGCGGACGAATTGCTCGACCCCGCCGTCAGCCCCGAAACGCTGCTCTACCGACTGTTTCACGAAGACGGCGCGCGGGTCTTCGACGCGAAGCCCGTGCGCGCCGCGTGCTCGTGCAACGCGACGAAAATCGAGGCGGTGCTGAAGCGCTACGCGGCGGAGGACCTCGCGGACATGCTCGAGGACGGCGCGATCCGCGTCACTTGCGAGTTTTGTCGGCGCGCCTACGCCTTCGACGCCACGGGAACCGCGATCGACGCGCGGCCGAGGACGGATGTCAAATGAAGAAGAAACGCTACGATGAGGAGTTGGAGCGTCTCGAATTCGAGCTCGCCATGCTTCAGGAGACGGTCGTTCGTAGGGGAATGAAAGTCGCGATCCTGTTCGAGGGACGCGACGCGGCCGGCAAGGGCGGGCTCATCAAAACCATCGTGCGGCGCATGAGCGCGCGCGTCTTCCGCGTCGTCGCCCTGCCGAAGCCCTCCGACCGGGAACGGACGCAGTGGTATTTTCAGCGCTACGTCGCCCATCTGCCCGCGGCGGGCGAGGTCGTTCTTTTCGATCGCTCCTGGTACAACCGCGCCGTCGTCGAGCCCGTCATGGGGTTTTGTACGGACGAGGAACATGAAGCCTTCATGCGCGACGCGCCGCTGTTCGAGCGCATGCTCGTCGACGCCGACATTCGTCTCTTGAAGTACTGGCTCAACGTCTCCGCCGAAGAGCAGGAGGAGCGGTTCAAGGACCGGGCCTGCGATCCGCGCAAGCGCTGGAAACTGTCGCCGATCGACCTTGAAGGCCGCCGTCGGTGGGCGGAGTTCACGCTCGCCCGGGACCGCATGCTCGTGGAGACCCATACGGACCATGCGCCGTGGCGCGTGATCGACGCAAACGACAAGGAGCGCGCGCGGCTGAACGCGTTGCGGTCGATCCTGGACCATGTTCCGTACGAGTACAACGAAGCGGCGTTCGAGCCGATCGATCTGCCGCCGCGCCAAACCGCCGAAGCGGTCGGCTACAAGCCGACGGGGGTTTGCGAACGCCTGATGGTCAAGGACCACTACGATTGACGCAATGCTGAACCTCGACGCCATCCGATCCGCCGAGGCGCACGAGAAGCCGTTTCGTTTCCTGAGCGCGACGGGGGCGTTGTCGGCGGCCGACGCGGCCGCCGTGCGCCGCGATTACCCGACGATCGAGACGGCCGGCTTTTTGCCCTTGTCGAAGCTCGACGCGCGCGGGGCGTTCGCGGCGCTCATCGACGACCTTCAGAGCGACGGCCTCGCCGCGACGCTGGGGCCGAAGCTTGGCCTCGACCTCGCCGGCAAGCCGCGCATGATCACGGTGCGGCGATTGTCGAAACGCGGCGACGGCCGCATCCATAACGACAGCGCAGCGAAGATCTGCACCATGCTCATTTATCTGAACGAAACCTGGGACGTCGCCGAAGGCGGCGCGATACGCGCGCTGAACGGCCCGGACGACATGGACGATTACGCCCTTGAAGCGCCCCCGACGGCGGGCGCCGTTTTCGCGTTCGCACGTTCGGAGACGAGCTGGCACGGACACCCGCCCTTCGTCGGCGAACGCTACGTCATTCAAACGACGTTCCTGACGTCGCAAGAGGAGCTCGCGCGCAAGGAGCAGCGCGGCGGCCTCCAGACGTTCCTTAAGCGGCTCAATCCGTTTGCGGCGTCAGGCGGGCGACGACGTTGAGCTCGTTTCGGAGCAGGGTTTCGTAGCCGCTGCGCGCAAGCGCGCTTTCGACGTCGTCGCCGGCGTGGCTGATCTCCGCGATCACGAAGCGGGGCCGCAGCGCGGCGGGCGCGGCGGCGTAAAACGCGTCGAGAACCGCGCCTTCGCCGCCCTCAATGTCGATCTTCAAGGCGTCGACGCGCGCGATGCGCGCATCGGCGAGAATGTCCGTAAGCGGCGCGCCCTCGACGGCGCGCGCGCCGTCCGCGGCGACCCGGCTCATGCCGCGGCTCGTCGGGTTCGGCGCGAAGCGCAAAAGTCCATGCGCGGCGGCGGCGGCCTTCTCCGAAACGCTGACGTCGTCGCCGGCGTCCGACGCGGCGATGTTGAACGCGAGGCGCGCGCGCATGTCGGGGTCCGGCTCGACGCACAGGGCTCGAAAGCCCCGGCGATGGGCGCGCGCGACGCTGCGCGCGAAGAGCGCGTAAAGGCCGACGTTGGCTCCAACGTCGACGAAGATGAACGGATCGTTTTTCGACGCCGGGGGCCGGCCGATCGCGTCGGCGAGGAGGGCGCGCTCGTCGGGGTCCCAATGCGCGGGCGTCAGATAGACGCGCTTCTCGCAAATATTGTCGTACGGATGGAGTCGCGCGCGCGCGCCGCCGAAGACCTCGACGTCGAAGGCGCGTCGCGCTCGTCCGCCGGCCGGCCCCAGCAACAGCGAGGCGAGCTTCCTGCCGACATAGGTGTAGGGCAAGCGCTGGGCCAGCGCGCGGGCGTAGGCCTGCGCCGGCGTCGGCGCAAGGGATCCGAAGGGCGGCTCGTTCAACGTCTCTCCATCCGGCGGCGCTCGTACATCTTGACGTCGCGCAGCCACCGTCCGTAGCCGGACATCACCGAGAACGCGAAACCGTAAACCCCGCCGCGAAAAAGGCCGTCGAGCGCATACCGCTTGAAGACGTAGACGGGAAGGCCGAAAAAAATCCGCAAAACGAGCCAGGTTGTCGGCTTCGGCTCCAGGAGGCGCGCCCGGGTCGAGGAGTTTTTGTTGACCTTTTCGGTCAGGTGCGCCGCGTCTTCGAAGGCGTAGTGCAGGATCGGGTTCCTCAGTCGACCAACGCAAACGCCCGCAGGCGGATCGAACTGGTCCCAGGCGTCGTGGTCGGGCTGGCGGACGGCGCGCCGGTCGTAGAGCTTGTGGCGCACCTGGCCGCCGAAGCCGATCCACGGCGCGCCGATCGGCGGCGCGAACGCCATCGGCGTGCGGTAGACGCGGTGCGGCGGCTCGCCGTCGGCGAACAGCCCGGCGATTTCGGCGGCGAGGGCCGGGCCGACGATTTCGTCGGCGTCAAGATCAAGCAGCCAGTCGTTGCGGCAGGCGTCCTCGCCGGCGCGCTTCTGGCGCCCGGAGCCAAGCCAGGGCTGATCGACGACGCGCGCCCCGGCTGCGGCGGCGAGCCGCTTCGTCTCGTCCGTGGAGCCGGAATCGATGACGACGACTTCGTCCGCCACGACGAGCGCTGCGCGCACCACGTCGGCGATCATACGCGCTTCGTTCCGCGTTCGAACGTAGGCCGAAAGCGGGGCGCGACCGCTCGTCAAGCCGCCTGGCGCGACGCGATCCAATCGTCGACGTTCTCCTCAAGGACGGCGAGCGGCACCGCGCCGCCGCCGAGGACGGCGTCGTGGAAGCCGCGCACGTCGAACTTTTCGCCAAGCGCTTCTTCGGCCCGCGCGCGCAGCTCCAAAATCTTCAACATGCCGATCTTATAGGCGGTCGCCTGACCCGGCATGACGACGTAGCGCTCAATGGCGCGCTCGCAGTCGAGCGCCGGGTTCGGCGTGTTCTCGATCAGGTAGTCGATCGCCTGCTGACGGGTCCACCGCTTCGAGTGGAGCCCGGTGTCGACGACGAGGCGCGCAGCGCGCCACAGCTCCATCGCAAGACGGCCAAAATCCGAGTAGGGATCTTCATAGAAGCCCATCTCTTTCGGGATGTATTCAGAGTAAAGCCCCCAGCCTTCGCTGAACGCCGTCACCCCGCCGAAACGCCGGAAGCTCGGCAGGCCTTCGAGCTCCTGGGCGATGGCGATCTGCATGTGGTGGCCCGGAATGCCCTCGTGATAGGCGAGCGCCACCATCTGATAGATGGGCATTGCGCCCATATCGTAGAGATTGGCGTAGTAGATCCCGGGGCGCGAGCCGTTGGGCGCCGGACGCTGATAGAACGCTTTGCCGGCGGACTTTTCGCGGAAGGGCGCGACGCGCTTCACGGTGAGCGCGGCCTCGGGCTTCGTGTAGAAGAGCTCGTCGAGCCGGCCGCGCATCGTGTCGATGAGCGCCGTCGCCTCGGCGAGATACTTTGTTCGCCCTTCGTCCGTGTTGGGATAGGAAAACTTCCCGTCCGGATCTTCGCGCATGTAGACGAAGAATTCGCCAAGCGACCCGTCGAAGGAGACGGCGTCTTTGATGGCCGTCATCTCCTCGTGAATGCGCGCGACCTCCGAAAGGCCGAGATCGTGGATCTCGTCTGCGCTCTTGCTCGTCGTCGTGAACCGCTCAAGCTGCACGGCGTAATAGGCCTCGCCGTCGGGCAGCTTCCAGGCGCCGTCGTCGGCGCTTGCGTCGGCCGCTTGCGCTTCGAACATGGCGATCAGCGCCTCATAGGCGGGTTTGACCGACGACAGCATCGCGGCCTCGGCGCGGGCGACGAGCGCGTCGCGCGCGTCCTGTTCGATCTCGAGGGCGCCGACTTTCTTCGTGAAGTCGGCGAGCAGCGTCGACGGCGCGCCCTCGTCAAAAGGCGCGCCGTTGATGACGTTCCGCGCCGTGGCGATCATCTGGGGATACGACCATTTCGGCGGGTTCACGCCGTCGGCGAACTGATTTTCAGCGACCTTCTGGTTTTGTCCGAGATAGGCTTCGACGCCTTCGAGGCGGCGGATGTAGGCCTCCGCGTCGCTCTCGTCGTCCACGCGGTGCTGGTTGATGAGAAACGCCGGCACGCCGGAATGGGGGCCGCGGAAGTGGCTGAACCGGTACCAATGATTGCGGTACGGAAAGAATTTTTGCGCTTCGTCGGCGTCGTAGTCGTAGAGCCGGTAGGAGAGCGCGGCCGTCGGGTCGAGCGCGGCGACGTCGAACCGTTCGCGCATCTCCTCGCGCGCCGCCATTTGCAGCTCATGGCCTTCAATGGCGTAGGCGTCGCTGGCGTCGTCCCATTTGTCGTAGTTGGTTTTCCGTCCGAGGAACGTTTGCCATTGCGGCGAGCGCGCGACCCGGGCCTCCCACTGCTCTTCGAACCAGGCGTTGATCGCCGCCGTCTGGTCCTGCGGGCCGACGCTCGTCGGCGCGTCGACCGACGCGGCGGCGGTCTCCGGGGCGTTGTTTGCGGCGTTATCGTTCCCGCCGCCGCACGCTGCGAGGAGCGCGCCGGCGGCGGCGCAGGCGAAAAGGCGGTTGGTCTTGGTCATGTGCGGTCCTTGCAAGCATCGGCGGCGTTCGCGACGGATAGTCATCGTTAGACGGCCGCAAGCTACGCCGCGACGGGCCGCGCGCCTAGTCTAACTCTAAACTGAAGGGCGTCGCCAGCCGGCGATGCTCGTCGACGACGAGCCGACGGCGCAACGGCGGGTGGGCGCGCGCGGCGCAGGCGGCGCGTTCGCACAGGCGGCAGTTGACGCCGATGGGCGGCGCCGGCGCCGCCTCAAGGCCGATCTCGCGGGCGTAGACCAGGGGGGCGGCGTCCTCCAGGCGACATCCGAGGGCGACGGCGCGCTCGGCCGCCGGCGCGCCGTGGCCGACCGCTTCATGGCGCACCGTGCGCGCGGTCGAGAAGAACGTCGCGCCGTCGGGCAATCGCACGATCTGGGTGAGGACGCGCCGCGGCGCGCGGAACGCCTCGTGGACGTTCCAGAGCGGGCACGACCCGCCATAACGCGCGAAGGGAAAGAGATCGGCGGAGAAGCGCTTGGAGACGTTGCCCGCCGCGTCGATGCGGATGAAGAAGAACGGGACGCCCGCCGCGCCCTCGCGCTTCAGCGTCGCAAGGCGATGGGCGACCTGCTCGAAGCTCGCCGTGAAGCGCCGGGCGATGGCTTCGAGATCGTAGGCGAGCTCCTGGGCGGCGGCGAGAAACGGGTCGTAGGGCATGAGGATCGCCGCGGCGCCGTAATAGGCGAGCGCCGCCCGGGCGAGGCGGCGGCCGGCGTCGCCGTCGAACGGCGCGGCGTTGACCGTTTCGTCGAGAAGGCGGCCGTTCTCGATGAGCGTGAGCTGCAGCGCCAGATGGAACGCCCTGCTCGCCTGGTCGAGGCGTTCGGAGACGGCGAGGTCGCCGGCGTGGCGGTTCAGACGCCGCACCGCGCCGGCCATCACCGCTTCGGGCAGGACGCGCGCCCGCAAGTCGTGGCGCTCGGCGAAGCGCGCGGCCAGCGCGTCGTAGAGGGCCCCGCCGCCACGCGCGCCGGCGGCGTCGCCGACGAGATCGGCGTGGATGGCTTCGCCGGCGCGATCGACCGCGTCGAAGTAGTTGCCATGGGCGTGGATGCAGTCGCGCGCCGCCTCCCCCGGGTCGCCGTCCCGCGCGCCGCCGCGCGTCGCGCGCGCCTCCATCAGCTCCTGCTGGTCGGCCCGCCAGGCGCGGTAGAGTTTCGCCACCGCCTCGGCGAGCGCCGGATTGCCGGCGGCGAGTTCGTGGGCGTCCTCCCGGGCGACGCCGCTATCTCGAAAGACCGGGTCCGCGAAAGCCTCGGCGAGGCGGGCGAAGAGATCGTCCGCCCGGTCCGACGCGAGGTCGGCGACGTCGAGATCATAGGCCCGGGCGAGCTTGACGAGCGCCTCGGCCGACACCGGACGCTGGTTGCGCTCCATCAGGTTCACGTAGGAGGCGGAGACGCCGATCTCCGCGGCCATCTCGGCCTGCGTCAATCCGCGATCGCGCCGGACGCGGCGGATTTGCGGTCCGAGATAGAGTTTGCGCTTCGCGGCCATTAGGCTCCTGATCGCACAAAAATTACAAATTTACAAAATTAACTGTAGTTGTGCTGACAAAAACACCCGCCTTTGCGTGCGCGCAGGCGCGGGGGCGCGCATTCTGACGCCGGCGCGCGCCGATCGCGCGGAGAGACGAGCCCCAACGGAGGACCCCGCCATGACCACGTTCGACGATCTCATCCCCAACGCGCCGGAAGGCCGCTTCGACGGGATCGAGCGCAACTACTCCGCCGACGAGGTGCGCCGTCTGCGCGGCTCCGTCGACGTCGCCTATACGCTCGCCCAGCGCGGCGCGGTGAAGCTTTGGCGTCTGATGCGCGAGGAGCCCTATGTGAACGCCCTTGGCGCGCTGTCAGGCAACCAGGCGATCCAGATGGCGAAAGCCGGCCTCAAGGCGGTCTACCTTTCGGGCTGGCAGGTCGCGGGCGCCGCCTATCTCTCCGGGCAGGTCTATCCGGACCAGTCGCTTTATCCCGCCAATTCCGGGCCTGAGCTCGCGCGGCGCATCAACAACGCCTTGCGCCGCGCCGACCAGATCGAGGTCTCCGAAGAGGGCTCCGCCAAGCGCGACTACTACTTGCCGATCGTCGCCGACGCCGAGGCGGGCTTCGGCGGCCCGCTCAACTGTTTCGAGATCATGAAGGCCTACATCGAGGCGGGCGCGGCCGGCGTGCACTTCGAAGACCAGCTCGCCTCGGAGAAGAAGTGCGGCCACCTCGGCGGCAAGGTCCTGATCCCGACGAAAGCGCATGAGCGCAACCTCAACGCCGCGCGCCTCGCCGCCGACGTCTGCGGCGCGCCGACCGTCATCGTTGCGCGCACCGACGCGGAGAGCGCCAGGCTGATCACCTCCGATATCGACGAGCGCGACCACGACTTCATCGATTTCGATCAGGGGCGCACGCCGGAGGGCTTCTATCGCCTGAAGGAGGGCATGGGCGTCGACCACTGCATCGCCCGCGGGCTCAACTACGCCAAGACCGCCGACCTCCTCTGGTGGGAGACGTCGAAGCCGAACCTCGCCGAGGCGAAGCGCTTCGCCGAAGCGATCCAGGCGGCGTTCCCCGGCAAGATGATGGCCTACAACTGCTCGCCGTCGTTCAACTGGGAGGCCAACCTCGACAAGGACACGATCGCCAAGTTTCAGCGCGAACTCGGCGCCATGGGCTACAAGTTCCAGTTCGTCACGCTCGCCGGCTTCCACGCTCTCAATTACGGCATGTTCCAGCTCGCCAACGGCTACCGCGAGACGGGCATGGCGGCGTATTCAGAGCTTCAGCAGGCGGAGTTCGCGGCTGAAGACCTCGGCTACGAAGCGACGCGCCACCAGCGCGAGGTCGGCACCGGATACTTCGACCTCGTGGCCAACACCCTGTCGGGCGGCCAGTCCTCGACGACCGCCATGGGCGAGTCGACCGAAACGGCGCAGTTCCACGACTGACACTGCAAAACCGACGCGAACGCAAACGAAGAAGCCCCGCACTGGCGGGGCTTTTTTACGTTCGCGCGGTCGCGGGCGAGCGTTTACAGGCGTTTTCGCTTGTCGACGGCTGTTGCCGGCGAACGGCGTCGGTGCTTTATTCGCATAATCAATAGGCGCAATTCGGGGAGAGCGCCGCATGAGCCTTTTTGACTGTTCGTCGATCGCCCGCTTTTCGATGGCCCGGAGCGCGGCGTTGGCCGCTTTGGCGGCGTTCGCGATGGCGGCTTGTCAGACCACGGGCGCCGGCGTCGCGGGCGAGCCGGGGTCGGGCGCTTTGAGCGACACGGTGAGCGGTCGTCGGGACGCTGCGCCGTTTTTGCGGGGCACGTCGGTCGTGCCGGTGTCGACGCCGGGCGGCGGCACGCCGGACGAGGCGTTCAACATCGTCTTCCTCGCCGACAGCGACGCCTACAACGGCCTCGCGACGGACGCCGACTTTTCACGCTTCGTCGCCGACGTGAACGACGTGGCCGAAAACGGGTTCCGTCAGGTCGAAGGTCTGCGCGTAAACGAAACCCTTTTGCATTTCTATGCGCTCAAGGTGCCGGGCCGGGTGACGACCGCGCCGTGCCCGTCGAACCTTGAATTCCCCGAAGACGTCATCGAGCGGGACTCTCTTTTCGCCGACGCTTTCATCATTCTCCACGACCACGAGACCTCCGAGGTCCGCGATTGCGCCGACACCAACACGCGGTACGCTTCGGCCGGCAAGGGACGTGGGCCGGACGGCGTTTTGCGGCGCAAGCTCGGCGTCGCCGTCCATGAAGCGATGCACGCCGTTTTCCTGTTGCCGGACGAGTACAGCGGCGGCGGCATGTGGGCCACCGAGCCGCCGGTCGTCTTCGAGAACCCTGGCGAGTGCGCCGACTATCGCGCGGCCGTTCTCGGCATGACCGGAGGTTGCGCGCCGATCATGAGCTTTCGCGGCGAGCGATGGCACAAGGCCGACGATCGTCCTTTCGGTCGCGAGATCATGGACCCGAAGCGAAACCCGTTTTTGGATCCTGAGCCCTTCGGACCCTCGGACTGGATCCGCGCGCGCGAAGTGATGCGCAGGATTTCGCCGGACGTGGCGGAGCCCGCCCTTCCGGGCGGTCCGACGTCGTGAGGGCGCGCGCCATGTTTCGACCGATCCCGCCGATATCGCCTCGCCGCGCTCTCCTGTCGGCGACCGCGCTGCTTGTGGCGATAAGCGCGCCGGCGGCCCATGCGCAGCCGTCGCCGAGCCCCACCCCCGCGCCGACGCCGACACAGACACAGACGCAAGCCCCGCCGCCGGTCGTTACGCCGCCGCCTGCTCAAGCGCCCGCGCCAGCGCCGACTCAGACGCCGAACCCGACCCGCTCCCGCATTCCGCCCCAAACGTCATCGCAGACGCCAACGCCGTCGCCTGACGACGGCGGCGGATCGGGCGCCGGCGTCGCGGCCGGCATCGCCGCCGGGATTATCGCCGGCGCCATCCTCAGCGACGCCGCGCGCCGCAGCGCCGCCGCGGCGAGCGCGCCGCGCGTCGCCCTGGTGCGTGCGCGCCTTCGCTATGACGACGGCCGCCTCGTGCGCGCCTCGGTCGGCCAGACCCGCGTCGTCGACACCTATGCGCCAAAGGACGTCGCCCGCGACGCCGGCGACTGGCGGGTCGAAATCTACGGCTCGGCGCGCGCCCGCAGCCGGCGCCGCTCGCGCGGGCGGTCCGACGGCGAATTATTGCGCGAGTACCGCATTCTCGATCCGGCGCTAGGCGTCAAACGCGAGGCGCTGCCGGGCGCGCCGACGACCTTCGAGCGCGTGGTTCTTGACGGCGAGTATCCCTGGCGGCTCGTCGTGCCGCTTTACGAGGGCGAGACGGCTTACGACGTCAGCCGCGTGCGCGTCGTCGACACGCGCACCGGCGAACAGGTTCTCTCGCTAAGCTTGCAATAACGCCGCGGCCCGCGCGCCGCGAATGATTGGGGGCGTCTGGATGATAATACGCATACGCGCGGCATGCGTCGCGGCCTTCGCAGCCGTTGCGCTCGCCGCATGCCAAACCCCGCCGCCCGCAAATGACGGCGCCGTCGCGGCGCCGGTCGAAGAGTTCAGCGGTCCCGGCGTCGGCTACGAACCGGGGCGGGCGATCGGCGGGTTCATCCCCAGCGTCTACTTCGATAGCGACCCGGACAGTCCGTGCGCGGCGGATAAACAGCTCTCCGGGCCGGACGACGCGGACGAGGGCTACACTTGCCTCGAGGTTTTTTTCGGCACCAACCGCAAGCTTGGAAGCGCGTCGCCGACGCCGCTCTCCGCCTACGGCGACTACCCGGTCGATCCGGCGAAGTTTTTCCGCGACGAGCGTTGGCCGTTGGAGCGGAAGGAGGCGGGCTTCTATCGCGCGTTTATCCCCGGGGAGGGATTCGCGCCTTACGAAACCTACGCCACGGGCCGCGCCTTCGTCACCGTGCCGAAACGCCAACCGGGCGACAAACTCATCCCGTTCGAATACAAAAAACCGCTTTTCGGCCGCACGCGGACGCCGAACGACGACGATCGCAAAGAGCTCTTTACGCTGGCGCAGTACGAACTCCTGCCGGGTGCGGAGTTTTGGCGTCTGGCGGGCGAGATGAAGCAGTTGAGCCAACTCGGCGTTTCGAGCGGCGAGGCGCCCGACTGGGTCCATGACGCCGGCGCCGTGCTTGTCTACGTGCACGGATTTAACGTCGGCTTCGACGGCGCCGCCTACCGCACCGCGCAGCTCGCCTATGACCTGCGGTTCGCGGGCGTGCCCTTGTTTTTCTCGTGGCCGGCGAACTCGACGGGCAACTCGCTCGCCTATTTCAACGATTCCTCCGAGGCCGCCGCGAGCGTCGGCGATCTCAAGCTTTTCCTGCGCGACGTCGATCAGAAGCTTAGTCCGACCAAATACATTCTGGTCGCCCACAGCCACGGCAACCAGATCGTCCTCGATGCGCTCAACGAGCTGGCGACCGAGAACGAGACCGGCGGACCGATTTTCGACGCCGTGATCTTCGCCTCGCCCGACGTCGACGCCCTGGAGTTCAAACGGGTCGCCGAACGCGTCGGCCCGGTCGCGACCTCGAAAACGCTGTACGCGTCACAAGAAGACCGTGCGATCTGGGTGCGCCAGCTCCTGACGCGGCGGCGCGTGCCGCTGTTCGGCAAGAAGCTCGAAGAAAAGCCGCGCGCGGGCCACGTGCCGCGCGGCGGCCGGCCGTTGGCGATCGACGGCGTCGACGTCATTGACGTCACCGAGGCGTGCGTCGGGTCGTTCGGTCCGGACGAAGAGCCGGACAAGCTCGGCCATTCGAAATACGCCGACGCGCGGGACCTCGTCAGCGATATGCGCGGCATCATCGACAGCCTGTGGTCGGTTCCGTTCGCCGCGCCTGAAGAGCGAAGCCCCAAAATGCGGCCCGCGCCGCCGGCCGCCCCGGCCTACTGGCGGTTCGAGAACGAACCGAACGCGCCGGATTGCGATCCGCGCCGGCGCCGTCGTTAACCGACTTCAGCTCAAAAACTTTTTCTGACGCCGCGACGGGTTTTCCCGCCTGCGGCGTTTCACTTTTTGAGCGGCCGGGGTCGCCCCGCCGCCGAAAAGTCGCGAGCGTTATGGAGAAGTCGGATGAGTTTCGTTCCGTTGAAATCGATCGCCGTCGGGGGCTTGGCGATGTGCGCCGCGTCCGGGTGCGTCCGCGCGGCGCCGCCTGTCGTCGTCGCGCCGGCCGCCCACGCCGCCGCGGCGCCGGCCGGGGCCTGGCGGCTCATAACCGCTAGGTTGGGGGTTCAAGTCCCTCCGGGCCCACCACTACATTGATCTTCAATGAATAATTTATTTCGTCTAGGGCCTATTTGTCAAACCTAGAAGACGATTGCCGTGAACTTATTGAGTTCAACAGTGCCGCATCGGCGCATAGAGATAAGCGACTTTGAGCAGTCAGAATCGCGCAATAAGATCGCAAAAAGTAGGATTTCGCCCAAAAAACATAGGATGCGCCATTGACGTAGTGCGCCAATGGCGCATATATAGTCATGACTGAACTCCACACGGTTGTTGAAACGCCGGCTTACCTGAGCGATGCGCGACACTGCAAAGTATCGGAGGCTGAACGGTTAGCGATTGTGAACGCTGTCGCCAGCGATCCTGATGGTGGGGATTTGGTCAAAAATACGGGAGGCGTTCGAAAAGTTCGAGTCGCTGGAAGAGGAAAAGGAAAGTCGGGAGGTTACCGGATTATCACCGTCCATATCAGTAATGACATACCTGTCTATCTTCTGGCGATGTTGAGCAAGGGTGAACGCGCGAACTTCTCGGAAGCGGACAAGAAAGCGTTCAGGCAGTTGACCGCTGAGATAAAAAAATTGTGGAAGGAACGACAAAATGGCTAAGCGTAAGAGTGTTGCGGCGCGTGTCATGTCGGGCCTTGAACAGGCGCGCGATCATGCTGCCGGAAAAGATGTCGATGGTCTGATTGAGCATATTCCCGATGAAATTGATGTTGCGGCAATCCGTAGGAAGACAAAGCTCTCGCAAACAGAATTCGCCAACATGATTGCTGTAAAGCTCCCAACGCTCAGAAACTGGGAGCAGGGGAGGCGGCGTCCGGACGGGCCAGCGCGCGTGCTTCTTTCAATGGTGGATCGAAAGCCCCAAATCGTCGTTTCCACTCTGGCGGCCCGGGCGCCGGTAAAGAAAGCCGCCAAAAGGCGTTCCGCCAAAAAAGTCGCGTGAGGTCGTTTATTGAGATCTTGTGACCCAAACTGGATACCCAACGTTAGTTAAGACGTTGAATTTTCATGGCCGCCTGGCGGTCTACAAACGGTCGCCGTCGGACCTCGCATAATCCCACGCCGTCTTAGA
>JBHJHE010000023.1:0-10896 GCA_050331095.1 Parvularculaceae bacterium
ACCGCGACGGGCGCGCCTAACGCCTGCGCTACGAGCGCTGCGCGTAGTATAGTGGCCTTGCTAGCTTTGGCCATGGGGTCGCTCCTTGTACCTGCGCCGGCTCGTGGGAGCCCACGCGCCGCGGCGTCGATCGTCGCGAACATACGCCGAATTGCGGCGTTTCCGCGATCGTTTCGAGATCCATTTGGACAGGTTCGCCGCCGACGCCAAGGCGGCGGCCCCCCGATTCGCCGGCGCCACGGCTCACGCTCGCGTCATCTTCGCGGCCGGATTGTGCGCCGCTTGACGTCGCGCCGCCGCAACGGGCATTTCTCGACGCCGCCGCGGGTGTAGCTCAATGGTAGAGCAGGAGCTTCCCAAGCTTAAGACGAGGGTTCGATTCCCTTCACCCGCTCCAATTCGACGCTCGAGGGCCGCTCACGGCCGGCAGTCGGTTTTTTCCGCCAGTTGGATGCGGAAGACGCCGTCGACGCGCTTGTGGAAATAGATGGCGCAACCATCTGGTCCCACGGTTGGCGCTTCGACATAGCCGTTGATGGCCTCGATGCGTTGCGGTGCGCCGAACGGCTCGGTCCGCGACGATCGCTCGGCGACGAAAATCCCGAACCCGTCCTCGCGCCCCTCGCGCAGCGCTTTGCGGTCGACGCGGGTGAAGTAGAGCGTCCGTTCGTCGGACGTCGTCGCCGGCGCGAACTCCAAAAGATCGGTATTGATCGCTTCGAATGTCCCGCCCCCGCCTCCGCCGCCGTCGTCGGGCCGGCGAAAGGCGTCGTCGTCTCCGCGACGGGCTAGCAGGATGTCGGCGGACTTGATCCCGCCGCCGAAGACGCGCCAGCGGCTCTCGACGACGTAGAGCGTCTCGCCGTCGGCGCTGACCTCGGCGTCGATGTTGAGCCAGAACGGTTTGCGCCGGGACGCGTCGCCCGCCAGAGGCCGGACGTCAGCGAGCCGTCCGTCGTCGAAGCGTCCGCGCCAGAGCGTGTTCTTCGTTTCGTCGTAACTCCGTGGCGAGACGAAAAAGAAACGTCCCGACCGGTCCATGCTCGGAACGCCGTCGAGCGCCTCTGAGTTCGCGCCCTGAAGCCGGCCGAGATAATCGAAGCGCGTCGCGTCGACGCGCGTCGCGACGTGCAGGTCGGTCTGGTCCTGCGGCTGGTTGCGGTCGTTGAAGAAAAGCCATCGCCCGTCCCGCGAGACGAACGGCTCCATGGCGTGCCCGTCATGGCCGTCGATGGCGACGTCGACGGGCGGCTCGAAGTCGGCGGACCCGGCGACGGCCGCGCGGACCGCCGAAACGGCGAGGACGGCGCTCGCGAGAAACAGGTTCATAACGCGGACGATAGCAGA
Organism: Parvularculaceae bacterium; assembly: GCA_050331095.1. Taxonomy (GTDB): domain Bacteria; phylum Pseudomonadota; class Alphaproteobacteria; order Caulobacterales; family Parvularculaceae; genus MED-G105. Next base: position 1,348 of record JBHJHE010000023.1, read on the forward strand.
ATGCCCCGGAGCGATCGATCTCCACGCGCGCGGGCGGGCGCTTTGCGCGACGCGCCGTTTGAGCGGCCGCGGCCAAGCGCGCCTTGGCGCAAGGCCTTCCCGCAACCGCGCGTCGCCAGATCCCCGTGCCGGCTTCGGAGGAAACGATTATTCATCATACGACTTACATTCGGGCGTGCGTTCCGAAGGCGGTGCGATTGAACGCTCGCAGCGATTGCCGCTCGCTTTAGCGCACCCCGGAATATCCTTGTGGACAGCATCAAGCGTCCACATTGTCACATGGTCGTCGCAAAGGGGTGAATCTCCCACGATATCGGTTAGTGGGAGCCGCCCCTAGGGCGTCCCTGAGTACGAAGATCGTTCGCCAGAACGTTTGTACACGACTTCAGTTCTCCACGAGTACCCGTCAACGCCTTCATTCAAATGGGCCGCGTTCATGAACCGCGGTCCGGCCTTATCCCGCGTTCGTTCAGGCGCGGGGCGTGGGGCGCGTTCGCCGTTTTCGGCGCGCGCGCTCTAGCTAGTATGTCAGTAAACGTTGTGTTTTCGGGTCGCCGCGACCCCCCTCTGCGCGCTCTCGCGCGCGGAACCGATTGGTTCTTGTCCGTTCCCGTCTTTTGTCCGTTCCCCTCGCTTGTCCGTTCAACGTGAAAACCGGAGCATCCGCTGATGAAATCGTCCTCAAAACGCCGTCTTCTCGCCACGGCCGCCGCCGCAGTCGCCGTCGCATGCCCGTCAATGGCGCAAAGCCCGTTCTCCGCATCTCATTCGTCCGGGTACGTAAACAACACGTCGCTCAACAGCGCCTACGCCCAGAACGCCAAGGCCCGCCTGTCAAGCCCGCGCGCGGACCGGCGCGAGGAAGGCCGCGAGCGCATTCTCTTCTGGTACGAAACGCTGAACGACCTCATCGCGCTTGACCACACGCCGGACGAAACCGGTCGAGCGCCGCTGATCAATGGCGGCCCGACGCGGTCGAGTCGCGCCCAGGCGATCGTCACCATCGCCATGTATGACGCGCTCTGCGTTTTCTCGGGCGACTTCGAATGCTACACGCCGCGGGCCCAGTCGGTCACCGTCAACCCCGCCGGGCGTTCGCGGGACGCCGCGGTCGCTTACGCGGCCTACGAAACGCTGCTCGCGCTGTATCCGAACCAGCAGACCCTCCTCGACATCCGTCTCGGCAACGACATTCAGCAGATCAACGCTCCGGCCGACGTCATCAATGGCGGGCGCGTCGTCGGCGAAGGCGCGGCCGAGGCGATCCTCAATCTGCGGACGAACGACGGCGCGGAGCTCGCTGAGGTCGACTTCGGCGGCGGCGGGCTCGTCGCCGATGGCGACCGCAAGTTCGACGGACGGCGCGTCAACAACGGAACGCGGAACCGCTTCCAATGGCAGAACGATCCCGAAACGCCGGCGGACGCGCCTGAGTTCCAGCTCGCCCTCGGCGCGTTCTGGGGCGCGGTCACGCCGTTCGCCCTGACAAGCGGCGACCAGTTCCGCCTGCCGCCGCCGCCGGAGACGGGCTCGACGGAATACGTCGACGCCTACAACGACGTTTATGCGCTCGGCGTATCGCCGGAGTTTCCGTTCGCCACAGGCACGCCCGCGACCTACTTCATCGGCAATTACTGGGGTTATGACGGCGTGCCGCTCGTCGGCGTCCCGCCGCGGCTTTATGGTCAGATCGCGTCGCAAATCGCCGCGCGCCAGATCGACCGGCCGCTCAACCTGCTTCGCTTCCTCGCGGCGTTCCACGTGGGTCTCGCCGACGCGGCGATCGCGGCCTGGGATTCGAAGTATTTTTACAACTACGCCCGGCCCGTCAGCCTCATTCGCCGCAATGACGGCGTGCCCGGCACGCCGCGCGAGCGGGACTGGACGCCCTTCGGCACGTCGATCGTGAACGTCGAGCTTGAAGAGGGGCAGGACTTCTTCCGCCCGACGCCGCCGTTCCCGGCCTATCCGTCCGGCCACGCTACCTTCGGGGCGGTGCTCGGAGAGTTTCTGCGCGAGATCTTCGGCGACGATCGCGGCTTCACGTTCATCTCCGACGAATACAACGGCATCGGCGTCGATCCGTTGCCGGATGAGAACGGCGAGCCGACGACCCGGCCGTTGGTGCCCGTCCGGTTCGCGAACGCGACGGAAGCCCAGGCGCAAAACGGCCGCAGCCGCGTCTTCAACGGGGTGCACTGGAGCTTCGACGACGTGACGGGCCAGGACCTCGGCGTTGAGATCGCCCGCTGGATCTTCGACGAGACGCCTGCGTTCAAGAAAAAGTAGCCGGATCGGCGATCGGGGCTCCGAACCCGATCGATCGCCGACCGACATCGGCGGGGTCGCGTCGCCGCGCGGCTCCGCCTCTTCGATTTTTAAGCCGGCGGCGCAGGCGGCCCGGATGATCCTCCGCGAGGCCTCCGCTAGGCTCGACGCCGCAACGAAAAATGGATTCGCCGTTATGAACCGCCTCTTCGCTCTCGTCGCATTTTCGCTTGTCGCGCCCGCCATGGCGGCCGTCGCCGTCGCGCAGGTCGATCCGTCACCGGATGAAACGGCGGCGGAAGCGACGCGGCCGACCGAAGAGGACGGCGAAAAGCGCACGCTCTTGCGACAGATCCCGGTCGAACAGGCCCATGCGCCGTTCACCCGCGAAACCGTCACGAAACTGAACGCCATCGTCCGGCGCTCGCTCGACGCGGTGAACGAGGACGATGAAGACCTTGAGACGATGCGGGCGGCGGTGGACGCGGCGGCCGCCGAGGACGCGACGGACGAGGCGCGCGCGCAGGCAAGCGAGGCGGTTCAGACGCTGATGGCGCTAAAGGAGCGCAGCGCCGGCGCGCTCGCCGACATGGACGCGGCGGTCGCCGAGCTGAAGGCCTCCGATGAAAAGTTCAACGAGAACATTCTCGAAGGCATGATCATCTTTGTGCGGCGGGTCGAGAAGGAGATCCGTCTCGAATATGAAAAGCAGGCCGCCCGCATCGCCTGACATAGTATCGCCTGACAAATTATCGCCTGAAGGCGCCTCGCCTGAAAAAGCCTCTCCCGATTACGCCTCGCGCGACCCGTTCCTCGCGCTCGCCTCAGGCGGCGGCCGCCGCTTTCTTGGCCGCCGCGACGTCGCGCATGTCGGCGTCGTGGCGGATCCACTCGTCGCGAATGGCGAGATAGCGCGTCGGCGGCGTCACGCCGGTCTCGCGGCGCACGTCCTCCATCGGCCGGTGGAGATTGGCCTCCCAGTCATAGGTCAGCATCCACCGCATCGAACGGGCGATCCGCGTCGCCTCGCGGATGCACGCGAAGACGGGCGAGGACGGCACGCGCCGCTTCGCCTCCGCCGCGCCGAAATAGGACAGCAGGCGCAAACCGCGGCTGCGGTACTGGATCCCCTGATATTCGAGGATGCAAAGCTCGCCCAGAATGTCGCGGCCCCAGCCGACGAGGGCGTGCAGCAGGTCGTGAATGTCTTCGTGGCGCTGGTGGACGAGGCGCAGTTCCGGGCGAAACTCGGAGAAATCCTGGCCGTCCTTGTTCACGTCGCGAAAGCCCTGGGGCGAAATCCCCTCGGCGCGCATTTGTTCGTAGAATTCCCGGCCGAGCGAGCCCTCCGGCAATCCTTTCAGATAGGCTTCGTCCTTGATGACGTCGAAGACGTCCGTGCCGCGGGCGAGAATGCGGGCGCCTTCAGGGTCGGCCTTGAACTCTTCGAAAAGCGTCTCGTACCAGGGGCCGTCGAGCGCGTTCTTGAACACGACCACTTGGCCGGTGTCGTCCTTGTCCGCGGCCAGGCGGCGAAACGCGCGCAGCGCTTTCAACGGCCGGATTTTGCCGCTCATCGCCTCTTCGTACGACATGCCGTCGGCGTCGATCCGCGCGTTCATGACCATCTCCGTCGCTGGGTCCTCTTCAGACGCGCCAATACCCGACCGGGCCGCGCAGGGGAAGCCGGCGGCGGGCCGACCCCCCCCCTCTCCCCCAGCGCGCGCCGGGGGACCGGGCGACGTAGGAAGCGCCGCGAGGCGCTCAGGACGAGACGAAGACCATTTCGTGCGGTTCGGCGGTCAGGCGCACCGTGTCGTCGGTCGTCTCGACGAGATCGTCGAAGCCGGTGAAGCGGCGGCGCGCGGGGAGCGTCACGCGCTCCTCGTTCATCTCCAGGAAGAGCTTCAGATGACGGAACGGCGTCGCCGGGTCGAACAGCGTCTCGTCGCGCGCGAAGCGGTCGATCCGGCGCCACAGCTTCGGGAAGATGGGCGCCAGCGTTTCGCCGTCGCCGGTCAACCGCGCGCCGGCCGTCGTCGCATCGCGCGCCCAGACGCCGACGCCGCCCGCCTTGGCGGCGTTCGAGACGTCGGCGCACCGCTCGCGCAGGTCGTCGAAAAGGGTGTCGTAAAACAGGGGATAGGCGTGGCCGCGTGCGATCTGCTTGAGGTTGAGGCTCGCCATAATGTCGTCCGGCCCCAGAAAGACGTCCTCGCCATCGGGCCGGCCGCTGTCGCCGGCGAAGGCGAAGACGATCGGCCGGCCGTTTGGGCCGAGCTGGGTCGTGTAGATCTCGCCGCGGGCGGTGTCGGGCGGCGCGTCGCCGCCGAAGCCGGCGAGTTCGAGGTTCGACCGCGTCGCCGCGTCGGCGAGCGCGCCGGCGCGGGACTCCATCGTGTCGATCGCTTCGTAGCGGAGCTGGATGCTCCCGTTGTTCGGATTGACCTTGGGCGGCGCGCCCCGACGGCGCAGGCGAAACAACGGGGCCGGATCGTCCGGGACGAAGCGCATGGAATCGCCGTCGGGCCGGCCGAAACCGGGCGCGAAGGCGCCTTTGATCAGCTTGAAGGGCATTGGCGACACTCCCCGTGCGAGCGTCTTCGGCCCTTGTGGGGCTAGGAGCGCGAAACGTCGTCAGCGAGCAGTATCGCACAAGCGGACGTTGCGCGCGCCGTCGACCGGGTCACGTTTTGGGGTGGCCGCCGCTTCCGATCTTCCGCGTCGCGCCGAGCCCTAGTCGAGGGTCGGTTCGCCGCCGTCGCCGCCGGCGTCTCCTCCGGCTGCGGCGTCCTGTTGCGGCGCTTCGGGCAAAGGCTGCGGGTTATCGGAGAGGGTGCGCAGGTAGGCGATGATCTCCGCGCGATGCTCCGGCTTCGGAAAGCGCTGCACCATGGCGGTGCCGGGCACGTAGCCCTGGGAGTTCTCAAGATATCCGTTAAGGCGTTCGTAGGTCCATTCGCCGCCGAACTCCTGCAATGCGCCCGAATAGTTGAACCCTTCGACGCTCGCGACCGCCCGGCCGACAATGTCCCAGAGCGCCGGGCCGGCGCCGTTGGCGCCGCCTTCTTCGAAAGCGTGGCAGGACTTGCAAAGCGCCGCGCGGCGCTCGCCGGCGGCGGGCGCGGCGTTCGCCAGCAACGTCTCGAAGGGAACTTCCGGCTCGGCCTCGCCGCCGCCCGCGGCTTCGGTTTCGAACTCGATCGGGTAGGCGAGGCTGAGTTCCCCGTGATGGTCGACGATGCCGTGGCTCTCGGTGATCGCGGGCGTGCCGAGCACGATGGCCACCACAAGCGTCAAGGCCCCCAGTCCCGCGCCGAAGATTTTGTTTACGAAGAGAGGATCGTTCATTGCGCCTTGCCCGTCCGCGGGCTTTCCGTGTGGTCGTTGACGCCGTACGTACACAGGCCTGTGAGGGTCGACAATGTCGCCCGTGCGCTTTCCGGCCGCGGCTGATACGCGCGCGGCGCCCGTTCGCGCCAAAGCTTGAGGATACGCCGATGACGACGGACGCCGGGCGCGGCGCGATTGCCTTTCAGGGCTGCCGCGGGGCGTATTCGGAGATTGCGTGCGAGCGGTTCGCGCCGGACTTCGCGCCCGCGCCCTATCCGACGTTCGAGGCGGCGCTTGACGCCGTCGCCGCCGGCGAGGCGGACCGGGCGATGCTGCCGGTGGAGAACTCGATCGCGGGCCGCGTCGCCGACATTCACCGCCTGCTGCCGGACACCGACCTCCAGATCGTCGCCGAGCGCTTTCTCTCGATCCGACACCAGCTTCTCGTCGTTCCGGGCGTCGCGCTCGGCGATGTGACGCGGGTGCGCAGCCACGCCATGGCGCTCAGCCAGTGCCGCGACGTTATCGCCGAGCTCGGCCTTGTCGCGGAGACCGCCAGCGACACGGCCGGCGCCGCGAAGCGCCTCGCCGAGACACGCGCGCGGGACGAGGCGGCGATCGCCTCGACCAGGGCGGCGGAGATCTACGGCCTCGAGGTCGCCCGCGCGAACGTCGAGGACGCGGGCCACAACACGACGCGGTTCCTGGAGATGGCGCGCGAACCCGTGGACCCGCCCACCGACGCGCGCGTGGTGACGAGCTTCGTCTTCGAGGTCCGCAACATCCCCGCGGCGCTCTACAAGGCGCTCGGCGGCTTTGCGACCAATGGCGTCAACATGACGAAGCTCGAAAGCTATATGCGCGCCGGCTCGTTCTCCGCGACCATGTTTTACGCCGACGTCGAAGGTCGGCCGGAGGATCCGCCCCTTGGCCGCGCGCTTGAGGAGCTCGGCTATTTCTCCGCGCGGCTGAAGATCCTCGGCGTCTACCCCGCCGCGGCGGAGCGCCACGCGCCCGAAGCTTGAGGCCTGAGGTCGAGGTCTAAGGCCTGTTGCTCAGTCCGTCGCCTCGGCGCCGTCGAGCCAAAGGTCGATGAGTTGCCGGGCGATCGTGAAGGTCGGGGGCAGCAACACGTCGCCGGTTCCCTTCAGACACTCGCGCGCCTCGTCGCGCGTCAGCCAGACGGCGTCGACGATCTCCGACGGGTCGAGGGTAAGGGCGTCGTCGAGCGCTTCGGCGAGGAAGCCCATCATCAACGACGAGGGGAACGGCCAGGGTTGGCTGAAGCAATAGCGCACCGCGCCAAGGGGCACGCCCGCCTCCTCGAAAACCTCGCGACGCGCGCACGCCTCCGGGGTTTCCGCCGCCTCAACGAAACCGGCGAGGGCGGAATAGAATTTCGGCGGAAACCGCGGGCTGCGTCCAAGAAGACAAGACCCGCCGCGCAAGGGCAGGACGATCGCCACCGGGTCCATGCGCGGAAAGTGCTCCGCGCCGCAGGTCGGGCAGCGCCGTTTCGCGCCGCCGTCGGCGATCTCGCTCGCCGCGCCGCATTTGGCGCAGAAGCGATGGCGGCGGTGCCAGTCTTGGAGCCAGCGGGCGTGGCCGACGACGGCGAGTTCGCGCGCCGACAACTGCGCCGCCGCCGCGCGCAATGGCGGGTATCCGCCGCGGTCGGCGAAGGGCGCGCGCGCCGGGTCCGGCGCGCCGTCCTCGCCGCGGGGACCGTAGGCGGAAAGGTCCGCGGCGAACCTTGGCGCGCCGTCGTCGAGGCCCAGAAAGACACGCGGTGCTTCCGCGTACGCTGCGAGCTCGGCGAGGGGCAGCCAGGCGGGCGCGTCGTCGATGAGCAACGGGTCGCCGCGCCAGAGCGCCAGCGATCGTGCGGCGGGATCGGCTTCCTGCGCGGCGATCCAGGCGTCGCTCGTGCGGCGGTCGGATGCGCGGTCCAGCGGCTCCGGCGAAAAGGCGCAGCGCGCGGCGACGTCTTCGTCGAATGCGTCTTCGGCCATGGCGCGCCTTCATTGCCCGGTCGTCGCGGATGTCCTTCGCGCGTCGCGCCGCGGCGGGCAACCGCCGGTCGGGCCGACGACGGATTTCAGGGGCGGGGCTTGCAATCGAGCGACGCGCGACGGACATAGGCCTCGGAAGGTTGGCGGACGGAGCCCTCGCCAACCCGGTCAGGTCCGGAAGGAAGCAGCCGCAACGAGTTCTGTTCCGGGTCGTTCAACCTTCCACTTCCCTATTTTACCGCCAATTAACCAAATTCGCCGTGCGCGGCGGTCGCGCGCGCCGGACGCGGCGATTAGCGTCTGGCCGTCGCGCCCCACGCCTCCGGCCGGAGGCGTCCCACGACGCGCGACGACCAACGACGCAAAAAAACAAAGACACGAAAAATCGAGGAGGCGTTTTCATGAAGAAGTTCGCATCGCTCGCCGTCGCCGGCGCGCTCATGCTCGCGCCGGCTTTCGCCGGTTCGACGACGGTCGAGTACACGGACACGGAAGGCGAAAAGCAGGTCTGGACGTTCAACGACGACCTGACCGCGACGGGCCCCGACGGCCTGTCGGCCACCTACACCTGGGACGAAGCCTCGAAGACGTTGTGCGCCGAAATCGCGTCGACGGACGGCGGCGAGCCCACTGAGGCGTGCGTCACCTACGAAGCGTTCACGAGCGCTTCGACCGTCGGCGACGCGTCGGCCTACACCACCTCGACGGGCAAGAGCGGCACCGCGGTCATCACCGCGAAAAGCTGAGTTCGGGCGACGGCGTCGACGAGCCCGGCGCGGCGCGCCGGGCTTTTTTTCGCGCGCGGCGGGGCGCATAAATCGCAAAGATGACGACGAGCCCGCCCGAAGCTTCCCCGCCTGCGACGTCCGGCGCCTATCAGGTGCTGGCGCGCAAGTATCGACCCCAGTCGTTCGACGATCTGATCGGCCAGGAGGCGATGGTCCGCACCCTGCGGAACGCTTTCGCCACCGGCCGGATCGCCCACGCGTTCGTCTTCACCGGCGTGCGCGGCGTCGGCAAGACGACGACGGCGCGCATCCTCGCGCGGGCCCTGAACTATGTCGGCCCCGACGGCGCGGACAACGGGCCGACGATCGACATGGCCGAAGAGGGGCGCCATTGCCGCGCCATCGCCGAAAGTCGGCATCCGGACGTTCTGGAGATGGACGCCGCCTCGCGCACCGGGGTCGGCGACGTGCGCGAGCTCATCGAGGGCGTGCGCTATGCGCCGATCGAGGCGCGCTACAAGGTCTACATCATCGACGAAGTGCACATGCTGTCGACCGCGGCGTTCAACGCGCTTCTGAAGACGCTCGAGGAGCCGCCGCCGCACGTGAAGTTCGCCTTCGCGACGACGGAGATCCGCAAGCTCCCGGTGACGGTTCTGTCCCGCTGCCAGCGCTTCGACCTGCGTCGCGTGGAGCCGGCGCGGCTCGCCAAGCATCTCGGCGACATCGCCGGGCGCGAGGGCGTTCGCGTCGAGCCGCCGGCGCTCGCCATGATCGCGCGGGCCGCCGAGGGCTCCGTGCGCGACGGATTGTCGATTCTCGACCAGGCGCTCATTCAACACGGGCGGGATACCGAGCGGCCGGTTTCGGCGGAGGCTGTGCGCGACATGCTCGGCCTCGCCGGCCGCACGCAAGTGTGGACGCTTCTGCGTGCGGCGTTCGAGGGCGACGCCAAGCTCGCGGTCGAAGAATTCCGTCGACAGAACGCCGCCGGCGCCGACCCGGCGGCCGTGATCCGCGACCTCCTGGAGCTCACGCACCTCGTGACGGCCGTCAAAGCCGCGGGACCCGCCGCCGCGGATCAGGGGCCGGCGGGCGAGGCGGACGCGGCCCGCGCCGCCGAGACCGCCGAGGCCGCGCCGCTGCAGGCGTTGCCGCGCGCGAGGTCGCTGCTGATGAAAGGCCTCGGCGGGACGCAGGCCGGGCGC
>JBHJHE010000024.1:0-83001 GCA_050331095.1 Parvularculaceae bacterium
TCTTCGCGGCCCAGGAGAGGTTCATAAACACGCTTCTGCATTTGTTCGGATTTCTGTCGTTGCCGATCCTCTCCTCGTGCATCGTCGGCCGCGCGTTCCGGAACTTCGAAGCGCGCGCGTCGATCGTCGGGGTCGTCGCCGGCGTGGCTCTCTATGCGATCCTCAGTTTCGTCTGGACGCCCGTCCACTACATCCACGCGATGTTCATCACGCTGGCGTTCTGCGTCGCAACCTCGCTCGGCGTGAACGCGCTCGTCTTCGGCAAGCGCGCAATGCTGACGATCGGCGCGCCGGCACCGAGCGCAGCGGAATAGGGAGATAAGTAATGACGGCTAGGAAGGTTTTCTCGTTAAGGCGTTCGGCGGCGCGATGGTCGTGGTTCGTCGCGGCGGCCGCGGCGATCGGGTGCGCCGAGGGCGGCGCCGCTGCGGACGAAACGTCCGCTCCAGGCGGTCCGGACGCATCGTCGTGGTCCGTGGCGTCGCCGGACGGATCGCTCAACTTTCGGATCCGAAAGAACGATGCGGGCGGCTTCGAATACGCCGCGGCTCTCGACGGTCGATCCGTCCTCGGCTGGTCGGCGCTCGGGCTTGAAACAACGCTCACGAACAGCCGTGCGCCTGATGAGCCGATCGTCAGCGACTTCAGCGCCACGGCGTCCGTCGTCAGCGTCGAGCCGGCTGAGATCGCCGAAGACTATGTGATGCTCACGGGCAAACGCCGCGAGAACGCCGCCCGGGCGAACGAGTTGCGCCTGTCGCTCGTCGATGATGAAACCGACCGGCGGCTGCGCCTCGACGTGCGCGCCTTCGACGAGGGCTTCGCCTTCCGTTACGTTTTGACGGAGCCCGATATTCTCCAACACTGGCTCACAAGCGAGGCGACGAGCTTTAACGTCGGCCCTGATGGGACGCACTGGGGCCAGCCCTACGATTTCCCCACGACCTATCAGCCGGCGTACGAGACGCCGTGGACGAAAGGCGTGCCGACGGGGACAAGCGTGACCGGCGAGGGCACGGGCTGGGGCTTTCCGTCGCTCTTCGAAACGGCTGCAGGCGACTGGCTTCTCATCCACGAAAGCAATGTCGGCCTTCAGGACCATGGATCGCACCTCGCCGCCGACGCCGCGGACGGCGTCTATGTCGTCGCGCCGCCGCTAGAAGAAAGCGGGATGGGCTTTGGGCGGAACATCGCGGCGGCGACGCCGCCCTGGCCCATGCCCTGGCGGGTGGGGATCGTCGGGGACGAGCTCGCCGACATCGTGGAGAGCAATCTTGCGTTCCATGTCAGCGATCCGAGCCGAATTGAAAACACGGACTGGATCAAACCGGGCCTCGCCTCCTGGAGCTGGGCGACGGACCATGCGAGCTCGAGGGACCTCGGCAAGCTGAAAAACTTCATCGACCTCGCCGCTGAAATGGGCTGGCCTTACTCCCTCATCGACGCCAACTGGAACACGATTTCCGACACGTCGATGGAGGATCTAACGACGTACGCCAATGAGCGCGGCGTCGGGCTGACCTTCTGGTACAATTCGGGCGGCCGCCACAATGTCGTGACCGAACAGCCGCGCAACGTCATGTCGGACCCGGAGCGCCGGCGCGCCGAGTTCGACAAGCTGAAGCGGCTCGGGGCCAAGGGCGTCAAGGTCGACTTCTTCCAGAGCGACAAGCAGGACGTCATGAATCTCTACCTTGAGATTCTGGGGGACGCCGCCGAACGCGAGATGCTCGTCATCTTTCACGGCTCGACGATGCCGCGGGGCTGGGCGCGCACCTGGCCCAACTTGATGTCGATGGAATCCGTCATCGGCGCGGAGTTCTACACGTTTCCGTCAGACCGTAATTATACGGATCTTGCGCCCTACCAGAACGCGGTGCTGCCGTTCACGCGCAATGTCATTGGGTCAATGGATTATACGCCGGTGATCTATTCGCCGCAAATGATCGAACGGCGGACGACGAACGGCCACGAAACGGCGCTCGCTGTGGTGTTCGAGTCAGGCGTGCAGCACATCGCCGATTCGGCGGAAAGCCTGCGCGCCCTTCCTGCACCGTATAAGGACTTTTTCGGTCGCCTGCCGGCGGCCTGGGACGAGACGCGGTTCGTCGCCGGCTATCCCGGCGACCATGTCGTCATCGCCCGGCGAAAGGGCGAGCAATGGTTCGTCGGCGGCCTAAATGGCGCCGGCGAGGCGAAGGATTTGTCGCTCGATCTGTCCTTCGTCGCAGACGGCGCGCTCGCCGGAACGCTTCTCCATGACGGCGAGACCGGCCGGGAGTTCGCATCGTCGCGGCTAGAGGCGGACCCCGGCGAAATCGCGATAACGCTCGCTCCTTATGGCGGCTTCGCGCTGATCGTCGAATAGCGAACGGGCCGCCGCCTCAAGCGGCGGCGACGTCGAACACGAGGCACGTCTGCGGGCGCAAGAGCGGAACCTGCAGACCGACATGCATCAGCATCGCGCCGTCGGCGTCGTAGCCGTCGGCGACAAGCTCGGAGTTCTCCAGCCAGTGCGGCGGGGGCGTCGCGATCCTCGTCGGCCAGATGAGGCGGATTTTGTACTCGGTATCAGGATCAAGCCCGTCGAAGCGAAGAACGTCCGGCGTCACCGTCGGCGTCGAGCCCGTCAGCGCGTAGGAGAAGAGCGCGGCGCGCCGGTCTTTCGCGACGACGCCGACGGCGTTGCGCCACGCCGGGCCTTCGAGGCGAACGAAATCGCCGCCATGGATCAGTTCGCGATGCTTCTTGTAGAGCGCAAAGGCTTCTTTCAGTTCGGCGCGGTCCGTCGCGCTCATCGCCAGAAGGTCGGCCTCGACGCCCATATGGCCGAAAAGCGCCGTGCCCGCGCGCAAGCCTATGCTCAGGACGCGCCCGGTGATGTGGCAGTCCCGCGGGCCCACATGGGCGCCGAGCACGCTTAAGGGCAGAAAGTAGGACGCGCCGCGCTGGATCAGTTGCCGGTCGAGCGCGTCGTTCGAGTCCGAGGTCCAGACGCGGTCCGTTCGCTCAAGCACGCCGTAGTCGATCCGGGCGCCGCCGGACGAGCAGCTCTCGATCTCGAGCGCCGGCCACTTTGCGCGGATGCGGTCGATCAGGGCGTAGACAGCTCTCGTTTGCGCGTGGGTCGCCGGCGCGCCGACGGCGCCGCCCGGATGGTTGAGGTCGCGGTTCATGTCCCATTTCAGATACGAGATACCCGGATTTTCCGTTAGCAGCGCGTCCAACTGATTGAAGATGCGCTCGAAGGCCTCAGGCCGGGTAAGATCGAGTACGAATTGATGCCGCGAGGGCGTGTCGGCGGCGGGCGGGGCGGCGAGGATCCAGTCCGGGTGCTCCCTGAAAAGATCGCTGTCGGCGTTCGTCATCTCCGGCTCGACCCAGAGGCCGAACGCCATGCCCTTCGCGTTGACGCGCGCGACCAGCGGTCCAAGGCCGTTCGGATAAACGTCCGCGTCCACGGTCCAATCGCCGAGCCCCGCCCGCTCGTGGCGGCGGCCCTTGAACCAGCCGTCGTCGAGAACGAAGCGCTCGACGCCGAGGTCCGCGGCGGCGTCTACGAGTTTGTCGAGCGTCGCTGCGTTGTGGTCGAAGTAAATCCCCTCCCAGGTGTTGTAGTGGATTGGCCGCGGCCGGCCGGCGAGGCGCGCATCGGCGAGGCGATTGCGGTAATAGTCATGGAAGCCCCGCGACATGGCGGTCAGCCCATCCGCGGCGTAGCGGAGATAGAGCGGCGGCGCGTCGTATGTCGCGGCCGGAGCGAGCCGTATTTCTCCGGGTGAGAACCATTCCGCCGCCTGAAGGACGACGCGGCCGTCGGCGAGGGCGTCGACGCGCAATTGGTGGTTGCCGCTCCAGCCGAGATGAACGCCGAGACAGGCGCCGGCGTTTTCGCGCGTTTCATTCGTACACAGAATGAATCCTGGAAATCGATCGTGAGAGGTTCGCCCACGGCGGTTTTCGACGACGAAGCCGCCCTGGCGCAGGGGCGCGCGTTCAGTTTGAAACTCTCCCGCCCAGCGTCCGGAGAACGAGAGAACCTCCGTCAGTTCCGGCGGCGCCTGAAGGCACGCCGCGGGCGCGCGCTCGACGATGAGCGTCGTCGCGCCTGCGTTCTCATAAGTCGTATCTATGCGAATGACGTCGTCGCCTCGGCCGATTTCGAACCGATGGATGGCGCGAACGCCGTTCGCGTCGTCCGCGCACTCGACTTCGATGCGGCTCGCGTCGTCGCGCACGGCGACGGTCTTCAACGTGGGCGCCCAGCACCGCCCGTCCCGATGCGCGGCGAAGCCGACGGGGCCCATGAACCCAACGCCCGGCTCGCCGGCGAGCGTAACGGGCGGCTCGACGAGCGGGCTGCCGGGCGCGCCTTGCCGCGCGCGCAGACGGTCGACGCGCGCCCCGTCGGCGCCGTCGCGCAGTCGCGGGCCGAGATAAGCGACGCGCGGGGAGGCGCCGACGGGCGCGTCGAGGAGAAGGCTCGCGCCGGCGCCGTGAAGGAAGAAGTAACGGGATGCGTCGTCCATAGGATCGTTTGGGTCTGAGGGCCCGCCGGGGGCGCCGCGCCAAAACTCAAGCGCGCTACGCCATAAGGCGGCCGGGCCGGCGGAGCAGGAAGGGCGCGATCTGACGAGCGGCGCCCCGATGATTCAACGGTTTGAAGGTCCTTGCGAGAAGGACCGTACCACAAATCATCGGCGAATCGCGCCACATGCGATCGCTTGCGCGGCTGGCGAGTCTGGCTTTCGGCCGATCTTCAGCGCCGACGTCGTCGCCTATCTTGTTGGTGACGAGCGCGAATGGATCAACGGCCGGGACCCTCACGCCAAAGGAACGATCTGCTGAGCCTTGGCGCTTGAAGCGGCGACGCGTGGCGGCCGACCCGAGGAGAATTGACGCGCGCGCCTATTTCATACTAGTCCGTAAGATATTGTCTTGGCGGCGCTGATGTCCGCTTGAAGTCGATGGACGGATGATAATGGCTGGCCGCCCGAGAACATTCGACGAAGACGCGATGTTGGAAGCCGCGATGCGGCGTTTCTGGCTTTGCGGCTACGCCGGGACGCGGCTTGACGACGTCGCCGCGGAGGCGGGCGTGACGAAGCCCAGCCTTTATCTCGCGTTCGGAGGTAAGGACGCGCTCTATGAGAAGGCGTTGTCGCGTTACGCTTCCAAGTACACGGAGAAATTGCATGAGGCGTTCGACGCGGCCCCGTCGCTCAGCGCTGCGGTCGAGGCGTACTTCCGATTCATCGCGTCGGTGTTGACCGACGACGCTTATCCCAAGGGCTGCCTGCGGGTGCGGGCGATCGCCGAACTGTCGTCGGACAATCCCGATCTCGCGGCCGCCGCTGTTCGTCACCGGCGCGCGAGCCGGGACGCGCTCCTGAAGCGCTTCAGCGCCGAACTGGAAGACCCGGATCGGGCGGAGAATCTCGCCGACCTTGTCGTGATGTTGGGCGAGGGCCTCGCGCTGACGGCCAAGGCGGGCGCGACGAAACGTCAAATTCACAAACACGCCGCATACGCTGCCGGCGTAATCGGCGCCTCGTTGATCCGAGAGAAAGACCTATCCTGATGATCTCGCTGGACCGGCGTTCCCATCGACGCGCTCGCGGCTCCGGAAGGCCGCGCATGCGCCCCGCCATGGCGCTCGCCGCCGTTCTTGCGTTTGGTGGGGCATTGGGATCCGCATACGCGCAAGGCCCTGTCGCCGTGGTCGTCGAAGAGGCGCGCCGTGAGACGATCAGCGACACGATCGAAGCGATCGGTCCGCTGCGCGCCAACGAAATGGTCGAAATCACGGCGCTGATGACTGAACGCGTCGCGCGCATAGGCTTCGACGACGGCATGAGGGTCAGGGCCGGCGACGTGCTGGTCGAGTTCGCCCGCGGCGAGGAGAACGCCCGCCTCGCCGAGGTGCGCGCCGCGCGCCGGGAAGCCGACGCAGAGCTCGCCCGCTCGCGCCAGCTCGCGACGCGCAACGCCGCCTCCGACACCGAACTCGCCGAGCGCCGGCGGGCCGCCGAGGTGGCGGCCGCGCAGGAGAGCGCGATCGCGGCCCAGATCGCGGATCGCGTCATCACGGCCCCCTTTCACGGGGTCGTCGGCATCCGCACGATCAGCGTCGGCTCGACCGTCGCGCCCGGCGACGTAATCACCCGGCTCGTCGACGACAGCGTCATGAAGCTGGATTTCTCCGTACCCGCGCCGTTTCTGACGCAGATTGCGCCGGGGTCCATGGTCGAGGCGACGACGCGAGCGTTCGGCGACAAGGCTTTTCGCGGCGAGATCGCCTCCATCGACAGCGTCGTCGATCCCGTCACCCGAACCGTTCTCGTCCGCGCGCTGATCCCCAACGAAGACCGGCTCCTGCGGCCGGGGCTGCTCATGGAGATCGACCTGATCGCGAACCGCCGCGCCGCGATCGTCGTCGACGAGCGCGCGCTCATCCCGGAGGGCGAAGAACAATTCGTCTACGTTGTAAGTTCCGGACCCGATGGCGCCTTGACCGCGGAACGGCGGAGAATCGAGACCGGCGCGCGCCGCGTCGGCGAAATCGAGGCGCTGTCGGGACTTGCGCCCGGCGACCGCGTCGTCGTCGAGGGCGCGATCAAGTTGCGTCCCGGCGCGCCGGTGACCCTGCAGGACGGTCCCGATCAGGCGGAGGCGGCCGCAACGCGCAAGGCTGACGCGCGCTCGAGAGGTTGAAGAGCCATGCTTCTCTCCGATGTTTCGGTAAAAAGGCCGGTCGTCGCGACCGTTATGTCGATCGTCCTCGTACTATGCGGGATCGTCGCCTTTCAGTTGCTGCCGCTCCGTCAGTACCCGGATATCGATCCGCCCGTGGTCTCGGTTGAGACCCTTTACCCGGGAGCGTCGGCCGCTGTCGTCGAGCGTCGGATCACGGAGCTGATCGAAGAGCGCATCGCCGGGGTCGAGGGCATCGAAACGATCGAGTCCGTCAGCGAAGACGGGGAGTCGACGGTCACCGTCACGTTCTACACCGGACGCGACGTCGACGCCGCCGCCAACGACATCCGCGACCGCGTCTCCGGCGTTCTCGACGACCTGCCCGTCGAGGCCGACCCGCCGGACATCTCCAAGGTCGATTCCAACCAGGACGTCATCATGTGGCTCAATCTGATCGGCGAGGGGATGACCGTTCCTGAGCTGACGGATTATGCGGACCGGTACCTTGTCGACCGGTTCTCCGCACTGGACGGCGTCGCGCGCGTCAGGATCGGCGGCCAGCAGAGTTACGCCATGCGCATCTGGCTCGACCGGAAGGCGATGGCGGCGAGCGACGTCACCGTGTCGGACGTTGAGGCGCGCCTGCGCGCCGAGAACGTGGAACTGCCGGCGGGAAGCATCGAATCCTCGTCGCGCGTCCTCACCGTTCGCCTCGACAGGGCGTTCCGGACCGCGGAGCATTTCGCCGCGCTCGTGCTCTCGGAGGGCCGCGACGGGTACGACCTGCGCGTCGGCGACGTCGCGCGCGTGGAGCTAGGCACCGTGGAGGACCGAACGTTCTTCCGCGGCAACACCGTGCCGCAAGTGGGGCTTGGCGTTATCCGTCAGTCTACGGCTAATACGGTCGCCGTCGCCAAGGCGGCGAAGGACGAAGCCGCAGCGATCAACCCGAACCTCCCCGACGGCATGTCGATCGAACAGTCGTACGATACGTCCGTGTTCGTCGAAGGGGCGATTAATGAGGTCTACAAGACGCTGTTTCTCGCGATCGGCCTCGTGATCATCGTCATTTTCGTCTTTCTAGGCAGCGCCCGGGCGATGTTGATCCCCGCCGTGACCGTGCCGGTGTCGCTCGTCGGGGCCTTTTTCGCCATGTATCTCCTCGGCTTCTCGATCAACCTTCTGACGCTCCTCGCGCTCGTGTTGGCGATTGGGCTCGTCGTCGACGACGCCATCGTCGTTCTGGAGAACATCTACCGGCGGATGCAGGAGGAGAACGAGACGCCTCTTGTCGCGGCTTACGAGGGATCGCGCCAGGTCGCCTTCGCCGTCATCGCGACGACCGTCGTCCTGATTTCGGTTTTTGCGCCGATCGCCTTTCTTCAGGGCGATATCGGCCGCTTGTTCTCCGAGTTCGCGCTCACCATCGCGGCTGCGGTCGCCATTTCGAGCTTCGTCGCCCTGTCCTTGTCGCCGGCCCTCGCGTCAAAAGTCCTGAAACCCCGGATCGAAGCGTCGCCTCTGACGACGAAGCTTGATGGCGCTTTCGATCGTATACGGAATGCATACGCCAGCGTCCTGAAGCGACTGATGAAGGCCCCGGCGATCGGCATGGCGATCATTCTTGTCGGTTTCGCCGGCGCGTTCGGCGCTATCCGGCTTCTGCCGTCAGAGTACGCCCCGCAGGAGGATCGCGGCGCGTTCTTCGTTCTCGTCAACGGTCCCGAGGGCGCGAGTTTCGACTATATGGAAACCTATATGGACGAGATCGAAGCTCGGATGATGCCCTATGTGGAGAAGGGGGAGATCCAGCGGCTTCTGGTCCGTACGCCGCGCAGTTTCGGCAACTTCGAGTCCTTCAATACGGGCATTGTCATCTGTGTCTTGAGCGACTGGTCCGAACGGCGCAGCGGCTTCGTGATGATGGACGAGATCCGAGGGCGGCTCGCCGACCTGCCGGGCGTGCGCGCGTTCCCCGTGATGCGCCAGGGCTTCGGCGCGTCCGTGCGGAAGCCGGTTCAGATGACCATCGGCGGCGGCGACTGGAGCGCGCTCGCCGAATGGCGGGACGCGCTCGTGAGCGCCATCGAAGAAACGGGATTGGCCCTCGATGGTCTTGACTGGGACTATAAGGAGACGGCGCCGCAATTGCGGGTCGATATCGACTACAATCGCGCCGCCGAGCTCGGCGTCTCCGTCGGCGATATCGGACGCACGCTCGAAACGATGCTCGGATCGCGCCGCGTCACGACCTTCCTGTCTGACGGCGAGGAGTACGACGTGATCCTTGAAGGCGAGCGGGACGTTCAGCGGACCCCTGACAATCTGACCAACATCTATGTCCGGTCGGAACGATCGGGTGCGCTCATTCCCCTGAGCAATCTCGTCAGCGTTCGCGAGACGGGCGGCTCGTCGACCCTCAACCGCTACAATCGGGTGCGGGCGATCACGCTCGAGGCGAACCTCGCCGACGGCGAAACGCTCGGCGAGACGCTTCAGCGCCTCGCGGCGCTGGCGCGCGAAACCCTGCCGCCCCAGGCGATCATCGACTTCAAGGGTCAGTCCCTCGATTTGCGCCAGGCCGGCTCGTCCATGGCGTTCATCTTCGCCTTTGGGGTCCTCATCGTCTTTCTCGTCCTGGCGGCGCAGTTCGAAAGCTGGCGCCATCCGTTCGTCATCATGCTGTCGGTGCCCATCGCCATGCTCGGCGGTCTTCTCGCGCTGATGCTCACGGGCCAGACGCTCAATCTCTACAGCCAGATCGGCCTTCTGATGCTGGTTGGCCTCGCCGCCAAGAACGGCATCCTGATCGTCGAGTTCGCGAACCAGCTCCGCGACGATGGCCGGGACTTCGATGACGCCCTGTTCGAAGCGTCCCTCGTCCGTTTCCGGCCGATCGTCATGACCGGGGTGACGACGGTGGCCGGATCGATCCCGCTCATTCTCTCGAGCGGCGCCGGGGCGGAGACGCGCTTCGTGATCGGCGTCGTGGTGGTGGGCGGGGTCCTCGCCTCGACGCTCGTCACGCTGTTCACGGTGCCGGCGGCCTACGCGCTCGTCGCGCGCGGTACGGGATCGCCGGGCGATATCGCCCGGCGGCTCGAGCGCGAGCGCGAAGCGGGCCGCGCCGTGGCGCCGGCGGATTGAGCCGGGCCGGACGAACGATGCGAGCCGCCGTCGTTCCCCTTGTCGCCGGGCGTCTTCTTTCCGGGTGCGTCGCCGTCGGACCCGACCACCAGCCGCCCGACGCCGCGTCCCTCGCCGGCGGCGAGGAGGGGTTCCGGTTCGCGCGCGCCTACGCCGCCGAAGCGCCGCTCGCGGACTGGTGGACGGCCTTCGACGACCAATGGCTTGACGCGCTCGTCGCGCGGGGCGCCGCCGAGAACCGGACGCTCGCGATCGCGGCGGCGAACCTCCGCGCGGCGAGGGCGGCGCGGGGCGTCGCCCGGCTAAATCGACTGCCTACGGACAACGCCTTCGCGCGCTATCAGGAGACGCGATCCTCGGCGGTGCAGCTCGCCGGCGTCGGCATTGGCGGCGATCAGGTCGACCCGAACGATAATATCGACTTTACGGATCTCGGCGTCTCGGCGGCCTGGGAGGTCGATCTTTTCGGGCGCGTGACGCGCCTTATCGAAGCCGCGACCGCCGACGCCGACGCCGCGCAGGCGGCGCTCGACGACGTCCGGGCGACCATCGCTGCCGACATCGCCGACGCCTACGTCTTCCTGCAGGGGCTCCAGGCCCAGCGCGCCGTCGCATCGCGGAACGCGGAAAACCTTCAGCGCACGCTCGACCTCGTTCGCGAACTGCGCGGCGTCGGCCGCGTCACCGATCTCGACGTGGACCAGGCGCGCGCGCAACTCTTGATTAGCGAAGCGGCGATCCCCGCCTTCGACGCCGACATCGCCGAGACGGCCTCCCGCCTCGGCGTCCTCGTCGGGGCGTCGCCGTCCGAGGGGATCGAGCTCGTCGCCGATGATGCGCCGCTTCATCTCGTTACGGAGGAGATCGCCGTCGGCGATCCTTCGTCGCTGCTCCGGCGCCGGCCCGACGTCGCTGCGGCGGAGCGGCGCCTCGCCGCCGCGACCGCGCGGATCGGCCTCAACGTCGCCGAGGCTTTTCCGCGGATCGACCTCCTCGGCGACGTCGGCGTCCGGGCCATCGGCTTCGAAGACGTCTTCGCGCCGACCGCACTCAACTTCGCTGTCGGCCCGCAAATCTCATGGTCCGCTACCGATCTTTTGCGGGCGCGGGACCGCGTTGAAGGCGCGGAAGCCGCGGCGGCCGGCGCGCTCGCCGCGTACGAACAGACGGTTCTCACGGCGCTGCAGGAAACCGAAACGGCGCTCGCCCGCCAGGCCCGCGCCCAGGAGCGCTACGCCAAGCTCGCCGCCGCCGAGGAAGCGGCCGGGGCGGCCGCCGACGTCGCGCGTCTTCGCTATGAAGCGGGCCGGGTCGACTTTCTTCAGGTGCTTGACGCCGAGCGCGTGGCGCTGACGACGGCGAACGACGCGGCCGCCGCGCGCACCGACATCGCGCGCGCTCAGATCGAGGTGTTCCGGGCCCTGCGCGCCGGTGCGCCGGCGCCTGCAGCCGCGGAGTAACGGGCGCAACGCCGGTCGCAGCGCCCGTTGTCGCCCTGTGGTCGGACCGGGCCGTTGCGCGAGCGGGGACCGCCGTCTTGAGCGCGAACGCGCGAACAAAAAAGCGGACGGACCTTGTTAGGTCCGTCCGCTCTTTCGCCGCCGCCCCCGGGTCGGGAGGAAAGTGCCCCGGGGGACGTCGTATCGACAGGTTCGCCGGCCTCTACGCCGATCAGAAGCAGGCGACGACGCCGAACTGGAACGTGCGGCCGAAATCCTCGATCCGCTCGAATACTTGGCCGCTGAACTGGTTGCCCAAGTATTCGCGGGCTTCGCGAGCTTCGTTCAGGTTGACGGCCGAGAAGAAGAGCTGAAAGTTTTCGGAGATGTTGTATCGCGCCGTTACGTCGACCGACACGAAGGCGTCGAGGAATACGTCCTCGAACGCCTCGTCGCCGACGCTGTTCAATTGATTGCCGCGATAGTTCACAGCCGTTCGGAACAGGAAGTCCTCGTCTTCGTAGCCGAGCGAGAGGTTGCCGATCAGCTCTGACTGGCCCGGCAGCCTGAAGGCCTCGCCGTCGCGAACGAGGGGTGAACTTGTTTCCGCATCGATGACCGTGACGTTGCCGCTCGCGAACAGACCGCTGAAAAAGCCCGGCAAATACGTCGTGAAGTGGCTGACGGCGAGTTCGACGCCAAGCAGGTCGCCGTCCGACCCGTTGATCACCGTGTCGAGATTATTGAAGGCGAGCCCGGTCACCGGCTCGATGAAGTTCAGGCCAAGCGACGCGAACACGTCCGGATCGTCGGTTTCGATCGGAATGAAAGTGTTCTCGAGGCTTTTGTAAAAACCGGCCAATGTAACGAACGTGTTGTCGCTCGGATACCAGCCGATGCTGAGGTCGATCTGGTCAGCGATGAGGGCGTCGAGAAACGGATTGCCGCCCTCAAGCGTCAGCGCGCCGGCTTCGAGCACGGCTTCGGTGGGCGTGCCGTTGACGTCGAGCGTCACCAGCTGGTCGCCTGCGCCGACGGTTTCGCCGGGCGCGAGTTCGATGAAGTCGCCGCTGATCTCCAGCAGGGCGCTGGCGTCCCCGAAGCTCGGCCGCACCTGGCCTTTCGTATAGCTCAGGCGCGTAACGATCGTGTCCGTCGGCTCCCACCGGAAGTGAACCGCCGGAAACCACTCCGTATAGGAGTTGTCGAACGTCGCGATCCCGTCGTTCGAGACGAGCACGATCGGCGCAGGCTGATTATCGGGATCGGGACCAAGCGGATTGAACTCAAGTTGCGTCGTCGACGTGCCGGACGTCGTAAAGTCCGTCGTCTCGACCCGGAAGCCCGCGATGACCGAGAACCTGTCGGCGATGTCGTAATCGAGCATGAAGTAACCGGCGGTCGTGTCTTCGCTCGCCGTGAAGTCGACCCGCGCTTCGGTCGCTTCGAGTTCGGTCTCGGCCGCGATATCGCTAAGCAGATCGCGGAACGGATCGAGCACCGGGACCTGGAAGCCCTCCGCCAGGCCGCCGCCGAGGTTCAGATCCGTTTCCGGAGAAAACGTCTCGATGTCCGCGAGGGTGTTCGGCAGAACCTCCTCGCCGTTCGGAAAATCCTCCAGGGGATCGATATTGTTCTCGCCACGGAGGAAAGAGCGGTCGCGGAACCGTTGCTTGAATCCCGCCTGCAGTCTCAGTTCGCGCCCGAAGAGCTGACGGTAGTTCTCCACATCCACATTGTAGGAGAAGATCTCGTCCTCGCGGTCTTCGTCGATGATCAGCACTTGGTCGAAGTCGAATTCGTCGAGCTCTGGCCGAAAGGCGAAGTCCTCTTCAAGATCGCTGTTGAAGTCGCCGAGGCCAAGAACGGTGAAATCCGCCTCGCGCTGGCCGTAAATCGATTCCACGACGAGATTGCGCTCCCGGAAACGACCGCGAAGGCCGTTCTCGATCGTGAATTCGTTGCGGGAGTAGTCCGCCGCGTATTTGAACCGCCAGGTCTCGAGGAACTGGTTTTCGCCTTCGAAATGCAGCGCGTACGTTGTTTCAATTCGCGGCTGGAAGAAAATCTGCCGATCGATGTCGACGTCCGAGAAGACGCCGGCGTCCGGCCCGATGAAGGCGACCTCGCCGTCGCTCGCGTCGCGCAGCTCTACTTCCTGCTGCACCCGGACGTCGTCGTCTTCGAGGCGCCCGAAGAGGGCGGAGAAGTTCCAACGATGCCGATCTTCGATCGCGTAATCGAGCGTCAGCGTCGCGCCGATGCGGTCGCGCTGGCCGAGCTCCACCCTCTGGTCGAGTTCCTGGGGCGTCGGGATGGTCGCGCCCTCGGGAAATCCGTCAAGCGGCGCCAGAACGATGTCGTCGCCGTCGAAAACAGTGGCGCCGCTTTCATCCGTCAGCGCCATAACCGCGTCGCGTTCCTCAATGCCGCCGCCGGAGTCGCTCTGAAGACGGTCAAGCTGGATGGCGCGCTGGAAGAAGTTGAAGGCGCCGGCGACGCCGAACTCGCCGGGCCCGAGCTCCGTCC
The DNA here is from genome assembly GCA_050331095.1 of Parvularculaceae bacterium. Classification (GTDB taxonomy): domain Bacteria; phylum Pseudomonadota; class Alphaproteobacteria; order Caulobacterales; family Parvularculaceae; genus MED-G105. The sequence continues at coordinate 13,812 of JBHJHE010000024.1, forward strand.
GGTACGTTGCGTCGGCGGTCACCTTGGGTCGCAGCGTGTCGGCTTTTTCGGTGTACGTTCCCTGGCCTTGCACGCGGCTCGTGAATTTTGCGCTGCGGTCAAAGGCCGACAGGGGGCGAAGGTCCACTTTGGCGCCGAGAGAGTCGTGGTCTTGATCGGGAAGGAGCGATTTGCCGACCGTCACCTGGCTCAGAAGGTCGGACGGGATGACGTCAAGCGCCACCGTCCGCGCGCCGCCGGCGTCCGACGATCCGAGCTGCGCATTGTTGACAGTGACCTGCACGAACGAAGAGTCGAGGCCGCGAACGGTGACGAAACGCCCTTCGCCCTCATCGCGGATGATGGTCAGACCGGGAACGCGCTGCAGCGACTCCGCGATGTTCTGATCCGGAAACTGACCGATATCGTCCGCCGTAATCACCGAAACGACGTTGTCGGCGGCGCGCTCGATCTGCGCGGCTTCGAACAATTGCTGGCGCACGCCGCGGACGACGATTTCGTCCGTTTCGTCGTCCTGCGCCGCGGCGGGGAGCGCGGCCAAGGCGGCGAGGCCGACTGAAAGGAGTAGGGCGGCGTCGACGTCCTTGCGGCGACGGTCGCAGGTCAAGCGTGTTTTCATGGCGGCGTTCCTCCCAGAACAATCGCGGCGTCGTGCGCCGGTCACTTTTTGTTGAGCCTTACCGGCTTTTTTTCGAATAGTTATCTGACCAATTGCGATTGTCCAGTGGTCGTCCGCTGTTGAAGCCGGGCCCGGGACGGCGTCGGCGCGGCGCTAATGCGGCCCGGCGATCGACGGCCGGACAACGGCGACTTCGCGTTTTGCGGCGCAATAACTTTTTGAAAATGCTTGAGATTACGGCGTCGACACGCTCAAGCGACGCCGTGCGCGATCGCATGTAGGCTCAGCCGGCGGCCCGGCGCGGCGGCCGGCGCTACGAATGTTTGTCAGCGCCCAGTGCAAAAATGCAACGTTGCGGACCGTTTGGCCAGACCACCACGGCGAGAGCGCCACGGTTAGGCGGTCGGCCGGGGCGTCTTCACCGGGCGATCAATCGCGGCGCGGGCTCACCACTCGCCTTCGAACCCGGGGCGGTTGTGAATGCGCGACCAGTCGCGATTGTTCTCGGTGTACGAACAAAGGCACCAGGTGAACATGAAGTCGACGGCGGGCGGCGCGATCGTGTCGTGATAGCTCGGCGTCACATTGATCGCCTGCTCGTCGAAAATGTGGACGTAGGCGTTCACGTCCTCGCCGGGCCGGGCGCAGTTCTGCAGGACGAACGGCGTGTCGTTCTCCAATTCCGACGCGCAGCGGAAATGATAGATCTCCTCCTTCGCGTCGGGGCCGAGGCCGAAATCGCCTTCGGGGCCGTGGAAGTGCGGCGGGTAGCTGCCGACCGAGCCCGGCCCCGCCACATAGGTGTTGCCGAAGAGGAGGCGGCACGCCGCGACGTTGTTGTCGACGATCTTGAAGACCGTGCGCACCGTCATCGGCCGCTTCGAACCGAGGTCGGCGGCGAGCTTCGTGCCCTCGATGGCTTTGTGGCGGACGAGCTGCACGGGATACGTCGTATGGCAGTCGCGGGCGCGGAACTCGCTGACGTCGGCGAAGTCGCCGGCCGCCGCTATCTCCGCCGAGCCGCCAATGGGCAGATAGACGACGTCGCCGCGGCCGAGCGTGTGGCGCTCGCCGTCGACGGCGACGTCCGCCGCGCCGCGATTGACGTAGATCAGCGCCTCTTCGTCGGCCGCGAGCGACACGTCGGCCGGCCGGTAGCCGTCCGCGTCCGGCACAAGCCGGTGGCGCGAAAAGGTCAGATACCGAAAGGTCGAGTTCTCCGCTGTAATGACGTCGGCGCGCTCGTTGACCGTCGCGCGGGCGTCGAAGACTTCGACGTCGCGCACGCCGGGCTCGCCGGGGATGACGGCGCGGGCGTCGACGCGTCGCTCGCGGCTTGGCGTCGGGGCGACGTCGACGTTCGGTCCGATTTCTCGAGGCTCGATCATGGCGGGTCTCCTTTCGGCGTTTGGCGCGGCTTGGCGCCTAGCGGGCGAGCCAGCCGCCGTCGACGACGAGAACGTGGCCGCTCAAGTAGTCGCTCGCCGGCGCGGCGAGGAACGTCACCGGGCCGGCGAGGTCGGCGGGGTCGCCCCAGCGCCCGGCGGGGATGCGCTCGCCGATCTGCCTTGAGCGGGTCTCGTCGGCCTGTAGGGCGGCGGTGTTGTCGGTGCGGAAATAGCCGGGGGCGATCGCGTTCACCTGGACGTTCCGCGCCGCCCATTCGTTGGCGAGGGCCTTGGTGACGCCGGCGCCCGCGTGCTTGCTCGCGGCGTAGGCGGGCACGGTGAGGCCGCCCTGGAAGCTCAAAAGCGAGGCGACGTTGATCACCTTGCCGCGGCCCCGCGCGAGCATCCCTGCGCCTATGTCGCGGGTCAGGCGAAAGAGCGCGTTGAGATTGATCTCCAGAACCGCGTCCCAGTCCGCGTCCGGCGTTTCGGCGGCCGGCGCGCGCCGGATCGCGCCGGCGTTGTTGACGAGAATGTCGACGCCGCCCGTCGATGTCTCCGCGTCGACGGCGAGCCCGGCGACGGCGTCGCGGTCTTCGAAGTCCGCGGCGAGGGACCAGGCCTCGCGGCCCGCGGCGCGCACGGCGTCGGCGGTGGCGTCGGCGCCGCCGACGCGCGAGGCGACGCAGGCGACGTCGGCCCCCGCCTCGGCGAGGGCGAGCGCCATCGCGCGGCCCAGTCCCCGGCTCGCGCCGGTGACGAGGGCGCGCCGGCCGGTCAGGTCGAAAAGGCTCAAAGCTTGGCGCTCCGCGTCGCCGCGAACTCCTGCGCCGCCCGGCGGACGAGCGCTTCGAACGCCGCCGCGTCGGCGACCGGTTCGACGCCGAGTTCCCAGCCCGCCAGAAAGCGATAGACGAGGGGATGATCGTCTGGCCCCCCGATCGGCGCGGTTTTGTAGGCGTACGACGCGGCGTCCTCGACGAGGCGCTGCGGGGAGTAGTCGCTAGGGATCAGGACGGCGAGGCCCAGCCCGTCGCCCTGGTCGGCCTGCGGACCGTAAGTGAAAGCGAAGAAGACGCCGCTTTCGACGCCCTCGACGACGTCGCCGCCCGCCTCGTGGCGCACGAAACCCGTTACGGCTTCGACGGGCGCGCCAAACGAGACGCGCCGCTCGGTCCAGCGGCGCCCCGCGCGGATTTCGATGTCCTCGACGACGTCGACGTCGCCGTCGGCCGTCGAAACGCCCTTATAGGAAAGCCGCAGGATCGAGCGCAGCGGGCCGTCGGCGACGACGTCAAACCGCCTCGCCGCCGTTGGCGAGATCGCTCTCCAGCCTTTTCCTTCGGCGATGGCGGGCGAGCCGAGGCCGAGCGACGGGCCGACTTTCAGAACGTCCGCGCCCCAATCGCCGATTTTGTGATAGTCGCCCTCGATGTCTGCGAGCGCGACGTCGCGCGTGCGCTTGCCGAAGACGTCGGTGAGGTTGCGGTCGTCGAGATACAGCCGCTAGCCGATCAGGTCGGATTCCCAATACGGCCCTTCGAGCTTCGCCCAGCCGCTGTCTTGTCCCTGCGCCGCGGGAATGTCGAGCCCGCGCGTCGCCATCCAGTCGCCGCCTTCGTAGACCCCATCGGCGTTGAACGCGCCGCCCTCGCGGACGATGAGCCCGGCGCCGCTGCGCGTCGGCGCGTCGCTTTCTTCGAGGGTCCCTGAGACGCGCTCGCCGGCGGCGAGGTCCGCGATTACGAGAACGCCGTCTGCGGCGCCGTCGCCGTCAAGATCGTCCCATTGCGCGGTGAAGACGCGTCCGTCGCCGGTTGCGAACCGACCGACGCCGCTGGCGCTGGGCGCCGCATCGCCGGGCAGGACGACCCCATAGTCCCTGACGGCGTCGTTCAGCGGATTTTGCACGATCACGTCCGCCGACGCGTCCGCGAGCTCGGCCGGCGCTTCCTTCGGAGCCGCCGACGCCTCGCTCGCCGCAGCCGGCGGCGGCGCTGACGATCCGTCGCCACACCCCAGGAGGGCCGTGAGGGCGGCGAGGGCCGCGCCCGCGCCAAAGCGGCCTGATCGAAGTCCCGTCATGCCGCCTTTAGTGGGAATGCGCGGCTTACTTGTCAAACCGATCGCTGAAAAATACCGTCAGGCAATCAAAACAAGAGCATCCGCGGCGGCGCAATTGGTCATGCCAATGGGCGCGCTCGCCAAGTCGCGACGCTCAGGGAGGACCAGGATCATGCCGAACCGCACGCTGTCGGCCCCGGGGGCGACGCGGGCGCTGCTCGTCGCGATCGCGCTTTTGGCGTCTCGCGCGATCGCCGCCGAGCCAGCGCCTTCGCCGGCTGACGTCGCGCGCAAAGTCGCCGACCGGCTCGTCGCCGACACGGCCTTCGCTTTCGCCTGGAAGCCCGCCGCGCCGGTCCAGCAAGGTTACGCCACCGTCGACCTTGCGCCGTCCGCCGCCGACGACGGCGTCTACGTGCTCGTCGTTGACGCCGCGCCGCAAGGCGATGCGGACCGGGTCAGCGACCTGCAGATCAGCCGCGCCGCCGGGCGCCTCGACGTTTTCCTGGACGGCGCGCGGATCCACCGCAGCGAGACGGGTCGCGACGGGACGTTGCGGAAGATCGATTATGACGTGGTGCGCGGCGACGCGCGGATAAAAGATCCGTTTAAAGACGGCGCCGCCGGCGATGGCGCCGGCGGCGCCCGCCGGCTCGCGCTGCGCTTCGCGCCCGCCGGCGACGCCTGGCTGTCGCTCGGCCTCACCGGCGCCAACGGTCAGTCGGCCGAGGCCGGCCGGCGCCTCACGAGCCCCGCGGGCGCAAGCGAGAGCGTCTTCGTCGTCGCGGGCCCGCTCGACGGCGAAGACGCGGACGCTCTCGTCTCAGCGCTTCGGCGGGGTGGCGACCTGCCCGCCGCGCCGCGCGGCTGGCGCACGCCGGCGGCCCCGCTTTATCGCGACGTCGCCGAGGGCCTTGACCTGTCGGACTGGCGTTACTTCACCGGGACCTTCCTCACGGCCCTGCTCGACGTCTCGGCGCGGTTCGACGGGCTCGACTATCGCGACTATGTCGACCGCCACGCCCGTTTCTTTCTTTCGCATGTCGACGACATCGCGGCGGAGCGGCGGGACCGCCATCTGATCGACGGCGCCTTCGGCCATTACTTCAGGTTTCAGTTGCTCGACGACGTCGGGCCGCAGGCGGCGGCTCTCAGCCGGTGGGCGGCGACGCACACGGACGACCCGCTGGCCGCCCCCGCCGACGCGATCTCGCGCCGGGCCGCAGACCGGCTGATGACGAGCGTGCGCCTCGCCGACGGAACCTTTGCGCGCATCACGCCGAAAGACAAAAGCGTGTGGGCGGACGACCTCTTTATGGGCGGGCTCGGCCTTGTCGCCCTGTCGCGGACGCTTGGCGAGCCGGCGCTGCTCGAGGAGGCGGTCAATCAGGTTCTTCTCTTCGACAAGCGGCTGCGCGACGATGCGTCGGGGCTTTACTGGCACGGCTGGTTCGCCAACGGCGCGTCGGGCGGGCCGTCGTCGAGCAAGTGGGCGCGCGCCAATGGCTGGACCATGATGGCGAAGACGGAGGTGCTCGCCGCGATGCCCCCGGATCACCCGAAGCTGGCGGCGGTTCTTGACGTCTTCCGTCGCCATGCGGAAGCCCTGCGCGCAGTGCAGACAGACGACGGGCGCTGGAGCCAGGTGCTCGCCCGGCCAGACACTTACCTTGAGACGTCAGCGACCGCCATGTTCACCCGCGCCTTCGCGGCGGGCGTCGCCGAGGGCTGGCTCCCGGCGGACGCCTTCGCGCCCGCCGCGCGCCAGGGCTGGGCGGGCCTGACGCGGCAAATCGACGGGGCCGGCGGGGTCGAGGGCATCGTCCGCGGCACGCCGATTTTCTTCTCCGACGAGGCGTACAATGAACATCAGCCGCGGGCGAACGATCCGCGCGGGCTCGGCGCGATCCTTTACGCGGCGATCGCCATGGACCGGATGGCGGAGGCGCTCGCGCATGGGAGCGGCGCAGCGCCGAGCGAAAAAGGGTTGGGGCAATGATCCGTATCGTCTTCGCCGGTCTCCTCGCCGCGCTTGGCGTAGCGCCGGCCGCCGCCGTAAACGTTCCTGAGGCGGCCGCCGTCGGTCGCGTTTTCGATTTTGGCGCGGAGGACCTCGTCGCGCCGGGGGCCGACGCCGTCGGCGTCGGAACGGGCCCGCAGGGCTTCCATTGGACGACGCCGCCCGAGGCCGTACTCGACCGCGAGGCGCTCGCCCGCAGCCGCGACGCGCTCACCCGCGACAGCGTCGTCGGAGGGCGTATTGGCGCGGAGATCGACCTGCCGGCGGGCCGCCGGCTCGTCGCGTTTTGGGTCGAGGCGGGCCGCGAAGACGCAAGCTCGCTTGAGGTCGCCGTCGACGGCGCGCCGATCGACCTCGATTGGCACGCGTTCGATCCGCGGTCCGAACCGCGCGAAGATCTGCGTGCGGAGTTGCGCCTCGGGATCGCGCCTGTCGAGCTGGAGGACGCGCGCGCCGTCAAGATAGACTGGCGTGCGCGCGGCGACGATTCCGTCAGGCTCGCCGCGCTCAATATCGTCCCGATGGACGGCGCGCTCCCGGCGAACCTGCGCGCGGGCGTTGCGGCGCTTGGAGACGTCGCGCGCGGCGCGCGCCCTGCGATCGCCGCACTGCTCGCCGAAGCGGAAAAGGCGTATGCGAAGGACCAAGCGAACGGCGCGCTCGCCGCGCTTGTCTTTCGCCTGCGCGCGCTCGCCTGGGCGGATCTCTACTATGAGGGCCTGCGCGGTTGGGAGCGATCGCGCCGCGATACCGGCCTCACCATGTTCGACCGCTATTATCAGTCGGCGATGCTGCTCGACGGCCTCCTAGCGGACCCGACGTTTGAGGAGAGCGGCCTCTACGACCGCGCGCTATATATGCGCGCGCGCCTGCAATACTGGCTCTGGCGCGAGCAGGGCGGCCCCAACGCGCGCGCATCGGCCGAGCGCGACTTCGACGCGCTCGTCGCGCGTGGGATCGAGACGCCACTGATCGCCATGTATCGCGGCGCGCGCATCGAGGCCGACGATCCGTGCGACGCGCTCGCGGATATGGGCGCGCCGGCCTGGGCCGTTCGCCAGAACGAAATTTTGTGCCGCACCCGGCACATCGCCCACTGGTGGATCGACGAGCGTCAGGCGCCGAACGGCGAGCTTGGCGGGAAGCTCGGCGACGACGTCGAAATGACCCGCTGGTGGACGATGCCGCTCGTCGCCGGCGATGCGCGTACGGCGGCCGGCTGGGCGCGCCTCGCCGAGGCGGTATGGTCGAGCGAGAAACTCGTCGACGGCTATTACAAAGCGCCGATCGACGTGGAGCACGCCGCCGAACCCCTTTCCGACACGGCTGTGAGTCTTGCGTTTTCCGGCGACGTCGCCGTCCGTGACCGATTGTTTCTGGCGAAGCCTCACTTCACGGAACGCTGGACGACGCCGACGGGCGAGGGGCGGCGCCTCTTCCGAGCCGCCTGGTTCGGCGCCTATGAGATCGACGCGCGCCCGCCGCGCGATCGCGACGTGCCGATGAACGCCCGCGCCGTCAAAGGCCTGCGCTACGCGGCGTTTCTGTCGCGCGATCCGTCCGTGCTCGATCCGCTAACCGAGTGGTCGCGCGCCTGGCGCGACATCGCCGCGCGCGACGACAAGGGCAAGCCCGCCGGCGTCGTGCCGCCCTCGGTGCGCGCCTCGGACGGCGCCATAAACGGCGACTTGGAGGCGTGGTGGGATCCGCAGCTTTTCTGGCGCTATTTCGACTGGAAATCGTCAAAGGGCCTCGAGATCTACGATCAGCTCCTTTTCACTGCGATGATGACGGGCGACCGGTCTTTCGTCGAACCCATCGAGACGGCGGCGCGGCTCGTCATCGATCTCGCGGCGACCTCCGAAGGCTCGGCGGCGGCGGAGGGGGCGGCGGCGTGGGCGGCGGCGACCCTCGCGGACAGCGGCGGTTTTTTCGCGATCCTCGAACAATGGCGTCTCCTGACGAACGACCCGGCGTTCGACGAGCTTCTCGCGCGCCGCGGGGGCGCCTATATCCGCTACCGTCTATCGGGCGACGAGGCGGCGCTCGCCGACGCCGGCGAACCGATCGTCCGTCATCTGCGCGTCAACGAACCGCTGCTCACGAGCGAGGCCCTGTTCACCGATCGGGTCGACGCGGCGGGGCCTGGCGAAGGCGACAGCTACCGCGACGTCATCGGCATGCTGACCGGCGGCATGACGATGGACTCGCCCTATTTCGCCGTCACCTGGGAGGACGCGGCGCCCGGCTTCACCGCGCTCGTCGCTGCGGCTGACGATCGGACGCTGAGCGCGACGCTGTTCCCCTTCGCCGCGCCTGACGAAACGGCGGCGACGACGCAGGCGACGGCGCGCCTGTGGCGTCTTTCGCCCGGTCGATATCGGATGCGCGTCGCAAACGGCGTCGCCGACATGGACTGCGCGTTCGACGTGACTGAGCCCGGCGACCGCGCGCCGGTTCGATTGGCGGTCGGACGGGTGAATGCGCTGGCGATCGCGCCGGCGACGGCGACGGCTGACGCGCCGCCGCCGTGCGCGCCGGGTCGTCCGTAGCTTTTCTTTCCTCGCTGCGCGGGGGGCAGAGGTCGCCGGCGTATCGAACGCTCACGGCGTCAGTCCTCGGGAACGCGACGCCTCGCAATTCATCGCGCGTCGGCCGCCGCCTGGCGCGCGCCTTTCTCGAACAGCGCGTTTAGTTGCGTCGATAGGGCCTCGCGGAACGGCGCGGCGGCTGGGAGGTCGTCGCCGAAGACTTCTTTGAGGCCAAGAAAACCGTCGCGTAGGGCGTCGGCGTTGCCGCCGGCCTTGTCGGCGATCGTCGCAAACCGTTCATGCAACGGATCCAGCACCTCGATCGGAGCGCCGGCCTCGTCGCGGCCGGCGGCGTAGCGCATCCAGGCGGCGATGGGCAGCGCCAGGCGGTCCACGGACCTGCCGGCGGCGAGGGCGTCGCGCACGGTGTTGAGGAGGCGCTGGGGCAGTTTCTGGCTGCCGTCCATCGCGATCTGGTGCGTGCGGTGCTGCAGGGCCGCGTTGCGGAAGCGCGCGCGCAGGTCGCGGGCGTAGGCCGGCAGGGGCATGCCCTTCGGCTCGGCGACGCTTTGCAGAATATCCGTGTCCATCAACGTCTCGACGAAGCCGGAGAGGCCCGGGTCGGCCATGACGTCGTGGACGTATTCGCAGCCCGCGAGATATCCGAGATACGCGATCGCCGAGTGCGGGCCGTTCAGCAAGCGGAGCTTCGCCGTCTCGTAGGGGCCAACGGCGTCGACGATCATGGCGCCGCCGGCGTCCCAGGGCAGGCGGGGGCCGGCGAACCGGTCCTCGATCACCCACTGCATGAACGGTTCGGCCTTGACGTAAGCCTCGTCGCGCACGCCAAGGCGCATCTCCACGGCGGCGAGGTCGTCGTCCGTCGTTTTCGGGACGATGCGGTCGACCATCGTCTGGGGGAATGCGCCGTCCTCGGCGATCCATTTCGCCAGCGCCGGATCAAGTCGTTCGGCGTACTGAACGATGGCGGCGCGCACGCGGGCGCCGTTCTCCGGCAGGTTGTCGCAGGAGACGACGGTGAACGGCGGAAGCCCCGCCTCGTGGCGGGCTTTAAGGGCGTTGTAGAGATAGCCGATCGCCGAACGCGGCGCATCGGGCGCGGCGAGGTCCGCCGCGACGTCGCCCTTATCGGCGATGAGCGCGCCGGTGGCCGGGTCGAGCCAGTAGCCTTTTTCGGTGATCGTGAGGGTCACCGCCAGCAGGCCGGGGTCGGCGAGGACGGCGGCCGCCGCGGCCGGGTCGCTCGGCGCGGTGATCATGCCGAGCATGTTGGCGACGACGCGAACGCTCTCCGCCGCGCCGTCGCGGGTCCCAACCGTATAAAGACCGTCCTGCGGGGCGAGGGCGGTCTCGGCCGCGGCCGAGCGCAGCGAGACGCCGACGACGCCAAGGCGGGCGTCGGCGATTTCGTTCGCCTGTTCGGTGTAGACCGCCTGGTGCGCGCGGTGGAAGGCGCCGACGCCGATGTGCGCGAGCCGCGGTTTGAGGCGTCGGCGCTCATAGCTTGGTTGGCGGATCTCGTTCGGGAGCTGATCGAGGGTCGCGAGCGAGAGGCGGGCCATAAGCGTTCCAGACCTATCGAAAGAGGCGGGGCAGGCTGAGGGAGATCGCCGGCACGAAAGCTGTCAGCAGCAGCGCGGCGATAAGCGCGAGATAGAACGGCCAGATGCTGCGCACCGCCTCCTCAACCTTCAGCTTGCCGATGGCCGCGCCGACGAAGAGGACGGAGCCCACGGGGGGCGTCACGAGCCCGATGCCGAGGGCAAGCATCAAGACGATGCCGAAATGCACCGGGTCGACGCCTGCCGTCTGCGCAACCGGCAGAAAGATCGGCGTCGTGATGATGATCAGCGGCGCCATGTCCATGAAGGTGCCGAGGATAAGGAGCACGATGACGATGATGAGGATGATCAGCGTCGGCTCGTCGGTGAGCGAGGTCACGAGCCCGGCGAGCCCGGCCGGCACTTCCAGAAGCGCGAGCAGCCAGCCGAAGGCGGCGGCCGACCCGATGATCAGCATCACCATCGCCGTCGAGCGCACGGAGCCGGCGACGGCGAGCCCGAAGCCCGCGCGCCCGAGGCTGCGATATCCGAAGAAGGCGACGAGCACCGTGTAGCCGATGGCGACGGCGGAGCTCTCCGTCGGCGTGAAGACGCCGGCGAGGATGCCGACGACGATAATGAGCGCGGTCATCAGCCCGGGGATCGCCGCAAACGCCGCGCGCGAGAACGCGGACCATCCGGGAAAGACGCCTTTCGGATAGCCCCGGCGCACGGCGACGTAGCGCGCCGCGACCATGAGGAAGGCGCCCGCCATCAGACCGGGAACGACCCCGGCGAGAAAAAGGTCCGCGATCGAGACGCCGACGCCGGACGCCGCGGCGTAGATGATCATGTTATGGGAGGGCGGAATGATCAGCCCAAGGATCGCCGCGGTGCAGGTGACGTTGACGGCGTAGTCGCGGTCGTAGCCCTTCTCCTCCATCATCGGCACGAGGGCTGAGCCGAGGGCGGAGACGCTGGCGACCGCCGAGCCCGAGACCGCGCCGAAGAGCATGGAGGCGCCGACGTCGACCTGGCCGAGCCCGCCGCGGGCGCGCCCGAGCGCTGCGTCCGCAAGGCGCACGAGCCGCTCCGCGATGCCGGCGCGATACATGAGGTCGCCAGCGAAGATGAAGAACGGGATCGCCATCAGGCTGAAGACGTTTATGCCCGAGGCGAGGCGCTGGACGGCGACGATCGGCGCGATGTCGAGATAGAGGAACGTCAGCGCCGACGCGGCGAAGAGCGCGAACGCCACCGGCGCGCCCAGAACGAGCAGGAGCGCGAGGGAGCCGAGGAGGATCGTCAGGGCCATAGCGGCGTCACCTCCCGCCCACGGAGGATCGCCGAGACGTGTTCCAGGGAGAACGCGGCGATGAGAAGCCCCGCGAGCGGGATCGGTATCAGCGCCGAGCCGCGGGGCAGGTTGAGGGTCGGGATCGCGATAGCCCAGGTGCGGCCGACGATGTCGATCCCCGCAACAAGGAGAAAGACGCCGACGGCTCCGACCACGAGATGAGTCGCGATCAACAGCGCACGGCGCACGCCGGGCGACGCGCGGTCCTGCAACAGGGTGATCCGGATGTGGAACTGCTCGCGCACGCCCGCCGCAGAGGCGAGCAGAACGGTCCAGACCATGAGGTAAAGCGCCAGTTGCTCCGACCAGGCCGGGCTTGCGTTGAGAACGTAACGCGCGAAGACCTGCCAGAGGATAATCGCCGACATTGCGCAAAGGCCGATCCCGGACAGCCAGAGACAGGCGAGCGAGACGCGCCGGGAGAGCTCAGACATCGCGGCCGTCGTCCGTGGATTGAACGTCTTGAAACAGATTTTGCAGATCCGCGTCGAGGAAGCGCTCGTACACAGGAGCCATCAGGTCCTGGAACGGCTTTTTGTCGTCGAGTTCGACGACCTCGACGCCGGACGCGACGATGATCTCGCGCGAGGCGGCGACGCGTTCGTCCCAAAGCTTGCGCATAACGGGTACGGACGCGCGCGCTGCGTCGACCATCAGCGCCTGATCGGCGTCCGTCAGCTTGCGCCAGCTGCGCGCGTTGATGACGAGGATCTCCGGCGCCATCACGTGTTCGGTACGCGTATAGTGTTTCGCCACTTCGAAATGGCGCGAGGGCTGGTAGGATGGCCAGTTGTTCTCCGCCCCGTCGATCACGCCCTGCAAAATGCCCTGGTAGACTTCGGAGAAGCTCATGGGCGTCGCGTCGCCGCCGAGCGCCTCTATCATGGCGACGTAGAGATCTGAGTTCTGAACCCGGAGCTTCATGCCGGCCATGTCGTCGGGCGTGCGCACGGGCCGCTTGGCGTTGTAGACGCTGCGAGCGCCGGAGTCGTAATAGCAAAGCCCGACAAGACCGTGGGGGACGAGGGCGTCAAGTATCTTTTGGCCGGCCGCGCCGTCCGTGACCGCGCGCATGTGGGCGATCGAGCGGAAGGCGAAGGGCAAGGCCGGCACGAAGGTTTCCTTCGCAATCGGATTAAGCGGCGCAAGGTTGACCCGGTTCATGTCGAGCCCGCCGAAAATCGTGATCTCCAGCGTGTCGCGCTCCGAGCCCAACTGGCCGCCGGCGTAGGTGCGGATATCGAGCCGGCCGCCCGATTTTTCGCGCAGGATCGCGGCCATGTGGTCGACGGCGCGCACGGTGGGGTAGTCGCCCGCGTGGGTGTCCGCGGAGTACAAAGGCCGTTCGCCCGCGCGCCCGCACCCGCCGAGGCCGAGCGCGCCCGCGGTCGACAGGACGAAGCGTCGTCGGTGCATAGTCAACCTGCATCCTCCCGTGGACGCCCCGGTCAGAGCGCCGCTTCAGTCGCCGTTTTCGGCGTTATAGTTTGTAGGCGTCCTTCGCCAGCCGGTAGGCGAGATCGTGCGCGAGCTCAGCGGCTTCGTCCTCGTCGAGGCGATGGTCCATCACGAGTTCGGCGAGGAGCGCGCAGTCCATCCGACGCGCGACGTCGTGGCGCGCCGGGATCGACAGAAAGGCGCGCGTGTCGTCGTTGAAGCCGACGGTGTTGTAGAACCCCGCCGTCTCCGTCGTCTGCTGACGAAAGCGGCGCATGCCCTCGGGGCTGTCGTGGAACCACCAGGGCGGACCAAGGCGCAAGGCCGGATAATGCCCGGCGAGGGGCGCGAGCTCGCGCGAATAGCTCGTCTCGTCGAGGGTGAAGAGTATGACCGTCAGCCCGGGCTCGCCGCCGACGGCGTCGAGGAGCGGTTTCAAGGCGCGCACATAGTCCGTCTCGAGCGGAATGTCCGCGCCTTTGTCTCGTCCGAAGCGCTGGAAAACGAACTGGTTGTGGTTGCGGAACGAGCCGGGATGGATCTGCATCACGAGTCCGTCGTCGAGGCTCATGCGCGCCATTTCGGTTAGCATCTGGCCGCGGAACGTCTCCGCGTCCGCCGGGCTCGCCTCGCCCGAAAGAACGCGCCGGAAGAGCGTCTCCGCTTCGGCCTGCGGCAGGTTCGCGGTCGTCGCCGTCGCATGGCCGTGGTCGGTGGAGGTCGCGCCCATCTCCTTGAAGAAAAGCCGCCGTTTGCGGTGGGCGGCGAGATAACCGTCCCAGGTCTGTGCGTCCTCGTCGGTCAGCTCGCCGAGGGCGAAGACCGCGTCGCGGAAGCCTTCATAGTCCGGATCGACGACCTGGTCGGGGCGGTAGGCGGTGATCACCCGGCCGGTCCAGTCGCTGTCGCGGATCGTCCGGTGATGCTCAAGCCCGTCGAGCGGGCCTTCCGTCGAGGCGATCGCTTCGATGTTGAACCGGTCGAAGAGGGCGCGGGGCCGGAAGGCGTCCGTCGTCAGCTTCTCGGCGATGGCGTCGTAGTAATCGTCGGCGGTCTCGGCCGTGAGGCGCGTCGTCATGCCGAAGACCTCGGCGAACACCCAGTCGAGCCACATGCGCGACGGCGTTCCGCGAAAGAGATGATACTTCTCCGCGAGAAGACGCCAGATCCGCCGTCCGTCGGTCTCGGTCGGCGAGCCGTCGACGGTCGGCACGCCGAGCGCCTCGAGCGGAACGCCCTGGCTGTACAGCATGCGGAAGACGTAATGGTCGGGCGTGATCAGAAGCTGCGCCGGGTCGGGGAAAGGCTCATTAAGGGCGAACCAGGCCGGGTCGGTGTGACCGTGAGGGCTGATGATCGGCAGGTCGGCCACCGACTTGTAAAGCCGACGCGCGACGGCGCGCGTGGCGTCGTCAGCCGGGAACAGACGGTCCGGGTGCAGTTTCAGTTCAGACGTCATTGGCGGCGGTCATCTCTCTTTCGTTTCTTCCGTCGGCGTAGAGCGCTCAAAGTCGTCCGGGCGCGGCGCGCCCCGCCAGTCCGCCTTCCTGTTCGGTAAGGCGGTCTCGGCGTTCGGCCCCCAGTCCGCGCTTCCGTCGCCGGCGCCTACCCTCGAGCGAAACCCGATCGACACGCGTTCGGCCGCGACACCGGGCGAGCGGTCAGCGCGGCTGAATTGGTCATACAGATCTATGCAGGAACTCACAATGGCGGACGGACGTCAATCCGCTCGGCGGCGGTCGGCGGTCGGCGGGCGGTGGTCGGCGGTTGGCGACGAGCGCGTTTTTTCCCGGCATGCGGGACATCGCCCGCCGCCGCTGGCGCACGTGCGCGGCGCGCAGGTTACCTCGCGCCCGGAGCCGGCGCGAGGGCGAGAGCCGCATCCTTGCGCTACGAAGAAAAATCGATCCGTAAGGGGTCGATGCCGGCGTCGCCGCCGGCCGCGAACCGATATGTGGACCACGACCCATGCCAAAGACGCTGAACGCCGTTTTCGGTTGTATCCTCGGGACCGCCGTTTGCGCGCCGGCCGCGACCGCGCAAAACGACGATCCGGACGCGCCGATGACGATGACGCTGCACGGACGCGTCAAGGGCGGCGGCAAGGACTTCATCACCCATGGCCCCATTTTGGGCCGCCTCCAAACCGACGGCGTAACGATCTGGGTAAGAACGAACAGGCCCGTCGGTCGCGACGCCGGCCTGCGGGCGTTCTACGGAACCGACCCGGCGCGCCTCGACCGTTCGACAGGCGCCGTCGCCACCGACATAAGCCGCGACAACACCGCGAGGATTGCGTTGAGCGGCCTGCAGTCCGGCGTGCGCTATCACTACGCCGTCGGCTTCGGCGACGTCGTTCACCAGCCGGAGCATCGCGGATCGTTCGTCACGGAGCCCGACCCGAAGGACTTCCGCAACGACCAGTACATTCCGGCCGGCAAGTTCAATTTCTCCTTCGTCGCGAACGGCTGCGCCCGGATGACGCCTTACGCGTCGGCGGGATTGCGGCCTCAGCAGGTCATGGTCGAGAACCACATGAACGAGGCGCTGTTCGCGCTCCACGCCGGAGACTACGTCTATGAGGAGGGTCGTCACGCCCAGGTCGAAGAGTGGCTGTGGCGCATGGGCGCACACGTCGCCGATACGGAGCTTCCCCGCGTTGTCGACGTCGCGCCGTCAATCGTTGGCGCCTGGGAGAACTACAAGATCTATCTGTCGAGAAACTATCACCTGGCGGAATGGCACCGCAACGTGCCGACCTATTACACGTTCGACGACCACGAAGTGATCAACAACGTCTACGGTGGATCGACGCCCGGCTTGAAGAGCCGCCGCGCCGTCTATCGCGACATCGGTCTGCGGGCGTGGGACGACTATCTTGCCTGGTCGAACCCGGTTGCGGATCGCCAAGAGACGATCTTCGGCAAGGCGCGCATGCGCGAGGGCTCGCACCTTCTCATCGACGAGAACGCGGATTTCACGAAGCTCGACCTGGCGCGCCAGAACATCCTCCATGTCCATTGGGGGCGCCCGGACGACGGCGCGCCGAGCCGTTCGGCGTTCCGGGCGGGACCGGACAATCCGAACGCGCGCGTTTACGGCGTTGAAGAGGTGGTCGACCGGCGCACGTTGCGGCTCTCCCACCCGGCTGTCGCGACGACCGAGGCCTCGCCCTATTCGATTGGCCCCGAAAAATGGGCTAAATTCCGTGTGGCGAACGTCGACTTCTTCATTCTCGACACCAGGGGCGTGCGGGACGTCCCGGGCAAGACCTTCGATATGAGCGAACCGAAATCGATGCTCGGCGCGCGGCAAAAACAGTGGCTGATCCGTTCGATGCGCGACAGCGATGCGGAGTTTTTCGTGCTCCTGTCGTCGGTCAATCTGACGATCCCGCATTCCGGCTCCGACAATGAGGCGCCTGACGGTCAGAGGTCAGACGAAGCGTGGACCGGCTTCATGAGCGAGCGCGAGGAGCTGATCGATTTTTGGGACGGGCTTGAGCAGCCGGTTCTGATGATCAACGCCGACTTGCACAACGCGTTTTCGGCGCAGGTCACCGACAATCTGTGGGAGTTCACCGCTAGCCCGATCAATGCGGACAATCAGCACAAGCTGCCCCAGGAAGGCGGTCGCCCGATCAACGGCCGGTTCCAATCCGGCCCGCGAGAGGTCGACATTCGCTGGTCCACCTTCTCGACGCCCGAGACGCCGCGAGAGAACTTGCGCCAACCCGTCTACACGGTGGTGAAGGTGAACAACGTCTTCAACAATCCGCGACGCGGCTCGGAGCCCTTTTGGGTCGCCTATGAGCACCCGCAGGTGATCGTTCAGTTCTATTCCGCCGTTGACGGATCGCTTCTCTACGCGGAGTCGGTGGTCGCCGGCCTCTCCCGGAAGTAGCCGACGTCGGGAGAAAGGTAAGGGGCCCCGTCAGTAGTGCGCGGCGTTCTTGTGGGTCTCGGGCGGCGTCTCGAGGACGGCGTCGACGGCTTCGCCGTTTGCGGACACGTTAACGAAAGTCAAATCTTCAACGTTCCTTGTGCGGAGCGGCAGCCCGGCGGCGCGAGCTCGAAGGTCGGCGATCGTGAACCCCCGGACGGGGATTGAGGGCGCGCCGACGATGCTGATCGCGGTTTCGACCGTGTCCGCCCGCACGCCGGAGAAAGTGACGTTCTCGAACAGGGCGGGATATCGGCCGCTCCCTTGTTCTTTGTAATTATTCGTGACGACGATGAGGTCCTTGGCTTTGGCGACGGCGATGCGTCGAAAATGACAGTCGCGCACATAGCCGCCACGGTCGCTGTTCGACTTCAGATAAATACCGTGCTTGACCTCGTTCATGTCGTAGCCGTCGACGAAAACCTCCTCGACGCCGCCCGACATTTCCGACCCGATCGCCATGCCGCCGCCCGCCGTTCCGGTGTATCGGCAGTCGCGCACGACGACGCGGCGGCAGGGCCGGTCCACGCGCCAGCCGTCCTGGTCGCGGCCGGCCTTGATCGCGACGCCGTCATCGCCGGTATTGAAATCGCAGTTCTCGATGAGAACGTCCTCGCAGCTGTCCGGATCGACTCCGTCGGAGTTCACGTGTTCGCTGACGACTTTGATGTTCCTCACCGTGACATGCCGGCAGTAGACCGGGTGAACGACCCAGAACGGACTGTCGAGAAACGTGACGCCTTCGATGAGCACGCGCTCGGCGTCGATGATCTGGAGGAAATGCGGGCGCAGCCACCGTCCGGCTCCGAAGCGGCGCTCGTTGAGGGGGACGCCCGTCCGCCCCATCTCGCGCAGGAGCGTTTGGTCGGCTTTCTGTTTCGGCCGCATTGGCAGCCAGTTTGCAGCGCCCTCGCCGTCGAAAACGCCGGCGCCCGTGATCGCGACGTCGCTGAGCCCGCGCCCATAGATGAACGGAGAGTAGTTATACGCCTCGACGCCTTCCCACCGCGTAAAGACGATCGGCAGATAGTGAGTCGGGTCGCCCGAGAACGTAACCTTCGCGCCCTCGCTGAGATGCAGCTCGCACCGGCTTTGCAGTTGGATCGGGCCGTCGCTGCGATACGCTCCCGGCGGAACGACGACGCGGCCGCCGCCAGCCTCGTTCGCTGCGGCGAGGGCGCTGTTGATCGCCGGGCGCGCGTCGCCCCCCGCGCTCAAGCCGAAGTCGCCCGCGTCGAAACGCCGGGCCGGCACGTTCGGGCGCACGACGCCGGCGACGATCTCGGCGACGCGGTCGTTGAAGGCGACGCCGAGGTCGCGCGTCGACGCGTCCGCTCCCGTCCCGCGGCCGCAGGAGGCGGCGGCGAGCGCCGTCGACGCGCCCACGGTAAACGTCCGCCTCGTGATCGCGCCCGCCACGCCATCAGTTCGGGCTGGCTTGAGATCATCGGCCATCGTCGTTTCCTCCAATGCCCCCGTGGGTCCGGTTAAGCGCGCCGCCTGGCCGAGATCGCTCCGCCAGATCCGACCGCAGGTAATCGGCGAGAAAACGCATGGCGAAGGTCGAACCCACGTCCCGATTGATATAGCGCACGCCGCTTTTTCGCACCTTGAGGCGGGTGTTGACGACTGCGCCGGCGAGATTGGGGTCCGGATGATCCGTTGAAAAGCGGTTCGCCAGAATCCAGTCGACGGCGGTTTTGATCGCGTCGTCGAATTCATCGAGGCCGTGTCGCCGCAGGCCGAGCATCAAAACGCCGTTGAAAGCGACGGCGGACCCCGTGACGCCTGTGCGCGCCGCCGGTTGGTCGACGAAGGTGCGGTAGAAAATCGCGCCGTCCTTCGTCGCCGCGTCGCGGTAGAAACGGGCCGTTTTGGCGGCCCCCTCAAGATACTTTCGCTCGCCGCTGATTTCGAACGCCTTCAGCAGAGCTTCGGCGTTCCAGATGTTGAACCTCGGATGGACGCGGCCGCTCTTCCGGTCGTTCGGCTCGAAGTCCATCCAAAGTCCGTTGTCGTCCTGTCTGGCGAGCGCGTGGCTCGCCTGCTCCAGAAACCGGTCGCACCAGACTTTCTCATCGAGATGGGCGCACATGTCCGCGAACAAAAAACCCTCGATGTTCGGGCGCGCGACCTCTTCGACCGGCGAGGGACCTTCGGCGGCGACGCGCGCGGCGTCCCGTTCGCCGCCGCGCACATGCGCGTTCCAGTCCGTCAGTACGACGCCGGTCTTGGGATCGAACAGGTTGTAGAAAAGCCCTTCGCCGCCTTTCACCGTGTCCGGAACGCGGGTGTTGTCCCAGAGCCAGACGCCCGAGCGGGTCGCCGCATCGGCGTATTTTGCGTCGCCGGTCGCTTCGGACAGGCGAAAAAGGCCCGGCGCGCCGTCGGAGATGGTCGTCCAATTGATCAGTCTACCAAGACGGTCGCCATGTTTGGCGTTGACGAGCCCCGCAAACGGATGCGGTTCGCGAAACTCCGTGCCCGCCCACCAGTCGCCCGCGCGCCGGGCCGCGGCGATGAGGCCGGGGGCGTCCAAAACGGCGCCGGCTTCGACGAGGCCGTAGATCAGCTGACCCGTGTGCCAATGGGTCTCATAGATGAGCCACTCGGACGCCACGAGATTGTAGTCGGATCGTCCGGACCCGTCGTCATTCATGAGGATGGACGAGGCGTAGGCGGAGACCTCGGCGAGGGCTTTCGCGGCCGCGGCGCGCTGCGGCGTCTCCGCCGTCTCCGCGGCCGCAGACGCGCCGAGCGCGAGAAGGGCCGCGATCAAGCGGCAAATAATGCGAACGTCGCTCATCAATAAGTCCAATCCGTTTGCTGCAGAACCTCGCCGGCCGCGTTCAGAAGCGCGCCACCGACAACCGTGATCTCGCCGTCGCGCTCGACCATGGCTGCGGCGTTGAGCCGTCGGCCGCCGTCAAGCGCGATCGGCCTGTCGCCGCGCAACCGAACGGCGACGTCGATGGTCTCGCCGGCGACGATGATGCGCGCGCGGAAAACGCCGTCGGGCGCCGGCGCGCGCGTCAATTCTATCCGGGGCGGCGGCGCCGCGCCGGGCGTCGTCTGAAAGAACCAGGCGAACAGCGCCGAGCCGGCGATGGTCGTCTCATAAATGGCGAGCGGCGCAGGAGAGATTTCATTGTAGTACGGGCTATACCACCCAAGCCACGGATCGCGCTCGCCGCGCGCGATGCGGCCGCGCCAGCCGTCGACGCCGACGGGCGTCAATCTGATTGCGGCTTTTTCGGTGGCGGCGTCGATGACGCCCCCGCGCATTTCGGGCGCCAGGTCAGGGTGCAAATGCCATTGCGCGCGAACCGACCGCGGCCGGTCGGTTTCAACGTCGTCGACGACGAGAACGCCGACGTCTGAAAGATGGAGAACGGCGCGGCGATGAAGGGCGAGGCCGTCGACGCCAGCGAAGCCGTCCGCATAACTTCCTACCGCGAGGCGCAAAGCTTCCGAGACGAATGCGGCCTCTCGCATCGGCTCGCTCGCCTCCAGCGCGCGAGGCCCCTGGCCGGCGCCGTCGATGAAGACAACGTTGTGCCCCGACGATTGAACGACGTATCGCCTCAGCGGATCGTCGTTCTTGTATCGGAAGCGGCCGGTGTCGACGACGAGGTCCTGATCGCCGCGCGAGATCGAGACGTGGAGTTTGTCCTGATGCTGGTGGCTGACGCCCCAGGGGCCTGCGTCGAAGAGCAGCCACTCGGCCGTCGGCCCGAAATCCGTGCGCGAGACGAACTGGCCGCCATACGGGAAGAACCGCGACGCCGGCCCGTCGGGCCGTACGCCGCGCGCGCCATGCGTCGCGATGTAAGCCCAGTCCGGACGATCGAAAATGTCGGCGAGGCGGAGCGCGAGCTCGCGCACATTGTCGAGATCGCTATCGTTCGTGAGCGGAACGGCGCCGGATGGCCGCATCGCCTCGACGAGATAGGTCCCCATGTCCTCGATGCGCTTCTCGATCCGCTGCGGTGGGCGGTCGCTCGCCGCGCGCATGAACTCGACGTACTGCAAAAGATATTCAAGGACCGTGCGCTGATAGTGCGCCGTCAATTCCTTCTGCACGCCCGTCGGATAGAGCTGGCGGTCGATTTCGTCCGACAGCACCTCGATCGCCCGCGCGCGCCAGGCTGGCGCGTCGGCGAACTCTGGAAAGCTCGCGGCGGCGTGCGCGAGGCCCGCCATCTCTTTTACAGCGTGGTTATGCTTCGTGCGATGGTAGCGCATCAGATGCCCCATCTGTTCTGGCACGGACGACAACAGCGTCAGCCGACCTGCGTCGGAGAAAGCCGGTTCGTCACGAAGGCCGTAAAAGACCTGCGGCCAAACCTGCAACAGCCGCGATGCTTTGGTCATCGGCCTCCAGCTGGCGGGCAACAGCTTGTCGCTCTTGGCCTCCGGAGGCGGATAATTGGTCAACGCCCAGTCCTGGATCGTCGCATCCGCGAGGGCCGCATAGACGGGATCGCCGTCGTCGGCGTACGACTTCAGGAGCGGCAGAAGGCCGAAATGGCGGTTGTTGAAGAGGGCCCACTGAAGATCTGCGCGCGGGCCGCGGTCTTGCCAATCGATGCGGCCTTCAGGCGTTCGCTTCAATACGCCGGTGACGGATTGAAACGTGTGCGCGTCGCGGAGCGCGGCGACGGCCATGGTTCGGTGGTCGTCATATCCGCCCGGGTCGTGTACGGGCCCGCCCGTCCGCAGCCAGGCGGCGTTTTCGACTTTGCGATAATGGGCGAGAAGCGCCGTCGCCGCTGCGTTTTCGTCGTTGCGCGCGAGCGCCGCCTTGACCTCGCGCAGCGCCGGCCGCTCGAGATCGAGCGCGGCGAACAGCCGGTCCGCCCGCTCGGGCGCGTTGAGGAGAAAATCGTCGACGCTGCGAAGGCGGTTCTCGATCGCGCGCGTTACCGGCCCGCTCCGATCAAGGGGCGCGCCGACGTCCGCGCGCGCCAGCGTCGCCAACGCCGAGAGCAACAGAACGAGGTGCGGCAAGCGACTGATCGCGCCGCGGCGCCGGCGCCGGCCGATAGCGAGGTTATGCATCGAAGAGGCGGGCGACTGCGTCTTCGGGTTCGCGACCGCGGGCGGCGTTCAGAACGAGCCGCGCCGCGTCGCGCCCGGCGGCGAGGGCGCGGGCGTAAAGGCTCGACCCGGCGGGCGTACCGGCGCGCATCGGATCGACGGGCAGACCGACGCCGCGCTGGAGGTCCATCGCGCGGGCGATCTCCGGGTCGTCGGCGCGCCAGAACGCGTCGCCCGCGGGGAAGCCTCGCGGCGGGCGCAACGAAACGGCGCGCGCGAGACGGGCGCACCGCTCGTCGAGGCCGTCGATCCAATCCGCGTAGGCGTCGAGGTAGCGGTTCACGTCGGCCGCGACCGGGTCGACCTCGTGTTGCGACGAGACGTCCAGCACGCGCAGGCCGTCAAGGTCAGGCTCGATCGTATGCATGGCGATGAACGCGCGTTCGTAGAGCACGCGGAAAACCCGCGTCGCATGCGCGCGGTCGATGCGCTCGACGCCTGTCAGCGCCCGGAGGAAGATCCCGTCAAGCGCGTCCGCGTCAATCGGCCCGGGGGCGTCGAGCGCCCGCGCGATGCGGCGGTCGGCGGCCGCGGCGACGGCGACCGTCAGCCGCCGCTCCAACATGCCTTTCTTATGGCGCTGGATGTCCAGAAAAGCGGGCGCGCGCGTCGCCCAGCCGTCGCGCGCCTCGCGAACGATGTCCATGACGAGCACGGACGGATCGCCGAGCGCCGCGACGCCGTAGGCGTAGGAGAATTCGAACGCCGCGCCGACGGGCAGGGGCAGGAACGCGTCGCGCCATTCGCCGACCATGTCGGCGTCCGCTACGAGGAGCGAGAGCGCGTTATGGATCAGGCTGACGCGCGTCATCGAAACGTCCGCCCCAGCGCTGGCGCCGGCGGCGGCTGCGCGCCCACCCGACGGCGCGGCGGCCGTCGCCGCGAGCGCCGACAACAGGAAAACGGCGTCGCGCCGCGTCATTGTCCCGTCGCTGACGTGGCGGCTCATGAAAGCGCTCCTCTTTCGAACGCGTCGCGGTCGATGGCGCCGGCCATGTAAGCCTCTGCGAGCTCGAAGAACGAGACGCCGTCGCGCAGTGAGGCGCCCCACTGGCAAAGATCTTTCTCGTCGGCGGCTTACGCTGCGGCGAGGCGCGCCGGGTCCGGCGCCGCGCCGTTCTGGATGTCGACCGCGAGCGAGACGTAGGGATCGTTCGGGTCGTAGAAGCGCGGTTCGACGATGTAGCGCTGAACGAGATTCTGGCGCGGTTGGGCCGAAAGATCTGCATACCGAGCGGTGTCGATATAGATCGGGTCGAGGGCCATGATGTAGGTCCGAAGTTTCCGATCGCTGGTCGCATCCGGCGCAAACAGCTGGTGCAGGGCGAGAAGCTCTTTCAGCGCCCGGCCGCTGAAGGCCGTCTCCACATGACGCGAGATCTCGGGCGATTCTTCGTCGGTCAGCGGAACGAGATGGCGGAACGTCAGCGGATCGTACTTCGGATCGCCGTCAGCGAGCTTCATGTCTTTGCGCGCGTGGTAAAGCGCGACATCGTGGAGGATGCGCACGTCGCTCGGCGAGACCGAGAAATCGTTGTCGTAGTAGTCCGGCGCGAGGTCCCGATAGACGGGCTTGAAGTATCCGTCCGCGGCGCGATGGCTGAGCTGCGCAAGACCGATCGCCAGGCGACGGTCCAGCGCTTCGGGGTCCGTGTCGCCGGCGTCTTCGCGAATGGCCGTGAGCGCGGGAACGACCAGCGTCGCGCCGGCCCTGAGAACCGAGCCCATCCGCATCAGCGTCGCCTTCGTCCGCGCCACCCGCTTTACACGGTCGCCCACCGCTGCGCTCGCCTGAATAAGCGCCGCGCAATCGTCGCCATGAACGGCGTGGGCGAAGTATTCGGACATGTCGAACGGTACCCTTTCGGCGCGCGTCAGTCCTGCGTTGGCGCTGTTCACGAGGGTAAGTTTTGGTCTTACCAAAGTCCAGCCGGCGGCGCTCGCCGGTGTGATCCCGCAGTGCGGAAAAGGCTCAGGTTCGCCCGCTTCGGTGCTGGCGTTGCGGCGCGTTTGGTCAGACCTTTATGGTCGAAAATTATCGCCGTTTAGTGGGAGACGAAGATGGCCACGAGCGAAACCGCGCGGCGCCTGCGGTTCGGCGCGACGCTCTGGATCGCGGGCGCCGCGGCGCTAGCGACCGCGTCGTGCGCCCGGCCTGCGGCGGATGAGGCGGCGTCGGACGGGCAGGCGCCGGCCGCGCCGCGTCGGCCTGACATCGTCTTGATCCTAGCCGACGATCTCGGGTTCGCCGATATCGGGGCCTATGGCGGCGAGGTCCCGACGCCCCATCTCGACCGGCTCGCAGAGAACGGCGTCCGACTGCTCGATTTCCATTCGACGGCGAAATGCTTCCCGAGCCGCGCCGCGCTCCTCACCGGTCAGTACCCGCAACAGGTCGGTCGCGACCGCCGGGCGCGCACGCCGATGGTCGGCGGCGTGACGATCGCCGAGACGCTGGGCGATGCGGGCTACCAGACCTTCATGGTCGGCAAGCACCATGGCGTGACCCACCCGATGGACCGCGGCTTCGACCGGTATCTTGGCTTGCGGGACGGCGCGGCGAACCATTTCAACCCCGGCGTCGCCGCGCGTCCGGGCGAACCCGAGCCTGCGCGCAAGGCCGCCGCCGGCCGGTGGTGGTGTTTCGACCGAGACTGCGGACGCGGACATGATGCGCCAGCGGACTTCTATTCAACGGACGCGTTCACCGACTGGGCCGTCGAACTCGTTGACGAAGCGTCCCCGGAGGCGCCGTTCTTCCTCTACCTCGCCTACACCGCGCCTCACGATCCGCTGCAGGCGCCGGCGGCGGACGTCGCCCGTTTCGAGGGGGCCTACGACGCCGGCTACGGCCCGCTCGCCGAGGCGCGGTTCGCCCGCCAGACGCGCCTCGGCCTCGTCGATCCGGAGGCGCCGCGGCCGGCGCCCCATTATCAATCATGGGACGATCTTTCAGCGGACGAACGCGCCGACGAGGTCCGGCGCATGGAGATTTACGCGGCGATGATCGCGCGCCTCGACGCCGGCGTCGGCCGCGTCGTCGACGCGCTGGCGCGGCGCGGGTCGCTCGACGAGACGCTTATCGTCTTCGCGTCGGATAACGGCGCGAGCGCGGAGCGGGTGTTCGTCGACGGCGCGGAGATCGGCGCCGAGCATCCCGTCGGTTCGGTGGGCCGCTGGGCGAGCCTAGGCCGACACTGGGCCGAAGTGGGGAACACGCCGTACCGGAAGTACAAGAACGACAGCTACAATGGCGGCACGGCGGGCCCGTTCATCGCCCATTGGCCCGCCGGCTTAGCCGCGTCCGGCGACGTCAGGCGCGCCCTCTCGCACCTCATCGACCTTCACCCGACCCTCGCCGATGCGGCTGACGTCGGCGCCACGGACGAACTAGAAGGCGTCAGCCTTCTGCCTACATTGCGCACGGGCGCCGAGCCGGCGCGCGCCGGCTACGTATTAAACCGCTGGTCGGGCGGGCGGTTCGTGCGCGGGCCGCGCTACAAGCTCGTCTCTGAGGGCCCGCCATGGGAGGCGGAGAAAGGCGCGTGGGAGCTCTACGATCTGCAGGCGGATCCATTCGAGACCCGCGACCTCGCTGGCGAGGCGCCGGAGCGCGTGCGCGAAATGGCGGCCGCTTACGACGCCTGGCTCGCGCGCGTCTCCAACTGAGTGATGCTCCGACGACGACGCTTCAATCGCGGCGCTTCAGCGGGGGCGCTTCAGTCGGTCGGAAGGATGGCGCCCGGCGTCATCAGAACGCGGGCGGCGGTGTCGTGTCCGGCCGCGATCGCCTCCTCAAGCGAGCCGCCGCGGGATCGAACGCCGAGATAGGCCCCGTTGAAGCTGTCGCCGGCGCCCGTGGTGTCGACCGGCCGCAACGCCGCCGGCGGCGGACGCCAACCGAGCCGGGCGGCGAAGACGCCCTCGGCCCCGTGCTTGACGACGACTTCTTCGACGCCAGCGTCTCGCCAGCGCGCGGCCGTCGTTTCCGGCGTCTCGTCCCCATGGAGCGCGCGCTCGTCGTCGAACGTCGGCAAGGCGATTGATACGTGGGGAGAGATCGCGGCGACGGCGTCGCGGGCGGCGGGCGGCGACGGCCAACCCGCGGGGCGATAGTTCGTGTCGAACGCCACATCGCCGCCGGCGGCGCGCACGGCCGCGGCGATCGACGCGATGCGCGCGCGCGCTTCGTCGTCGAAGAGCGACAGGGTGATCCCGGACAGATAGAGAAGCGGCGCGGCGCGCATCCGCGCGATCGCTTCCGCCGCCGCGTCCCCCTTGAAGAAGGAACGGACCGCCGACGCGCTGCGCCAGTAGGTGAACCGGCGCTCGCCGTCAGCGTCCACCTCGATGGCGTAGACGCCGGGGGTTTGGCCCGGGAGCCGCACGACCGTCTCGACGCCGATGCGCTCGCGCCGAAGCGCGGCGAGAATGCGCTCGGAAAACGGATCGTCCCCAAGCGCCGTCGCGTAGGAGACGGCGACGCCCCGGCGGGCCATGTAAACGGCGGTGTTGTAGGTGTCGCCTGCGACGCCGAGCCGGCAGCGCGCGCCCTCGACGTCGGACAGTTCGATCATCGCTTCGCCGAAAAGGACGGCGGGTCGCTCGGCCGTCGGCGTCACCAGTTCCAGACGGTCCCGTCCTTGAGGCGAGCCACGGGCAATTGCTTCGGCTCGTAAGGATACTTCGCCGCCAGCGTTTCGTCGATCGACACGCCGTGGCCCGGCGTCTCCCCGCAATAAAGAAAGCCGCGCTCGAAGCGGTAGTCGTGGGGAAAGACCGCGTCCGTCTCTTCGGTGTGCCGCATATACTCCTGGATCCCGAAATTCGGCACCCATGCGTCGAAATGGAGCGCGGCGCCCATGCAGACAGGCGACAGGTCGGTGGCGCCGTGGCAGCCCGTCCGCACCTGGTAAAGCCCGGCGAGATCGGCGATCCGCCGCAGGCCCGTGACGCCGCCCGCGTGGACGATCGTGGCGCGGATGTAGTCGATCAGTTGTCGTTGGATGAGCTCGCGGCAGTCATGGATCGTATTGAAGATCTCGCCGTCGTCGAGGGGCGTCGGCGTGTGCTGACTGATTAGCTGGATCGATTCCTGGTTTTCCGCAGGCGTTGCGTCTTCGAGCCAGAAAAGGTCGTAGGGTTCGAGCGCCTTGCCGAGCCGCGCCGCCTCCTGCGGCGTCATGCGGTGGTGGCCGTCATGGAGGAGCGCGACCTCCGGACCGACGGCCTCGCGCGCCATCTCGAAGAGCGTCGGGACGAACCGCAGATAGGCGCGCGTGTCCCACTCCTGGATCTCGGTCAGGGCCGCGGCGGCTGGCGCGTAATACATGTCGCCCTTACCGACGCCGTAGGCGGTCGCAAGGCCCGGAACGCCCGCCTGAACGCGGATCGCCTCGTAGCCCATCTCCTTGTACCGAAGAACTTCCTCCACTGCGTGCGCCGCGTCGCGGCCGTTGGCGTGGCCGTAGGCGAGCACTTTGTCGCGGCTGCGCCCGCCGAGAAGCTGGTGCAGCGGCATGCCGGCCATTTTCGCCTTGATGTCCCAAAGAGCGACGTCGACGGCCGAGATCGCGCTCATCGTCACGGGTCCGCGCCGCCAGTAGGCGCCGCGGTAGAGAAACTGCCAGACGTCCTCGATCTGGGCCGCGTCCCGGCCGATGAGCGTCGGGACGACATGGTCCTCAAGGTAGCTGACCACCGAGAGTTCGCGCCCGTTCAGCGTCGCGTCGCCGACGCCGACGACGCCGCCGCGGGTTTCGACGATCAGGGTGACGAAGTTTCGTCCCGGGCTGCAGACGTTTACCCGCGCGCCGGTGATTTCGCTGTCGCGTCCCGACGTCGTAAGGCGGGGATCGGTTGCGCTCGCGCCCTCAGCCATGTCCGCGTCCAATCTCACTCCGGTGAACTTACCTATATGACCAATTATCGATAAGGCTGGCAAGCGCGGTCGGCCGCGCTGACCGGATCGCGAAACGGACGGGCGAACCGGTTGGGCCCGCGGCGGGCCCGGGCGATCGTCAAGGAGCGCTTTGGGCCGGAATGGGAGGCGTCCGATGCGGATGCGGCGCAGGGATTTCTTAACGGCGGCGTCCGGCGCCGCAGCGGTCGGCGTCGCCGGCGCGCGCGGTCAGACCATCGCCACGCGAAACGCGGACGGGCTCCTCGCCTACGGCCCCGAAACGCTGGCGCGCACGGTCGACGTGCGGGCGTTCATGAAGGACCCCGTCATCATCGAGCGCATCGACGTCCTTCGCCATTCCGACCGGACGCGGTTCGTCCGGGTGCGCGCGAAGGGCGGCGCGGAAGGCGTCGTCATCGCCAACATGCGGCTTGCGCACGTGGAGAGCATGCTGGACGCGATTTTTCGGCCGATGCTGATCGGAACCGACGCCCGCGATATGGAAGAGACGTTCGACGTATTCTTCCGCACGAAGCGGCCGCGCGGCTACAAATATTCCGGACTGCCCTATTTTATCTGCCAGGGGCATTGCGAACTGGCGATCTGGGACATGTTCGGGCGGATCGCCGGGAAGCCTGCGTATCGGCTTCTGGGCGAGCCGGTTCGAGACGCGGTTCCGGTCTATATGTCGCGTCTGTCGCGCAAGACCGAGGCCGCAGAGGAGGCGGACATTCTCGAGCGCTTCGTCGCCGAGACGGGCGCGAGAGCCGTCAAGGTGAAGATCGGCGGGCGGATGAGCCTCAACGCCGACGCCATGCCCGGGCGCACCGAAGCCGTCGTCAAGGCCGTGCGGGAGCGCTTCGGCGACGACATGACGATCTATGTCGACGCCAACGGTTCCTACGACGCGCCGACGGCGATCGCCGTCGGGCGGATGCTGAGCGGCTACGGCGTCGCGATGTATGAAGAGCCCTGCGACTGGGAGGATTTCGAGATGACGCGCCAGGTGACGCGCGCGCTCGACATTCCGGTCTCAGGGGGCGAGCAGGACACCTCGATGCCGACCTGGCGGTGGATGGCCGAGCGCAACGCCGTGGACGTTCTGCAGCCGGACATCATGTACAATGGCGGCATGATCCGCACCCTGCAGGTGGCGAGGCTCGGGGCGCGTTACGGCCGCGAGATCGCGCCGCATTATCCCCGCAGCGGTCCGGAGACCGCGCCGCTCATCCATTTCTGCGCGTCGATTCCCAACTTCAAAGGCTTCATGGAGTACCGCGCGGACCAGGATCGCACCGACTTCGACTACGCGCCGCGGATCCGGCCCGCCGACGGCGAGATTCCTTTGCCCACGGGGCCGGGCTTCGGCGTCGAGTATGACGCCGGCGTCCTGAAGACCTGAGGCCTCAGAACGGAGCGACGACGCGCTGCGACTGTTCGCCGAGGCCCTCGACGCCGAGGCGGACGGTCTCGCCGCCGCGCAGGAAGACAGGCTCAGGCTTCTGGCCCTGGCCGACGCCGGCGGGGGTGCCGGTGGCGATGACGTCGCCTGCGCGCAACGTCATGAAGGTCGACACATAGGAGACGATTGTGCGGACGCTGAAGAACATGTCGCTCGTCGAACCGTTCTGAAACCGCCGGCCGTCGACCTCCAGCCACAGCCTCAGGTCCTGGGGGTCGGGGATCTCGTCGCGGGTTACAAGCCAGGGGCCGATGGGACCGAAACCGTCGGCGCTCTTGCCCTTGATCCACTGCCCGCCGCGACGCAGCTGATGCTCGCGTTCCGACACGTCGTGGACGACGCAGTATCCCGCCACATGGTCAATCGCGGCGCTTTCTTCGATGCGCGCGCCGCCGGTTCCGATGACGACGCCGAGCTCCACCTCCCAGTCCGTATGCGTTGAACCGGGAGGCAGAACGAGATCGTCGTCGGGACCGGCGATGCAGGCCGTGGATTTGGCGAAGACAATCGGCTCGGCGGGCGGTTTCGCGCCGACCTCGGCGGCGTGGTCGGCGTAGTTGAGGCCGATGCCGATGAAACTGCGGCAGTCGCCGACGCAGGGCCCGATCCGCGGAGCGCCATCGACGAGGGGAAGCGAGGCCGGATCGATGGCGCGCAGCGCCGCGAGGCCGGCGTCGGACAATGTCTCGCCCGCGACGTCGCGAACGTGGACCGAGAGATCGCGTATGCCGCCGTCATGGTCGACAAGGCCCGGCTTCTCCTCGCCGCGCGGTCCGTAACGCAAAAGCTTCATCGTTGGGTCGCCCTTCGCCTCACATCTGCGCGCCATAGGTCCACGGCACGAACTCATTGTCCCCGAAGCCGTGAACCTCGCTGCGCGTCCGTTCGCCCGATGCGATCGCGATCAACCGCCGGAAGATCTCTTCGCCCATCTCGGCGATCGTCGCCTCGCCGTCGAGGACGCGGCCGCAGTTCACGTCCATATCGTCGGACATGCGCTCGAACATCGCCGTATTCGTCGCCAGTTTGACGCTCGGAACGGGCTTGCATCCGTAGACGGAGCCCCGGCCGGTGGTGAAGGCGACGATGTTGGCGCCCGACGCGACCTGTCCGGTGATCGACATCGGGTCGTAGCCGGGCGAATCCATTAAGACGAACCCCTTCTTGTCGATCGGTTCTCCGTATCGGTAGACGTCCATGAGCCGCGTCGTGCCGCCCTTCGCCACCGCGCCGAGCGACTTCTCATAGATCGTAGTCAGTCCGCCCGCCTTGTTTCCGTGCGAGGGATTGTTGTCCATCTTGCCGCCGTTCTGGGACGCGTAGCCCTCCCACCAGCGGATCAGCTCTTTCAGTTTTTCCGCGACCTCGGGCGTGTCCGCGCGCGAAGTGAGGAGATGCTCGGCCCCGTAGATCTCCGGCGTTTCGCTGAGGATCGCCGTCCCGCCATGGCGCACAAGAAGGTCGGCCGCGGCGCCGAGTGCCGGGTTCGCCGTGATGCCGGAATAGCCGTCGGAGCCGCCGCACTCGAGGCCGAGGACGAGTTCGCTCGCGGGGATAGGCTCGCGCGCGACGTCGTTCGCGACGTCGAGCATCTCGCCGACCATCTCCCGGCCGGCGCGGACGGTGGCGGTCGTGCCGCCCTCGTCCTGGATGACGAGCGATCGCAGATTGTCGGCGTGCGCTAGCCCCTGGGTCTCCATCAGGCCGGCGATCTGGTTCGCTTCGCAGCCGAGGCCGATTATCAAGACGCCGGCGAAGTTCGGATGGCGGGCGAAACCGGCGATGGTGCGTCGCAGCTGGACGAAGCTCTCATTGGCGCCGACGCAACAACCGGCGTTGTGGGTGAGGGCGACGACGCCGTCCACGTTCGGCCAGGGGGCGAGGCTCGCGCCCCTGAAGGCGTCGGCGACGTGGGTCGCCACCGTCGCCGAGCAATTCACACTCGTCAGTACGCCAATATAATTGCGTGTCGCCGCGCGTCCGTCCGCCCGCCGAAAACCCATGAAAGTGGCGGGCGTCTCGACATAGTCGGTCGCCGGGGCGCCGTTGCCACCCGCGGCCCGGTCGAAGTCGCGAACCTCGACATTGTGCGTGTGGACATGGGTCCCTGGCGGTATCGCCTCGACAGCGAAGCCGATGATCTGGCCGTACTTGCGGATCGGCTCGCCCGCGGCGATCGCGCGCGCGGAGACTTTGTGGCCGGCGGGAACGTCGTCGCGCAGCAGCAAGTCCTCGTCGGCGACGCGCGCGCCGGCGTCCGCCGGACTGACGCACAGGACGACATTGTCGTCCTCATGGAGGCGGAAGACGCGTTTCGCCAGGGTCGGTTCGGCGTTCATCGGCGGACGGCCTCCAAGAATGACGCGACGCCGTTTTGAGGCGCCGCGGGCGTAAAAACTGATCCTTCGGCGCAGGCGATCGCCAACGCGAACCCGCCGACGTTCCGCCATACGGATCTCAGGACATGGGCGCGCAGGACGGTCATTGAAGGCCCCGGGCGGCGAGCAGCGGGTCGCTGACCTTGAAGACGTAAATCGCGACGACGCCGAGGACGCCGACGAAGGCGAGATAGTAAGCCGTCGGGATAATCGTGCGCCGCAGCGTCTCGCCCTCGTGTCCGAGGAGCCCCACGGTGGCCGACGCGGCGACCACATTGTGGATGGCGATCATGTTGCCCGCGGCGGCGCCGACCGCCTGGAGCGCGACCGACATCGCGGTCGAATTGCCGAGGGCTTCGGCCGCGCCGAACTGGAACTGCGCGAACATCAGATTGCTCACGGTGTTGGAGCCGGCGATGAACGCGCCGAGCGCGCCGATCGTCGGCGCGAACAGGGGCCAGACGGCGCCCACGTTCGTCGCCACCCAGTCCGCCATGGCGAGAGGCATGCTCGGGAGCGCAGCGTCGTTGACGCCGGAATTGATATAAATACGAACCATCGGCACCGTGAAAATCAGGACAAAGCCCGCGCCCAGCAGAATGCGGCTTGATTCCGACACGGCGGCGCGCGCCTGCGCCGCGCTCATCCGGTGCAGGCGCACGGTGATGGCCACGACGGCGCAGAAGACGGCGCCCGGCAGATAGAGCGGCTGGCTCGACCCGTCGACGCCCGTGCCGAAAATGTCGGTCCATTCGAGCGTCACCGCCTTCAGCCAGTCGCCGAGGGGCAGGCCAGGCGCGCGCGTCAGTACGAGAAGGCCCGCGACAAGTAGATACGGGGTCCACGCGCGAACGTAAGAAAGGCCGTGGCCCGAGAAGTCGCCGGCGTCCATCGTCAGCGCCCCCATCCAGGACGCTGGCCAGCGCTCGCGCGGCGCGAACTCCCAGGGGACCGTGTCGCGCTTCGGCGTCAGAAAGTTGCGCCGCGCCGCGAGCGTGATGACGCCAAGACCAATCAGCGCGCCGACGAGGGAAGGGAATTCCGGCCCGAGAAACACGGCCGTCAGGTAGTATGGGACGGTGAAGGCGATGCCGCCGAGAAGCGCGAACGGCGCGATGGCGAGCCCTTCGCGCCAGCTTTTGTTGGGTCCGAAGAAGCGCGTCATCATGGTCACCATGAGGAGCGGCATCAGCGTACCGACGATCGCGTGCAGGATCGCGATGTCCGCCGTCACGAGGCGGATGAACCCGTCGAAGGACGAGCCCGCCGCCTCAAGGGCCGGCGCGATCGCCGCCTCGTCGAGGCCGCCGCGCAGGCCGACGACGACGGGCGTGCCCGCCGCGCCGAACGTCACGGGCGTCGACTGCACCATCATGCCGAGCATGACCGCGGCCATTGCGGGGAACCCGAGGGCGACGAGGAGCGGCGCCGTCACCGCCGCCGGCGTGCCGAACCCCGCGGCGCCCTCGATGAAGGCGCCGAAAAGCCAGACGACGATCACCACTTGCACCCGCCGGTCGGGATTGAGGCTGGCGAATCCGCCCCGGATGACGTCGACGGCGCCCGACTGCTTCAGGGTGTTGAGGAGCAGCATCGCCCCGAAAATGATGAACAGGATGTTCGCCGTGATGAAGAGGCCCTGGATGGTCGACGCCGCCACGACGGCGGGCGCGACGCCCCAGGCGGCGAGGGCGACAAGCGCGGCGACGACGTAGGTCGCCGGCATGGCGATCCGCGCCGGCGTGCGGAAGCCGACGAGCAGCGCCCCCGCGAGAACGATCGGGGCGATCGCGATGAGGGCCTGAAGGTTCGGGTTCATTCGCTCTCTCGCACGAGGCGGTTCGGCGCCGCGTAGGTCACGTCGCCGTTCGCCCAAAGACGATCGGCACAAGGACGTAGCACATCACGGTAAGGACGAGCGCGCTGAAAACGTTGAGCGCGACGCCCGCCCGCGCCATGTCGACAATGCGCACCGCGCCGCTGGCGAAGACGATGGCGTTCGGCGGCGTCGCGACGGGGAGCATGAAGGCGCAACTCGCCGCCATCGCGGCCGGCGCGGCGAGCAGCATCGGGTCGAGCCGTCCCGCGGTCGCGATCGCGCCGAGGACCGGCATGAGGGCCGTCGCCGTCGCCACGTTGCTCGTCAGTTCGGTGAGGAGCACGACGAGAACGGTCACGGCGAAGATGAGCATGATTGGGTGGAAGCTCGTCAGGCCCTCAAGCCGGCCGCCGAGCCAGGCCGCAAGCCCCGACGCGGAAATCGCCGCCGCCAGGCTGAGCCCGCCGCCGAAGATCAGAAGAATGCCCCACGGCAGCTTGGCGGCGGTCTCCCAGTCGAGAAGCGCTTCGCCCTTTTCGCCAGCGCCGGCCGGGACGACGAAGAGAGCGACCGCGCCGATGAGCGCGATCGCCGTGT
This sequence comes from Parvularculaceae bacterium, assembly GCA_050331095.1. GTDB lineage: Bacteria > Pseudomonadota > Alphaproteobacteria > Caulobacterales > Parvularculaceae > MED-G105. The sequence continues at coordinate 47,990 of JBHJHE010000024.1, forward strand.
CGCTGAGAGTCTCAAGTCCCGGGACGCGTACGATCAGCCGGCGGAACATCCACGCCGCCGCGACGAGCGCGAACACGATCGCGACGCGCGTCTCCGGCGTCGTGATCGGTCCAAGACCTGCGAGGCGCTCGCGGATGATCGCCGGAGCGCCCGCCACGTCCTTCGCCTCGAGGCGGAAGACGAGGCGCGTCAGGCACAGCCAGGCGATCGGCAGCAGCACCGCGACGACGGGAAGGCCGAGCGCCATCCATTCGGCGAAGCCGATCTCGCGGCCGAACTCGGCCTCGATATAGCCTTTTACGATGGCGTTCGTCGGGGTGCCGACGAGCGTGCCGCGCCCGCCGATGCTGCAGGAGAAGGCGATGCCGAGGAGCAGCGCGAGCGCGAACGGACGTCCGACATAGTCCTTGCCGAGGACGGCCGCGGCGACGGAGAGCGCGATCGGCGTCATCATAAGCGCCGTCGCGGTGTTCGAGATCCACATGGAAAGGCCCGCCGCGGCGAGCATGAACCCGGCGATCAGCGCCGCGGGGCTCGCCCCGCTGCGCGCGACGACGTTGAGCGCGATGCGCGTGTGCAGGTTCCAGCGCTCCAGCGAAGTGGCGATGACGAACCCGCCGAGGAAAAGAAAGATGATCGGGTTCGCGTAGCCGGCCAGCGCTTCGCGCAAGCCGAGGGCGCCGGTGAACGGGACGAAGATCGCCGGCAGAAGCGAGGTCGCCGGGATGGGGATCGCTTCGGTCACCCACCAGACCGCGATCAGCGTCGTCAGCGCCAGAACGCCGACGCCGGCGGGAGACAGGCCCTCCCAGAGCGGGGCTAGCGCGAGCGCGAGGGCCGCAAGCGAGGGGCCGGCGATCAGGCCGATGCGCTTGGGGTTGGTGAGGCCGGTTCTGTGCGCGGCCCGGCGAGGGGCGGTGTTGACGGGCGGGGTCGGCATAGATCTCCGGAGGAACGCGCGTTCGCGGTCAGTACGTCGCCGGGCGGTCCCCGCGTAAGGGCCGATACAGGCGTTCCCGGTGCGCGGAACGGCGGTTGGCGCGGCGCGCCTTGTGGTTTTCCGGCACTGTACCCGATTTCCGGTCTTACCAATATGGCGTTCGGCGAAGGAGCGGGTTAGCGTTCCACAAGCGGTAAGGCCGGTTGCAGGGCGTCGCCCGCCGGGCCGCGAGCGAGAGAGCGCAGGAAAAGCGCTCCGCAACCACGTGGAGGAACGCCATGGAGGCAGAGGCGGCGAAGGCCCTCGGGCCGACCGCGACGGGCCAGGTGCAGTCGCTGACGCGCGCCCTGGGCCTTCTTGAAATACTCGCGGACCGCGAGGGCGGGTTGAGCCTGAGCGAGTTGTCCCTTGCGGCCAGTCTGCCGCGGTCAACGACGCATCGGCTGATGACGACGATGGAAGCGATGCGGTTCGTCCGCTTCGAACGCGAGCGCAATCGCTGGGTCATTGGCGTTCAGACGTTCACCATCGGACAGGCGTTCGCACGCTCGCGCGACATCGGCGAGCTCGCCAAGCCGATCGCGCAGACGCTGATGAAAGAGCTTGGCGAGACCATCAACGTCGCGATTCTGGAGGACGGCCACATGCGTTACGTCGCCCAGGCCGCGCACGTACATGGGGCGGAGACGTTCGCCTCGCCCGGTCAGACCGCTCCCTTTCACGCCAGCGCCGCGGGCAAGAGCGTTCTCGCGTACGGGCCGGCGAAGACCGCCGAACTCTATCTGAAGGCGAGCGGCCCTTTGCAGTACACACGCCGCACGATGGTCGCGCTGAAGGACCTGATGTCCGACCTGCAGGTCACGCGGGCCCGCGGCTACGCTATCGACGACGCCGAGCGCCGAGCGGACGTCCGCTGCGTCGCGGCGCCGGTATTCGACGAGCGCGGCCAGCCGCTCGGCGCGTTTTCAGTTTCGACGACCTGCGAACGCCTCCCGGAAAGCCGACAGGCCGCCGTCGGCGCTCGCCTGCGTGACGCGGCGCGCATCCTGACCGTGAACATTGGCGGACGATGGCTGCAATAGCGTCGACGCCTGGCGCGGGGGTCCAACCTGCGGAACGGCGCGCGGTCGCCGTTCCGCGCTTCGCGTCCGCTCGTTTATGCTCGTCGCCGTAAGGACGCCCGCAACCGCAGGATCGCCCGCTTGATCGCCCTCGACATCGACCCTGACGCCGCCGCGAAATGCGACGCCATCGCGCGCGCGCTACGCTCGTTTCTGCCGTCCGACTGCCTCATCGAGGAGGAGGACGGGCGACGCGCCTATGAATGCGACGGTTTAACCGCCTACCGCCAGCTCCCGCTTATCGTCGCCCTGGCGCGCAACGAAGCCGACGTGGTCGGCGTCCTCAAAACGTGCGCTGACATGGGCGTGAAGGTGGTGCCCCGTGGGTCGGGCACGTCGCTTTCGGGCGGCGCCATGCCGTTGCCTGACGGCCTCCTGTTGGGCGTCTCTAAGATGAACGCGATCATCGACGTCGACTACGCCAACCGGTGCGTCGTCGCCGAGCCTGGCGTCACGAACCTAGCCATCACCCACGCCGTTCAGGCCGAAGGTTTCTATTACGCGCCGGACCCCTCGAGCCAGATCGCCTGCTCCATCGGCGGCAACGTCGCGGAGAACTCCGGCGGCGTGCACTGTCTGAAGTACGGTCTGACGACGAACAATCTGCTCGGCGTCCGCCTCGCCATGATGAACGGCGACGTCGTCGCCCTCGGGGGGCGGAGCGGCGATCAGAACGGCTACGATCTGTTGGGCCTCATCGCGGGATCGGAGGGCCTTCTCGGGGTCGTCACCGAAGTGACCGGTCGCATCCTGCCGAAACCGGAGACCCGCCAGGCGATGCTCATCGGCTTCGCGTCGCCGGAGGACGCGGGCCGGTGCGTCGCCGACGTCATCGCCGCGGGCGTCATACCCGCGGGCATGGAGATGATGGACAAGCTCGCCGTCACCGCAGCGGAGAACTTCGCCGGTTGCGGCTATCCGCTCGACGTCGAGGCGCTTCTGATCGTCGAGATCGACGGACCCGCTGCGAGCGTCGCCGATGAGATCGACCTGGTGCGGCGCGTCGCCGAGGCCTGCGGCGCGACGACCTTGAGGGTGAGCGGCGACGAGGCGGAGCGCGACGCCTTCTGGGCCGGACGCAAGGCGGCCTTCCCGGCCACCGGGCGGATCGCGCCCGATTACTATTGCATGGACGGCACCATCCCGCGCCGCACATTGCCGCTCGTCCTTCGGCGCATGGCCGAGATGTCCGAGAGGTACGGCCTTCAGGTCGCGAACGTTTTCCACGCCGGCGACGGCAATCTGCACCCGCTTATTCTCTACGACGCCAACGCGCCGGGACAATTGGAGACCGCGGAACGTTTCGGCGCGGACATTCTGCGTCTTTGCGTCGAGGTCGGCGGCGTTCTCACGGGCGAACACGGCGTCGGCGTCGAAAAACGCGGGCTCATGGGCGAAATGTTCACCGACGTCGATCTCGCGCAGCAGCAGCGGATAAAGTGCGCGTTCGACCCCGAGGGCCGGCTTAATCCCGGTAAGATGTTTCCGAAGCTCCATCGCTGCGCGGAACTGGGCGCCGTCCACGTGCACGGCGGCAAGCTATTGCGCCCCGACCTGCCGCGCTTTTGAGGATGGCCGCGCTTTCGGGGATGGAGGCGATCAAGCCGCTAACGACGCACGACGTTTGCGAGGCCGTGCGCGCCGCTTGCGAGGCGGGCGAGCCGCTGGAGATCGTTGGTCGTGGGAGCAAGCTCGGGCTCGGCCGGCCCGTGGCGGCCGCGAGGCGGCTCGATTTATCCGGCTTGAGCGGCGTCACGCTCTATGAGCCGAACGAACTCGTTCTGTCCGCGCGCGCCGGTTCGCCGCTCGAGGACATCGAGGCGCTTTTGGAAGAGAACGGACAGATGCTCGCGATCGAGCCGCCGGACGCGCGGGCGCTCTTCGGCGCAGAGAACAAAGGCGCCATCGGCGGCGCTGTCGCGTCCGGCCTTTCCGGCCCGCGACGCGTGTTTTCCGGCGCGGCGCGCGACTTCGTTCTCGGCGTCAGCGGCGTTTCCGGGCGGGGCGAGCCCTTCAAGTCAGGCGGGCGCGTCGTCAAGAACGTAACCGGCTACGACCTCAGCAAGCTGATGACCGGCTCGTTCGGCACATTGGCGGCGTTGACGGACGTCACGTTGAAAGTCTCGCCGAAGCCCGAATGCGTCCGCACGGTGAGCGTCGTCGAACCCGACGTCGCGGCGGCCGCCGACATCATGCGGGCCGTGACCGCGAGCCCCTTCGCGCCGACCGGCGTCGGTTACGCGCCGATCGCCAGGAACGGCGATTACGCCGTGCATGTCCGTCTCGAAGGCTCTGAGAAGAGCGTCTCCCACCGCGCCGCGTCGGTCGTCGATCTGCTTCGCCGCGACGCCGCCGTCGACGAGGCGAGCGAGATCTGGTCGCGGCTCGCGGTCGCGGCGGACTTCGACGACGAAGACGCAACGTTGTGGAAGGCGGCGCTTGCGCCGGCGGCTTTTCCGGCGCTCATCGCCCGCAACCCGGAAGCGCGCTTCCTCGTCGACGGAGCCGGCGCGACCGCGTGGCTCGCCTTCGACGACCCTGACGCCGTTCCTGAAGCGCCGGACGCCGCTGAAGAGGCGCGTTTCTATGTCATGCGCGCGAGCGAGGCGCGGCGCCGGCGATTGCCGGTTTTCCCGGACCAGCCTGCCCCGCTCGCGCGCCTTAGTGCGGCCGTCAAGCGCGCTTTCGACCCGCGCGGGGTCCTGAACCCCGGCAAGATGTACGCTGAGATTTAAGGTCGATGCAGACGAACTTCACCGAAGCGCAGCTTAAAGATCCGCAGACAGCTTATTCCGAGAGCGTCTTGCGGCGCTGCGTTCATTGCGGGTTTTGCACGGCGACGTGTCCGACCTATCAGCTGCTGGGCGACGAACTCGATTCGCCGCGGGGGCGGATCTATCTCATCCAGCGGATGCTCGAGGAGGACGCGCCGCCTTCGGCGAAAACGGTGACGCATCTGGATCGGTGCCTGTCATGCCTCGCCTGCGTGACGACGTGCCCGTCGGGCGTCGACTATATGCGGCTCATCGACCATGCGCGCGCGCATATCGAAGAGACGTACGCCCGTCCGCCCGCCGATCGCGCCTTCCGCGCGTTGCTGGCGACGGTTCTGCCGAACCCGCTGCTGTTTCGCCTGTCGCTTCGATGCGCCGCGCTCGCCCGGCCGTTTCGCCGCGCGTTCTCCGGCCGGTTGCGGGCGCTTCTTGATGCGGCGCCGAGCCGGCTCCCAAGTCCGGCCGCGGGCGGCGACGCAACGACGCTGGCTGGCGGGTCGCGCAAGCGGGTGGCGCTCCTCACGGGCTGCGTGCAGCCGACATTGGCCCCGGAGATCAACGCCGCTACGATACGACTGCTGACGAAAGTCGGGTGCGCCGTCGTCGTCGCGCCGGCGGCGTCGTGCTGCGGCGCGCTCGTCCACCATCTCGGCCGCGAAGAGGCGGCGCGCGAAACCGCCCGTCGCAACGTCGCGGCTTGGAGCGCGGAAGTCGACAAGGGCGGCCTTGACGCGTTGATCGTCAACGCGTCGGGCTGCGGCACGATGGTCAAGGACTACGGGACCTTGCTCGCGGACGATGCGGCGTACAAGGATCGCGCCGCCCGAATCGCCGCTATCGCCAAAGACGTCGTCGAGTTCCTCGATGAAGAAGACATCGCGTTCGAGACGCCGCAGCGCGGCCGCGTCGCCTACCAGTCCGCCTGCTCCATGCAGCATGGTCAGGGGATCCGCTTGACGCCGCAAAAGCTGCTCCGCCGAGCGGGGTTCGACGTCGTCGAGCCGGCTGAAAGCCATCTGTGCTGCGGCTCCGCCGGCGCCTACAGCTTCCTGCAGCCGGAGATCGCCGGGCGCCTGCGGGACCGGAAGGCCGGCCATCTATCAGCGCTCAAGGCGGACATCGTCGCCAGCGGCAACATCGGTTGCATCACGCATCTTCGCGGCGCTGTCGAGGCGGAAATTCTTCACACGGTCCAGTTGCTCGACTGGGCCCATGGCGGGCCCGACCCGCGTCGTCGGCGCGGGTCTGACGCGTCCGCCGAGAACGTCTCAGAAGCGAAAGGGGACAGCCAATGAAACGCGCCGAAATAGACCGTCGACGATTGATAACGGGCGCCGCCGCGGCTGGCGTCGGTCTCGTCGGCGTTGGGGTTTGCCGGGCCCAGGAGACCCGGGCGCCTGCCGGGTCCGACCTCGTCATCGACGAAATCAAGACGTATGTCATGGACGATGCGATTTTCGTCCGTGTCCGCGCAAACTCGGGCGAAATCGGTTGGGGCGAGTGCGACGCCGGCAGCCATCAGGTGATGGAGGCCTTCATTCATTCCGAACACGCGCGCCGCGCCCTCGGCCGCGATCCGTTCGACACCGAACCCATCTGGGACGAGATGTTCTACCGCTCCCATGACTTCGGGCCCGGCGGGGCGCTCTCGAATTCGATCGCCGGTATCGACATCGCGATCTGGGATCTGAAGGGCCGGATTCTCGACGCGCCGATCCACAAGCTGCTCGGCGGCGAGTATCGCAGTTCGCAACCCGTCTACGGGTCTTACGGAACGGGTCGCTGGGAGAAGCTCACCAAGAAGGAGGCCGTCGCCCAGGCCGTCAAATTCGTCAAGCGAGGGTTTCGCACCGTCAAGTGCCGTATGCAGATCCGCGAAGACCATCTGAACCCGACGAATGACCGAACCCTCGAATACGTCGACGCGATCGAGCGCGAAATCGGATCAGATGCGGAGCTCTTCGTAGACATCAACAACGGCTATACGGCGGCGCGCGCCATCGAAGTAGGCCGCGTCCTGCAGGACAAATACGGGCACAGATTTTACGAAGAGCCGTGTTCGGATCAGAATCACGTCGAGACCGCCGAGGTCGTCCGCGCGCTCGACCTCGGCGTCCTCGCCGGCGAAAAAGAGTACACGATCTGGCAGCTCGACGAGCTCATCAGGTACGCGAACCCCGACTATCTCAATTCGGACGTCATAAAGGCGGGCGGGATCACGATCATGGACAAGATCGCGACGCTCGCCCAGGCGCGGCAAAAGCCGATGATCCTCCACAATACGCGCCCGACGATCTCGACGGCGGCGTCGCTTCAGCTTGTGGCGTCGATGCCGACGGTGGGGCCTTTCTTCGAGTTCCCGGACGTCGACCGGTTCCCCGAACAGATCGGCGTCGTGAAGAACTATCTCGACTACGCCGACGGCGAAATTCGCGTGCCGCAGGGGCCGGGCCTTGGGATGGAGATCGACGAGGAGAAGGTCGTGGCGCGCGCGTCGTCGGTGAAGGCGTCGACGCTCGACGATTAGCGGACCGCGTCGGCGATCGCCCGGCCAAGATCGGTCGTCGACGCGGTTCCGCCGAGGTCAGGCGTGCGCGCCTCGCCTGAGGCGAGGACCTCCTCGATCGCTCGCACAACCGCGTTCGCCGCGTCGGCGCGCCCCAGATGCTCCAGCATCATCGCGCCGGACCAGATCTGTCCGATCGGGTTGGCGACGCCCTTTCCGGCGATGTCCGGCGCGCTGCCGTGGACCGGCTCGAACATGGAGGGGCCCTCCCGCTCCGGATTGACGTTGGCCGCCGGCGCGATCCCGATCGTGCCGGCGACGGCGGGGCCGAGGTCGGAGAGGATGTCGCCGAAGAGATTGGAGCCGACGACGACGTCAAACCAGTCCGGATGCAGAACGAAATGGGCGGTGAGGATGTCGACGTGGTAGGCGTCGACGGTGACGTCCGGGTAGGACGCTTTCATCGCTTCGACGCGCTCGTCCCAGAACGGCATCGTGTGGACGACGCCGTTCGACTTGGTCGCGCTCGCCAGGCGTTTTCGCGGCCTGGAACGCGCGAGGTCGAACGCGTACTTCAGAACGCGGTCAACGCCGCGCCGCGTGAAGACCGATTCCTGAACGGCGGCTTCGTCCGGCGTCCCCGAATAGAGCCGGCCGCCGATTTCGGAGTACTCGCCTTCGTTGTTCTCGCGCACGATCCAGAAATCGATGTCCGCCGCGGTGCGGTTCTTGAGCGGCGTTTCGACGCCGTCGAATAGCCGAACGGGCCGCAGGTTCACGTATTGCCGAAACGTCCGGCGGATGGGAATGAGAAGGCCCCAGAGCGAGACGTGGTCCGGCACGCCCGGATAGCCCACGGCTCCGAGGTAGATCGCGTCGAAGGCTCGCAGCTGGTCGAGCCCGTCCGCCGGCATCATACGGCCAGTCTTGGCGTAGTGGGCGCAGCTCCAGTCGAACTGCGTCCACTCAAGGGCGAAGCCATAGCGGCCGGCGGCCGCTTCCAGCGCGCGATCGCCCTCAGGAACGACCTCCTGACCGACGCCGTCGCCGGGGATGAGCGCGATTTTGAACCGCGCGCTCACTCCTCGCCGGGTCGGCCGGCCTCCGCGGCCGCGGCGTGCGGGCCGTCATAGGACGCATACCAATTTTTCAGCGTTTCGAACGCCGGCTTCTTCTCGCCCGTCTCGCTGATGAGCCCCATCCGGTTCCAGTAGCTCTGGAAGCGCGGGTGCCAGCGGCGCGGCGAACGGAAGTCCTTCAAGATCCAGGGCGAGATGCCGGCGAGGAAGGGGATCTCCTCGGCCATTTTCAGCGTGACCTCATAGAACGCCCGCTGGTGCTCCTCGGTGAAACGCTCAAGGCGCTCGCCGTGAAAGTCTTTCAGGGCGCCAGCCCCGAACTCGGAGAACATCATCGGCTTGTCATAGGGCGTGCGCCAGCGGACCCCCGGCACCTCGTCAAGGGTGCGCTCGCCGTACCAGCCCTCGTATTCATTGACCGCGAGGATATCGAGATGTTCTCCCAACGGATCATCTACGATGAACGTATCGTCGCCCTCCGACGTGTTTCGGTTGAGCGCGGCTGAGACGAGACGCGTGTCGTCGTGGCTTTTGACGAAGTCAATGAGATTCTTCAGGAACTCGTTGCGCTGCGTCGAGATCGGCGTTTCGTTGGCGACGCCCCAGATCGCGATCGACGCCCGGTTGTAGTCGCGGTTGATCGTGTCTTTGTACATCCGGTTGGCCACCGCGATCGTATGCGGATTGTCGTAGCTGATCTCCTCCCAGTAGATCGGGATCTCGCTCCAGACGAGAAGGCCAAGCTCGTCGGCAACGCGCAAGGTTCGCTCATTGTGCGGATAATGAGAGAGGCGAACGAAGTTGGCGCCGAGCTCTTTCGCTGCGCCGAGAAGCTTGCGCGCGTCGTCGAAGGTCATCTTGCGTCCGCCGTCGGGGCCGATGGGCTCCTCATGCACGCTGATCCCTTTGAGGAAGATCGGCGCGCCGTTGAGCCGCACCTCCTGGCCGGAAACGGAGACGGTGCGAAAGCCGATCTTGTCGGCGATCTTGGCGCCGCCGTCGATCGCGACGGAGACGTCGTAGAGCCGTGGCGCGTTGGGCGACCAGCGCTCGAGGTTTTCGACGGGAACGTCGAACGCGGCGTCGCCCTTGCGGTCCGTCTTGAGGCTGAGGGACAGCTGCAATTCGGGAATCTCGACCCGAACGGCCCGGTTCGCTTTCGCGTCGCCCTCGACCCGCACGCTGCCGTAGATGCGTTCGACGCCGCCGAGCTCCCGCAGGCCCAGGCGGTAGTCGTGAACGTAGGTCAGCGGCGTCGACACCAGATGGACCGGGCGCGTGATCCCGCCATAGTTCATCCAGTCTTAGTAAAAGCTCGGCACGGAGGTTTCGTCGTGCATGCTGTCGACGGCGACGACGAGCGTGTTCTCGCCCTCCTGCACGGCTTCGGTCACGTCGAAGGCGAACGGCGAAAACCCGCCCTCGTGGACGCCGAGCGCCTCGCCGTTCAGGAAGACCTTCGTCCAATAGTTCGCGCCCTCGAAGTAAAGTAAGTAACGCCGGCCGTCTTTCAGCTCCGGCGTGAACTTGCGGTTGTACCAGACGACGCTTTCGTACCAGAAAAGCTTGTCGTCCTGCGTGTTCCAGTCGCCCGGCACGGCGAGCGTCGGCGCCGACGACCACTCGTACTCGATGAGTTCCTCCTTCGGCGGCGTGCGGTCGTTCTGGAAGTCCCGCCGGTAGGTCGGCTTGCGCAACGCCGCGCGCATGGGATCGACGAGATAGGACCAGTCGCCGTCGAGGGTGACGACGTCGCGGGCGAGCACGTTCGTCAGCGGCGAGGGGGCCTCGACGTCGGGCGTTGGGCGCTCGTATCGGGGAACGGCCTCGACCGAGTACTGCGCGCCGGCCTCGACGCCGACGAGGCTCAACAGCGCGGCGGCGAACATGCCTAAGCGTTTGATCATTCGCTTCTCTCCATCATGGCGGGGGGCGTCGCTTCTGCGAGTCGCCGGGCGCGTCGCTGGCGCGCCCTAAAATTGGTCAGTCAGATACGAACGCATTATCGGAGAATTGGCCGGACAGCGCGTCCGGCACAAGGGCTTTCCACCGCGCGGCGCGGACCGGTCCTTGCGATGCGTCCGATTTCGATCGGTCTTTGCCGTATGGTGAAACATGAGCCGGGGTCGGGCGCCGGATCTTGCCTTGGCGCGGCCGGCGGTTAATTCAGACAGCGCCCAAAGGCGTCGGTGGCGGATGAAAACGAAAACGGGTCTCTTGAAGTCTCTCGCGTTGCCCGAGGCGGCCGGCGTCAAGCGGCTTTACCAGCAGGTGGCTGAAGCGCTGCTCGACGATATCGCCGGCGGCGCTTATCGGCCGGGAGATCGCCTTCCCGGCGAACGCGAGCTTGCGAGCCGCCTCGGCGGCAGCCGACCCACCGTGCGCGAAGCGATTATCGCCCTGGAGATCGGCGGCGTCGTCGACGTGCGCAACGGCTCTGGCGTTTACGTCAAGAACCCCACGGTTTCGCACCCCCTGGCGCTAGAACTCGACATCGGCCCATTCGAACTCATGGAGGCCCGCGCGCTTTTCGAGGGCGAGGCGGCGGCGCTCGCAGCGCGATGCATCAAGGACGAAGAGGTGGAGGCGCTCAAAGAAGCGATCGACGCGATGGTCGAGGAGAACAAACAGCCCCGCCACCGCGAGACCGCCGACCGTCGTTTTCACCTTTTGATCGCAGAGGCGACGCGCAACAGCGCGGTGCGGAAGGTGGTCTTCGATCTCTGGGAGGTGCGCGAAGCGTCGGCCCTGACCGCGCGCATGCTCGACGAGGTCCGCAAGAACGGCTGGAAGCCCCGCATCGCCGAGCATCGCGCGATCTTCGATGCGATCTCGGCGCGCGATCCGAACGCGGCGCGCAAGGCGATGCGCGACCACATGGCGCGCGTTATCGATCAGTTGCTGACGTCGACGGAGGTGGAGGCGATCAGCGAGGCGAAGCGCAAGATCTCCGAAAATCGGCAACGTTTCACCGAAAATCTCGAACTCCAGTAAGCCGCGTTGCGGGAACGAGGATCGCGACCCTTGCGGCGTTCCGTCTTGCGGAACGAACGCCGTCGCGCCGCTCGCGGCGCCGCCCGTCGAGGCTACCCTTCCGCGATCACCGCCGCGCGAAGGGAGAAACCTCATGAACATGCACGTCACGATCGACAGCACGCTCGGCAAGGCGTCGCAAAAAGTGCGCGAGTGGCTGGCGACGCCGCGGCGCATGCTGATCGACGGCGAGTGGGTCGCCGCGCAGTCGGGCAAGACCTTCGACGTCCTCGATCCGGCGTCGGCGATGAAAATCGCGAGCGTCGCAGAAGGCGACAAAGCCGACGTCGAGCTCGCCGTCGCGGCGGCGCGCGCGGCTTTCGACGACGGTCCGTGGCGCCGCATGACGCCCTCGGCCCGCGGCCGGATCGTCCACAAGATCGGCGATCTCATCGCCGACAACATGGACGAGCTGGCGGAGCTTGAAAGCCTCGACAACGGCAAGCCCGTGGCGGTGGCACGCGCGGCGGACGTGACGCTGGCGGCGGACATGTTCCATTACATGTCCGGCTGGGCGACCAAACTGCACGGCAAATCGATCCCGCTTTCGAATTTGGCCGCCCCCGGAGAATACGTGTCCTACACGCGGCCGGAGCCGGTAGGCGTCGTCGGGCAGATCATCCCCTGGAACTTCCCCCTGCTGATGGCCGCTTGGAAGCTGGCGCCGGCGCTCGCCACGGGCTGCGCCGTCGTCCTCAAGGTCGCGGAGGAGACGCCCCTCTCCGCGCTTCGCCTTGGCGAGCTCTTGCTGGAGGCGGGCGTGCCGAAAGGCGTCGTCAACATCGTGCCGGGCTTCGGCGAAACGGCGGGCGCGGCGCTCGCGGCGGACCCGCGCGTCAACAAAGTCGCCTTCACCGGTTCGACGGAGGTCGGCAAGCTGATCGTCCGGGCCGCGTCGAACGACCTGAAGCGGGTGAGCCTCGAGCTTGGCGGCAAGTCCCCCAACATCGTTTTCGACGACGCCGATATCGACGCGACGATCGCCGGCGCCGCCGCCGGGATCTTTTTCAACCATGGCCAGTGCTGCAACGCGGGCTCGCGCCTGTTCGTCCAAGAGAGCGTGTTCGACCGCGTCGTCGAGGGCGTCTCGCGGAACGCGAAAGGCATCAAGATCGGCGTCGGCATGGAGGCCGACACGGAAATGGGGCCGCTGGTCTCGAAGGCCCAGTTCGATCGCGTGACCGGATATCTCGACGCCGGCCGGGAGGAGGGCGCCCGGGCGCGCGTCGGCGGCGCGGGCTTCGACGGACCCGGCTACTTCGTCGAACCCACGGTTTTCGTCGACACGAAGCCGGACATGAAAGTCGTCAGGGAAGAGATATTCGGGCCCGTTCTCGTCGCCGTTCCCTTCAAGGAGCTTGACGACGACCTTATTCGCGACGCGAACGATTCGCTCTTCGGTCTCGCCGCCGGCGTGTGGACGCGCGACATCGCCAAGGCGAACCGCGTCGCGAACCGGTTGGAGAGCGGCACGGTCTGGATCAACTGCTACCATGTGTTCGACGCCGCGCTGCCGTTCGGCGGCTACAAACAGTCCGGCTGGGGGCGAGAGATGGGCGAGGCCGTGCTCCACAACTATCTTGAGCAAAAAGCGATCACGGCCCGGATCGCGTAGACGGATCGTGCGCGCCGGGCCGCCGATAAGCCGCGCGACGGCGACGCGTTTCGCCGTCGCCCTTGCTACGTCCGTCTGCGCGGCGTCCGTCGCCGCAATCGGCGGCGCCGTAGAAGCAGCGCAGGCGGAGGATGAGCCTGAAACCGCAGCGTCGGAAAGCGACGCGCCCGCCTGGCCCTGGCCGGCGACCCAGGGCGTTTCGATCCTCCTCGCCGGCGACGCCAATTTTCAGGGTCGGGAGAAACCGGAAGACGCCTTGCGTCACGTCCGCGCCACGATCGCCGAGGCGGACGTGACGTTCCTCAATCTGGAGGGTCCGTTCGCCGGCGCGTCGACGGACTCCAACGCGCCTGACGTTCCGCACAAGGACTGGCAGCACTCCGAACCGGGCCAGGTCGCGGCCCTGACGGCGTCCGGCGTCGACCTTGTCGGCGTTGCGAACAACGTCACCTATCCTTGGCCCGCCCTGATGCGCAGCCTCGCCGTTTTGGAGGAGGCGGACGTGCAATGGGTCGGCGGCGGAGCGGACTTGAACGCGGCGCACGCGCCGGCGGTCCGCGAGATCGACGGCGTCGTCGTTGGATTTCTGCAATACGCTTCGACGGTCTTTCCGTTCCAGCACGCCGCGGGCGAGACGCGCCCGGGGGGCGCCCACATCAAGGTGCACACCGCCTATCAGGACCCGGAAAAGTACGACAAACCCGGAACGCCCGCGAAGGTCGTCACCTGGCTCGACCCGGCGTCGAAGGCGCGCATGACGGGCGACGTCGCCGCCCTAAAGACGCGAAGCGACGTCGTCATCGTTTCGTATCATTGGGGACTGTCGAACACGACCGAAGCCCTCGACTACCAGTCCGACATCGCCCGCGCGGTCATCGACGCCGGCGCCGACGTCGTGTTCGGCCATGGGCCCCATCGCTACCAGAAAGTCGAGATATACAAGGGCAAGCCGATCCTGCACTCCCTGGCGCAGTTGGCGTTCGACGACCGGCGGCGCGACCGTCGCACGCGGTTCCGCGAGGGACTGCTCGCGCGCGTCGTCGCTGACAAGGAGGGCCTTGCGGCCGTGTCGCTCGTTCCGACGTGGCGCGATGACGACAATGACGTGCGGCTCTACGATCCGCGGGGCGGCAAGGGAGCGGAGCTTGCGCGCCTTCTGATCTCGCTGAGCGACGAGACAAGCCCGCCCTTGCGGATCAGCGGCCCGGAGATCGTCATTGAGGGCGTTCGGTGAGGACCTATCGGCCGCGCGGCGTCCGGCATGCGAAACGCGCGCGACCGCAGCGATCGGACCGTCGCCGAAGTCGACTAACGTGACCCCGATTCAGACAGGAGCTTCCTAAATGACGCGTTTACAAATGTTTTCGTCTCTTCTGGCCGGCGTTTCGAGCGTCTTTCTGGCGACGTCCCCGACGCTCGCCGGGGGCGCGCTCGGCCTCAACCACGTCTGGTCGCGGCTTGCGGACATGAACGGGGAGCTCGGGTCGGTCGAGTCCGCCGAATTCTCGCCGGACAGCGAATTCATCGTCACGGGCACGAAGTTCGACAACACCGTCCGGCTGTTCAGAACCTCCGACGGCCAACAGATGTGGGTGACGCGCGTGCCCCAGGAGATCGAGCGCGTGGCGTTCACGCAGGACGGCTCGCAGGTCGTCTCCGTCAGCGAAGACTTCGTCATGCGGGTCATCGACGCGAGGACGGGCGAGGTCGTTAAGGAACTGCAGCACGACAACGGCATCGACGCGCTCGCCGCGTCGAACGACGGCGCCTACATGGCCTCCGGCCAGGAGCGCCAAGGCCGCTCCGGGCCGGCGCGGATCTATTCGACGAAGGACTGGAGCCTGGTGCGGACGGTCGACCATGGCGACACGGTCAACGAGATCGATTTCACGTCGGACGACAAGTACATGGTGACCTCCGGCCACCCGACGGTGAAGGTCTGGGAGGTCGCGACTGGCAAACTCGTGCGCACCTTGAAAATCGTCGAGTCCGCCGACGAGGACCGCGACGCCTACTTCATCAACGTCAATATCAGCCCGGACGACCAATACATCGCTGCTGGCGCGACCGAGGGCTATCTCTACGTCTACGAATTGAAGACCGGAAAACTCGTGCGTCGTCTGAACAAGAGCGGCCAGAAAATCGAAACCGTGGCCTGGACGCCCGACGGCCGCCATCTCGGGTCGGCGGGACACGGACTGACGATCGATTTCTTCAAGACGGAGCATCTTCTGGACGAGGAGATCGGCAATGACAGCGTGCCGTATGCTCTCCGCGTTCCGGTGAGCGACGCGCTCGAATACATGGAGTTCAACGACGCCGGCACGTTGTTCACGACGGCGCACCAGGACGGCACCGTGCAATTGTGGACGTTCGTGTCCGATGACCCCTTGATCAACACGCGCCGCCATGACGAGGTCAAACGCATCCAGCGCGCCGCCGCCGAGCGGGCGAAGGCCAAGAGCGACGACTGAGGGCGGCGCGCGCGCGCCGTTGTCGGGCTGCGCCGCGGCGATCGCCGCCGCGGCAGCCTGTCTGTCGGCGTGCGCCGACGACGGGGGGCGACGCGCCCGCGACGGCCCGTGCCGCGCCGCAGCGCCGGTCTTCGTGCCCGCCGGCGCGTCGCTTATCGGCGCCGATGATGGCTATGCGGAGGAACGCCCGTCGCGCTCCGTCGTTGTCGGCGCGTTCTGGCTCGACGCGACGGAAGTGACCGTCGGGCGGTTCGCCGAATTCGTCGCCGAGGCCGGCTACCGCACCGTCGCCGAGCGAGCCGCGGAGCCAACAGCGCGTTCCGAGATCGACCAAGAGGACCTCAGGCCCGGCGGCGCGGTTTTCCGTCCGCCGGCTGGGCTGGGCGAGGCGCTGAACTGGTGGGCCTTTGCGCCCGGGGCCGACTGGCGCCGGCCCGACGGCGCGGATAAAGCGCCGGCGCGCGATTGCGAACCCGTCACGCAGATCGCGCTCGCCGACGCGAAAGCCTTCGCGCGCTGGGCGGGCGGGCGACTGCCGAGTGAGGCGGAATGGGAGCGCGCGGCGCGGGCGGGGCGGGGCGATGAAGGCCCGGCCGCCCCCGCGCCGGCGAACGCTAACACGTGGCAGGGGGCGTTTCCGGTAATCAATACGGGTAAGGATGGTTTCTCGGGGCGGGCGCCTGTCGCCGCGTTCGCCGCCAATCCCATCGGCCTGTACGACATGATCGGCAATGTGTGGGAATGGACGGCCGATCCGTTCGACGCCGGTCGAGGCGTCGTCAAGGGCGGTTCGTTTCTTTGCGCCCCGAACTATTGTCGACGGTATCGGCCAGCCGCCCGGCAGCCCCACGAGGTCGATTTCTCTACGAACCACCTGGGGTTTCGCGTCGCCTATGACGCGCCGCCGAACGCCGGCGAGCGGCCACAGGACGGCCCGCCGCCGGCCCGTTCCACCATGCGGAAATGAGACGCCTCCTGATTTGAACGCCCCATGGCGCGACCTAGCGTCGACGCCGCAGACCGACGCGAAACAAGCGCGGCGACGCGACAGCGAGAACCCGCGAAAAAGCGGGCGGCGCGGGGATCGAGGAGGAAACGAATGACCTTACGAAAAGTCGGCCGGCTGATCGCATCGGCCTCCATCGTTGCGTTGTCCAACGCCGTCGCGGGCGCCGCCGGCGCGCAGGACGACGTCATCCGCGTTGAGGACGGTTCGATCGTCGGCGAGATCCGCGACGCCCAGCGCGACCGAGCGCTTACCGGCGTCAACGTTCAGGTCGTCGAGACGGGGCAGTCCGCGGTGACCGACGTTCTGGGGCGCTATCGACTGCCGAACGTGTCGCCCGGCTCCTACACGCTTCGCCTCAGATATTTCGGGCTTCCAACGAGAACCGTCCGCGTTGTCGTGGCGAGCGGCGAGACGCAGGAA
Source organism: Parvularculaceae bacterium (assembly GCA_050331095.1). Classification (GTDB taxonomy): domain Bacteria; phylum Pseudomonadota; class Alphaproteobacteria; order Caulobacterales; family Parvularculaceae; genus MED-G105. The sequence goes on from JBHJHE010000024.1 coordinate 64,961, forward strand.
GTCAACGCCCGGCTTGGCGAGGACGAACAGGGCGACGTCGTGATCGTGACGGGGCGGCGGTCGGCGACGGCGTCGGCTCTCAACCGCCAGCGCAACGCCGACGGAGTCTCCAGCGTGATCTCCGCCGACAGCCTCGGGCGCTTTCCGGACGCGACGGCCGCTGAGGCCTTGAACCGGCTCCCCGGCGTTTCGTTTCAGCGCGAGGAGAGGTCCGGCGAGGGGCAGTTCATCTCCATCCGGGGTCTCGATTCGAGCCTCAACAACGTTCAGATCAACGGCTTGAACTCCGCCCAGGCGAACGCGGCCGGCGACCGCCGGGTGCCGCTCGACGTGTTCCAGGCCGAATCGCTCGCTACGGTGACGATCAACAAGAGCCTCCTGCCGCGAAACGAAAGCGAGGGCGTCGGCGGCTCCGTCGAACTCGAGCAGGCGCGCCCCCTGTCGGTGGGCAAGGACCAGTTCCGGCTCAGTCTTGAAGGCCGCGAGCAAGAGGTGAACGACCGCACGGGCTTCAAGATCGCCGGCACCGTGAACAAAGTGTTCGGCGATAATTTCGGCGTTCTCGTGTCCGGCTCGTTCCGCCGCCGCAACCGCCTCGCCTTCGAAATCGAGTCGCAAACGGTCGACACGATCGACCCGTTCTCGCTCGGATTCGAGGAAGGCGCGGCGCCGCTCTTCATCCCCCAGGCGCTCGCCATCAACGCCAACGCCAACATCGACGAAGACGTCGATATCGACGACTTGCTTGAGTCCGGCGCGATCTCCCAGGCCGAATTCGACACCCTCGACTCACTGTCCGACATTTTCGACGACGGCGGAATTTCGCCGCAGCTCGGCACGCCCGACGTCTTCCCGTCGACGCTCATCGGCCTGCAGTACAGCCTTTTCGACGATCAGCGCGACGACCTTACGCTGTCCGGCGCGATCGACTGGAAACCGGCTGAACACACGACGCTCAGCATCCTCGGCTCGTTCAACCGCGAAGACGTCAGGAGCACGCGCTCGACCATCCGCCTCGACGCCGGCGAAGACGGCGACGAGGACGACGACGAGGACGACGACGTCTTCCCGGAAGTCGACGCCGGCGCGGCGCCGATCGATCTCGGCGCCATCTTTCCCGATTTCGCCGGGTCCGGACTGTTCGCCAACCCGGGGGACGAGGTGTTCGCGCCCGTCGAACAGGAGCTGTTCTTCCGCGCCGAGGAGGAGCCGGAACGGGGCACCAACCTCTCGCTCACCTTCCAGGGCGAGACGGTTCTCGACCGGTTGAAGCTGAATTACCGCTTCGGTTACGCGCGCGCGGTCGACGGGTCGGCCGGACTGCCGCAGCCCCAGCTCGACTTCGAGCCCGAGGATCTCGACGACGACGATTTCCAGGACAATCTCGACATTCTCGTGGAAAGCGGCGCGCTCACCCAGTCCCAGGCGGATTTCATCTCGCTGCGCAGCATTTTCCCGGGGGGACCCGTCTTCACGGAGACGACCGACGACGCCCAGGGCGACCTGATCGAAGATTCGAACGACCGCGATTTCTTCATCTTCCAGGATACGAACCTTCCGGGTCCGCAATTGGCGAACTCGAACGTCGCCGCCCTCCAGGCGGCGCTTCTGACGCCGGACATTTTCCTTCTCGACGACGCATCGCTCGAGTTCGAACAGGGCTTCCAGGAGCGCTTCTCAGCCAAGTTCGACGCCGAGTACGCGGTGCAGAACGACTGGATCGACACGATATCGGCGGGCGTGAAGTTCGAGCGCGCCGAACGCACGACGACGGGCTTCAACAGCTTCGTTCAGATCCAGGAGGACGACTTCTTCGACCTTCTGCAGATCGCCGGCGTCGACGCGAGCCAGTCGCTGAACGAATTGACCCTCGCGGACCTCAACGATCCCGACAATATCGGGTTTCAACTGCTTAATGATCAAAACGTCGATCTCACGCCGTTCAACGGCGTTCAGACGGTCAACAGTTTCCTGCAGGCAAGCTCAAGCGGAAACTTCGCAACGCAGATATTGATCCTCGATTCGATCGACGCGTTTCTAAACGACCCCGACAGCGTCGTCGAAACTGCGACGAACGCCGCCGGCGAGACGATCGTCGTCGACGTCACCAATGGCGACCTTTCGCTCGTCAGCGACATCCTCAACGGCATTCCGATCACGCCGGATTTTCAGGTCGGCGACGGCATTCTCGGCCTCATCCCCGAAACCCAGGTCGACGAGAGCATCTTTAGCGGATACCTGCAGAGCAAGCTGACCTTCGGCGAGGACGACCGGTGGGAAGTGATCGGCGGCGTTCGGGTCGAATACGCCGACGTCAACATCAGCGCGCCGCAGCTCTTCAACGTGGAACTGATCGATCAGAATGCGGCCGGACTTTTCGTCGGCACTATTGACCTCGTCGACCCCGCGACGGGCGACGAGATCGACGACGCCCCGGTCGGCGTCGCGGCCGACGGGTCGGTGATCCTTGAGGAGACGGGCGAAGTTCTGGGGCTCTTCTCGGAAGGCTTCGAAGGCGAAATCGATTTTGAGACGAGCGCCGCGCCGCAGCTCGTGTTTTCGGAGACCGAAGGCGACTATTTCGAAGTCCTGCCGCGCTTCCAGGTGAACTACCGCCACCGCGACTACATCGTCTTCCGCGGCGCGGTCTGGACCGCGATCGCGCGCCCTTCGTTCATCAACCTGGCGCAGCCGACGGTGATCGCCTTCGCACAGAACGACGATCCGTTCGACGCCCAGTTCAACGTTGAGGCCGGCAATCCCGATCTCGAAAACACCTACTCCTGGAACTTCGATCTCGGCGTCGAATACTATTGGGGCGACGCCGGCGCCGTAACGTTCAACCTGTTCTACAAGGACATTCAGGACTTTATCTTCGTCAACGGCACGCCCGTCGCGGCGCAAAGCGAACTGCCGAGCTTCATCACCGACGGCCTCGCCTCGATCGATCCGGATCTCGTCGCCCTGTCCGGCGCGCCTTCGATCGAACTGCCGCAGGACGGCATCGACGCGCGTCTGTTCGGTTTCGAGGTCGCGATCCAGCGCCAGTTCGACTTCCTGCCCGGCATCTGGAACGGGCTCGGCGTTTTCGGCAACCTGACCCTCCAGGACACGGAAGCGACGATCCCGCTCGGCCTGCCGGCCGCGACGGTGGAGCTCCTGGAGCTCGCCGGCGCCGATACGACGATCCTTGACCTGGAGGAGGACGGCAGCCTTATCACCGAAGCGCAGGTGCCGTTCTTCAACGCGCCCGACATGATCGCGACGGCGTCGCTGTTTTATGACGCGAACGGCATCGACGCGGCGCTCACCTACCAGTTCCAGAGCGAGATCCTGGCGAACTTCAACAACGGCTTCGGCGCGTCGACCTTCGAGCAGACGTTCGACCAGCTGGACTTCACGTTGAAGGTCCAGCTTCCCTTCGATTATCCGCAGTCGACGCTTTCTTTCGGCGTCACCGACGTGCTGAACGGCGGCAATGATCCGGTCACGTTCACGACGTTCGGTCAGTCGGGCGGCGCCACGGAGTCCGCCGAGTTTATCGGCCGCACGTTCACCTTCGGCCTTAGCGTTCAGTTCTGAGGCCCCGCCTTCCGCGTTCGCCTGACCGATGAAGATCGGCTCCGGCGGCGCGCTCCTCCCAAAAACTGAAGCTCTCTCCCGCCCGGGAGGGAGCTTTTTTTCGCCTTACCGCGCGTCAGCCGCCGCCGTCCTGGAGCCGTCGGCGCAAGGCGTCGGTCTCGGTCTTCGCGCGCGCGACGGCCTCCGTCTCGGTGATCTCCAAAAGCTTGTCGATCACCCGGCTCAGGTGGCCGTGCATCGCCGCTTGCGCCGCGTGCGGATCGCGGTCCTGGAGCGCCCTCAGAATGGCGCGGTGGTCGTCGATCGTCGGCTGGATGCCCTCCGCGCGGGCGCGGTTCATCATGTTGATCAGCATCGGGCTCGTTTCCCGGATGCTCCACAGATGGCTTACGATCGCTTCGAGCGCGGAGTTCTGGGTGCCCTGGGCGATGGTCAGGTGGAACCGGCGGGCGGCCCGCTCGCCGATTTCGCCGGCGGCGTTCTCCGCCTCCATCTTTTCGAGCAGCGTTTCGAGGCGGGTCAGCTGCAGATCGTCGATGCGGGCCGCGGCGACGCCCGCGACGTCGCTTTCAACGATCCGCCGCGCCTCGAGAAGCTCGAACGGCCCAATGTCGAGTTCCGACAGCGACAGGCGGTCGCCGACGCGGCTGACGACGTAAACGCCCGAGCCGACGCGCACCTCGACGAGCCCGGCGATCTCGAGGGCGATGATCGCTTCGCGGGCGGTCGGCCGCGAGTCGTCGTACTCCGCCGCCAGCAGGCGCTCGGCGGGGAGCCGCGCGCCGACCGGCAGCTCGCCGCTGACGATCCGGTTTCGAAGGCCGTCCGCCACATTCTGATACAGTCGCCGCATATGCTGCGCCCTCATCGCGATGGCTAACGCTGAAGAGCGGTGAGCGCCGCCGTAAGCACTGAATTCATCAGGTAAGTCAAAGTAATGCGTCGCCGCCGCCGCCCGTCAAGCGCGGCGCGCCGACCGCCGCTCGGAGTTGACAAGGACTGCGCTCATGGATCGATCAGAACGATCCTCAAATCGTTGACGTTGGTCATGGTGGGCCCCGTGACGACGAGATCGCCCAGCGCGGCGAAGACGGCGTAAGCGTCGGCGCGGGCGAGGGCGCCGGCCGCGTCGAGGCCGAGCGCCAGAGCCCGGGCGAGGGTGTCGGGCGCGATTCGCGCGCCGGCGTTGTCTTCCGAGCCGTCGATCCCGTCGGTGTCGACCGCGAGGGCGTGAACGCCGGCGGCCCCGTCAAGCGCGATCGCGAGGGCCAGGAGGTAGGTCGTGTTGCGCCCACCGCGTCCGGCCCCGGCTGGCGGCAGGGCGACCGTCGTTTCACCGCCGGAGAGCAACGCCGCGCGGCGGCCGCGCGATTTCAGATTGATCGCCTTTTCGGCGTGCGCGCGCCCCATCTCGGCGGCGTCCCCTTCAAGCGCGCCGCCGAGATTGACGATTTCATAGTCCGCCGCCAGCGCCTCGGTCGCCGCTTGCAGGGCGTCGTCGGCGCGCGCGATGATCTCTACGCGATGCGGAAACGCCGCCGGCGCCGGGCGTGCGCACGCGGCCAGCGCCGCGTCGCTGAGCGTGAGGCCGTATCGTTCGACGACGTCGAGAGCGCGCGGGGCCTCGACCGGCGGCGCGGTCGGCCCGGAGGCCACGACATGCGGCGCGGCGCCGGGCGCGTCGGAAATGATCAGGGTCTCAACGAACGCCCCGTTGGCCGCCGCGCCGAGCCGCCCGCCTTTGACCCGCGAGAGCGCGCTGCGCACGGCGTTCATGGCGCCGATCGGGCAGCCTTTGCGATGAAGGGCCGCCGCGACCGCCAGCTTCTCGTCGAACGAGACGCCATGGGCCGGCGCGCATAGGGTCGCCGAGCCGCCGCCGGAGGCGAGCGCGAGAAGCCGGTCGCCGGCCCCCAGCGTTTGCGCCAGCTCAAGCGCCCGCGCCCCGGCTCTGAGGCTGTTTTCATTTGGATGCGGATGGCCGGCTTCGATCAGTTCGACCTCGCTCGGAAGCCCAGCCGGCGCGTGACCGGCCCGCGTCGCGGCGAAGGCGAAGGCCGGCGGCTCGGCCAGTATTTCCAGCGCGACGCGGGTCATTTCGCCGGCCGCCTTGCCGAAGGCGACGACCCCGGTGCGGCCGCGACCGCCACCGTTCGAGCGAGGCGCCGAAACGGCCCCCACGTCGGGCATGCGCGCCGCGGGCGCCACCGCGTCAAGCGCCGCCTTCAGCGCGCGATCGAGATCGTCGTTCGCCCCGTCCGCCATCGCTTTCCCGTCGTTCGCCATGCCGGCGCGCCGATCCATATCAACATACGGCGCGCCGTTTGTCTTGGCCGTCGCTTGGGCGGTTCTTCCAAGAATACCGAAAACGAGGCCGCGCGGTCAGATTGCGCGAACTTTCGTCATGCCACGGAGAAAGTCGGGATCGAAAGTCACGCCGAGCCCGGCACCGGCCGGAACCCGCACGCGGCCGTCCACGGGCGTTAGCGGACCGTCCGTTCCGTCGACGATGTAAGGGACGCCGTCCTTGTCGCCCTTCCACTCCTGATATCGAAACGCGTTCGGAACCACGGACGCGAAGTGGAGGACGTAGAGCGATCCGAGCCCGTAGCCGGACAGGTGCGGGACCACTTCACGGCCTGCGGCCTCAGCCATTTTCGCGACCTTCATTGAGCGGATGAGCCCTCCGAAGAACAGCAGGTCCGGCTGGAAGAGATCCGCCGCTTCGTTCTCTATCTGCCACCGAAAGCGGACCATGGAGTGTTCCTGGTCGCCTGCCGCCACTGGAATGTCGAGCTCGTCCGCGATGCGTTTAGATGCCCACAGATCATCGAACCGGACAGGTTCTTCGTACCAGTTGTAGTCGTGTGCTTCGAGCATCCGGCCGACGCGAATCGCCTCGTCGAATTCGTAAGATCCGTTGGCGTCGACATAGAGTTCGACATCGCCGCCCACGACGTCGCGGGCGCGCGGAATGAGAAGCCGATCCCGTTCGCGCGATTTCTCCGTAGACGCCACGCGCGCGCCCAACCTCAGCTTCAGGGCCTTTGCGCCCGACGCGACCATGGCGCTCAGCTCGTCAACCGTTTCGTTTACGGATATTTCTCGCGAATCCTGCGCGTAGTAGAGGCCGCTGTGTTCTCTGATCCGGGGGCCGAACAGCTCGCCAAGGGGAACGCCGGTCCGGCGGCCGAGAAGATCGAGGATCGCGAGCTCCGTCCAGCCGACGCCGCCCCAGAGGGCCATGCCCTGATACTTGTAATTGAACCCGTGCCTGAAGACGCCATCGACATGTCGTTCGATGAAACGCGCATCTTTTCCGACGAAGTACGGGATCACCCGGGAGAGCATCAGGGAATACGTCTCGCGAATTCGTTTCCTGTGAACCAGGCAAACGCCTTCGTCTCCGTCGGCGCTTCTGACGCGTAGCGCGAACTGGCCGTTTTTCGTCAGTAGGTCGATCGATTGAAGGCGTATCGGCTCGGGGAACAGCTCCAACAGATCGGGCCGCATCGAAGGCGCGCTCGCCGCCGCGCGAAGGTCCGCGCCGAGCTTGGTCCCGACGTCGGGCCCGTCGGCCCGGCCGTAGGCTGACGACGCGCCGCCGAGCGCCACGAGGCCAAGCATCATTGAGCGCCTGTCCATCTCCGAGCCCTCTCGAATGGTCGCACTGCAAGCCTAGCCGCCGGTCCAACGAAACCCCGATCGCGCAGCCGCGTTTCATGTAACCATGGGACTGCCTGGCCGACATCCGCGCTTTTGTTCCAGGGTGGCGGACAGGAAGGGATTCGAACCCTCGAGACGGTTTAACCCGCCTACTCCCTTAGCAGGGGAGCGCCTTCGACCACTCGGCCACCTGTCCACCGCGGAAAATGTCGGCATTTCGACGGCGACGCAAGCTTGAGGTGTGGCGGCCGGGGGCGCGCGCCGGACGTCGGCCGGCTCGTCAGCCCGCCGGCGTTCAGCAGGCGGGACCGCCGCTGCGCAATTCGGCGAGGGCGCCGGCGTTGAGGTCCTCCGCCGAGACCTCCGCCTCCTCTTCCTCGTTGGCTTCGGAGATGAAGGCGGCGTAGCCGACGCAGTCGTCCGCTGAGGCTGTTGTCCCTAAGCCCGTTTCCCCAGAGCCTGCTGTTCCAGAGCTAGCTCCACCAGAGCCTGCTCTTACAGCGCCGTTTTCCGGAGAGGCCGTGCCCGTCGCGGCTGGCGGCGTCTCACGGGGTGGCGGCGCGGCGGCGACGGCCGGTTCGGCTACGGACGGCGTCGGCGTCACGGTCGGCGTCGGCGTTGGCGTTGGCGTTGGCGCGGGCCGGCGCGGTTTCGCGTCGGGACCGGCGATCGCCGGGGGCGTCGTCTCGATGTCGACTTCACGGGTCGGCGGGGTCGGCGCCCGCTCCTCGATCGGTTCCGGCGCGGCCCGGGGCGTCGCCTCGGACGTCGTTGTCGGCGCTTCGCTGTTCGGCGTCTGCGTACCCGGCGCCTCTTTCGGCTCGAGGATCGCGTTCGCGGCCGGCGCAGCGTCGGCGACGACCGGCGCCGCGTGTGGGCCGAGGCGCGCCTCGGCGAGCACCGGCGCGGCGATGGCGCGGATGCGCGCTTGCACCTCGGGAGGGCGGTCGCCGGCGAAGCTCGTTTCGGCGAGCCGGGTCGCGTTCCACGTCATGCCCGTGCCGACGCGCCCCGATCGGCCGCCGCGTTCGAGGTCCTTCGCGAGGCCGCCGGCGAGGGGGGCTCCGGTCAACCGCGCGCGGTAGACCTGGATGTTCTCAAGGACCCGCTGGACGTAGTTGCGCGTCTCGGAAAACGGAATGCGCTCGATCCATTCGATCGGGTCGACGGCGGGATCGCGCGGGTCGCCGTGCTCGCGGATCCATTGGCGCACCCGGTGGGGCCCGGCGTTGTAGGCGGCGAACACCATCGGATAGGCGCCGTTGAAGTCCTGCAGGAGATGCGACAGGTGCGCTGATCCGATCGTCATATTGTAGGTCGGATCGTTCAGGAGCGCGGCGCGACGATAGGGAAGGCGCTCCTTGCGCGCCGTAATTTCCGCCGTTGACGGAATGAGCTGCATGAGCCCCCGGGCCCCGGCGCGCGAAAAGGCGCGCGGGTTGAACTCGCTCTCCTGCCGCGACAGGCCGAGGATCATCTCAGGCGGGGCGTAAGCCGTCGCGTCGCGCGGCACGCTGATCTCCGGGTAAAGAACGTCCGTCGGGAAAAGCCCGCCGCGCACGCCCGCCTTCCCTGCGCGCACGGCGATATGGGGCGCGCTGATGTCGGCGGCGAGCTCAGCGAGCTCGCGGTACTCGCCAGCGCTCTCGAGCTGGTCGTCGAGATAATAACTGAAGATCAGGAACCCGCGATCGTCGCCGACCTCCGTCAGCATGCGCAGGGCGCGGGCCGCCGGGCGGCTCGCGAACCGCGCCTTCTCCTCCGGCGTCGCGTCCGGCGTCGGCGCAAAGGTTGCGGCCGCCGCGGCGCCGCCGATCTTCTCCGCCGCCAATTGTCCATAGAAAGAGTAAGCGTAGCCGGCGGCCTTGTCGTAATAGACGGCGGCGGCCTCGGCGTCGTTCTCCGCCTCCGCCGCTCGACCGAGCCAGTAGTAGCCGCGCGAGAGGGAGATCGGCGTGCCGACGCTGGCCGTGAGCGCGGCGAAGTGGACGCGCGCCGCCTTGGGATCGTCGAGATAGCTGAGCGCGATCCACCCGGCGTTGAACTCCGCTTCGGAAAAGTCCGTGTCGCCCGGTTCTATCCCGTGGCCGGCGGCCATGGCGTAGGCGTCGGCGAAAAGGCCGTTCTTCAGCGCCCAGCGCATGAGGAGCTGGCGCTCGTCCCACCAGCGGCCCGGATCGCGAACGGTCGTGGGGTCGCTCGCGGCCTGGCGGGCGAGGGCGATCGCGCGGGGGTCTTCGCCTTTGCGGCGATAGTAGCGCACGGCCGCGAGGAGAACGCCGCTGTCGGCGCGCGCGTCGGCGGAGAGGCGTTCGAAGGCCGTTTCGCCGGCGCTCGCGGCGACGAGGAGGTTCGCGCGCACTTCCGCGAGGCGGCGCGTCTCAGGCGTCAGATAGCGGAAGACGCGGCGGGCGTTCGTCACCTCGCGCGCCCACAGGAGCCGGTCGACGCGCGCCGCGTGGTCGTCAGGGGTCAGATTGCCGCCGAAGCGCGCGAGGAACTCTCTTTCCTGGCGCAATGTGAAGCGCCCGTCGATCCACGCCTCGCGCACGTGGAGCACGGCCGCCTCGCGCTCGCCGACAGCGAAGAGGGCCGCGCCGAGGGCGATGATCCCGTCGGCGGTCTGGGGGGCGGCGGTGGAGAAGAAGTCGACGACGACGCCGGGGGCGGTGTCGCTCGGCATGCGCGCCTCGCCGTGGCGCTGGATGCGAGAGCGCGCCGGCCAGTCGGGGTGGGTCTGAAGAAACGCGGCGATCTCGTCGAACTTCGCGTCCGGATCGTTCGCGTAGTGATAATACCATAATGCGAGGCTGCGCGCCGTCGGGTCTTCGAGCGTCGCGGCCGTCTGGCGGGCGCGGGCGAAATTGCGCCGCTCGATGTCGTCGCGCACGAGCGCGATGCGCTCCAGGTCGTTTCGCGAGATCCAGCGCGGGCCGGGCGCCGGCGGTTTGAGGCGCGGCGTCGCGATGACGTCGCCCGGGATCGCCGCAGTGGTGCCGCTGGCGGCCGTCAGAACGCCGAGCGCCGCCGCCGCGGCGCCCGCCAAACCCCTCCTTCGCGCCGACCGGCGCGATGCGGCTCGTCCCGTCTTCAACAAAGCGCGTTCCCCGTCCTGCCTCGAGCCCCCACGGCCGATATGAAGATACCGCGCGCGACGACGAAATCACCTTTCCGGCGCGCGTTGTCCCGATAGTTGCCGCACTTCTGCGCGGAGAGTATCGAGAACGCCACTAACGAATCGTGCAGCGCCCGTGAAGGCGCCGCGCGTCGATGGGCGCATCGCGGGTTCCGATCAGCGGTCGATCAAGCAAGCGCGGCGCCGCGACGCCGGATCATGAATTTTTGCAAAGCCGCGCCCTCGGCGCGCGTAGTGAAGAGGCGACGATGGCGACGCCAACCGGATCCCTGACGGCGCTCGTGACGCCGTTCGACGCGAACGACATCGATGCGATCGATGAGGACGCGTTTCAGAAGCTGGTCGACCGGCAGATCGCCGGCGGCGCGGCGGGCGTTTGCCCGGCCGGCACGACGGGCGAGTCGGCGACCTTGTCCCACGGGGAGCACCGCCGCGTGATCGCGCTCGCAGTGGAGGCCGCCGCCGGCCGCGCGCCCGTTTACGCGGGGGCCGGCTCGAACAACACGGCCGAGGCGATCGAACTCGCGCGGTTCGCCGAAGCGGCCGGCGCCGACGGTCTTTTGTCGGTGACCGGTTACTACAACAAGCCGACGCAGGCGGGCCTGCGCGGGCATTTCAAGGCGCTGCACGACGCCGTGGGCTTGCCGATCATCCTTTACAACGTCCCGGGACGCACGGTGGCGAACCTCACGGTCGAGACGATCGCCGAGCTTTCGCGCCTGCCGCGCATCGTCGGCGTCAAGGATGCGACGGGGGACCTGGCGCGCGTCGCCCTGCAGCGCCTGGCCTCCGGCCCGGACTTCGTGCAGCGCTCCGGCGAAGACATGTCCGCCGTCGGCTTCAACGCCATGGGCGGGCGCGGCTGCATCGGCGTCACCGCAAACGTGGCCCCGGAACTGTGCGCGCGGATGCAGAGGGCGTCCCTCGCCGGCGATTACGCCGCAGCGCTTGCGCTGCAGGATCGGCTCGCGCCGCTGCACGACGCGATGTTCGTCGAGACGAACCCGGGGCCGGCGAAGTACGCCCTTTCGCTCCTCGGGCTTTGTTCGCCGCGCGTGCGCTCGCCCCTCGCGGAGCCGGAGGCGCCGGCGCGCGAAGCGATCCGCGCCGCGCTCGAAGGGTTGGGACTGATCGCCTGATGGCCGCCAAAAAGAAGGACGACGGGACCAAAGCCGTCGCCGAAAATCGTCGCGCGCGACGCGAATACACGATCGAGGAGACCCTGGAGGCGGGGCTCGTGCTCACCGGCACCGAGGTCAAGGCGCTGCGCGAGGGCCATGCGACCATCAAAGAGGCCTACGCGGCGCCTGAGAACGACGGCTTGTGGCTGATCAATGCGACAATCCCGGAGTATTCCGCCGGCAATCGCGAGAACCACGAGCCGAAGCGGCCCCGCAAACTCCTCCTTCACAAGCGCGAAATCGCTCGGCTCGCCGAGGCCGTGGAGCGCAAGGGCTACACGATCGCGCCGCTGCGGCTCTACTTTAACGAAAAAGGCGTCGCCAAGCTGGAGATCGGACTGGCTGTCGGACGAAAGATCCACGACAAGCGCGACGCGGAGAAAAGCCGCGATTGGGCGCGCCAACAGCAACGCCTGTTGCGCGACCGCGGCTAACGGCGTTGTGGCGAAAGGGGGCTCGGGCGATGACGCTCTATGAAAACGAAGACGAGCCGCGGCTGAAGCTGCTCGTGAACCCGTCCTGGGTCTTTTTCGGCTCGCTCGTCATGGGCTATCTTTTGCGCCTTGTCTTCGGGGTGCGTCTGCCGTTGCCGCGCGCCTTCGCCGAGGGGCTCGGCGAGCTTATCGTTCTCGTCGCCATCTGGTTCGCCATCGGCGCTTTTGGGGCGTTCTCCGAACAGGCCGAGAGCGCAGAGCCCGGCGCGCCGACCCGCGCGCTCGTCACCGCCGGGCCGTACAAGCGCTCGCGCAACCCGATGTACCTTGCGATGTTGCTCTTCGGCGCCGGGCTCGCCATCGCCACGACGAACTTCTGGATGCTGATGACGACGGCGATCGCCGCGCCGCTCTTGCACGTCTTCGCTGTCCTGCCGGAGGAACGGTATCTGGAGGCGCGGTTCGGCGCGGACTACGCCGCCTACAAAGCATCCGTGCGCCGCTGGCTGTGAGCGTTCAGGCGCCGCTTTTCGGCGGAACGGCCGGCACGAAGGTCAGGACGGTCTGGAACGCCGCCGCCGCCCCCGCCCCGCCCATGAAGCAGAGCAAGAGGCCGCCGAGGCGCACGCCGACGACGGCGTCGGCAAACCGCGCCGCGAGGAGGCCGGCGACCAGCAGGACCGCGGCCCGGGCGTAGAAGCGCAAGAGGTCGGAGAAGGCGTCGCCGCCGGAAAACTGCGCTGCGAACCGCGGCCAGGCGAAAAAGACGTAGGCCCAGCATCCCGCGCCGGCGGCGACGACCGCTGCGGCGAGCGAAATCCCATGAAAGAGGTTCGTCAGCGCCCGGCTCGCTTCGGCGAACCCGATTGCCGCGACGGCCGCGCCGATGCCGCCGAAGGCGGCGCTGACGGCGAGGGTCGCGAGCGGCTTGGCGTCGCGCGCGCGTTCGAACGCGCCGTCCTTGCTCCGAATGCCCCAGTATCGCGTCATGACCCTCTACAACGCTTGGCGCCTGCGCACGGTTTGCGTTCCATCCAAAAAGGCGCGGGCGTCGCGGAACACCGCGTGGAAGGCCGCCTCCGTCAGGCGGCCCGTGTTCGTGTTGTAGCGGGAGCAGTGGTAGCTGTCGAAAACCGTCGGCTCGCCGCCGCCGGCCGGCGGGTCGTGGCGCGCGCCGTGGGCGAAGGGATGGCGCGCGAGCTTGCGGCCGAGGGCGCGCATGACGTTGTCGTGGGCGATCTTGCCGAGGCAAATCACCGCTTCGAGGCTTGGGGACGCGGCGAGGCGGTTCGCCAGGAACGGCCGGCATGCGGCGGCTTCGCCGCCTGTCGGCTTGTTCTGCGGCGGGACGCACCGGACGGCGTTGGTGATCATCGCGTCGACGAGGACGAGACCGTCGTCGGCGCGCGCGCCATAGGTTCCGCGGGAGAAGCCGAAAGCGTCGAGCGTCGCGTAGAGGAGGTCGCCGGCGTAGTCGCCGGTGAACGGCCGGCCGGTCTTGTTCGCGCCCTGCAAGCCCGGCGCGAGACCGACGATCAGCAGGCGCGCGTCCTCCGGCCCGAACGAGGCGACGGGCGCGTTGTGCCAGTCGGGATGTTCAGCGGCGTTGTCGCGGCGAAAGGCGGCGAGCCGCGAACACAGGCCGCAGTCGCCCGGCGGTTCCGGAGACGAGGCGTCCGCGATCGCAGGTTGGCGGCGGGCGAGGGCCGTCATCGCTCAGCGCACGTCGTCGTCTTCGAACTCTTCCTCGTCCTCGTACTCGTCGTACTCTTCATAATCGTCGTCCGCCGCAGCCGCCGGCGCCCGTTGGCGTCGGGGGCCGCCGCCGCCCGCGCGGCCGATCTCTTTCTGGATGTCGGCGAGGTCGACGAAGGCGTCGGCCTGGCGCCGCAGTTCGTCCGAGGCCATGGGCGGTTGGGATTTCACCGTAGAGACCACCGTTACGCGCACGCCCAGTTCTTGCGCGGCCTCGATGGCGCGGCGGAAGTCGCCGTTGCCCGTGAACAGGACGATGTGTTCGAGCCGCGGCGCCATCGCGACGATGTCGACCGCGAGCTCCACGTCGATCGAGCCTTTGTAGCGTTTGCGGCCCTGGGCGTCGGTGAACTCGCGCGCCTGCTTCGTCACCATCGTGTAGCCATTGTAGTCGAGCCAATCGACGAGGGGCCGCAGCGGGGAGTAATCCTGCGAACGGTCTTCCTGGATCGCCGTGTAGTAGTAGGCGCGCATCAGCCGGCCGGCCTTGCGGGCGTTGGCGAGGAGGCTCTTGTAGTCCATGTCGAAGCCGAGGCTGCGCGCGGCCTTGTAGAGGTTCGCCCAGTCGATGAAGATAGCGAACTTGTCGTCTTCGTCAACGTCGAGAAAGTTGGGCATTTGGGCTCCTGAAACGAGGGCGGAAATATGCGTCGGCGCCGCCGATCGGGCGGGGCGCTGGCGAATAGGCGCATGATTCTTATCGGCTTTGGCTCGAATTTGCCATTCCGCGGCGCCGCGCCGGCGGCGATCGTCGGCGCGGCTCTCCGGGCCGTTGACGACGCCTTCGGCGTTGCGCGCGTCTCCCGGCTCTACGGCTCGCCCGCCTGGCCTGACCCCTCGGCCCCGGCCTACGTCAACGCTGCGGCGTCGTTGGCGAGCGCGCCCGAGCCTCTGACGCTGATGGCGGGCCTTCTGGCGATCGAGCGCGCGTTCGGCCGGCGTCGCGGCGTCGCGAACGCCCCGCGGACGCTTGATCTCGACCTGCTCGACCATGACGGCCAGGTTCTCGATCACGCCGGCCCGCCGCGGCTCGTCCTGCCGCATCCGCGCCTGCACGAGCGGGACTTCGCGCTCGCCCCGCTGATCGACGTCGCGCCGGACTGGGTCCATCCGACGCTGGGGCGCACGGGCGCGGAACTCCTGGACGCTTTGGCGGCGCGCTCGGCGCGCCCGCTTAGCGCGGGCGCGTAAGCGGTTGCCGTCCGCGCGCTGCGCGCGTATTCTAACCTCTTGCCGTTACAGTATTCGGCGCGCCGGCGAGGCGCGGCGACGTCGAACCACCGGCCTTCATCGGACTGGACGACGTCGACGCCCCCTTCGTTGCGCGCTTCTAACCCGGAGCACATGCATGGCGCGCGTCACCGTCGAAGATTGCGTCGACAAGGTCTCGAACCGTTTCAACCTCGTTTTGCTCGCCGCTCACCGCGCGCGCGTTCTTTCGTCCGGCGCGCCGCTGCTCGTCGAGCGCGACCGCGACAAGAACCCTGTCGTCGCCTTGCGAGAGATCGCCGATGGCCAGCTGAACCCGGAGGCGGTGGAGGAGGATCTCGTCGTCTCCATGCAGCGCCAGTTCGAGGTCGAGGAGACGGCCGCGCCAAGCGAAGGCGGCGACGGGGCCGACACGCCTCAGTTCGACCAGACGAATCAGGAAGAGTATCTGCGCCAGATCAAGGCCGCGGGCATGACAACGCCCCAGTCGCTGCCGAAAAGCTGAAGGTCTTGCTTCACCCGGCCGAGCGGCCCGGCCCGCGTTTCGAGGGGCGATGCGTAAAACCCGCCGACGACTGATTGTCCGCCAACGACGGCTCGCCGGCCGGCGCAGCCGCAAGGCGATGGCGACGCGCCGGCGGCGGGTCGCCCGGCGCCTGCGCCTCCACCGCACGCTCGTCCGCCGCCGTCCGCGGTTGCGCCGATGAGCGCCGACCCTGCAGACGCGGATATCGCTGAGGCGGACACCCTGGAGACCGTTGGCGCCGACGCCGCAAGCCCGCCCGAGGGGTTCATCCGGCAGTACGAGCTTGTCGACCGCGTCCGCGCCTACGACCCCAATCTCGACGAAGACGTTCTGAACCGGGCCTATGTTTTCGCCATGCGCGCGCATGGCGGCCAGACGCGCAAGTCCGGCGATCCGTACTTCACCCATCCGCTCGCCGTCGCGGCGATCCTCACGGAACTGAAAGCCGACCCGGCGAGCGTCTCGACCGCGCTTCTCCACGACGTCGTCGAAGACACCGACGCGACGATCGACGACATTGAACGGCTCTTCGGCGCAGAGATCGCGCGGCTCGTCGACGGCGTCACCAAACTGTCGCGCATCGAGCTGCGCTCCGAAGCCTCGAAGCAGGCGGAGAATTTCCGAAAGCTCGTGATGGCGATGGCCGACGACGTGCGCGTGTTGCTCGTCAAGCTCGCCGACCGCCTCCACAACATGCGCACGCTCGGCTTCTTCAAGGACGAGGAGAAGCGTCGGCGCATCGCGCTTGAGACGATGGAGATCTACGCGCCCCTTGCGGGCCGCATCGGCGTGCAGCGCTTCCGCGAGGAGCTCGAGGAGCTTTCGTTCCGCGAGCTCAATCCGCAGGCCTACGAAATGATCAAGGGCCGGCTCGCTGACCTCCAGCGCGACGTCGTCGGCAGCGTCGTCGAACTGGCGCAAACGCTCCGCGCCCGGCTTGAAGAGGCGGGCGTCGCCTGCGACGTCCACAGCCGCGAAAAACGTCCGTTCTCGATCTGGCGCAAAATGTCGGCGAAGAACGTCTCCTTCGACGAACTCGCCGACATCTACGCCTTTCGGATCATCACCGAGAACGTCGAGGACTGCTATCGCGCCCTCGGCGTCATCCACACGACCTGGCGCATGATCCCGTCGGAGTTCGACGACTATGTTTCGGCGACGAAGCCGAACAATTACCGCTCGATCCACACCGCCGTGATCGGTCCGCCGCGGCCGGACGGGGGGCGCCAGCAGATCGAGATCCAGATCCGCACCCGCGAGATGCACGAGACGGCCGAGCGAGGCGTCGCGGCTCATTGGCGGTACAAAGATAAAAACGCCGGCGGCGCAAAGGAGAAGGCGGGCGGCGCGAGCGTCGATTTCGCCGCGCCCGGATTTTACGATCCCTACGAGACGCCGCGCCGGCTTGTGGAGATGTTCCAGCAGGGCGAGGATCCGGACGAGGCGCTGAAGTACGCCAAGCTCGAGCTCTTTCAGGACCAGGTCTTCGCGTTCACGCCGAAGGGGCGCGTCATCGCCCTGCCGCGCGGGGCGACGGGGCTCGACTTCGCTTATGCGGTGCATACGGACATTGGCGACAGATGCATCGGCGTCAAGATCAACGGCGTTTCGCGGCCCTTGCGCACGCCCCTGAAGAATGGCGACGTCGTCCTCGTCCTGCGTTCGGAGAACGCCGCCCCGCCCGCAGGCTGGGAATCGATGGCCGTCACGGGGCGCGCGCGCTCGGCGATCCGCCGACGGATCAAGAAGATGAAGCGCGCGCAGCACGTCGCCCTCGGCCGGGCGATGGCCGACGACGTCTTCGCCGACGCCTCCCTGTCGCTGTCGCCGAAAGCGCTATCGGCGGCCCTCGGCCGCCTTGGCGAGGACGACGAGGAAGACGTCTACGCGCGCATCGGCCGGGGCGATCTCGCCGTCGCCGACCTTATCGAGGCTGTCTATCCGGGCGCCGCCCTTGAACAGGAGGGCGAGTTGCGCGCCGCCGGGATGACGCCTTTGAAGCCCTATCGCGTCATCGACGGCCTGCCGCCTGGCGCGGAAGTCGCGCTCGGTCGCTGCTGCGCGCCGGTTCCGGGCGTGCGCATCGTCGGCTTCCGCGAGGGCGTGCGTGGCGACGGCGGCCGCGACGAGCCCGTGCCAGCGGTCACGAGGCGTGCGAGCGGTCGCCGCGAAGGTGACCGCGACGGGTGCCCCGACGGCGAGCATCGCGGCCGGCGTGTGCACGTTGCCGTGAGCACCGACGAAGCGAGGCCAGTCGTGGAGCACGATCCACCCGTCCCCGAGCAGCTCCCCGAGCCCCACGACGCCGAGCAAGGCGACGAGCGCGGGTCGCACGAGGTCGGCAGGAGACGGGCGCTCCGCCGCGACCGCCGCCGCCACGACGATCGGTCCGGCGTAGTGCGCCACCCAGACCCAGGTGACGGGCAGTCCCGGCGCGCGCAGTGCGGCGAGCCCGAGACCGGCGACCCACAGGACACCCAGGATCACCATCGGATCGCGTGGAACGCTGCGCGCCGTCGCCACGCGAGCCACGAGCAGGGCGAGCAGCCCGC
>JBHJHE010000025.1:0-60000 GCA_050331095.1 Parvularculaceae bacterium
CCTCGATCGCGGCCCGGGTCTCGCCGTTGATCGACAGAAGGGAGGCCAGCGTCGCGCGCGCCTCGTCCGGCCGGTCGATGCGCGCGACCGCCGCGCGCAGGAGCGCGATCGCCTCTTCGTCGCGGTCGGCGTTCGACAGCGCTTCAGCGACGTCGACGCGGGCTTGCTCATAATACGGAGAATGGGGCGGGATCTTCTGGAGCGCGTTGACGGTCGCGTCGACGTCGCCATAGGCTTTGTAGATCGCCGCGACGAGCCACTGGGCCTCGAGAAATTCCGGATCAAGCTGCGCGGCGATTTGCGCCAGCGCCAAGGGAAGATTGTAGCGCGGCTCGCCGACATTGAAGCCCGCCGCCTCGGCGCGGCTGCGCTGCACGGCGGACTGCTCGAGCACGCCGGCGGCGAAACCGAAAAAGGCGATCGCCGCGCCTGACCGCGGCGAGACGTCCGCATACGCATCGCTGGCCCGGCCCGCTTCGAGGCGTTTGAGGCCCGCCCGCGCCAGACGGCGCGTCGCGCCCGGCTCGTTCAGGAGCGCGCGATAATAAACTTCGGCCTCGGCGCGCGCGCCGGCGACGCCGTCGCGCGCCTGGCGCTCGAGGAACGCGCCATAGGCTTCGCGGCCCACGGGGCCGCCGAACCCGGCGACGGACGATTGATGCGCGGCGCCGGCGACGCTCGTTTGGCCCGCGAGCCCGGCGAGAATGGCGCGGTGGGTCGCATGGAAACCGTCGAAGGCGCCGCCCGACGCGGCCTTCAATTTTTCGAGAGCGGCGTCGGGGCCGACGAGCCCCGCCTCGATCCAGACGTCGAGGAGGCTCGCGAGCGAGCTGACGAGGCCGTCGTCGAACGGGGCCGCGAGCCGTGTGCGCGCGCCGGCGAGATCGCCGTCCTTCAAGGCGTCGGCGGCGACGACGAGGCGCGGCAGATCGTCCGTCCCCGCCCAGTCTTCATCGTCGCCCTCGGCCTGGAGGTCGGCTGTATCGGACGCCTCGAGGGCGCGGGCGATGGACGCGGCGCCGTCAAGGTCGCCGGCGGCGAGACGATAGAAGAACGCTCGCTTATCGACGCCCGCCTCGGCGGGCGCGGCGTCCGCCGCGGCGGAGAACGCGCCGGCGGCGGCGTCGACGCGGTTGAAGCGGGCCGCGAAGCGCGCGGAGAGATAGTCCCCCGCAACGCCCGACGTCTGCGCCGTCGGCGCGCTCGCACAGGCGACGAGCCCGACCGCGAGCGTCAGCAGACTACATGTTCGGGTAATTCGGCCCGCCGGCGCCTTCGGGCGTCGTCCAGACGATGTTTTGCGAGGGATCTTTGATGTCGCAGGTTTTGCAGTGGACGCAGTTTTGCGCGTTAATCTGGAACCGCGGATTGGATCCGTCGTCATCAGTCAAAACCTCGTACACGCCCGCCGGACAGTACCGCTGCGCCGGTTCGGCGTACATCGGCAAATTGACGTCGATCGGCACGCTTGCGTCTCTCAGCTTCAGATGCGCCGGCTGATCCTCCTCGTGATTGGTGAACGAGTAGGAAACATTGGTCAGCCGGTCGAACGTAAGAACGCCGTCGGGCTTCGGGTAGTCTATCGGCGCGTGAAGGTCCGCGTTTTGCGTCGCCTCAGCGTCGGTTTTGTCGTGGCGCATCGTGCCGAAAAACGAAAATCCCGCGATCGTGTTCGTCCAAAGTTCGACGCCCGAGAGAACGACGCCGCCAAGCACAGTGCCGAACTGCGTCCACAGGGGTTTGACGTTTCTCGCCGCGCGCAGTTCGCGTTTCACGTCCGATGCGTCGTAGGCGGCGGCGTAAGCGTCGAGGACGTCGCCCGCCCGCCCCTCGGCGAGGGCGTCGAAAGCGGCGTCGGCCGCCATTGCGCCCGTGAGCATGGCGTTATGATTTCCCTTGATGCGCGGCACGTTCACGAAGCCGGCCGAGCAACCGATCAGCGCGCCGCCCGGAAAGGCGAGCTTCGGCACCGACTGGTAACCGCCTTCCGAAATCGCGCGCGCGCCGTAGGCGATGCGTTTGCCGCCCGCCAAGAGATCGGCGACCTCAGGGTGGGTCTTGAAGCGTTGGAACTCCTGATACGGATTAAGATGCGGGGTCTTGTAGTTCAGGTGGACGACGAAGCCCACCGCCACCGTGTTGTCGCTGTAGTGGTAGACGAACGAGCCGCCGCCGACGTCGTTCTACAAGGGCCACCCGAACGAGTGCTGCACATGGCCTGGCCGGGCTTTTTCGTGCGCGACCTCCCACAGCTCCTTCAGGCCGATGCCGTATTTCTGGGGATCGCGGTCGGCGTCGAGGTCGTATTTCGCGATCAGCTTTTTCGCGATCGACCCGCGCACGCCCTCGGCGATCAGCACGTACTTGCCGAGAACGTTGAGGCCGGGCTCATAGGCGTCCTTCGGCGCGCCGTCCTTTCCGATGCCCACCTCGCCGACGACGCCGCCGTGGAGCGCCCCGTCGTCGCGATAGATCGGCTCGGACGCCGCCATGCCCGGATAGATGTCGACGCCCATGCCTTCGGCGACTTCGGCGAGCCAGCGGCAGACGTTCGCCATCGAGACGACGTAATTGCCGTGGTTCTTCACCATGGGCGGCATGAACCAGGTCGGCAGCGAAATCGCGCCGGCCGCGCCGTAGATCTTGATCGCCTCGCTTGCGACGGGCGTGTCGATGGGATGATCCATCTCGCGCCAGTCGGGCAGGAGCTCGTCGAGGCCCGACGGATCAAGGACGGCGCCGGAGAGAATGTGCGCGCCGACCTCCGAGCCCTTCTCGACGACGACGACCGAGATCTCCTCGCCCGCTTTTTCGGCGCGCTGCTTCAGCCGGATCGCCGCGGACAGCCCCGCAGGCCCCGCGCCGACGATTACGACGTCGAACTCCCTCGCATCGCGCTCGACGTCGGCGCCGTTGGCGGTCGCATCGGCCATTCGTCATTCCCTCGTTCTTTGTCGGCTGGCGCCTGCATGGTTCCCTTGGCGATGGAGTGTGGCAAAGGTCGGCCCCGGCCGCCATGACGCTTGACGACGCGGCGCCGCGAAAGGCGTCATGCGCGCTCACCGAGTTAGGACGGAACGACCATCGCCTTGGCCACCGATCGCCCAGACGACGCGACATCGACCGCCGGCCTGCGCGCGCTTCTGCGCTGGTACGCCGAGGCGGGCGTCGACGTCGCCGTCGCGGACGCGCCGACGGACTTTTTCGCGGAGAAGCCAGCGCCGCCGGCCGAACGCCCTGTCCCACGCCTCGACGCCCCCGCGGCGCGCCCCGATCGACCGCCGAGACCCGCGGCGCAGGCGCCGAACGCTGGAACAGCGGCCGTCGACGCGCGCGAGGCGCCAGCGCCGGTGGACGAGGCGATCGCAGCGGCGGTCGCCGCCGCCGACGCCGCGGCGGATCTCGACGCCCTCGCCGCCGCCGTCGCCGAATTCGACGGCTGCCCCCTGAAAGCGGGCGCGCGCAACGCCGTCTTCGCCGACGGCGCAGCGGGCGCGGACCTTATCGTCGTGGGCGAAGCGCCAGGTCGCGATGAGGACCGGCTCGGACGGCCTTTCGTCGGCCGCGCCGGCGCGTTGCTCGACCGCATGCTCGCCGCCATCGGCCGGTCGCGCGCGGAGAACGCCCTCATCGTCAACGTCGTTTTCTGGCGCCCGCCCGGCAACCGCACGCCGACCCACGCGGAGACCGCCGTGTGCCGACCGTTCGTCGACCGGCTGATCGACCTTGCGCGGCCCAAGGCGCTGCTTCTGGTGGGCGGGGCGCCGACCCACGCGATCCTCGGTCTTTCCGGCGTGATGCGCCATCGCGGCGCCTGGCGCGACGCAACGACGCGAACCGGAACCGTCGTTCCCGCCCTTCCGACGCTGCACCCGGCGTATCTCTTGCGACAGCCGGCGCAGACGCGCCTCGCCTGGCGCGATTTGCAAACCCTCGCCGCGCGCCTCGACGGACAAGCGCGCGCGGGGGCCATTGGCCCTAGCGCAAGCCGGCGCGACGACGTTTAACTATCGGCAAGGCGATGGAGGAAGCGGCGTGATCGGCGACATCGACATTCTTTGGAGACGCGCATGCGCGACGCTTGTCGCGGCGCTATTTTTGGCCGGCGTTCTGACGCCGGCGCGCGCAGCCGCGCCCGCGCCGCTCTCCGACCGCGACGCCGCGCTCTATCAGGAGATTTTCGAGCTCCAGGAAGAGGGCGACTGGCCGGCCGCGGACGCCAAGATCAAAGACGTCGAGAACGACGTTCTCATGGGCTATGTGAAGCGCCAGCGCCTCATGCACCCGACGGACTACCGCTCCGGCTTTCGCGAGTTGAAGGCGTGGATGGCCTATTACGCCGACCATCCGAACGCAGACAAAGTCTATCGCCTCGCCATGAAGCGCCGGCCGAAGCGCGCAAGCGCGCCGGTTCGCCCGCGGCCGCGGAAATGGCGCGCGACGCCGACCTTCGAACCGCACCCGGCGCTCGCGGCGGACTACGCCAAGACGAGCCGGCCGCGCCTCGCCCAGATCGAAGGCCGGGAGCGCTATCTCGCCCGCCGGGAAGAGGCGCTAAAGGCGCTCAACGAGATCGAGCGACGCCGGCGCGAACGCGTCATCACCGATCGCCAATTCGACCGTATGCGGACATGGATCGCGGCGAGTCTTTACTACCAGGGATACGTCGACAAGGCGCGGGACATCGCCGAAGCGGCGACCGACGAACATGGCGACAGCGGCCCGCTCGGGCTCTGGATCGCCGGGCTCATCGCCTATCGCGAGGGCGACATCGCCAAGGCCCACGAACGCTTCGCGCAGATGGCGAAGAGCCCGCATCAGGAAGACACGCTGCGCGCCGGCGCCGGCTTCTGGGCCGCCCGCACCGCGCTCGCCTCCGGCCGGCTCGACGCCGTCGCGCCGAACCTCGAAATAGCCGCGAACCATCCGTTCACGTTCTACGGCCAGCTCGCGCTCGCCCAGCTCGGCCGCGACTACGCCTATCGCTGGACGCCGCCGAAACTGTCCGACGCAGCGTACGAGCGCCTTGCGGAACGGAACCCGGCCGTGCGCCGCGCCGCCGCCCTCGCCCAGGTGGGCCGGGCCTCGGACGCCGACCTTGAACTGCGCTGGCTGAACGGCGCCGTGGAGGACGCCGATGAAGCGCGCGACCTCCTCGCTCTCGCCGCGGCGCTCGACCTGCCGGCGGCGCAGCTTGAAATCGCGTCGCACCGAGACGGCGACGCCTTCGAAGCGGGACTTTATCCGGTGCCGGACTTTGCGCCGACGGACGGCTTCACCACCGACCGGGCGATCCTGTTCGCGCTCATGCGCAAGGAATCGAAGTTCAAGGCCGACGCCACGAGCCGCGTCGGCGCGCGCGGCCTCATGCAATTGATGCCGCGCACGGCTTCCTTCATCGCCAAGGACCGCTCTCTCGCCACCCGCGCGGGCCGGGACAAGCTCTATAATCCGGGCTTCAACCTCGCCGTCGGCCAGCAATACGTGAACTACCTGATCGAGGCGAGCGGCGACGGCGGCCTGTTCGACGTCGCCGCGGCCTACAATGGCGGGCCGGGAAACCTGCGGCGCTGGAAACAAGGCCTCGACGACGTCTCCGCCCCGCTGCTCTTCATCGAGAGCCTGCCGAGCGCGGAGACGCGGGACTTCGTCGAAAGCGTTCTGACGAACATCTGGATTTACCGCGCGCGGCTTGGCCAGCCCGCGCCGTCTCGCGACCGCGTCGCGGCCGGCGGGGCGCCGATCTACGAGGCGCTTGACGCCCTCGGCCGACGCTAACGCGCGCCGCCCACTGATTTAATCGGCTCGATTTCCGGATTGCGGATCTCGCGCGACTGAGAAGGCCTTCGACCGATCCGCGCTCAACGCCTTGGCGCTACGGATTCTGGCGTCAGCTGCCGCCCATCACATTGATGACCGCGGGGCCGATGATGACGGCGAACAGAACCGGCAGGAAGAAGCCGATCATCGGCACCGTGAGCTTCGGCGGCAGGGCGGCGGCTTTTTTCTCCGCCTCCTGCATACGCATTTCGCGCCCTTCGGCCGCGAGCACGCGCAAGCTCTGGCCAAGCGGCGTCCCGTACTTTTCCGACTGGATAAGCGCGGTGGTGACGGCTTTGACCTGGTCGATGCCCGTCCGGTCGGAAAGGTTCATATAGGCCTTTCGCCGCTCCTGAAGATAGGAGAGCTCCGCGACCGTCAGCCCTAGCTCTTCGGCGAGCTCCGCCGAGCCGCTCGCCAACTCCTGGCTGACCTTCTGGAACGCGGCCTCGATCGACATGCCGGACTCGACGCAGATCAGCAGCAGGTCGAGGGCGTCCGGCCAGGCGAGTTTGATCGCGCTCTGACGTTTTTGGCGCGTGTTCGTGACGTAGATGTTGGGCAAATAGAACCCGGCGAAGAACGCGAACAGAACGGCGAGCAGCTTTCCCAAGCTGTCGAGGTCTGTTGCGTTAAGTCCGTAGATGTAGACCGAGGTCACGATCGCCGCGACGAAGGGCATGCCGAGGCGCATCGTCATGAAGATGAAGATCGGACGCTGGCCGCGAAAGCCGGCCTGCATCAATGTCTTCTCCGCTTCGGCGGCGTCGAAGACCTCCAACAGCTTGAAGTTCTCGACGACTTCCTTCAGCGCCCCTTGGGGCGTCGTGCGCAGGCCGCCCGAACGTTTTGCGAAGCTTTCGCGCTGCTTCTGGCGCAATTTCTCTTTGTAGTCAGAAACGCTCCGCATACGCTCGGTCAGCCGGTCCCGAACGAGGAACGGCGAGACTAGCGAATACACCGTGCCGATCGCCGCCAAGGCGACGAGGAACGAAATCTGAAACTGACGGTCGGTTAATAGTTCGACCACGGCGCGCCCCCTAAACCTTGATCTGCGTCATCTGTCGCATGACGAAGATGCCGATCAGCATCCACACGCCCGAACAGATCAGCACCATCTGGCCCGTTTGCGTCTGATAGAGGGGCGCGAGATAGTCCGGCGAGGCCATGTGCACCGCGCCGCCGACGAGAAACGGCAGGGCGCCGATGATCATCGCTGAGGCTTTCGCTTCCGACGACAGCGCCTTGATCTTGCCCTCCATCAGCTTGCGGCCGCGCAACACGCCGGCGAGGTTGCCGAGCGCCTCGCCGAGGTTCCCGCCTGTTTTCGACTGGATCAAAAGAACGATGCCGAAGAAGCGCACTTCCTGCAGCGGCATTCTGTCGAAGAACCGGTCGAGCGTCTGTTCGAGCGAAAGCCCGATCCGCAAGCCCTCCGTTACCTGATAGAACTCTTCGTTCACGGGCGCGGGCGCCTCCTTGGCGATGATCTTGAGGCATTCGTTCACCGGAAGGCCCGACTTGACGCCGCGCACGATGACGTCGATCGCGTTCGAAAACTCGTTCGTGAACTTCTTCTGCCGACGGGCTTTCGCCATTCCGACGAACCAGCGCGGCAGGCCGAGCCCGCCGACGAAAACAAGTCCGCCCGTCACGAGCGGCGTCTGGCCCGAGACGAACCCAATCAGGCCGAAAACGACGGCGGTGACGGCCGAGCCGATCCAAAACTGGGTGACTGAAAAACTGAGCCCCGCCTGCTCGATCGACTGAGCGAGCGAGACGCGCGTTTTCTTCTTCGCCGCCTTTGTTTCTTCTTCGAGCTTCGCCAGAGTCTCGGTGAGCTTCTTGCGCCGGTCCTTTTGCGAGCCGTCGCGCTGCCCGCCGCCGCCGGTCGCGCGACGAATGGGGTCGCGCGTCTCGAATCGGGCGATGCGTTTGTTCGTCTTCTGGGACGGGTTCGAGCCCGAGAACGCGAGGCCCAGCGCGCCGACGCAGGTGACGACGAGACCGACGGCGATGAGGATCTGGGGATCCATGGCTTACTCCGCGGCGGCGTCGAGGGCTTCGGCGAGCTCCTGGTCGCGCCCATAATACTTCGCCCGATCGTAGAAGGCCGGCCGCGCAATGCCCGTCGATTTGTGCTTGCCGACGATCTTGCCGTTTTCGTCTTCGCCCATCATGTCATAGATGAAGAGATCCTGGGTGATGATCGTCTCGCCCTCAGTCCCAAGAACTTCCGTTACGTGGGTGATGCGGCGCGAACCGTCGCGCAGGCGCGCCGCCTGGATGATGACGTCGATCGACCCGACGATCATTTCCCGGATCGTTTTGGCGGGCAGGTTGTAGCCGCCCATGGTGATCATGGATTCGATCCGCTGCAGCGCCTCGCGCGGGCTGTTGGCGTGGAGCGTGCCCATGGAGCCGTCGTGGCCCGTGTTCATCGCCTGCAGAAGGTCGAAGGCCTCAGGTCCGCGAACCTCGCCGACGATGATCCGCTCAGGGCGCATCCGCAGACAGTTCTTGACGAGGTCTCGCATCGTGACCTCGCCCTGGCCTTCGAGGTTCGGCGGGCGCGTCTCCAGACGGACGACGTGGGGCTGTTGAAGCTGAAGCTCCGCGGCGTCCTCGCAGGTGATGACGCGCTCATCGTGCTCGATGAAGCCGGTCATACAGTTGAGGAGCGTCGTCTTGCCGGAGCCGGTGCCGCCGGAGATGACCGTGTTGATGCGGGACGCGCCGACGATCTCCAGCACCTTCGCGCCTTCCGGCGAGATCGAGCCGAAGTTGACCAGGTTGTCCATGGTCAACTTGTCTTTTTTGAACTTCCGGATGGTGAGCGCAGCGCCGTCGATCGCGAGCGGCGGCGCGATGACGTTGACACGCGAGCCGTCCTGGAGGCGCGCGTCGCAAATCGGGCTCGCCTCGTCGACCCGGCGGCCGACCTGGCTCACGATCCGTTGGCAGATGTTCATGAGCTGCGCGTTGTCGCGGAAACGCACATTCGTAAGCTGGATCTTGCCGCCGACCTCGATAAAGACGCGATTGGCGCCGTTGACCATGATGTCGGCGATGTCGTCGCGGGCGAGCAGCGGCTCCAGGGGGCCGTAGCCGAGAACGTCGTTGCAGATGTCCTGGAGCAGGGATTCCTGCTCGGAGATCGACATCTGAACGTTCTTGATCGAGATGATCTCGTTGACGATGTCGCGGATCTCTTCAGCGGCCGCTTCGGAATCGAGCTGGGCGAGCTGCGACAGGTCGATCGTGTCGATCAGCGCATTGAAGATCGTCGACTTGGTCTGGAAGTACTCGTCCGTCCGCCCACCGATCTCGACGGGCTGCTGGCCGCCGGCGGGCGGCTGGGAGATGCGCGGCGGCGCGCTCGCCGCCGGTTTCGGCTTCGCGGCGCGCGGGCTCGGCTTCGGTGCGGGCTTCGAACCGGCCTTGGGCGCCGCGCGTGGCGTCGGTTTCGGCTGCGCGCGCGCGTCGCGCGCAGGCTCCTGCGCGGGCTTGCCCGCCGGTTGCGCGCCGCCGGCGTCGGCCGTTCTTCGTCCGAACATCAGCCTGGCTCTACTTCAGCTTGAACAAGTCTTTGAGGTTGAACTTGCTCTTGACGTCAATTTCGTCGCGCCGCCCAAGAATGGTCTGCGCCAGTTGGCGAATGCTTTGAGCGGTTTTCGTCTTCGGTCCCACTTCGACGATCGGGGCCGCGTTCGTCGCTGCCGTGTGGAAAAGCTGCGGCTCCCAGCCGAACGTCGCGACCGGCTCGAGGCCGACGTGCTCGACATATTGCTCCGGCTGGACCGACGACATTTTCGGGTCGAACTGATTGATGACGAGGTGCGGCGGCGCGTCGTTGGGGCGCGCCCCCGAGATCACGTCGACAAGGTTCTTCGTGTTGCGGAAGCCGGCGAGGTCCGGCGTCGCGGTGATGACGATTTCGTCCGCGGTCTGCAGAAGTCGTTTCGCCCAGTTCGTCCACAGGTGAGGCACGTCGATGACGATCGTCGGCGCCGAACCGCGCACGACGTCGATGACGGTCTCGAACGCCTGCTCATCGAGGTCGTAGTCGCGGTCGAGAAGGTTCGGCGCGGTGAAAAGGCTGAGACGGTCCGTGTGCTTCTGCAACAGGCGGTCGAGAAGCACGTCGTCGAGACGCTCGGGCGCAGACAGGGCTTCGACGAGGCCCGACGTCGGATCCTGCTCGAAGTCGAGGCTCGCCGTGCCGAATGGCAAGTCGAGATCGACGATGACCGTGTCGCTCAGATACTCCTCCGCCGCGCACCAGGCGACGTTGTGGGCGATCGTCGAGGAGCCGGCGCCGCCGCGCGCGCCGACAAAAGCGAGCGTCTTGCCGATCGGCGGCGCCGACGGGTCGACATAGAGCGCCGAGATCGAACGAATGAGCTGAAGGGGGTTCCGTGGACGGATGATGTATTCGCTGATGCCCTGGCGCATCAGCTCGCGATAGAGCGCGACGTCGTTGACGCGGCCGATGATCACGACCTTCGTCGACGGATCGCAGACTTGCGCCAGTTCGCCGAGCTGCCCGAGGAGGCGCGCGCCGCCGTCGATCGTCTCCAGGATGACGAGGTTCGGCGTCGGCGTCGTTTGGAAATGGTCGATCGCCTTGGCGATGCCGCCCATATGCATCGTCAAGTGCGCTTTGGAGAGCCGCCGGTCGACGGCCGCGCTCTCCAGGAGCGCCGTCGTCTCCACGGTCTCGCAAAAGGCGTGCACGGATATCCGTGGAACGGGCCGGTAGTCGTCCTTACCGTCGCCGAGATCCTCCATCTCGCCGTCGTCGAAGCCGCCGACGCTGCCCGGCGGCGTCTGACCGGCCGTGACGAGCGCGCCCGCCGCGACGAGCGCGCCGGCGTCGTTCGCCGGCCGTTCGCGCGCCTCGGCGGCGTCGTCGAAACCGGTAAGCTCGGCGTCGTCGAAACCGTCTTCAGACGATGGAGCGGAAAAATCGTCCGCATCGGCATAGTCGAGATCGTCGTCGACGAATTCGTCGTCTGCGAAGTCCTCTTCGCCGAGCGCGGCCAGTTCTTCGTCGGACAGCTCTTCGTCAAGCCATCCCTCGCCGTCGACCTCGTCGTCTTCGAAGTCCTCAAGGTTCTCGTCGTCGTAAGTGACGCTCGAGACCATCGGCCCCCCGTCCATGCCGAGACTCGCCGCGCCGTCCGCCGCCCCGATCTCGTCGTCGACGAGGTCCGCGGCTTTTTGCACCGCCTTGCTCATATCATTCTCCTCAAGACTGCGCCGGCCCCGCCCGGCGCAGCGTTATTCGGAAACGTCCACGTTGATTTCGTCGTCGGTATCCGACGACGTGATTTCGCCCTCGCGGAACGACTCGACCCCGCGAATGCGGAACGGCGCGTCCGGCGGCGTCGAATCGGCCGGCGTCAGAAGATCGCGCGGATCGCCGATCATCGCGGCGAGGTTCTTCTGCGCGAAACAGCCGAAGTTCGGCGACTGCAGGTTTCGCGAGCGCCGCTCGTCAAGTCCTTCCCAAACGCCGCACGCCGACGATGTGGCGACGTAACGGGAGAACGACAGGATAACGTCGCCGTTGACGGCGTCGCTCGCCGCGTAGTTTGCGCTGGCGATGCTTTCATAGGCGAGGCCCGACCGGTTCAGCGCCTCGCGCGCCTCGGCGGCGACGTTGCGCCCGGCCGCGCCGGTTGACGAGGTCACCGTGACCGGTCCGTGACCGTTATTGATATAGGACACGGCGAAGCCGCGAATGCGCGCGCGGTCAAGATCGGTAAGTCCCGCATCCGGGCTCTCGGCCTTCAGCGTCAGCGTAACGACCTGCGCGTCGACGGCGATCGGATGGTGATCGCGCGGGTCGATGGCGACGTCGGCGCCGTTCGACTTCAGCGAACACCCGGCCGCGGACATCGCCAGCAACGCGGCGGCCAGAACTTTTGACTTGATACGGATCATGTTCGCCACCTCAATCCAGAATGAAGCCGAGCGGGCCCTGAAGCGTCTTTTCTTCGACGCCGGCGCCGGCGAGGCCGTATTGGGATTCGATCCGGCCCAGGAGCAGGTGCTGGGCGTCGCTCGCGAAGACGAAGCCGTCGTCCGGGCCCGACAATTCGCTTTCGTGCGCATGGTCGACGAGATAGGGCGTCACGACGATGACGAGCTCCGTCTCGCTGTTGGCGTAGTCGCGGCTGCGGAACAATTGTCCGAGCACGGGCAAGTCTTTCAGGCCCGGCAGGCCGTTGACGCTCTGATTGAGGTTTTCCTGAAGGAGGCCCGCCATCATAAGGCTGCCGCCGGACGGCAATTCCACCGTCGTTTTCGCGCGACGCACCGTGAACGACGGGATCGTGAGGCCGCCGGCGCTGATGACCTGCGCAGGCAAGGCGTTGCCGTCGGCGTCGACCCCGCCCGGCAGCGTGATCGTCTGCCCGCCGAGCGTAAACGTGTTGGCGTTGGAGATCTCGCTGACTTCCGTCTCGACTTTAAGATTGATCCGACCCTTGGTCAGGACGAGCGGCGTAAAGCCGAGCCCAACGCCGAATTCGCGGAACTCGATAGTGATGACGTCTTCGTTCTGGCCGATAGGGATCGGAAACTCGCCGCCGGCGAGGAAGTTCGCCGATTCGCCGGAGACCGCCGTCAGCGTCGGTTCGGCGAGGGTCTTCACGATGCCGACGGTCTCAAGCGCCTGAAGCGTGCCGTTGACGTTGGTCGTGCCCGCCGGGTTGAAGAAGCGGGAGGCCGAAAGGTCGAGGCCCGCGCCGTCCGCGCCGGCCCCGATGACGTTCGAGGCGGCGCTGATCGCGGCTTCCTGAAGCCCGACGCCGCTGAAGATCGCCGCCGCGCCGCCGAGGTCGACACCGAGCTGCTTCACGATCGAGCGCTGCATCTCGACGACGCGCACTTTCAGCATAACCTGTTCGCGCTGCTGCACCGTCAGCATCGGGACGACGCTGTCCTCCTCGCCGACGAAGCGCTCCGCGATGTCCTTCGCGTTGGCCGCCTCGACGCTGGAGCGCACCGTGCCGCGCAGGATGATGTTGTCGTTCACCGCCTCGGCGGTAATCCGCGCGGCCGGCATCAGCCGCGCGAAAAGATCGTTGAGGGCGTCGACGTCCTGTTCGACGCGGATCTCGAGATTGAGGATCTGCCGGTCGGCGGCGTCGAAAAAGAAGGCGTTCGTCTGGCCGACCTCCTGACCGAGCAGGAACACCCGGCGCGGCGATCGGACAACGGCGTCGACGATGTCGGGCGAGGCGACGAGCACGTCGGCCGCCGGCTTCGGCAACTGAACGACCGCCGCCTTGCCCACGGGGAGGACGATGCTGCGCGAGACCGCGCTTTCGCCGCCGAAGTCACCGCTCGCCGCAGGTTGGGCGGCGACGGGCGATGCGAGCGCCGACGCGGCCGCGGCGACGAGAATCGCGGCGGCATTCCGGAATGTCCGAGCGCGCATCTTATCAAGCCTCTTCATCTTTATCCCCACGATCGCCGGCTTCTCCGGCGTTACGATCGTCCGTAGCGGACCACTTGGACGGCCCGCCGCTGTTGCACGCTTTCGGCTTCTTTTTCGCCGTCGAAGGCGCTGCGCAAGGCGAGCGTAAGCTCGCCGCGCGAGGCGCGCGCCGTCGTGAAGAACTCCGCGTCGCCGGGGCCCAGTTCGAGCGTCGCCGCCTGGCCGGCGATGTGCGGAGTGTCCGACTGATTGTCGAAGAAATTGTCGATGGCGAGAACCTTGACGCTCTCGAACAGTTTCTGGAACGTGATCTCGCCGGTGAGCGAGTCGGGTTCGGTGTAGTAAACGTCGACGCGGTCTCCCGGCAGGACGAAACCGCCCGACGCCGATTCCGCAGTCACGCGAACCGTCACGGCGCGCTTGCCGGCTTCGAGAACGGCGGCCATGACGCTGCGGTCGCCCGCGCGCAGGATCTTCGCCTCGATCACCGGCTCGCCGACGACGAAGCTGGAGCGCACGACCGCGCGTTCGAGGTCAGCGAGCTCGACCGTTCCCTCACGGATGAGCTGCGGCGATAAGGACGCGACGTCCTCCGGCCACTCGACCCACTTCAGCGCTTCGGCCGTCAAGCGATCGCCGCGACTCAAATCAGCGTCGGCGACGAGAATCCGCACGCCGGGTTTTTCCGCCTCCTGAACGACGACGGGGACAGCCTGCTGGCCGCCGGACATCATCAACAGGAACGCGCCAAGCCCCGCGATAGCGGCGATACCCAACACTGCAATTTGCCGTACGTTCATTTCGCTTCGCCTTGCGTTGAATGGCCTTAGACGAGCGCGGACGCCCGTCCCAAGGATGGAAAAAACTCCTCAAGAAGCCGTTAACCGGTCGCCTTAACCGCTATAGGCGAGCCGAAACAAAGGCGATCCTGAGAAAGCGAAAAGTCCGCCTACCGAGATTGCGACGCCATAGGGCAACTGCAATCGATTTTGGTGCATGCGCATCAACCATGGCGCGCGCGCGTAAGCGGGCAACGCCGGCGCGGCGCGGAAACACATGAGAACGATCGCCAGGGCGCCGCCCGAAAGCACGGTGCCGGCGACGAAGTCGTACATCGCCTGAAGGCCGATCCATGGCGCGGCGGCGGCGATCAGTTTCGCGTCGCCGGCCCCGAAAACGCGGCCGGCGAAGAGACAGAAGCCGACGGCGAGCGCGGCGACGCCGACGACGAGGCCCTCGACGATCACCGGAACCGGCGCGCCGACGGCGAATGCGGCCATGGGGTATCCGAGCGCCAAGGCGGCGCACACGACGTTCGGTATCTTGAATTCACGGATGTCCGTCGCCGCCGCGATCAAGCGGCAGGCCGGGAAAACCGAAAGAAACATCGGGCTTAGCAAGGCGTTCGTCTCCAGTCCTGCGCCGTCGGGCGGACGCTAGGGCCGGCGCTTTAATGGACCGTTAGCCGGGCCGGCCGCCGCCCGCGATCGGCCGCGGCGATGAGGCTCACGTTTGCGTTCGCGCTCGCAGAACGGCGCGCAAAAGAAAAAGGGAAGGCGCACGGCCTTCCCTTTTCCACGTCCGTTCGAGGTTTTTGACCTCGATCGTATCTTGTCGTTAGGCCTTTTTGAGGGCCGACTCGACTTGCGAGAACGTCGAGTTGATTTCGTTGCCGAGCGCCGTAACCGTCGCGATGATGGCGACGCCGATGAGGGCGGCGATGAGACCGTATTCGATGGCCGTCGCGCCTTCTTCGTCACGGACGAACTTGTTGATCAAAGCGTTCATGGGTCGACTCCTGAGTTACCGCTTCCTGTTGCACCGCTGGTCGAGCCCGCGCCCTCCAGCTGAAGCGAAACTAGGACGGCGCCATTAAAAAAACATAAATCTCTGGAAATAAAGTTTTTATCTCAATTTTTACTTTACTATGGTAAATGCGAATTAACTACGCGGCCAGCACCTTCAGTCGCTCGATGTCGTCAACAATAAGGCCCGGATACTCCCGGCGCGCGACGCCGTACTGGATCGCGCGGGCGATCGCGGCGGCGGCAATCGCCTCTTCGACGCCGACGGTCTCGGCGATTTCACGGTGCTTCGGCAGGCGGTCGATGCGCCAGGCGCCCGCCTCGAAAGCGACGAGCGAGAGCAGCTCGGCGAAGACGCGCCGCTCAGGCGCGGCGTCTTCGGCCGGCGCCGCGCGCAAATCGTTTTGGGCGATGCGCGCCGCGAAATGGTTGAGAATCCGGCGCGCGAGGCTCGGCGCTTCGTCAAGCGCGGCGCGGAACCCGGCGCTGTCGACCGCGGCGAATGCGGTCTCGCCCTCCGCGGTGAGCGTGTAGTCCTCTCCCCAAGGGGCCTCGGCGCCGGCCGCAGCGGCCGCAAGACCGAAACACTGGCCGGGTCCGCAGGCCTCCATCGTCATTGCGCCGCTTGCAGAATCGATCCGCGCGACGCGCAGGAAACCTCGAGCGACGACGAAAAACTCCGTCCCGTCGTATTGGCCGATGGCGGCGATGGTGGCCCCGTCGGCGTAGGCGCGCGGTTCAGCGATCCCCGCGAGGCGATCGATCATCGCGTCGTCGAGTTCGGCGAAGACGGCCGCCGCCGCGATCGCGGCGCGGGCGTCGTCGTTCGTGAGGGCCCTCGGCGCCGCGGCTTCCGCTTCATTACGTCGCGCGCTCGTCATCCCGTCCCTCGCCTTGCCGATTGCATCATCGCGAAATTCGACCCCCCCGCTTAAAGGTGCGTAAAAGGAACAATTGTCGCTATCGCGCCGCGCCGGCGCATGGCGGGTCTTAACGGCGCGTTGACCGATGCGAAGTAGAGCTGATCGGCGACTGACAGAGGATCATTCGATGACGAACGCTTTCCGCGCCTCCATCGCCGCCAGCGCCGCCGCGCTCGCCGCCGTCGCCGCGCCGACCGCCGCCGAAGCCGGCGAAATCTGGCTGACGATGGATTACGTCGAGCCCTACACGCTGCCGAAGGCGGCGGGTCAGATCGTCGTCGGCAATCCCGGCATCGCCGACGTCGAGGTGCGCAACGACCGTAGCCTTCTTCTCTTCGGCAAGGGGCCAGGCGTCACGAACCTCTTCATCTACGATCAGGAAGGCGAGAAGCTCGAGAACCTCATCGTCCGCGTGCGCGCCCTCGGCGACAACATGCTGACGCTTCAACAAGGCCCGATCCGTACGACCTACAACTGTCTCTCGATTTGTGAGCAGACGATCACGGTCGGCGACGGTCAGGAAGGGTTTTCGCAGACGGCGAACCAGATCGAACAAAAATTCCTTCAGGCGACGAACACGGTCGGCCAGAACCGGAACAACAACTGATCGACCGGTTCGGCGGGTCGCCAGATCCAAGCTGAACGCCTGGTCGCTAGTCCAACGCCTCTAGCGCGTCGAGGCCGTCTTCAAAATGATAGATACGCGGCCGCTCGTGCGGTCCCAGATGGGCGCGGCACCAGCTGTCGATGCTGCGCGCCACCGTTTCGCTCGGCGTTCGGGCGTCGGCCAGTACGATGTGGGCGATCAATCGGTTGAAGCCGCCCTCGTGGCGGCCGCCCCGGATGCGACAACCCGCGACGTGACGATGGCCGCCGATGGCGTCGGCGATCCGTAAAGGGAACACGTTGACGGCGCCGACCTGAACCGCGCCGTCGCGACGCCCGGCGAGGCGGAACTGTCGCTCGCCTTCCCACTCAAGGACGTCCATCGGCGCGACGGCCTCCGCCGCGCCGGCCGGCAGGCGCCGCGACAGGGCGTCGCCGTCGCGCGCCAAATGGTCGAACAGCATGAACGGCGCGCCAACGGTGTCGCGCCAGCCGATCAATCCCGTCTCGGTCGATCCGTAGAGTTCGCGCTGGGCGACGAAGCCGGCCTTGCGCAATTCGATCGTCAGCTCCGGCTCCATCGCTTCGCCGAAGAAGAGGCCCATGGCGTTGTCCGGCGCAGCGACGCCCTGGCGCAGCAGATATAGCCACAGCGACGGCGTCGCGACGACGGCGTCGCCGAAGGCGAGCTCCGCGTTCAGATCGTCCGGCGCGACGCCGCGAGCGTCCAGCATCGGAATGCGCTGCAGGTTCGGCGCGAGGATCGTCAGCACAAAGCCCATCAGGCTGTGCGGCGCGACGAGGGAGATGAGGCGCCGACGCCCGTAGAGGAGCTTTGACGCCTGCGCCGCCTCGCCGAAGATCTCGTCGGCCGCATGTCGGCACGCCGCGCGAGCGCTGTCGCGTCCGGCCGGCGTGAACGCGAACTCGACAAGGCGCCGGCGCGTCGCGGCGTGAAGCGCCTCCGCCCAGGCGGCGACGTCGGTCAAGGCGCTTGCGTCGCCGCCTGGCGCCAAAATCTCCGTCGGCTGTCCGAAGAACGACGTCGCCCGGCGCGCGCATGCGGCCCGCTCCTCCGCATCGAGGCGCAGTCCGCCCGCGGCGAACTGCGTCGCCGGCGCGAGCGACCCAACGGTGAGGTAGTCCATGTGTCGGCCAAACCGCCAGCCGAGTTCGTCGGCGACGAGCGCGCCGACGATCGCGGCGCACTGCTCGGGGGTGATTTCGAAGCCCTTCACGAAGAACGCCGCCTATTGCTTCCGCCGACAATTGTCGCCATGCGCCGTTGCGTTGTAGGCGGTTTCGGTTCGAATTTGAAAACGCCGCGGCCGCGCCCCGCCGCCAGAGCCGAGCCTCGGAGCCCTGCGATGTCGACCAAAACGCCCCCGATCGCAGCCGACGGCGACGCTTCCACGGCGGACGACGGGCCGCCGGAGGATGGGGCCGGAGCGGCGTCGGGCGCATCGATCGGGCCCGACAGCGTCGCCCAGGCGTTCTACGGCGTCGGCCTCGCGACGCTGATCGCGTCCGCCGCTTACTTCGGACGCGGCGTTCTGATCCCGTTCGTCGTCGCCGCGTTCGCAAGCTTCCTCATCTTCACGGTGAAACAGGGGATCCGCACCGCGCCGATCGTCGGCAAGCGCCTGCCACACTGGCTGTGCTACGTCCTCGCCTTCGCCGCCATCGTGTCGTGCACGATCCTCTTTATCGAGATCGTCGCCCGCAACGTCGAAGAGTTCGTGACCAACTGGCCGCGCTACGAAGAGCGCTTGCGGACGATATCGGCGGACGCCGTTCGACGCGTCGGCGCGCTTGAGATCGTGCCGGAGGACTTTATCGGCGGCCTCGAGGAACTGCGCGCGGACGCGCTGAGCGCGGTCAGCCCGGTCGTCAGCGGCGTCGCCGACACCGCGCGGGCGCTGACGTCCAACTCGGTCACCATCTTTCTCTACACGGTCTTCATGCTGCTCGAGCGCGGACGGCTGTTGCAAAAGGTGGATTTCCTTTTCGCAAGCGAGCGCCAGCGCGACGCGGTGAACGAAACCATCGGCGAGATCGCGGCGATGGTGCGTCAGTACATCACCGTCAAGACGGTGACCAACCTCATCACGGCGCTGATCAGCTTCGCGATCCTCAGCTTCGTCGGCGTCGATTTCGCGGGGTTCTGGGCGTTGCTGATCTTCGTCCTGAACTACATCCCGATCGTCGGGGCGATCAGCGCGATCACCCTGCCGGTGCTGTTGGCGCTGGTGCAGCCGGAGGGCGGCGGCGTGCGCACCGCGGCGCTGGCGCTCGGCCTTCTCGTCGCGGCCGAGCAGACCATGAGCTCCGGCATCGAGCCCCGCCTTATCGGCCGCAGCCTGAACTTGAGCCCGCTCGTTATTCTGTTGTCGCTTGCGGTGTGGGGCGCGATCTGGGGCTTCGCCGGCGCGTTGCTGGCGGTGCCGATCACCGTGACGGTGATGATCGTCCTCACCCAGTTCGAACCGACGCGCCCGATCGCCGTCCTATTGTCCGATAGCGGACAAATCGCGCCGATCAAGCACGCGCCGCTGCGGCCCTGAAGCCGCAGCAGCCGCTTTAACGGCGAACGACAAAGAAGCTCGACACGCCGAGCGACGTCACGGTCGATGCGAAGGCGATCAACACGAAGGCGATGATTTCGAAGCCGGTCATTTTGCTCTCTCCCCAGAGGCGTTATCGACGCTTCGAAGGGTGCGAGCGAATTGGGGCGGGTCCGCCGCCGAATTGAGGCGGCGACGCGGAATTGACCTTTCAATCGGGGCGATTTCGCGATGTCCGGCTGCTAGGCGGCGGCCCCGCGCGATTATCCTGCGCTGCGATAGGCCGTCGCCTGCGCGATTAGCGCCTGGTCGACGTTCGTCAGCGTGTCTTGGAAAAGCTCCGCCAGAAGCGCGGCGATGCGCGTCGCCTCGTCCTGCCGGCCGGAGCCCGTGCGCCAGGCGACGCCGATGCGTCGCGCGGGCGCAGGGCGCGCCACGGGCGCGACGCCGAGCCCCGCGGCGTCGGCGAGACCGGCGTCGACCGCGATCTTCGGCAACAGCGTCGCGCCGAGCCCGGCCTGCACCATCTGGGTCAGGGTGAAGAGGCTCGTCGCGCCGTACGCCGACCGACCCGGGTCACGCAGTTTGCACGCCTCCATCGCGTGCTCGCGAAGGCAATGCCCATCCTCCAGCAGCAAAAGATCGGCGCGGCGCATCTCCTCCATGGGCGCCTCGCCGCCCTTGAGAAGCGGATGCCCCGGGCTCGCCGCGAAATAGAACGGGTCGTCGCCGATCTCGACCTTCTCCATGCCCGGGAGGTCATAGGGGAACGCGAGGATCGCAGCGTCGAGCTGGCCCGAGGCGAGCCGGTCCGCCAGCGTCGCCGTCAGATCCTCGCGCAGATACAGTTCGAGCCGCGGATAGGCGGCGCGCAAAGCCGGGGCGCATTTCGGCAGAACGAACGGCGCGATCGTCGGGATGACGCCGAGATGGAACGGCCCTTCAAGCGGGCGGCGGTTGGCCGCGGCTTTCGCCAGATCCTCCGCCATCGCCAGGATCGCCGAGGCGCGGCGCGCGACGTCGTCCCCCGCCGGGGTCAGCGAAAAGCTCCGCGTCGAGCGATCGACGAGCTGGGCGTCGAGCAGCGCCTCGAGCTCCTTGATCGCCGACGACAAGGTGGACTGCGACACGTGGCAGTCCTCGGCGGCCTTGGAGAACGATTTGCGCTGCACGAGGGCGCTGAAAAACTGCAGTTGCCGCAAGGTCGGGAGTGGGATCATGGCGCCGCCTATCGAATTTATCGATGCTACTCGCCGTTATTATCCATTTGATTAATTCAAGCGCAACCGTAAGACAGAGCCGTCGGCGGCGATCGTCGCCGAAACGACGAAATTCAATCTCAGGAGATCAATATGCTCGGCGTAGGCGACAAACTTCCCGATTTCACCGTCATGGGCGTGAAGCCCGGCTTCAACCAGCACGAAGAAGGAGGCGAGTCGGCCTTCGAGGAGATCACGCAGGACAGCTTTTCGGGCAAATGGAAGGTCATCTACTTCTATCCGAAGGACTTCACGTTCGTTTGCCCGACCGAGATCGCCGAATTCGGACGGCTCGCGAAAGAGTTCGCCGACCGCGACGCGATCGTCCTCGGCGGCAGTTCGGACAACGAGTTCGTCAAGCTCGCCTGGCGGCGCGACCATCCGGATCTCGACAAGCACCCGGCCTGGCAGTTCGCCGACACCACGGGCGCCCTGATCGACGGCCTTGGCGTACGCTCGCCGGAGGGCGTGGCGTTCCGCGCGACGTACGTCGTCGATCCGCACAACGTCATCCAGCACGTTTACGTCAACAATCTGAACGTCGGCCGCAATCCGCAGGACACGCTGCGCGTGCTTGACGGTTTGCAGACGGACGAACTTTGCCCGTGCAACCGGCCGCTGGGCGGCGAAACGCTGTAAGCTACGCGAAACGCCTTTCCGCCGGGGCCAGCCGGCCCCGGCGCATTTATTCCGAACGGAGATCAACGATGAGCATTGACGCGCTTCGGGAGCGCATTCCCGACTACGCCAAGGACATCCGGCTCAATCTCGGCTCGCTCGCGGGCGAGGAGACGTTGAGCGACCAGCAGAAGTGGGGCGCGTTCCTCGCCTCCGCCCTCGCCGCGCGCAACGCCGACGTCATCAAGGCGGTGGACGCCGACGCGTCAGAAAAACTCTCCGCCGAGGCGCGCGAGGCGGCGAAGGCCGCCGCGGCGATCATGGCGATGAACAATGTGTACTACCGCGCGACGCACCTCATGGAGAGCGAGGAGTACGCCAGGCTGCCGGCGAAACTGCGGATGAACGTCATCGGCAATCCGGGCGTCGAGAAGGTCGATTTCGAGCTTTGGTCGCTCGCCGTCTCGGCGGTCAACGGCTGCGGCATGTGCCTCGACTCGCACGAGAAGGTCGTGCGCAAGGGCGGCCTGACGACGGAGCAAATCCAGGCCGCGCTTCGGATCGGCGCCGTGGTCCACGCGGCCGCCGCGGTTCTCGACGGCGAGGCTGCGCTTTCCTGACGATGCGATGCGCGCCCGATCGATGAAAACGACGCGCGGCGGATGGGAACGACCGCCGCGCTCGGCCTCGCGGCTACTTTATCCGCTCGACCAGGATCGACCGCTTTGACGTCGTCAGGCGGAGCGCATAGGCGCTCAACGAGCGCTTTTTGATGATGATTTCGAAACCGCCCGCCTCGGCGGCCCTCGCGCCGCCCGGCACGTACAATTCGTTCGTGTCGCCCTGGATCTGACGCCAGACCTGGCCGTTCTCGAGTTCCACGATGTACTTGCCGCGCTGATTGCGGCGCATGGTTTCCACGATCGCGCGCAGCTCCCGTCGCCGTTCGTCATCGCGTTTGGCGAGATTCTCAGCGCCGAAACTGGCGTCGGGATCGACTTCGTCGTCGTCCGACTGATCAGCGGCCGCCGTCCGCGGCGCGGCGTCTTCGGCCGTCGCTCTCGGCTCTTCCGCTTCGGCGTCGACCTCAACTCTCGCCACATCCGTAGCCGGATCAATATCGGTTTCCGCCGCGCGAGGCGCCGCCTCGGCGGGCGCGATCGGCTGGGGCGCGGGCGGCTTCGGTCCTGGCGGTTCGGCGGCTTCGGCCGGTTCGACCCCAGAGCTGACGACGGGCGCGGCGGCCGGTTCGGTCTCCAACGCCGCCGCGGCGGCGTCGTAACAGCGCAAACGCGCCCGCGACTTCGCAACGCCGCGGCACTCCGCGATTTTCTCCAACACCGATGCGTCCGCCTCGCTCGCTCCTTGTCCATGAGCGCCGCTCGCGAGCGCGAGACAAAACCAAAACGCTGCGATTAGGCGCCGCGCCGCCAAACCGATTGTCATCGATCTCTAGTCTCCCATTGAGCGACGTCGCGACGCTAACACGATCGGCGAGGCCTTACGGCCCGCCGGAGATAAAAAAAGCGCCCGGCCTTGCGACCGGGCGCTGAAGCTTGGTTGGGCCTAAGTCGGCCCGACCAATCCGTTAGAAGCGGATGTTGACCCCCGCGAAGATGAAGCGGCCCGCGGCGTCGAAGGTGCCTGCGAACGTGTTCGCTTCGATGTTGCCGGCGATGCCGTTAAACGTCGGAACGATCGGCGGATCGTTGTCCAGGATGTTGTTGACGCCAAACCGCAGCTCAACGTTCTCCGTGGCGTCCCAGAACATGGCGACGTCAAGATAGTTTTGAGCGTCGAGCGTCGCCGCAATGCCGTCCTGCAACGTCGCGACCGCACCGGTTTCACTATTGATAGAAGTGATCTGGTCCGTGCTGCCGAGATAGCGCCACAACGCGCTGAGCCGAACGTCCCACGGCGTCGTCCACGTCGTGGACAGGTTGTGACGATAGTCGAAGAACGCCGACGTCTGGTTGCCGCTACAACCCGAGCTGAACCGGCCGGCGCAGTTGAACGAGCCCGTGCCCGGGATCGTGCGCGTTTCGAGGCGGCGCAGCCAGGTCGAGTTGTAGTTCCAGTTCACCGAGCCCCACTGGCCGAAGTCATAGGAGTAGGCGATCTGGAAGTCGACGCCCGCCGTCGCTTGCGACGCGATGTTCTGGCTCGTCGTCACGATGAAGGAGCCGGCGCCTTCATCCGTCGTCAGCGTGCCGTCGGGCCCGCGTTGGATCAGGCTACAGAACGTCGGATCGCCAGTGTCCAGGCACGCGTCAAGCGTGAAGGCCGCCGGGATGGCGCCGACAATGTTCTGCACGTCGATGTTGAAGTAGTCGATCGAGAAGATCAGACCTTCGATCCAGCGCGGCTGGAGAATGGCGCCGTCGGTGATCGTGTCCGCAACTTCGGGCGTCAGTTCCGTGTTGCCGCCGATCAGGACGTTGAGCTGACCGGAGTCCGGCGGAACCGCGCCGAAGATCGCCGGGTCGAGACCGGTGTTGGCGCATTCGGCGGCCGTCCGACCGTCCGGCGCCTCATCACCCACAAAGAAGCCCGCACACGGGTCGTCCAACGTCACAAGGTTGGTGTTCTGCGGCAGGAACAGCTCCTGAACGTTCGGCGCGCGGATGGCGCGTTGGAACTGACCGCGGATCTTCACGTCCGACACCGGCGTCCAGGAGACGCCCGCCGCGAACGTGCTGTTCGTGAACTGACCACCGGCTGCGTCGTTCTGGAAGTCGAACGAGTCGTAGTCCGAGAACCGGTAAGCGCCGGTGATGCCCAGTTCTTCGATCAACGGCGCATCCGAAATGAGCGGGATCGCCGTTTCGAAGAAGAACTCGTAAAGCTCGGTGGCGCCGTTCGTCGGCAGAACCGCGCCGCCCGCGCCGACCAGCAGGATCTGCTGGTTGGTGGCGTCGGCCTGGGTGATCAGCTGGTCACGACGATACTCCGCGCCGATCAACAGGCTGACGCCCGAGTCTGCGAACGGGCTCTGAATGCCGTAGCGACCGAGATCGCCCTGGATCGTCCCGCCAAACACCGTCTGCTGCGTCGAGCCCTGCGTCAGGGTCGGGGTGTCCACGAAGCTCGGCAGAGCAGGATCGGAAGGAACGCCCAACTGGAACGCCGAGGTGAACGGCACACAGCCCGGCGCCGTGCCGTCGAGGGCGGACCGGCAGACCGGCAGACCCGTTTCCGGATCGGTGACGATGTCGAGCGACTGAGCGAGGTTCGTCGCCGTCACCTGGTTCGTCTGAAGGCGCGACAGCGTCGTGTTCGCAAATTGACCGAACACATCCCATTCAAAGTCGTTGGCGAGCTTGCCCTTGAACCCGCCGACAATGCGGAAGTTCGTCAGCGTACGGTCGTCCGTGCGAGGACCGCCTTCGACAAAGCGACGCCGGATCTCCGTTTGTGCAAACCCGTCGCCATCGACGTCACGCGGGAACGGACCGTCGATGCTGGCGTTGCCGCAGATGAGCGCCCGCTGGTCTGGGGTGAGCAGAGGATTGTCGCAGTTCACCTGGTTGATGGCCGAGCCGAAGGCGGCGGACGGCGCGATGATCTGCGGCGAGTTCGACTGCGTGAACCCGAAGTCCATGTACGCTTCAACGTCGTCGGTAATGTTGTAGTACGACGAGAAACCGGCGTTGAAACGCTCCACCGAGCGGCGGATCGGGTTGAACGGGTTGAAGTTGAACGCGTTGTTGAAGCCGACCGACAGCGTGTCGTCGCCGTTCAACGAGAACGCGTTCGCGCCCGTAACCGCCCCGTCCGCGGGGTTGCCAGCCGCATCGAAGAGCGGAACGGCGTCGCCGTTGTAGTCGAATTGCGGCGTGAGGACGAAGGTCTTCGGAAACGGCCCTTGGTTCGCGCCCGCGCAGAAGATGTCGTCGCCGACGCTGAACGTGGCGCAGCGAGCGAAGTCGCGATCGCCTTGCTGAATGCCGTCATTGCGCAGGTAACGGAAGTAGGCCGTGACGTTGCCGCGACCGCCGTCGAGGTTCGAGCCGATGATGCCCGAAATGTCGTAAGTCGGGTTATCGGTGACGCTGCCCGCGACGGTGTCTTCGCCGATCGCCGTCAAGGCGTCCTGGAAGTTCTGCGAGTTGTTGTTGCTCTGGTTGAACCCGAAAAGGCCATCGATCTCGATGCCTTCGAAGTCGCGGCGAAGGATGAAGTTCACAACGCCCGCGACGGCGTCCGAGCCGTAAACGGCCGAGGCGCCGCCGGTCACGACTTCGACGCGCTCAATGAGCTGAGGCGCGATCAGGTTGAT
Organism: Parvularculaceae bacterium; assembly: GCA_050331095.1. Classification (GTDB taxonomy): domain Bacteria; phylum Pseudomonadota; class Alphaproteobacteria; order Caulobacterales; family Parvularculaceae; genus MED-G105. Next base: position 25,325 of record JBHJHE010000025.1, read on the forward strand.
GTCCGACGCGAAGCCGCCAGCGGTCGGCGAGCCCGGCGGAAGGCGCTTGCCGTTCGCGAGAACCAGGGTCCGCGTCGGGCCAAGGCCGCGAAGGTCCACCGTCGAAGTGCCGTTCGCGCCGTTGGCGAAGGACGACGTCTGGTTCGGCGTGACCTGCGGCAACGTGTTGATGAGATCGATCGCGTCAACCGCGCCGCGGATGTCGAAAAGCTCAGCGTCGACCGTGGTCACCGGGCTTGGCGAGTCGACATTGGCGTTCGTCAGCCGCGAACCCGTAACGATAATCGTGTCTTCGTCCTGCGCCATCGCCGACGTGGCGGCGGCGCTGAGCGCTCCCACAAGAACAGTAGAGCTAAGCAGACGCGCCGCTAGCCTTGAGTGTTTCGTCATTTTTCCCTCCGATTCGACACAGAACTACTCGAATGCCCAGAAACTTAACGCGTAAAGGCGAGCCCACGACTTCAGCGGACCGGCCAGTCAAATTTCCATCACTTCGGCGACATATTTCCTTCGCACATTTGGACGGTCAATCCGTCTCGTGGCGCGCAACCATAAGAAGCCGGGAGCGTACCAAATCGGCAACAGAGATCGCTCTTTCGCCTGTGAAACGTCCGCCGGACCTCACGATCCGCCAACGGCTCATGCCGAATTGGACGGATACGCTAAGCCGATCGTCGCTCCGCAACGCCCCTCCCTTCGAGCCGGCGTGGTTAACGGCGGCTTAACGGTCCGACGATCCGCCGTCGGCGTTGCGCATTCGCCTCACTCGGGGCGCTCAACGATTACTTGACGCGAGGCCGGCGAGCGCGCCGATGGCGGGAGCCGGCGTCGCCGAAGGTGGGCGATCGATTGAACCAGGGAGGCGATCTTGAGCTTGGCGGGAGAGAGCGGCGCATCCGAAAAAGAACGCTCGATCGTCGAACGCGTCGCGGTCGGCGACGGCCTGCGCCTGGAGGTCAAACGCTGGCGCGGCGGCGGAAAAACGCCGGCGATCGGGCTGCCGGGCCTCACCCGCAACGCGGCCGATTTCGACGGCGTCGCCGGAGCGGTCGCGGCGGACGGCCGCGACTTTCTCGCCGTGTCGATGCGCGGGCGCGGCGGTTCGGACTGGGACGCGAACTATCTGAACTATGCGCCGACGACGTATCGCGACGACGTTCTAACGGCGATGGACGCCCTCGGCGTCGAACGCGCCGTCTTCGTCGGCACGTCCCTCGGCGGGATCGTCGCCATGCTGATCGCCGAAGCGCGGCCCGACAGCGCGGCCGCCGCTATCATCAACGATGTGGGCGTGCGCCTGGCGCCCGAGGGGCTCGCGCGCATCGCCGCGTACGTGTCGGCGAGCGACGGCGACGCGCCGACGGCGCACGCGCGTCTTTCGTTCGCCGACGCCGTCGCCGCGACCACGCGGATACAGACGGTGGCCTTCCCCGACGCCGATCGTGGGTTTTTCGAAGCTTTCGCGCGCCGCACATATAGACGCAACGAAGACGGGTCGTGGTCGCTCGATTTCGACCCGGGCGTGGCGGCCGCGCTCGGCGCCGTCGGCCCGGCGCCGGACCTCGCGCCCGGCTGGGCCGCGCTGTCGGCGAAGCCGACGCTGCTTGTCCGCGGCGCGATCAGCGATTTGATCACGCCCGACATCGTGGCGGAGATGCGCGTCGCGCACCCGGACTTTCAGGAAGTCGTGGTTCCGCGCGTCGGCCACGCGCCGACGCTGGAAGAACCGGACGCCGCGAGGGCGATCGCGGCGTTCCTCTCTCAGATCGACTAAGCGGCCGTCGGCTGGGCCGCCGTCTCGGACGCTGCGGGCGCGCTGCGGTGAATGCCGCATTCGCGCTTTTGCATGCCGGCCCAGCGGCCCGCGCGCGGGTCCTTGCTGTCGGACGGCTTCGTGCACGGCCAGCAGCCGATCGAGGGATAGCCGTCGGCGACGAGCGGGTGGCGCGGTATCCCGTGGGCCTTGTAGTAAGCGTCGACCCGCTCGCGCGACCAGCGCGCCAGCGGGTTCACTTTGATCTGATCGCCGGAGGCCTCGAAGGCAGGAAGCGCCATGCGGTCGCCGCCGTGGAACTGCTTACGGCCCGTGATCCAGGCGTCGAAGCCGGCGAGGACGTTGTCGAGCGGACGAACTTTGCGCAGGTCGCAGCAGGCGTCGGGGTCGCGACGCCAGAGATCCCCTTTCGGATCCTCCGCCTCGAGAGCGTCCTTTTGCGGCGTGATGTCGCGGACGTTGACGAGGCCCAGCTCCTTCGCGAGCGAGCGCCGGTAGTCGAGCGTCTGGCCGAAATGCTTTCCGGTGTCGATGAAGACGACCGGCGTCGTGCGGTCGACACGCGCGACGAGATGAAGAAGCGGCGCGGCTTCGGCGCCGAACGACGAGACGAGCGCGATGCGGCCCGGGAAGGCGACGCGGATCGCCTGATCGAGCACCGCTTCGGCGTCGTCTAGGCGGTTGGCGACGGACGCGTTCAACGTTTGCGCGCGCAGTTCGGTCGAAAACGGGATGTAGGTGCTGTCGAAAGCCATTGTTAAGCAGCCTCTCGGTCTCGGCCCCGCGCGTGGCGGCTGGCCCAAAGCGCCGACGAGCCGTCGCTCGCCGATTGGTAGAAGGCCGGGTAGAGGCTCAGCGCCTCCAGGAAGCCTTCCGGGTTCTGACCGCCAAGTTCTAGCACCGTAAATCCGCACCGTGACATAAAGATCGCTTGATCGCGCAACACGGATCCGCGCGCGATAATGTCACCGCCAAACCCCCGCGCCCGCAGCCGGCGGGCTTGTCCGTACGCTCTCCCATCCGTGAACGATGGAAAGTTCAAAATCACCGCATCGACGTGATCCAACGGCGCATCCAAAACGTCAGCGTCGTTCTCGAGCACGAGGGCGGCGCCAGGGGCGACGCCCGCGGCTTTCGCCTCGTCGAGGCCGACCTCGTCGCGCGGCGCGGCGCGCTCGATGCGCGGGGCCGCGCCGGAAAGATTAAGCGTCAGCATAAATCGCCTCCTTGAAGGGCTCGGGCCCGAGACGCCGGTAAGCGTTCAGAAATTTTTCGCCGGGCTCGCGGTTATCTTTATAGAAACGAATGACGCGGTCGACGGCGTCGACGGTCTCGTCGGCGGAGAGCGCGCGGCCCGTGATCTCGCCGAGGGCCGCCGCGCCGTCTTCGCCGCCGGCCGTCCCGCCGAGGAGGATCTGGTAGAACTCCTCGCCCTTCTTATCGACGCCGATGACGCCGATATGGCCGACATGGTGGTGGCCGCAGGCGTTGATGCAGCCGGAGATCTTGATCTTCAAATCGCCGATATCGTCCGCGCTTTGTGGATCGCCATAACGCGCCGCGACGCGCTGGGCGATCGGAATGGCGCGGGCGTTGGCGAGCGTGCAGTAGTCGAGGCCGGGGCAGGCGATGATGTCGCTCGCCTGGCCGATGTTCGCCTCGCCGAGCCCGGCGGCCCGCAACGCTTCGTAAACGGCGGGCAAATCGTCGAGCTTGACGTGCGGCAGGCAGACGTTCTGTTCGTGGGTCACGCGCGCCTCGTCGAACGCGTATCGTTCGGCGATGTCGGCGAGCGCCTCCATTTGATCCGACGTCACGTCGCCCGGCGCGCCGCCGATAGGCTTCGCCGACACGTTGACGATGGCGTAGCCCGGAATTTTGTGGGCGGAGAGATTTATCCGCGCCCAGCGCGCGAAAGCGGCGTCGCGTTCTTTCGCGCGCTCGAAGACGTCGCTTGACGGCGCAAGGCGCTCAAAGGCGGGCGGCGCGAAATAGTCCTCGATGCGCGCGATCTCTTCGTCGGGCAAATCGACGCTCGCGGCGTCCATCTCGGCCCAGGCCGCCTCGACCTTTTCGGCGAAACGCTCTGGGCCGAGATCGTCCACGAGGATCTTGATGCGCGCCTTGTACTTGTTGTCGCGCCGGCCCTCAGCGTTGTACACGCGCAGAACCGCCTCAAGATACGACAGCAACCGGTCCTTCGGCAGAAACTCTTTGATCATCCGGCCGAGCCGCGGCGTGCGGCCCAGCCCGCCGCCGACGAGCGCCTCAAATCCGACCTCGCCGTCGCTCCGCACGAGCCGCAAGCCGACATCGTGGATCTCGATCGCCGCGCGGGCGCTCGCCGCGCCGGTGACGGCGATCTTGAACTTGCGGGGCAGGAACGAGAACTCAGGGTGAAGCGTCGACCACTGACGGATAATCTCGCACCACGGGCGCGGATCCTCGATTTCACCGGCGGTCGCGCCGGCCTGGGGGTCCGATGTGACGTTGCGGATGCAATTGCCCGACGTCTGGATGGCGTGCATCCCAACGTCGGCGAGCTCGTCGAGAATCTTCGGCGCGTCGACGAGCGACGGCCAATTGAATTGCAGGTTCTGGCGGGTCGTCAGGTGCGCGTAGCCCTTGTCGTAAGTTCGCGCAACGTGGGCGAGCTTGCGCAACTGCGTCGACGACAGAACGCCGTACGGCACGGCGACGCGCAGCATGTAGGCGTGCAGTTGAAGATAGAGGCCGTTCATCAAGCGTAGCGGCTTGAACTCGTCTTCGCTGAGCTCGCCCGACAGCCGGCGATCCACCTGACCGCGGAATTCCGCCACGCGGGCGCGCACGATCGCCTCGTCGAATTGGTCGTATCGGTACATTTACGAAGCCTTTTCGAGCGCGGAGGGCGTATCCACAATCGCCTCCCCACGAGCAACCCACGATTGCGTGTGTGGATAGTGAGCGAGATCGAACCCGCCCTCGTGCGCGAGGCGCGTGTAGGCGAGGAGCGCCAGGTCGGCTAGCGAGAACGACGATCCCACGAGCCAGGCCCCGGCGCTGTCCGCCGCTGACGGACGATTGTCGAGCGCCAGCTCTATGCGCGCCAAGGCGCTGTTTCCGTTGGACAAAAGCGCGGGATCGATCTCTGCGTCCGGTTTGCCGAGATACTTCTTCTGGAAGCGGCGCACGGCGATCGCCTTTTCGTGCGTGTACTGCTCCCAGAACAGCCATTCGAGCATTTTCGCGCGTTCGAACGGATCCTCCGGGCTCAGCCTTCCACCGGCGAGCGCGTCCAAATGGAGGATGATCGCATTGGATTGCGACAAAGCGCCGCCATCGGATAAACTTATCGTGGGGACTTGTCCGGCCGGATTCAGCGCGAGGAACTCCGGGCTGCGCGTCTCGCCGGCGAGGATGTCGACGTCGCGCCAGTCATAGTCGAACCCTGAAAGCCGCGCGGCCCACTCGACCTTGTGGCAATTACCGCTGACGCGGTCGCCGTAGATCGTCAGCTTGGGAAGCGATCTCACGGCCGGCCCGCCTGCTTGCCGAGATCCGGGCGCACCGTGGGCCCCGCCGCCCGTACGCCCTCGCGGAGCGCGTCGCGGCCCGATGCGCCGGCCTCGTCGACGTCGATAAGGTAGGCGCCGGCGATTTCCGTGCGGCGCGCCGCGGCCGCTTCAAGCGCGTCGTCCGCCGCGGCGCCGTCGTGCCGCGCCGCTTTGGCGAGCGCGTCCACCCAGCCGCCGTCGGCGCCCAGATAAACGACGCGGCCGTCGCTCAGGAGATTGGCCGTGACGACCTTCGCGCCGCTCACGCCGCGACCTTTTCGAGTTCGGCGCCAAGGCGCGCGCGAGCCGTCGGCTGCGCGAACGCCGCGACGTCGCCGACGACGAGCAGGGCTGGGCCGACGACGCCGCCGTCGGCGATCATGCCGGGCAAGCCGCGGAGCGTTCCGACCAGAGACAGTTCGTCGGGCCGGGCGCCGTTTTCGATCACCGCCGCCGGCGTCGCCGGATCGCGGCCATGGTCGATCAACCGCTGCGCAATCGCCGCCGCCTTGCCGACGCCCATGTAGACGACGAGCGTGTGGCCGAGGCGGGCGAGCGCGCCCCAGTCGAGGTCCGGCTCGCCATCGGCCTTCGCGTGGCCAGTGACGAAGGTCACCGCCTGGGCGTGGTCGCGGTGGGTGAGCGGCATGCCGACGGACGCCGCGCAACCGGCGGCGGCCGTGACGCCGGGGGTCACGTGGGCCTCGACGCCGGCGGCGCGCAGCGCCTCAAGCTCCTCGCCGCCGCGCCCGAAGACGAACGGATCGCCCCCCTTCAGACGCACGACGACATGGCCCTCGGCGGCGAGCGCGGCCATGCGCGTGTGGATCTCCTCCTGCGGCACGGCGTGGTCGGCCTTGGCCTTGCCGACGAAAATCCGCGTCGCGTCGCGGCGCGCCAGGTCGAGAACGCCGTCGCCTACAAGGCGGTCATATAGAATGACGTCAGCCGACTGGATGAGACGGTGGGCCCGCAGGGTGAGAAGCTCCGGATCGCCGGGGCCGGCCCCGACGATGTGGACGACGCCGCGGCGCTCGCTCGCGTCCGGCGCGTCGATCGCCGCCAGCGCGAGCGCGCGCGCCCGCTCGTCGTCGCCGGCGAGGAACGCGGCCGCGGCGGGACCGTCAAAGAAGCGCTCCCAAAACCCGCGACGGGCGGCCGGCGCGATCTTCGCCGCGACGGCCCGGCGAAAGCCTTCGGCGAATTCGGCGAGCTCCCCGAGCCGGCGGGGCGCCATCGCATCTATCGCCCGGCGCAACCGGCGCCCCAGAACCGGCGCAGCGCCGCCCGTTCCGATGGCGACGGTCACCGCGCCGCGATCGACGATCGACGGCGTGAAAAAGTCGGAGACGTCGGGCCGGTCGACCACGTTGACGGGCGTCCCGACGCGACGCGCCGCGCTTGCGAGGCGAGCCTGTTCACCGCGATCCTCCACGGCCACGAACGCGATCGCAGCGCCGTCGAAATCCGCCGCTTCCGCGGCGCGCTCGACGAACGATGCGCGGCCCGCCCACTCGGCCCTCGTAGATCCGGTTGGCTGCGGATCGATGAACTCGACGCGGACGTTTTCGCCCCATACGAGCCGCGCCTTGCGCGCCGCCAGCTCGCCGCCCCCCGCGATGACGACGCGTCGCCCGTCGAGCGGGAAAAAAGCCGGAAACTGCTTCATCGTTGGATTAGCCGATCTAAAAGAAAATCTCTGCGCAATCGCTGCGTAGAAGCGGACCTAGGCGCTCCGCAAAGCCCCGGAAAGCGAAACTTCTTGCCTTCCGGCGTAGAAATTCTAACTTCCAAATCTCGTCGCCGCGCGATCACGCCGGCGTGATCGGCGTCGCAGAATCAGAAAATCGCGACTTTGCTCGCTGTCGGAGCTGAAAATGCGAAAAATTCCGCCGCTCACCGCCCTACGGGCGTTCGAAGCCTCGGCCCGACATTTAAGTTTCACTAAAGCCGCCACCGAACTGAACGTCACGCCCGGCGCGATTAGCCAGCAGATCAAGGCTTTAGAAGATTTCATCGGCGCGAAGGTGTTCCGCCGCACCAATCGCGCGATCCTCCTCACCGACGCCGCCCATGCGAGCCTGCCGGCCCTGCGCGAGGCGTTCGACAAGCTTGAGGAAGCGGCGCGGGCGTTGTCGGCCCCCGGCGACGCCAAACGCCTCAACGTCTCCGTCGCGCCGTCTCTCGCCGCGAAATGGCTGGTGCCGCGACTCGACGGCTTCCACGACCTGCACCCCGAAATCGAGGTCTGGGTCTCAGCCGATATGGAGGTCGTGGACTTCGCCGCCGTCGACGTCGACCTCGCCATCCGCTACGGGCCCGGCGTCGCGGAGGGCCTTGAGTCCGTCCTGTTGATGCCGGAGACGATCCTGCCCGTGTGCAGCCCACGGCTTCTCGAGGGCGAGCGCCCCCTGAAGACGCCGACGGACCTCGCCGGCCACACGCTGCTCCACGACGGCGGCCCGGACAATGACGACAGCGCGCCAACCTGGCGGATGTGGCTGAAGGCAGCGGGCGTCGCCGACGTCGACGCGGGCCGCGGCCCCAAATTCAACCAGTCGAGCCTCGTGATCGAGGCGGCGATCGCCGGCAAGGGCGTCGCGCTCGCCAAGGCCGCCCTCGCCCTGGCCGACCTCGAGGCCGGCCGGCTTGTCGCGCCGTTCGCCGACATGACGACGCCGTCGTCGTTCGCTTACTACATGGCGCATCCCGCCTCGAAGGGCCGGGTCGCCGCCGTCAGCGCTTTCAAGGAATGGCTCGTCGCCGAGGCGGCGGCGACGGCCGAGGCCCCAGCGTTCGGCGTCGCGGCCGCGCTCACGGGACGGATGATCTGACGACGTCGGGAAAATCGCCGCCCGCGCCTTTTTTGGGGGAGAGAGACGGGCGCGGGCGGCTTAAGCAAGCGACCCGAGGGGGGAGAAGCCAGGTCTGACTTGCTAACCAAATACTTTAGCGCTGTGCCCGGCAGATCAACGCGACATTGCGTGAGCGGCCCCGTCCTAACGAGAGTGTGATTGTTCGCCCGCGACGGGATGTCCCGCATCGCGCGCGGCGTCGAGACAATCGCATACGGCGTCGAAGACGAGCAGCGTCGACGCGTGGCGCTGCGGGTAGTCGCGAACGGCTTCGAGCGCGGCGAGGTCCGCCCACCGCGCGCCGGACGGCGCGGGGCCGCCTTCTTTCAGCATCGCGCGCGCTTCGTCGCGCAACGCGTAAAGCTCGTCCGCCGTGGCGCCGACGATGTTGTTCGCCACAAGCGACGCCGACGCCTGCCCCAGGGCGCACGCCCGCGCCGCCAGCGCGACGTCCGCGACGACATCGCCGTCGAGCCTCAGTTCAACGTCGACTTCCGAGCCGCAAACACGGCTGGTCCGGCTCGCCCGCGCGCTTGGCGCGTCAAGCCGCCGCGCCGGCGGAATGGACGCCGCCGCGGCGAGCAGCCTGTCGCTATAAAGATCGCTCAGCACGATCGTTAAGTCGAAACGCCGCTGAGGCGTTTCAAGTCAGCCGTCGTTAGGCGAGATCGAACAGAAGAAACTCCGTCTCGGGCGCCTGCGCGGCGAACGTCAGCGCGGCCTCGTCGCTCACGGCAGCTCCGTCGCCGGCCTTGAGGATGCGATCGCCGACGGCGAGTTCGCCGCGCGCCACCTGGATCCAGCCGTGCCGACCCGCCGCGAAGCGGTGTTCAAGAACGTCGCCCGGTCCGGACACGCTGGCGTAAAGCCGCGCGTCCTGATTGATGGCGAGCGCGTCCGCCTCGCCTGCCTCTTCGATCGCGTCGGCGCGCGCGGCGACGAGCTTCAGACGGCCGCGGCGCGATTGGGTGAAGTCGCCTTGCGCGTAACGCGGCGTCCGGCCCGGCGCGTCCGGCAAAAGCCAGATCTGCAACAGATGCAGCGGCTCGTCGCCGGAGGCGTTGAACTCCGAATGCCGCACGCCCGTGCCGGCGGCCATGTACTGGACTTCGCCCGGCCGGATAACGCCGCCGCCGCCCGTCGAATCCTTGTGCGCCACCGCCCCGTCGAGAACGTACGTGACGATCTCCATGTCCCGGTGCGGATGGGTCGGAAAGCCGGCGCCGGGCGCGATCCGGTCTTCGTTGATCACGCGCAGGGCCCGGAAGCCCATATGCGCCGGGTCCAGATAGTCCGCGAACGAAAACGTGTGTCGCGCATCAAGCCAGCCATGGTTCGCGCGGCCGCGGTCTTCGGATTTTCTGATGGCGATCATCGCCCTCTCTCCCGTTTTCATGACGTCGCGGGGCGATGCGCCCCGCCGTTCGGCGTCGAACGTGGGAGAAGGCCCCCGCCGGCGGAACGGCGCTCACGCGGTCTTGAAACGCGCCATCAGCCCATGGTCGCCCGGCTGCGCGACACGCCGTGTTTGACGCGATCCTGGAGCCAGGTGAACACCGTGACGACGACGATCGCCGCGTAAACGCCCATGGCGAGGGCGAATACGAGCACGCCCGGCGCGGCGCCGATCGCCATGCGGTCGAAGAACGCCTGGGGCGTCGTCGCCTGGGTCGGGTGGATCGCGGCCTTCGAAAAAAACGCGATCCCCTGAACGAGAAAGATCCAGACATAGTTGCGCCGGAGCCGCCGGCCGATCGCGCGCAGATAGCCGATATGATAGTCTGGACGCCGATAATCGTCGGCGAGCGCCGGCCCCCAGCCGCTGTCGAGCTCATAGGACGCGCCGCACAGCATCGGCGCGTAAAAATGGGTTTCGATCCACCGCGCGCGCGCCCGCCAGACGTTGAAGTAGCGATAGCGCCGCGCCTCGAGAAAGAGAAAGAGAACGATCAGCGCTCCAACGAACACGAGCGGCAGGGCCGACGCCTCGGGCGACGCGTACGCCACGGAGAGCGCTACGCCGAGGGAGACGACGGACCAGTTCGTCGTCGCGTCGAGCCGAGTGCGCCAGGTCGTCGAGCGAAAAACCTCGCCGCGGTAAAGGTGCGCGATCGCGGCGATCTCCGCCGAGGTTAAGTCCTTGTCTGGTTTTTGCGCTGCGGCGAGGGAATCGACGCCGGGATCGCCCGCAAGGCTCGTCATCGCCGTGACGCCGCTCGCCGCCGCGTCCGGCTCGTCGCTGGCGGCGGCCATGCGGCCCGCGTCGGCGATCGGTGGACTGACGGTTTCGGCTTTGTCGGATCGGTCGGCCATCGGCGCCTTTGGAGGGGCGGCGTTCCCGCGCGCTCTTATAAATCGCCACAATGGAGCCGTTCACCGCGAATGCAACGCCGCGCAATGGTCAAATCGGCGCGCCGGCGATAGAGCGGGCCGGTCTTGTAACGACCGCGCAACGACGGACCCGCCCATGGACGCCGGCTCGCCCTCGGCCGCCAACGAAAAGCGTCGCGCGCCGGAGCGCCCGACCGTCGGCGCCGCCATGCGCCTCGCCGCGCCGGCGGCGATCGCCTCGATGGCGACGCCGCTCCTCGGCGTCGTCGACGTCTGGGCCCTCGGCCAATCGGCGAACCCGCTCGACATCGCCGCGGCCGCCCTCGGCGCGGTGATCTTTTCGCTGATCTACTGGTCGCTCGGCTTCATCCGCATGAGCGTCGCCGGCCTCACCGCCCAGGCCGACGGCGCGGACGACGAGGTAGAGGCCCGCGCAGCGCTCGCCCGCGGGCTCGCCATTGGCGGCGGGCTCGGCTTTGCGCTCTTCGCGCTGCAATGGCCGATCGGCTGGCTCGCCATGAAGGCGCTGGCGATCGATTCCGACGCCAGCCGGGCGACGCTCCAAGGGGCGCGCGACTATTTCAGTATCCGCATCTGGGGCGCGCCCTTCGCGATCGCGACCTACGCCCTGTTCGGCTGGTTCACCGCCCGCGGACGAACGGACTTTTTGATGATCGCAAGCCTCACAATCACCTTCGTCAACATCGCTCTCGACGCTTGGTTCGTCGTCGGCCTCGGCTGGGGCGCGGCGGGCGTCGCGGCCGGCACCCTCCTCGCCGAGCTCGCCGGCTTCGCGATCAGCGCCGCCTTCATCGCCCGCATGCTCGCGAAAGGGCGAGGTCTGCGCGCCGACTGGCGTCGCGAGGCGATCCTCGACCCGGCGCGCCTGCGCCGCACGTTATCCGTAAACGTCGACATTTTCATCCGTACCTTGTTGCTTGCGATTTGCTTCGCCTGGTTCACCCAGCGGGGCGGGGCTTTTGGCGACGTCGTTCTCGCCGCGAACCAGGCGTTGCTGCAATTGTTCCTGTTCACCGGCCTTGCTCTCGACGGCACGGCCATCGCTGCGGAGACGCTGATCGGCCGCGCGAACGGCGACCGCGACGCGGCGCGCGGGCGCGACCATTTCTTGGCCGCCGTGCGCGCGACGACGGTTCCCGCCGTTTTGTGCGCCGGGGCGTTTTCGCTCGTTTACGTCGCCTTCGGCGAGGCGATCGTCGCCGGACTGACGCCGCCAGGGCCGATCCGCGAGGCCGGCCTTGCATACCTGCCCTGGATCGCGTTCAGTCCACTGATCGTCGTCGCGGCGTTCCAGCTCGACGGGATCTTCATCGGCGCGACCCGCGCGCGCGAGATGCGCGACAGCATGATCGTCTGCGCGGTCATCCTCATCCCAAGCTCGATCCTCCTCGCCGAGAGGCTCGGCAATCACGGTCTCTGGCTCGCCTTCATGGCGTACTTTGCGCTTCGCGCCGCGACGCTCGGCGTCTACGCGCCGCGGATCATGGAGGCGTTTCGCCGGCCGGTCGCCGCCGCGTCGCCTGAGCGGCCGTAAGATCGCCTACAGACGATTAGCGATGTCGCGCCCGGCGCAATCAGGCGCGCGGCGCTCGTCGAGGTGGTTAGCGATGGCGCGGGCCATGGTCTCCGCGCCCGCCTCGTTCAACAGACGCCCGTCCGTGTAAAGCGCGGACGGCGCGTCGACCGCGGCCTCGTAGACGCCGGCGAGATCGACGAAGGGCGCGCTCTGGGCGTCGGCGGCGCGGGCGAAGGCCGCGCGGGCGTCGTCGGCGAAGGCGCTGGAAGCCCCAGCGGCGAATTCATCGCTACCCGGATGGAAAAGAACGCTTGCGTCCGCGCCCATGATTTGCGCCTTGGCGACGATGCGCCCGAGCGCCGCCGCTGAACGCGCGCGGATGCGCCGCGCCGAGAGGGACGGCGTCGCGGGCGCGTCGACCGCCGCCGCGAGCCGCGCGCGCACGGCCGCATCGGCGGCGTCGACGACGGCGAGATAGGGCGGTTGAAGCCGCAGCGGCGGATTGGCGCGCGCATGGGTCGGATAATCGTCAAGATCCTCCGCCGACGCCACGACGACGACCGCGTCGGCGCCGAAGAGCCCGAAGCGGTCGACGTACGCCAACTGATTGACGGGGCCCCAGCCGGGCGCGGCGATGGCGCCGACGACCGCGCGGCAGGCGGGTTGTCGCGCATCGAGGAGCGACGTCAGGCGCGCCGCGACCGTCGCGTCCTGGTCGAGCCCGCCGCGGGCGTCCACATGGCCGCCGCCGAAGACGACGCCGTCGCCGACGAGCATCACTCGCCATTCGTCCGCCGCGCGCCGCGCCTCAAAGTCCGCCGCGCGCATGCCGTGGGCGTTGACGGCGATGCGCGCGCCATGGCGGCGGTACGCCGCATCAGGCTTCAGAAGGTATTCGATGTCGGGATCGGGCTTGGCGACCGGCGGCTGTCCCAGCCCCGCGCCAAAGCGGAAATAGACCTCCGCGATCACGAACGCCGCCAACAATGCGCGCAGCGCCGGAAAGCGCCGCCTTCGCGGGCTTCTGCCGTCCGCCATTTCAGATCCCCTCAGCGCCCCTCGACCCGTCGACGCCGCATCGACGCCCCACGGCTCGCTATATTTTTTTCCCCACTGCGGAACTTATATCATCGAAACCGTCGGCGGCGAGCAGGCTCGGCAGCTCGCGCACGATGCGCGCCGCGAGGCCCGGCCCCTCAAAGACGAGCGCGGTGTAGAGCTGGACGAGCGAAGCGCCGCAGAGGATTTTCTCGTAGGCGTCCCTCGCGCTGGCGACGCCGCCGACGCCGATGAGCGGCCGCGCCGGGCCGAGGGCGCGGCGTAACTCGGCGAGGAGCTTCGTCGACGGGCCAAACAGCGGCGCGCCGGAAAGACCGCCCGCTTCGCCCCGATGCGGCGACGTCAACGCGTCGGGCCGGGCGAGCGTCGTGTTGGAGACGACGAGACCGTCGAACGCGGAGGCGCTGAAGGCGGCGGCGACGTCGGCCTTGTCTTCGTCGTCGAGATCGGGCGCGTTTTTCTAAAACAGCGGCGCGGGCGCGTTCATGCGCCTGCGCGCCGCTTCGACGCGGGCGAGGAGGCCGGCGAGCGCCTCGCGACCCTGGAGCGCGCGCAAGCCCGGCGTGTACGGCGACGAAACGTTGACGGTGAAGAAGTCCGCAAGGCCGTCGAGCGCCGCCAGCAGCGCCTCATAATCGCCGACGCGGTCTTCGCTGTCTTTGTTGGCGCCAAGATTGACGCCGAGAACGCCGACCCGGCGCCGCTTCGAAAGGCGCGCGCCGATGCGCGCCGCGCCGTCGTTGTTGAAGCCGTAGCGGTTGATCACGGCGCGGTCGGCCGGGAGGCGAAACGCCCGTGGCCGGGCGTTGCCCGGCTGCGGCCGCGGCGTCACGGCGCCGACTTCCACGAAACCGAAGCCGAGGCCGAGGGCGGCGTTCGGCGCCTCGGCGTTCTTGTCGAAGCCCGCGGCGAGCCCCAGCGGGTTCGCAAACGAAAGGGTCGCCACGCGCGTCGCAAGGCGCGGATCCGATCGAACCGAGAGGCCCGGCGCGAGCCCGCTCGCGAGCGCGCGGATGGTAAGGCGGTGCGCCGTCTCCGGCGGGAAGACGGCCGCGAGGCGCGCCGCGACGTCGAACGCGCGCGCGGCGAACGGGCGCTCGGCGAACGGGCGCGACGGCTCGGGTTTCTGGGGATCTGCGTTCGCCATCGACCTGTGGCGCGACGCTCGCGGAGCCGCGTCGTCCGGTCAAGGAGGAGCCCGGTCAAGAAGGCGCCGGGTCTAAGACGCGCCCGGGCAGGGCGGACGTTAGGCGGCGGCGTCGATAAAGGCCGCGAGCGACATCGGATCGCGATCGCGCGCCGCCTTCAGTCCACGAGCGCGCGCTTGAATTTCGCGTTCGAACGCCGTTTCCGGCGCGCCTTCGACGGCGACGTTCAGAGCTTCGCGCGCCACGCCGCGCCAGGCGGCCCGCTCGGACGCCAGCAGCCGGAGCGCGCATTCGTAGGCGACCGCGACGTTATCGGGCGCGAGCTCGCGCGCGCGCTCGAACTCCTTGAACCCGAGATCGGGGTCGGCGTCGTAGACGAGGCCGCCGCCGCGGCGATGCACTTCGAGGCGCCAGGCGGCCGACGTGGACAAAGCCCATGGGTTGTCGGGATCGATGGCGAGAGCGGCGTCGATGCTGCGCCGGGACCGGCCGGCGACGTTGCCCACGAACGACCGCAAGGGCCCCGCCTTCGCGCCGAAAACGGCGAGCGCGATCGCGCTTTGCAGGTGCGCTTCGGGCAATTGCGGGTCGAGCTCGATCGCGGCCTCGGCCTCTTCAAGCGCCGCCCGCGCAGCCCGGCGCGCCGCTTTGCGGTCGGCCTCGAAGTACGCGACGGCGTTGTGGGCGCGCGCGGCGAGGGCGAGGTTCTCCGCGCCGCCGGCGTTGGCGGCGATGTCGACGGCGCTCTCGTACCGGCCGTCGGCGAACGCTTCGTAAGCGGCGGCGTCAGGCGATGCGGCGACGGGCTGGATAAGGCCGAAAACGACAATGATCGCCGCCAGTAGCGGCCGGGCCCCGGTGGATGTCTGACGATTGGTCACGGAAGCCCTCCTAAGTCGCACGGTCCGGAAACGGAAATCGCGATTGGTCACAGACGCGTCACGGAAGGTGCGTCGTTTGGGCCCGGAGCGACGTTCAAATTCGGCCGCGGTTGGCCGAACCCGGCATGAACGCCCCCGGCGCGGGTTCGCCCGCGCCGGGGAGCGCCGCTCGTCATTCGGCTGGCGAGAGCGCGGCCGCGCCGCCCGTTTCGCCCTCGGCCGGCTTTCCGTCGCCAGAGGTCGCGGCGATCGCAGCCTTCAGCGCCTCGAAACGGTTCGGGAAGCGACGGTCTTCACGCAGGTGCTTGAGAACGTCGAGCCCGCGAAGCGTCTCGGAGACGTCTTTGTTCAGCCCCGCCACGAAGACGCCCTTGTTCGACGCGGCCGCGTCGACGGCGATCGTTTCGACCGCGCGCGCGGCGGAGACGTCGATCGTCGGCACAAGCGAAAAGTCGAGTACGATGGCGTTCTGGCCTTCGCGCGTCTTTTCGCGGACGTGGTGGCCAAGGTCGGCGGCCGCGCCGAAGCTCAACGGCCCGCCGAAATCGAACAGGAGCACGCGGTTGCGCGCCTGCTCGTAGAGCTGCCGCTCCTCATCGGAAATCGACAGCGGCTCGCCTTTCGCGGCCCGGCTGAGCTGGGCGTCGGCGATCTGCTTGACGAAGGCGAGAGCGGCGAGGACGACGCCGACGGCCACGGCCGTAATGAGGTCGACGAAAACCGTGAGCCCGAGGACGAGCGCCATCAGCGCGAGGTCCCAGCGTGGGCCCCGGTGGGCGTTGCGCAGGTAGGTGATGTCGAGAATGTCGTAGCCGACCTTCACAAGAATGCCGGCGAGAACCGCGTGGGGGATGCGCTCGGCGAGGGGCGCGAGGCTGATCACCGTCGCGAACAGCAACAGCGCGTGGATCATGCCGGAGATGCGGGTCGCGCCGCCGGTTCGGATGTTGACGACCGTCCGCATGGTCGCGCCGGCGCCGGGGATGGCGCCGAAGAAGCCGGCGACGGTGTTGCCGATCCCCTGGCCGATCAACTCCCTGTCTGAGTTGTGCCGCGTTCGCGTCATGTTGTCGGCGACGAGCGACGTCAGCAGGCTGTCGATCGCCCCGAGGATCGCGAGGACGAACGCCGCTTCGATGACGACGAGGAACGTCTCCTGGGAGAAGACCGGGACGACGAACGCCGGAAAGCCCGTCGGGATGTTGCCAAGCACCGGCGCGCCTTTGAGAACGAGGCTGAGCAACGTGCCGATGACGAGCGCGGCGAGCGGCCCGGGCACGAATTTGCCCCACGGCTTCGGCCACATGAAGACGAGGCCGAGGGTCAACGCGCCGATGGCGAGGGCGGCGAAGTTCGGATCCGCGATCGCGCCCGGCACGGCGGCGAGCGCGGGGATCGTGCCTTTGCCCTCGGGTTCGTGGCCGAAGAGGCGGCTCAACTGCAGCGCGATGATGATGCAGCCGATGCCGGACATGAACCCGGAGACGACCGGGTAAGGCACAAGACGGATGTACTGGCCCAGCCGGAGGACGCCGAAGACGATCTGGAGCACGCCCGCCAGCACGACGGCGGCGAAGACGAGCTCCGGCCGCCCGGACAGTGACGCGAAGACGCCGGCGAAGACGACGACCATCGGCCCGGTGGGACCGGAGACCTGGCTGCCGGTGCCGCCGAAGAGCGCGGCGAAGATGCCGACGAAAATCGCGCCCCAGAGGCCCGCGATCGGCCCGGCGCCGGACGCTTCGCCGAACGCGAGCGCCAGCGGCAACGCCACGACGCCGGCCGTCAGGCCGCCATAGATGTCGCCGCGCATATTAGAGAAGTCGAAGGGCCCGAACTTTCGGTCGCCGACGGTCGCTTCCTGCGTCGCCATATTGTTTTTTCTCTCCTTGAATGTCGCTCGCGCGGCGCGAATTAGCCTCGCGCGGTCCATGCGGCCGATTAAGTCGCCGGATGCACGACGGTTCTTCGTCTTACGTTCAAGACGGCGTCATCGGTTTCACAAGCCGGTTCTCACGACGTCGATTCCGCGACAAGTAACGCCGGCTCACGTTGCCGTCAGCGCCGGCGGCGCCCAACCCTGCGAAAGGAACCAGGACGCAATGAAACTCTACGGCCACTTCATGTCCGCGCCGTCGAACCAGGCGCGCTTGTCCGCAAGCGCGATAGGCGTCGATGTCGAGTATGTCCACGTCGACCTCACGCAGGGCGACCAGCGAAAGCCCGAGCACCTCGCCGTAAATCCGTTCGGGAAGGTCCCCGCCCTCGAAGATGACGGTTTCCGCCTGTCCGAAAGCGGCGCGATCAGCCGTTACCTCGCCGCCCGCGAGAACTCGCCGCTCTACCCCGCCGATCCGCAGCGGCGCGCCGTTGTGGACCAGTGGATGGACTGCGCGTCGATACACGTGCGCATGAACATGGGGAAAATCCTCTTCAACCAGGTGTTCGCGCCGCTTCTCGGCCGCGAGTCCGATCCCGCCTCCATCGAGGAGGGGCGACAGTTCCTCGCCGGCCTCTTGCCGGTGATCGACGAACGCCTCGCAGGAACGGCGCATTTGTGCGGCGACGCGCCGACGCTCGCCGACATCGCGATGCTCGCCGCCGTCGAACCCTTCGACATGATCGCCGTCTCGTTCGATCCCTACCCGAACGTCGAGAAGTGGCGCGACGCCCTGATGGCGACCGACTGGTACCGGGCGGTGCACGATCATTACGGCGCTGAACTGAAGGCCGCCTGAGGCGGTCTCAGCCGACGTCGTCCATCGTGAGATGCCGCGCGCGGGCGGCCCGCTCGATGGCGTCGGCGTCGGCGTCCTTCACGCCCAGATGGTCGCGGATCAGTTCGAGAACGCGAATCTCCGTCAGTTCGAGCTTTTCGTCCGCGGTGACCACGTCGACGACGGCGGCGTAGGCCGTCTCGGAGAGGTGTTTCGGCATCGCCGTCGCCGCAGAGACCAGCACTTTGTGCAAGCCGTCGTCGGACGCCATCAGCTTTCCGCAAGCCTCGGCCGTGTCGACGAGACCCTCCTCGTCGGCCTCGCTGAAAAGCGGGAACGAGCGCACGACGCGACCGATGGTGCGCAGCTCGCGATCGGTGATCGCGCCGTCCGACGCCGACGTCATGACCATCAGATAGATAACCGCTTCCTGCGGCGTGAGCGGCGCGACGCCTTCGGCGGGCATGTCGGAGGTCCCTGGCTGGCGATGACGCTCGCGGTCGCGAGCTTTGCGGTTGCGATACCGCGCCCGATGCGCCGGTGGCAACCGAGGCGCGAGCCCGGCAATCGAATGTTAAGCGCGTCGGCGTTAACCGCGTTTCGACGACGATCGCGAGGCGCTCGATTGACCGAACCTGAAGAAAACGTCGAGGCGTGCATCGTTTGCGACGCGCCGATGGCCCCGACGGGCCCCTGGACGCGCCGCTGCGCGGCCTGTGGTTTCGAGCGCTCGAGCCTCGAGCCGAGCGGCGGGGCGGCCGTTGAGGGCGTCGAGGCGCTGCGCCGCGCCAACTTCCGGACCATGCTCGACGCCTTCGAACGTCTGGCGCCGATCGATGGCGTCGACGTTCTCGAGGTCGGCTGCGCCGGCGGGCTCTTTCTCGACGAAGCCGCACGCCGCGGCGCGCGCGCTCTGGGCCTGGAGCCCGACCCGACGAACGCGGCGAGCGCGCGCGAGCGCGGCCACGACGTCGTCACCGGCTTTTTTCCCGGCGCGCTCGATGGGGCTCGACCGTTCGACGTCGTCGTCTTCAACGACGTCTTCGAACACCTGCCCGACCCTGTGGGCGCGCTTCAAGCCGTGGACGCGGCGTTGCGGCCCGGCGGCGCGCTCATCCTCAATCTGCCGTCGACGGACGGCGTCTTCTATCGCGTCGCGCGCGCCGCGAAGTCGCTTGGCGTCACCGGCCCCTACGAACGGCTCTGGCAGGCGGGCTTGCCCTCGCCGCACCTCAGCTATTTCTCCGACGACACGCTGAGGCGCTTCGTCGAGCGTCGATCGTCCCTCGTTCTCGCCGAGGCGTTTACGCTGCCGTCCATCGTGCGCGAGGGGCTTCGCGAGCGGATCGCCACCACCCATAGCGGGCCGGTCGGCGCCGCGCTCTACGCCGCGCTTTGGCTGGCGCCGCCGGCGATGGGCGCCCTGCCGGCCGCCCTCATCGTTCACGTCTATCGCAAGCCCAGCGACGCCGCCGACCGAGCGGCCGCTTAAAGTATCCCGTCTACTGATTGAATGGGCTGGATGCTCTGAATTTTGGATTTCGAGCGCCTGAGAAGGCCTTCGACCGATCGAAGCCGAACGCCCGGCGCTCTGGCGGCGGCTGGACGCGTTTGACCGCTCGCCGCCGGCGCCGGTAACGCTGTTCGCCGAAGCAGCAGCGACCCCGACGCCCCATGACCGCCCACGTCCCCTTCCCGCGCGACGCGATCGACGCCGCGAAAGCCTGGCCCTTCGCGGAGGCGCGCGCCCTCGCCAAACGCATGGCTAAGGTCGGACCGAAGGACGCGGTGATCTTCCAGACCGGGTATGGACCGTCAGGACCGCCGCACATCGGCACGTTCGGCGAAGTCGTGCGCACGACGATGGTGCGGCGCGCGTTCGAATTGATCGAGCCCGGCGCCAAGACGCGATTGGTCTCGTTCTCCGACGATATGGACGGAATGCGCAAAGCGCCGCCGCACGTGCCGAACCAGGCGCTTCTGCAAGAGCATCTGCAAAAGCCGCTCACCGCGGTGCCGAACCCGTTCGACAGCGAGCACGACAGCTTCGCCGCGCACAACAACGCTTCCTTGCGCGCGTTCCTTGACCGGTTCGGCTTCGACTACGAATTCGTTTCGGCGACGCTACAGTATCGGTCGGGCGTCTTCGATGAGACCCTGGTGCGGGTGCTGGAGCGCTACGACGCGGTGATGGAGATCATTCTGCCGACCCTCGGCGAGGAGCGGCGCGCGACGTATTCGCCGATCCTGCCGATCTCGCCGACGTCGGGTCGGGTGCTCTACGTGCCGATGCTGGAGATCGACGCCGCCGCCGGGACGATCGTCTTCGAGGACGAGACCGGCGAGAAGGTCAAAACCGCCGTCGGCGGCGGCGCGACGAAGCTGCAATGGAAAGCCGACTGGGCGGGACGCTGGTTCGCCCTCGGCGTCGACTACGAGATGGCGGGAGAAGACCTTACCGAAAGCGTGCGCCTCTCCTCGCGCATCGTCGCGGCTCTCGGCGGCGAGCCGCCGGCCGGCTTCAATTATCAGCTCTTCCTCGACGAGGCGGGCAAGAAGATCTCGAAGACAAAGGGCAACGGGATCTCGATCGAGGAGTGGCTGCGCTACGCAAGCCCGGAGAGCCTGGCGCTCTTCATGTTCCAGAACCCCCGCGCGGCGAAGAAGCTCTATTTCGACGTCATTCCGAAAACCGCGGACGACTACTGGACCCACGTCGAGAAGTTTCCCGGCCAGCCGGACGCGAAGAAGCTCGAGAACCCCGCCTGGCACGTCCCTGGCGGCCCGCCGCCCACGGCGACGCCACCCGTGGACTACGCCATGCTGCTGACCCTTGTCGGGGCCGTCGGCGAAGCGGACCCGGCCGTCGTGCGCGGCTTCGTCGACAAGTACCGGCCCGACGCGAGCGCCCAGGAGCTCGCCGCCGCCGACAACATGATCGAGGGCGCGAACGCCTATTTCGAGGACTTCGTCCGCCCGAAAAAGTCCTTCCGGACGCCGGGCGTCGACGAGCGCGCCGCGCTTGAGGACCTCGCCGCGCGATTGCGCGCGGCCGGCGAGAACGCCGAAGAGCAGGATTATCAGACGCTCGTCTTCGACGTCGGCAAAGCCCACGGCTACGAAAAGAACATTCGCGGCTGGTTCGCCGCGCTCTACGAAATCGTCTTCGGCCAGCCCGAAGGCCCACGCATGGGGCCCTTCACGCGGATCTACGGCGCCGAAGCGACGGCGAAGCTCATCGACGGCGCGCTCGCCCGAGAAAGCGTCGATCTCGCCGCGAATTGAAACGCATTCGTCGTTCAATCGCGGTAACGGACGATTATCGGCTTGGGGGCGAACGCGTTGGTTTTTGGCGGCGGCGACAAAGGAATGCCGGGCGGACGGGTGCGGTTGCGCCACCCGGTTTACTTCGTCCGCCACGGCCAGACCGACTGGAACGCCGCCAAGCGCTTCCAGGGCCATTCGGACATTCCCCTCAACGACGCTGGACGCGCGCAGGCCGCGCGCAACGGCCTCGCCTTACGCGCTCACGAACCCAGCCCGGAGACGATGGCGTTTTTCGTGAGTCCCCTCGCCCGAACGCGGGAGACGATGGAGATCGTGCGCTCGGCGCTGAACCTGCCCCGCCAGCGCTACCAGGTCGACGACCGGCTCATCGAACTCGATCTCGGCGTCTGGAACGGCAGGACGCCGGAGGAAATCGCGGCGGAGGACCCTGACGGCGCGGCCGCTCGGGAAGCGGACAAGTGGGGCTACCGCATGGCGAGCGGCGAGAGCTACGCCGCCGCCGCGCCGCGCATCCGCGAGTTTCTGACCGATCTGAAAGCGGCGCGCCGACGCCGGCCTGTTCTCGTCGTCGGCCATGGCGGCTCGGGTCGGCGTCTGCGCGGCTATCTCCGCGGCCTGTCCACCGAGGAAACGCCCCATCTCGAAGCGCCGCAGCACGTCGTGCTGGAGCTCGCCGACGGACGGGAGCGCGAAATCTAGGGCGCCGGGCGCTCAGCCGATGAACAGCCGAATGACGAACGCCAGCGCAGAGACGGCGGCGACGCCGGCGGCCCAAAGCCCCGCGAACCAGGCAATCTCGCGCCAGCCGGTTTTGTCCGGCGATCCGTCGCCGGCCATCAGTGGTACCCGACGTTCGGATCGATCTTCCCACGGAAGACCCAGTACGAATAAGCGGTGTAGGCGAGGATGAGCGGCAGGAGCGCGAGCGCGCCGACGAGCATGAAGGCGAGGCTCGAGGTCGGGGCCGCAGCCTCTCCGATCGTGACCGCCCGCGGCACGACGTAGGGCGACACGCCGACGCCGAGGCCGGCGAAGCAAAGCGCGAAAACCGCGATCGCGGCGGGGAAAGGGAACGCATCCTTGCGCAGGATGAGGCCGTAGCCGAGGACGCCGATCGCGATCGTCGTCAATGTCGGCACGCTGGCGACGTAAAGAAAGTTCGGGAACGTGAACCAGCGCCTGGCGATCTCCGGCGACAGAAACGGCGTCCAAAGGCTGACCGCGCCGATGAAGACGACCGTCGCCAACGCGGCGATGCGGCCGTATCGGTAGGCCTTCTCGCGAAGATCGCCCTCGGTCTTGAGGATCAGCCACGCGGCGCCCAGCAGGGCGTAGCCGGCGGTCAGCGCGACGCCGCACATCAGCGAGAACGGCGTCAGCCAGTCGAACCAGCCGCCAGCGTAGGCCCGGCCCTCGACCTCGATCCCCTGGACGAAGGCGCCCAGCACGATCCCCTGACAGAACGTCGCCGCGAGCGAGCCGTAGTGGAACGAGCGGTCCCAGATCTTTTCGTGCGCCTTGTCGCGCCAGCGATACTCGAACGCGACGCCGCGGAAGACGAGCGCGAGGATCATGATCACGAACGGCGCGTAGAGCGCCGGCATGACGATCGCGTAGGCCAGCGGGAACGCCGCGAAAAGCCCGCCGCCGCCAAGTACGAGCCAGGTCTCGTTGCCGTCCCATACGGGCGCGACGGTGTTCATGGCGACGTCCCGCTCCTCGCCCGCCCGCTGGAACGGGAACAGGTTGCCGATGCCGAGATCGAACCCGTCGAGCACGACGTAAACGAAGACGGCGAAGGCGAGGAGCGCGGCCCAGATCGTCGGCAGGTCCATGGCCCTACTCCGCGGGTAGCGCCTGGGGCGCGACGCTCGCGAGCGGCGTCGTGCCGGCGGCGCGGTCAGGCTTGCCTTCAATCGGCGGCGCGTCGGCCGGCCCGGCCTTCATCA
Source organism: Parvularculaceae bacterium (assembly GCA_050331095.1). Lineage (GTDB taxonomy): Bacteria > Pseudomonadota > Alphaproteobacteria > Caulobacterales > Parvularculaceae > MED-G105. The sequence continues at coordinate 48,400 of JBHJHE010000025.1, forward strand.
TCCGCAGCAGATACCAGACGCCCGCGCCGAAGACCGCGAAGTAGACGACGATAAAGGCAAGGAGCGACGCGGCGACGGCGGGGGCGCCGACCGGTGCGATCGAATCGGCCGTCCGGAGAACGCCGTAGACCGTGTAGGGCTGGCGGCCGACCTCGGTCGTCACCCACCCGGCGAGCACGGCGACGAAGCCCGACGGCCCCATGGCGAGGGCCCATTTGTGGAACCAGCCGGCGGCGTAGAACCGTCTGCGCCAGCGCAGATAAAGGCCGACCGCGCCAATGAGCGCCATCAGCATGCCGACGCCCACCATGATCCTGAACGACCAGAAGACGATCGCCACGGGTGGCTGTTCGTCGTCGGGGATCGTGTCGAGCCCGGCGAGCGGCGCGTTGGCGTCGTGCTTCAGGATCAACGACGACAGTTTCGGCACGCCGACGGCGTATTTCAGCTCCTGCGCTTCGTCGTCGGGCAGGCCGAAGAAGTAGAGCGGCGCGCCGTCGGGATGACTGTGGTAGTGCCCCTCCATCGCCATCACCTTCGCCGGCTGGTGCTCCAGCGTGTTGAGGCCGTGGAGGTCGCCCGCGAAGATCTGGATCGGCGCGACGATCGCCGCCATCCACATCGCCATCGAGAACATCTTTTTGACTTCCGCGGACGCCTGACCGCGCAGGAGGTGATACGCCCCAACGGCCCCGACGACGAACGCCGTCGTCAGGTACGCCGCCAGCGTCATGTGGACGAGGCGGATCGGGAACGACGGATTGAAGACGATCTGAAGCCAGTTCGCCGGCACGAACTGGCCGGCCTCGTTGATCGCGTAGCCCGCCGGCGTCTGCATCCACGAGTTCACCGACAGGATCCACGTCGCCGACAACAGCGTGCCGAACGCGACCATGGTCGTCGCGGCGAAGTGAAGCTTGCGCGAGACCCGCCCCATCCCGAACAGCATGACGCCCAGAAAGCCCGCCTCGAGAAAGAAGGCGGTCAACACTTCGTACGCCATCAGGGGCCCGAGGATCGGTCCCGTCTTGTCGGCGAAGACCGACCAGTTGGTGCCGAACTGGTAGGACATGACGATGCCCGACACGACGCCCATGCCGAACGCAATGGCGAAGATCTTCAGCCAGAATTTGAAGAGGTTGAGGTAGACCGCGTTTCCGGTGCGCAGCCACAGCGCCTCAAGTACTAAAAGATAGCTCGCCAGGCCGATCGAAAAGGCCGGAAAAACGATGTGAAACGCGACGGTGAACGCGAACTGCGCGCGAGCCAGCACGACCGCGTCCAACGCTTCGAACATGGCGCATCACTCCCGTAGACCCTTTTCGACGCGGTGTATGTCGATGCTGCAGCGCGAACGGCAAGCGGCGGCGCGCCCTGCGCGCGGCGCCAAAGTGACGCGGGGCGCGGACGAAATTCCCGCGCTCGCGAATTTGCGCGTCGAAAACTCGCCGCAATCCGGTTATATTGTATCAACCATCGGGCGGGCGATTAACCAATCGCCAAATCTCAACTTGATAGGATCGAGCTCGATGACCGCGGGGGCGCGCCTCTTGTTCGCGCGACCGGATCGCAGACGCGACGGCGACCGCTTCGACGAGAACCGCGCGCCGGCGGACTTGCGCGATCTTAACCCCGGCCCATGTCGATGGAGCGGTATCGTTCGATCGTCATAGGTCGCTTCGCGCGACGCGGCGCGAACGGATGCGGGCGAAACGACGGTGTCGTTTCACGTGCGGCGACGGCGAGGTCGGGCTAGGCTCGACGAGCGCGCGGACCGCGAAAAATTTGGCGCTGCGGCGAAAACGAGCAGCGAAAGTTTCGGCGGCGGTTGGGCGAAAGCGAGTGCGAAGCGATGAGCGGCGACAATCTGGACGTATTCGATCTGTTTGCGGAGAGCTACTCCAAGACGCAGGAGGAGACGATGTCGCTGCGCGACTATCTCCTCGCGGCGCGGGACGACCCGATGCTCTATGCGAGCGCGGCGGAGCGCATGGTGGCGGCCATCGGCGAGCCGGAGATGGTCGATACGTCCAAGGATCAACGTCTCTCGCGCATCTTCTTTAATCGGACGATCCGGCGCTACAAGGCCTTTGACGGCTTCTACGGCATGGAGGACACGATCGAGCGGATCGTGTCTTACTTCCGCCACGCCGCGCAGGGCCTCGAGGAGAAGCGCCAGATCATCTATCTCCTCGGCCCCGTCGGCGGCGGCAAATCGTCCCTCGCCGAGCGCTTGAAGGACCTGATGGAGGCCCACCCGATCTACGTCCTCAAAGCGGGGCGCGAGATCTCGCCGGTGTTCGAAAGCCCGCTCGGGCTGTTCCAGACGGAGAACCTGAAGAACCTCCTTGAGGAGAAGTACGGCGTCGAGCGACGGCGACTCACCGGCATGGTGAGCCCCTGGGCGGTCAAGCGTCTTGACGAATTCGGCGGCGACATCTCCAAGTTCGAGGTCGTTCGTCTGTATCCGTCGAAACTGCGCCAACTCGCGATCTCGAAGACCGAACCCGGCGACGAGAACAATCAGGACATCTCCGCGCTCGTCGGCAAGGTCGACATCCGCAAGCTCGAACATTTCAGCCAGGACGACACCGACGCCTACTCCTATTCCGGGGGCCTTTGCCGCTCGAACCAGGGGCTTCTCGAGTTCGTCGAGATGTTCAAGGCGCCGATCAAGGTGCTGCACCCGCTGCTGACCGCGACGCAGGAAGGCAATTACGTCGGCACCGAAGCCCTCGGGCCGATCCCGTTCCAGGGCGTCATTCTCGCGCACTCCAACGAGAGCGAGTGGCAGCAGTTCCGCAACAACAAGAACAACGAGGCCTTCCTTGACCGGATCAGCGTCATCAAGGTGCCTTACTGCCTGCGCGTCACCGACGAACGACAGATCTACGAGAAGCTTCTGGCGAGCTCGGAGCTTTCGAGCGCCCCTTGCGCTCCCGAGACGCTCGGCCTTCTCGCGCGCTTCTCGGTGCTGACGCGCCTGCGCGAGCATGAAAACTCTAACCTCTACTCAAAGCTGCGCGCCTATGACGGCGAGCGCCTGAAGGACACCGATCCGAAGGCGAAGACGGTTCAGGAATACAAAGACGCCGCCGGCGTCGACGAGGGGATGGACGGGATCTCCACCCGTTTCGCCTACAAGGTCCTGTCCGAAACGTTCAATTTCGACACGAACGAAGTCGCGGCCGATCCGGTGCACATGATGTACGTGCTCGAGACGGCCATCAAACGCGAGCAGTTCCCTGAGGACGTCGAGAAGAAGTTTCTGGAGTTCATCAAGTCGGAGCTCTCGACGCGCTACGCCGACTTCATCGGCAAGGAGATCCAGAAAGCGTATCTCGAAAGCTACGCCGAATACGGACAGAACCTCTTCGACCGCTACATCGCCTACGCCGACGCCTGGATCGAGGACCAGGACTTCAAGGATCCGGACACGGGCCAGTTGCTCGACCGCGCGACGCTCGACGCGGAACTGTCGAAGATCGAGAAGCCCGCAGGGATCGCGAACCCCAAGGACTTCCGCAACGAGGTCGTGAAGTTCGCCCTGCGCGCGCGGGCCAACAACGAAGGCAAGAACCCCGCCTGGACGAGCTACGAAAAGCTGCGCAACGTCATCGAGAAGCGCATGTTCAGCCAGGTGGAGGACCTGCTCCCCGTGATCTCTTTCGATTCGAAAAGAGATTCCGAGACGGAGAAAAAACACGAAGACTTCGTCAGCCGCATGGTGGACCGCGGCTACACCCCCCGCCAGGTGCGCCGGCTTGTGGAATGGTACATGCGGGTGAATAAAGCGGGATAACGCGCGAGGTCGGCGATCGGTGGCGCAAACGGCGCGCCCCGAGCCCCATCCTTGAAGAGCGATAGGACCGCGTTTTTCCCGACGAACGCCGCGACGGGCTTCGGGCGCCGCGCTGACGGAGCGACATGAACAAGTTCCACTTCATCGACCGCCGCAAGAACCCGAAGGGCAAGTCGCTCGGCAATCGCCAACGGTTCCTGCGGCGCGCGCGCAAGCAGATTAAAGAAGCGGTCAACAAGGCGCTGCGCGACCGATCGCTGAAGGATCTCGACAAGGGCGAGAAAATCTCGATCCCGTCGAAATCGACCAAAGAGCCGCGGTTCCGCCTCGCCCCCGACGCGGGCCAGCGCGAATGGGTCCACCCCGGCAACAAGGAGTTCTCCGCTGGCGACCGCCTGAAAAAGCCGCCGAAACAGGGCGGGCGCGGCCGCGGCAAGGAGGCGAGCGACGCCGGCGACGGCGAGGACGAGTTTCAGTTCACCCAGACCCAGGCCGAGTTTCTCGACATTTTCTTCGAGGATCTCGAACTGCCGAACCTCGTCAAGCGATCGCTGAAGGAAATCAAATCCACGACCTATAGGCGCGCCGGCATCACCAATGTCGGCTCGCCGACGAATATGAACCTTGTGCGGACGATGCGCAACGCCCACGGCCGGCGGCTTGCGCTGCGTCGTCCGTCGACGAAGGAAGTCAACGAGCTGAAGGAGCGCCTGTTCGAGCTCGAACGCATCGCGACGCCGAGCGCGGGCGAAATCGCGGAGAAAAAGGCGATCCTCGCGCGGCTCGAAGAGATGGAGGCGCGCCGCCGCTGGGCGCCCTTCATCGACCCTTTGGACGTGCGCTACAACGCCTACGAACCACGGCCCGTGACGACGACGGCGGCCGTGATGTTCTGCCTCATGGACGTTTCCGGCTCCATGGGCGAGCGCGAAAAAGACCTCGCCAAGCGCTTCTACATGCTGCTCTATCTGTTCCTCAAGCGCCGCTATGAGAAGGTCGACGTCGTCTTCATCCGCCACACGCACCATGCGGAGGAAGTGGATGAAGAAACGTTCTTCTATTCCCGCCAGTCGGGCGGCACGGTCGTCTCGACGGCGCTCGAAAAGATGCTGGAAGTCCAGGCCGAACGCTTTCCGGCCGCTGAGTGGAACATCTACGTCGCCCAGGCCTCGGACGGATACACGCAAGGCGGCGACGCCAAACGCTGCGTCGATCTCCTGAACGAAGCGGTTATGCCGATCGTTCAGTACTACGCCTATATTGAGATCCTCGACGAGCGCGAGTTAGAGGTGTTCGCCGACGCCGACTCCGGCGCCGAACTGTGGCGCGCCTATCGCGGCCTCGCCCCCGCCTGGGAGCATTTCGCCCAGACCCGCATCGCCCGCCCGCTGGACATCTTCCCCGTGTTCCGGGAACTCTTCGCCCGGAACAAACAGGAAGCGGCGTAAGGGCCCTTTAAGCCGCGCCCGCGCGCCAGGCGTCGCCGACGCGCGCCTGAAGGTCGGCGGTGAACCGGCGCATGATCTCGCGTATCTGCTTGACCTGCGCGCGGCGCACGGTTTCGTAATCGCCCTCGGTCGGCGGACGAAAGCTCGCGCCGCTCAACAGGTTTGCAGCCTCTTCAAGCGCGGCGAGCGCCGGCGGCTTTTCACCGTCATGGTCCGCCGGCAGCAGAAACAACTCGCCCTGGCCGATCAGCGCGAAGAGCTCCGCGCGCAGACGGTGGCGTTCGGCCTTGAAGTCGCGCGCGTCGATGTCGCCCTCGCCGACAAGCCGCAGCGCCGTCGCCGCCGCGAGCCGATTGAGCGCCTTCTCGCCCCACTCGATGAAAAGCTTGTCGGCCTCGAGCCGCACGGCGCGGCCTGAGAGCAGGTTCGCCCGCGCCGCCAGCCGCGACGTCGCGATGGCGATGAACACAGTCGCCACAAGGGTGACCGCGTTGACGTAGAAGGACGGCGAAGCAAGCTCGGACATGGCGCCTACGTCTTTCGGCGTGGCCGCTTAACGTCGTCCTACGCCGCCGTCCAATCCTCGACGACCAACCCCCGAACCCGCGAGAACTCGGCGGCGTTCGCCGTCGCCAGCGTCATGCCGCCCACGCGGGCGTGCGCCGCGATCCACAGGGCGGCGACGCCGATCGGCGTTCCAGCCCGCTCCAGGTCGACGCGGATGTCGGCGTAGACGGCCGCCGCTGACGCCTCCAACGGCAGGACCGGCAATCGTTCGAGGATACCGTCGATCGCCGCGGTCAACGCCGGCGACCGCCTCGTCGCCGCGCCGAACCGCAGCTCCCCGGCGGCGACGACGCTCGTCGCCAGCCGTTCGACGCCGACGAGGCCCATCCGTCGACGAACGGGCCCGCGCGGCCGGCAAACGAGATCTGCGAGCGCTTTCGTATCGAGCAGATACACCGCTCAAGCGTCGTCCGGCCCAAGGGCGGCGACGGGCGCGGGCGGCGGCTCGTCGACTTCTGGAAAATCGACGTGGACCGGCGCAAGCTCGTCCAGAAAATCGAGGAGGCCCGCCGGCGACGTCGCGGGCTCGATGACCAGCCGGTCGCCGTCGCGACGGATGAGCGCCTCACGTCCAGCCAACTCCATGTCGCGCGGAATCCGGATCGCCTGGTTGCGGCCGTTCCGAAACAGGCTGACGCGTCGGACTTTCGCCATGGGCGCCCCTTGCGGTTTAGCATATGCCAAAAAGCCTATGCCGTGGCGCTTTACACTTCAAGTAAGGCGCACGACGTTAGCGTCTTTCGAAATCGCTCCACGCCAGGACAAGGCTCCATGCCCCTCGCCGCCGAAAAGCCGGGCTTGCTCTACGACGACGCCGAATGGTCGTTCGAACGCTTAAAGGCCGCCTACGATGCTATTGAGGATATCGCGCTCGGCGACCTCGGCCTCGACGTCTATCCGAACCAGATCGAGATCATCGCCTCAGAACAGATGCTCGACGCCTATTCGAGCCACGGCATGCCGCTCATGTACAAGCACTGGTCGTTCGGCAAACACTTCGCCCGCGACCAAATGATGTACCAGAAGGGCTTCCAGGGCCTCGCCTACGAGATCGTCATCAACTCGTCCCCGTGCATCGCTTACCTGATGGAGGAGAACACGATGACGATGCAGGCGCTCGTGATGGCGCACGCCTGTTTCGGGCACAACCATTTCTTCAAGAACAACTATCTCTTCCGTCAGTGGACGGACGCCGAGGGCATTCTCAGCTATCTCGACTTCGCGAAGAAGTACATTTCAAAGTGCGAGGACGAATACGGCCACAACGAGGTCGAAGACGTGCTCGACGCGGCCCACGCGCTGATGGACCAGGGCGTCTTCCGCTACAAACGCCCGCCCCGGCTTTCGGAGGCCGATCGTCTGGCGCGCCTCGCCCAACGCGTCGACTATGAGCGCCAGACCTTCAACGACATCTGGCGCACCCTGCCGAACTCCGTGGAGCCGGAAGAGGACGCCGAGGAGCGCCAGGAAGAGGTCCGCAACATCAAACTGCCGGAAGAGAACCTTCTCTATTTCATCGAGAAGGCGTCGCCGGTCCTAAGGCCCTGGCAACGCGAAATCGTCCGTATCGTGCGTAATATCTCGCAATACTTCTACCCCCAGAAGCAAACCAAGGTGATGAACGAGGGCTGCGCGACCTTCGTCCACCATTACATCATGAACGCCCTCTACGACCGCGGACAGATCTCGGAAGGCTCCATGATGGAGTTCATGCACTCCCATTCGGCGGTCGTCTTTCAGCCGGAGTTCGACGACCCGCGCTATTCAGGCGTCAATCCCTACGCCCTTGGCTTCGCGATGATGGAGGACATTCGCCGCATGTCGGAGACGCCGACCGCGGAGGACAAAGAGTGGTTCCCCCAGATCGCGGGGCGCGGCGACTGGCGCGACGTCCTCAAAGACGCCTGGGAGAACTTCCGTGATGAGAGCTTCATCCTTCAGCACCTGTCGCCGGCGGTCATGCGCCAGTTCCGGTTGTTCGCGCTCAGAGACGACGCCGACGACAGCCATATCGACGTCGAGGCGATCCACGACGAGAGCGGGTTCCGCCGCGTGCGCGAGACCTTGAGCAGAATGTACGACGTCGGCATGCGCGAGCCGAACGGGCAGGTCGTCTCCGCCGATCTCGACGGCGACCGCCGGCTCGTTCTGCGCCACGTGACCCATGCGGAACGGACGCTCGACCGCCAAACGATGGAGGACGTGCTCTGGCACGTGCACCGACTGTGGGGACACGACGTGGAGATGGAGGAAGGCGGGGCGTGAGCTCCCGGCTCGTTCTTTACGGCGAACGCGGCTGGGGCTCGGCGATCGTCGAGGCGCAGCTCGTCTGGTACGGCCTCGACTTCGACTACCGGGCGACCGGCGACCTCTTCAAAGATCCGAGCGCCGACGACGAACTCGCCGCCGTCAATCCGTTGCGGCAGATCCCGACGCTGATCCTCGAAGACCGAACCGTGATGACCGAGAGCGCGGCGATCACGCTGCTCCTCGCTGAGCGGGCCGGCTTAGCGGGGGCCCTGGCGCCGGCGGCGGGCGACCCGGCGCGCGCGGCGTTCCTGCGCTGGCTCGTCTTCATCGTCGCCAACGTCTACCCGACCTATACGTACGCCGACGACCCGGCCCGGTTCGTTGAGCCCGCGAACGCACGCGGCCCCTTCAAGGACGCCGTGACCGAATACGCCAAGCGCCTTTATCGCCAGCTTGACGCCGAGGCGGCCGAACCGTGGTTCACGGGCGAGCGCCTCACCGCCCTCGACGTCTACCTGGCCACCATGGTGGCCTGGCGGCCCTATCGCCCGTGGTTCGACGACAACGCGCCCCGGCTCGCCGCGATCGCCCGGCGCGTCTACGCCGAGCCGCGTTTCGGGGACGTCTGGCGGCTGAACTTCCCCGTCGACGGCGCATAGACGACGCGTCTACCCTGCGGCGGCCAAGCCGGGAGGAGACGCGCCATGGACCTTCGACACGTGATCATCGCCGCCGTTTGTTTGGGCGCCGCCGGCGCGAACGCGGCCCCTGCGTTCGAGGCGACGATCCCGGAGGATCTCGACGTTCCGACGAGCGACGGACGGCTTGTGGTCATTCTTGCGACGGACGACGCGGAGGAGCCGCGGGCGCAGGTCTCCTGGCGTTTCGACGCGCCGCAGATCGTCGGCGCCCAGGTGGAGGCCTTTGGTCCCGGCGGACGCGCCACGGTTCCTGCCGACGCGCTCGGCTTTCCCGCCGAAAACCTCGCCGACGTCCCCGCGGGCGACTATGTCGTACAGGCCTCGTTCGACCGTTACGACGATTTCGCGATCGACGGCGGGGAGGCCGTCAGCCTGCCAGCGTCATGGGCGGCGGGCCGCAACTGGCGGCGCGAGCCCGGCAATCTTTTCAGCACACCGATGAAGATATCCTTCGACCCGACATCGGACGAAACGGTCCGCCTCACGCTCGACGGCGTCAACCCGCCTGTCGAAAAACCAGCGGACACAGACTACGTCAAGCACATCGAGATCGAGAGCGAGCGGCTCTCGAAATTCTGGGGCCGGCCCATGACGCTCGGCGCCCACGTGCTCCTGCCCCACGGCTTTTCGGAGAACCCGCAGGCGCGCTATCCGCTGATTATTTTTCACGGACACTTCCCCGCCGACTTCGACGGCTTTCGCACAACGCCGCCCGACGACGATCTCGAATGCGAATTCTCCGACCGGTTTCAGGATCCCTGCTTCAATCGCGTGCAGAAGGAAGAAGCGTATGCGTTCTATCAGAAGTGGAGCAGCGACGACTTCCCCCACGTCATAATCGTCGAGATCCAGCACGCCAATCCGTATTATGACGATTCCTATGCGGTGAACTCGGCCAATCTCGGCCCCTATGGCGACGCCATCACCCACGACCTCGTGCCGCACATCGAGGAGACGTTTCGCGGCCTCGGCGCGCCCTGGGCGCGGTTTCTCTATGGCGGCTCCACCGGCGGGTGGGAGGCGATGGCTGCGCAAATCCTTTACCCCGACGACTACAACGGCGCCTACGTCGCCTGTCCGGACCCGATCGACTTCCGCGCCTATGGCGTTGTCGATCTCTATAAAGATGAAAACGCCTACTATCGCCGGGGGTCGTTCTCGCGCCTCGCGCGACCCGGCCATCGCGACTATCTCGGCCACGTCAGCGCGACGATCGAGATGATGAACCGCTACGAACTCGTTCTCGGTACGAAGGGCCGCTCCGGCCAGCAGTACGACATCTGGGAGGCGGTTTACTCGCCGCGAGGGCCCGACGGCTATCCCCGCCGCATCTGGGACAAACGCACAGGCGAGATCGACCCGGAGACCGCCGCGCACTGGCGCGAGAACTACGATCTCGTCCATATCCTGCGGCGCGACTGGAAGACGCTCGGCCCGAAACTCCGAGGCAAGATCAACATCTACACGGGCGACATGGACAACTACTACCTTAACAACGCCGTCTACCTCGCCGAGGATTTCCTGAAAACCGCCGAGCCGGCGTTCGACGGCGAGATCGACTATGGCGACCGCGCCGAACACTGCTGGAACGGGGACCATGACAACCCGAACCACGTCTCACGCCTGCGCTACAACACGTTCTACCTGCCGAAAATCCTGAAACGGATCGAACAAAGCGCGCCCGACGACGCGGACCTGACGAGCTGGCGCCATTAAGCGCCGGGCGTTCGGCTTCGGGCGGCCAAAGGACTTCTTAGGCGCTCAGAATCTAGAATCTGGAGCATCTGACTGACTCAATCAGAAGACGGGACGCTCCGGCGATACCGTCTGCGTGGCGGCCTTTTATCGACTACGAGCGGACGTCCGCCGCGCCGTCAGTCCCGTCCGAAGTTCGGTTTCGTCGTTTCCTGGCCCGCGTCGACGATGGCGCGGCGCAGGGCGCGGCCGCGCGCGAAAGACCGCTCCAGCGTTTCGGCGTCGCCCCAGCGGATCGCGCGCTGCAACAGCGCAAGCTCCTCCGTAAACCGACCGAGCACCTCGAGCGTCGCCTGCTTGTTGTGGAGAAAAACGTCGCGCCACATCACCGGGTCCGACGCGGCGATACGGGTGAAGTCGCGAAATCCGCCAGCGGAGTATTTGACGATCTCCGCCTCCGTCACCGTCTCCAGATCGTCGACGGCGCCCATCATCGTGAACGCGATCAAGTGCGGCAGGTGACTCGTGGCGGCGAGCGCCAGATCGTGACGCTCCGGGCTCATGAACTCCACCATCGAACCTACACCGCGCCACAGACGCGCCGCGCGCTCCACGGCCTCGCGATAGGCTGGATCCGGACGGTCGAGCGGCGTCAGGACGCACCAGCGGTTCTCGAACAGTTCCGCGAACCCCGCCTCGGGCCCGGACCGCTCCGTGCCGGCGATGGGGTGGCACGGCACGAAGAGCGCCGGTCCCGTCGCGGTCGCGGCCGCTGCGACCGCGCCTTTCACGGACCCGACGTCGATGACGAGCGCCGTCGGCGGGGCGTGGGCCGCGATGTCGCGAAGCGCCGCGGCGCTCGCCCCCACGGGCGTCGCAAGAACGACGAGGTCGGCGTCGCTGACGGCGCTCGCGAGATCGCCCGCCGCGACGTCGGCGACGCCGATGTCCGCCGCGCGCGCCGCGACGGCTTCGTCTTGGTCGAACGCCGTAACGGCGCCGCCAAGGCCCCGCGCGCGCAAAGCCCGGGCGAGCGACGCGCCGATGAGGCCGGCGCCGATAAGGCCGACGCGCGCGAATTCGGGTTCCTTGGCGATCGGTCTAGTCCCGCGTTCGAGGTTGGCCGACCCGCGCGGCC
>JBHJHE010000026.1:0-34489 GCA_050331095.1 Parvularculaceae bacterium
TTGTTTAGCGAGTCGTCGACTTCGTCTTTGCCTTTGTCGCCTGTTTTGGTCGACGTGTTGGTGTTGTTGAGCGTGTCGTCGACGGAGATGTTGTCGTCGTTGCCGTCGTTGGTCGCCGTGTTCGTCGTGTTCAACGTGTCGTCGACCGTGATGTCGGTATCGACGTCCGTATCGACGTCGGTGTCGGTCGAGTTGTCGGAGTTGTTGGCCGTCGAGGCGTTGTTTTGGTTGCCCGCGCCCGATTCCGCAACGCCGGCGTCGTCGGCTTCGGATTGGGCGTGCGCGGCGCCGGCGAACGCGAGGATAGCGCTGGCGGCGAGGGAGGTCAGAAGCTGGGTTTTCACAGTACGTGTCTCCGTTTGTTTACACACTAGTTCGCGGCCTCGCTCCTGAGCCCCCATTGAGCACAAGACCGGACGCCGACAATTCGCCGCGTCTCACCGCGACACGTTAATGCATGCACGTAGCGTGCCAGAACGGGATACTTTCGACCGCGCCCTAAATCCTTGTAATTGGTCGATCTTGTGCAACGCAGCATCAACATGCGGTCTCGCGAAGCTGACATTCTGTTAACGATTTCGACAAAAGGTGACCGGGCGTGAGCGGAGGCGACCCCATGAAGACCCTGGTTTTCGGCGCCGGCGGACAGGTCGGCCGGGAGCTCTCACGGGCCGCGCGCGAACGCGGCGTCCTCATGATCCCGTGCCTCCGCGACCAGGCGGACCTGGCGACGCCGGGGGCGGCGGCCCGGATCGTGCGCGACGTCGCGCCGGACGCGGTCGTCAACGCCGCGGCCCACACCGCCGTCGACAAGGCCGAAAGCGCGCCCGACCTCGCCCGCCGGCTCAACGCCGAGGCGCCGGGCGAAATCGCCGTCGCCGCGGCGGACGTCGGCGCGGCGTTCGTGCACATCTCAACCGACTATGTCTTCGATGGCGCCGGCGACGGGCCCTTGGACGAAGACGCGCCGACGGGCCCGCTCAACGTCTACGGATTAACCAAACGCGACGGTGAAGCGGCCGCCCTCGCCGCCGGCGGCGCCTGCGCCGTCCTGCGCACGTCGTGGGTCTATGGCGTCCACGGCGGCAACTTCGTCAAGACGATGCTCCGCCTCGGCGCGACGCGCGACGCCCTCGCCGTCGTCGCCGACCAGATCGGCGGCCCGACGCCCGCCGGCGCGATCGCCGGGGCGTGCCTTGCGATCGCGGGTCGTCTACGCGCTGAACCGTCCGCTAGCGGACTTTACCATTTTCAAGGCGCGCCGGCGACGAGCTGGGCCGATTTCGCGCGCGCGATCTTCGCCGTCTCCGGCCATAGCGTCGCCGTCTCCGACATCGCTACGGCCGACTACCCGACGCCGGCGCGCCGGCCGCTCAACACCGTCCTCGATTGCGGGAAAATCTCCCGCGCGTTCGGCATCGCCCAACCCGACTGGCGCGCCGACCTCGCCCGCGCCGTCCCGGCGATCATGGCCGCGGGCGATTGACGCCCGGGCGGCGCGAAACCATGGTTTGTCGGTGGTCAGAGAAACCGATTTCCGGGCGCCGACGCCGGCGGACGACCGCATCGCCGCGCGGCGATGGCGGCGAACCTCGTTCGTCGCGGCGTTCGCCGTCGTCGCGACCAGTCCGTCAGCGGCGCCCCTGCCCGCGAACGATCTGCCGCAACCCCTGCTCGCGGCGTGCGACGCCCGCGCGCGGCCGTTCGGCGCGTACGACGGGCCGATCGCCGACGCCGCTGCGGCGCTTATCGAGATCGGCGTTTTCGGGGCCGCGGCGTTCCGTGACGTGAAGATCGGCTTTTGCGGGCTCCGGCGCGCCGGGGGGCCTGTGGCGACCGCCGCCTGCGCGAGCGACGTTATTCTACTGGACGAGAAGTACGCCGCGCCCGGCGAGGCGCTGACGCTGAAGGCGACGCTCGCCCATGAGATGAAGCACTATTTTCAACATAAGGACCGGAAGGCGCGCTTCGGCGCCGGCTACTGCGCGAGCGCGCGCTACGACGCCGAGGCGCCGGCCCTGGAGCGCGAGGCGGACGCCTTCGGCCACGCCGTCGGCGAGCTCTTCCTCACGGGTCGTCCCATAGACATCGTCAACGACTGTCCGGACGCTGCGCTTATCTATCTCGAGGCGGACCGGCCGGTCTGGACCGCCGGCGCCCCGCGCCTGCAACGGATCCCGCCCCGCGCGCGCGTTCCGTCGACGGAGCGCGCCGCGTCGAGGCGGTTCAAATACAACGCCCGAACGGCGCCGTCCCGCGGCGCGCCCCGCGAATGGCGAGGCGCCCAAGGCGCCCACGCCCGGATCGTCGACGGCGCGCGCTACTATCTGAAGCCGATCGTCCTTGAAAACGCCGGACCGACAGACCCGTTCGAATTGACGCTTTCGTGCGACGCGGCGCCGGACGGTTGAAGCCCGGTTCGTGGCGCGGGGCTCCGCGCCGCTCGCCCTCGGGGGCGCGCCCTCACTGCGGGCGGTCGCGGAACCACTTCGTGATGATGATCTTGCGGCCGGCGGTCACCGGCGCGCCATGATGCATCGTCATGGGGTTCGGGCGCCCGTCGGGCCCGAGATTGTTCCAGACGACGGCGCGGCCGGTCCTCGGCTTCACCCGGCGATCGAGGCGCACGAAGTCGGTCTGGCCGCCGCCCTCGACGTCGTTGAGATACACCATGAACGTCCAGGTGCGCTGGCCGCGCGCGGCGGCGTGCACGGCGTATTCGGGCTGATCCGGCTCAAAATAGTCGGTATGCGCCTTGAACTCCTGACCGACCTCGTAGGACTGGGCCTGGATCTGCTCGCCGTAGGCGACCGGCAGGCCGAGGGCGTTCGCGATCGTCTCGTCGAGCTCCCCGACGAACGGGTCGTCAATCTGGGCGAGGTCGCAGGTGGAGCTCGTGCGGAAAAACGGGTCCGGATCGTCCGTGGTGATTGTCGAGGGCCTCAAATGCGGCGTCGCAAGGTCAATGACGCGCCGGCAGGTCTCGGCCGCCATGAAGCCCGTCCATATGAAGAGCTGCGCCTTCGACGTCGGCAGGCGTTTCAGACCCGGCGCGCTCGCCCGGACGATGGGCGCGGCCGCAAGCGCAGCGTAGTCGACGTTCGGCGATTGGGCTGCAGAGGTCGCGGACATTCCTGGCTCCTCGCTCGACGGCTCAGCGCTCGGCTTCGCCCGCCGGGGTTTCCGAACCGTTGACGGCCGGCGCGGTCGCCGCAGCGGCGTCGAAGGCGAGGCGCATCAGCGCCGCTTCGACCGAGGTGAAGCCGGCGTTCTCGCCGCGGTTCGCGGCCATCGCGCCCGTGCCGGTGACGACGAAGCCGACGGCGAGGCCGGCCTCGGGCGCGGCCCAGGCGCCGCTGTAAAGTCCGTAAGCCTCGCCGCCATGGCCGACGAGACCACCCGCCGGCGCGTGGGGGCCCAGGCCCTCCGTCGACGCATAATAAGCGCCATGGCCGAAGGCGCCGAAATAGCCGTCGAGGGTTTCGCCGTTGGCGCCGTCGGCGCGCCAGACCGGCTCGACGAAGCGAGGCTCGCGGCCGGCGCGCGTGGCGAGGCGGGCGAGATCCGCCGGGTTCGCGCGCAAGCCCCCCTGGGGCGAGAACAATGTCGCGTTCGCGCCCGGAGCATAGCTTTTCAGGTACGCCGCGCGGTCGAGATCGTCCGCTGCCAGAAAATAAGGCCCGTGCCCGGCGCGCATGGCGGCGTCATCGACCGTCTCGCGCCAGCGTTCGTCGTCCGTCGACCAGCGGTGGAGCGGCGCGCCAGCGGCGCGCGCGGGGGCGGAGACGCCGGACCAGTTGAAGCCGACGTCGAGCCCCATGGGGGCGAAGACGCGGGCGTTCATGAACAGGTCGAACCGTTCCCCCGCGACGTTTTCGATAATCATCGCGAGGACGCCGTAATTGAGGTTCGCGTATTCGAAGTAACGGCCGGGAGCCCGCGACGCGCCGTCGGCGGCGGGCGCCGCGAACGCGGCCGCCCCCTCAAAGATGGTCCAGAAGTCGCCGGGGGCGGCGACCCAGTAGGCCTCGGGGTCGCGCACCGACGACGTGTGAGAAAGCAGTTGACCGACCGTAATCGGATCGTCCGGATAGCGCGGATTGCGAAACGCGCGGCCGAGATGGGCCGAGGCGTCGTCGTCGAGCGCAACGCGCCCGTCGTCGACGAGCGCGAAGAGACCAAGCGCCAGCGCCATTTTTGAAATCGACGCGACGCGGACCTTCGCCGACGCCTCGAGCGGGCGGGCGCAGGACCGTCCGTCGTTCGCGAACGCGGCGCATCCGGCGGCGTTCGCATAAACGATCTCACCGTCGGCGAGGACGGCGAGCGCGGCGCCGGCGACGGCTCCACCCGTATGAGCCTCGGGCGCGCCGCGAACGATCGCCGCCAGCCGCGCGTCAAGATCGGCCCTGGCGCCGGCGCCCGCGGTCGCGGTCGCGGTCGCCGATCCGACGAACGCCGCGAGCGCGGCGAGGGGTTTTCGAAAAATTTTCATATGTCGAACGATGCGGCGCGCGGGCCGCGGCGTCCAGCGGGCCTTGCGCCTAATTTTCGGCAAGGCGGCGGAAGGCCCGCCTAGACGCGGGGCATGTCGGCGACGTCGACCGTGATGTCGGCGGTCGTCTCGCCCGTGTGCTTGGTCTCGGCCTTGGTGATGTTGACGAGGCGCACGGCGCCCTCTCGGACGACCGGGCGGTGTTCGAGGCCCCTCGGCACGACGATCAATTCGCCGGCCCCCACCTCGCGGGACCATTCGCCGTCGGCGTCGCGGAACTCCACCGTCAGGTCGCCCTCCATGACGATGAAGAGCTCGTCCTCGTCGTCATGCTTGTGCCAGACGAACGCGCCTTCGAGCTTCGCGATGCGCACATGTTGGCCGTTCGCTTCGGCGACGATGCGCGGCGACCACGTCTCGTCGAAGGTCGCATACTTTTCGGCGAGATTGACGGTTTCGGGTTTTGGGATAGCGGCCATGGCGCGCTCCTGTTGCCTTCGAAGGCGCCTTCAGCGCGTCCGGTACGGACGACCGCCGCGCGCCCTTCTCTTTCCCCCGCATAGATAGGCGCGCGGCGGCGGCTTGCGAAGTCTCCCCCTCCCTCAAGCCGATCCCCCCAAGTCGATCCCCCCAAACCGATCCTTAGTCCTCCAGATCCCAGACCTTGATCTCGGCCGCGTTGAGCGCCTCGACGCGCGCGGCGATGTCCGCCTCGACGCGCCGCGACACGGTTTCGCCAAGCGCGCGGCCGTGATCGGCGACGGCGCCCGCAAGGTTCGCCGAGACGATGGCCGCCGCCGCGGCGGTCGCGGCGTGGGAGCCGGAATAGGCCCCCGCGGCGCTCACGGCGGCGCGCGATCCGTATGCAGACGCCGTGGCGGGATCGTCGGCGGCGTGCGCCTCGTTGACGGCGACGGCCGCGACGGCGACCGATGCGGTGGCGAAAAGGAAGGCGATGATTCTGTTAGCTGACATTTCTCTCTCCCAAGAGGCGTTGCGCTGAACTTACGTTCGCAAGTCGCGCGCGGCGCGCGTTCGGTTCAAATCCGCCACAGGCGATCTCCCCGGCGGCTTATTATCCTTGTGCGAACGTTCACGCGACGAACATGAAGGCCGCAACGCGGCTGGGCTATGGCCGCGTTGCGGTTCGTCATCGAGCGATCCTTCGGACTAGAAGTCTTCGAGATCCTCGATGACGACGCGGGCCGCCTCGATCGCGTCGATGCGCGCGGCGATGTCGGCTTCGACCTTGCGGACGACCGTGTCGGCGAGCGACTGGCCGTGGAGCGCGACCGCTCCGGACAGGTTCGCCGCCACCGCCGCCGCCGCGACGCTCGAACCGGCGGCGGCCGCCGAGGCGTAGGACGCCTCGTACGCGCCGCCCGCATGGCCGAGCGCGGCTGCGGCGGCGGCGTAGTCGCCGACGCCTTGCGGCTCGTCGGCGAAGGCGACGCCGGCCAGAACAGCTGCGGCGCCGACGATTTGTATCAGGATTTTTTTAGGTGACATTCCGATCTCTCCCCTTTTCGAATGTCGTTTCCGTTCGGTACGCAACTGGCGACTGGGGACAGAGTGGCGGCGGAATCGGGCGCGATTTAGGCGAGTGAGCGCTCACTTTATGACTTTTCGAGCCCGCTTTCGGGAGGCCGCCAAGCGGCTGAAGGGGACGCCTCGCCTGACGTTGGGACCGATCAATTTTAGCGATCAGCAACCGACGACATGGTGTAACCGACGCCTATGTCGTCTAATCAATGGCTAGTAACCACGTTGAGACCCGCCTGATGCTCCGCCTATCCGCCTCCTGCGCCGCGCTCGCCGCGGCGTTTTTTACGACGACCGGCCCCGCCGCCGCGCAAGACACCCAGGCCTGGACCGCGCTTTTCGCAAACGGCCCGGCCGGCGACGACGACGGCCGCCTGCTTCTGTGGTTCGACGGCCACGCGCGCTTCACCGAAGACGTGAGCCGGCTCGGGGTGTCGATCATCCGCCCCGGCGTCGGCTACCGCGTCAACGATCGCGTGTCGCTGTGGGCGGGCTACGCCTGGGTCGTCAGCCGCGCCGACGGTCGCGACAACATCACCGACAACCGGTTCTGGCAGCAGGCGACCTACCGCATCGGCGAGGGCGGCTGGGGCGCCCTGACGGGCCGCACGCGCCTCGAACAGCGCTTCTTGAGCACCGGGGACGAAACCGGCTGGCGTTTCCGCCAGTTCTTTCGCTGGATCAAACCCGTCGGCGAGCGCTGGTCGGCGACGGCCTGGAACGAGACCTTCGTCGCCCTCAACGACGCCGATTTCGGCGCTGAGGCCGGCTACGACCAGAACCGGACCTTCGTCGGCCTCCGGTGGAACGCGACGAGCCGCATCGGCCTTGAGGGCGGCTACCTCCTGAACGACCTGCGCGGCGGCCAGACGAACCACAACGTGTCGTTGAGCATTATCGCGCCGCTTTAGGCGCTGGAGCATTCCGTTTTCTGATTGAATCAGTCGGATGCTCTGAATTCTAGGGTTTGAGCGCTTGAGACGGCCTTCGACCAGTTCAAACTGAGCGATCGGCGCTCGAGGGCGCGCATGGACTAATCAGCAAGCGCCCCATGTTGAACCGCCCAGCACGGTCGGTTCGGCGCAAAACGCGCCTTTCAAAGGACGTAAGCGCTTGTTGGATGGGCGCGGGGAGCGCCTCGCTCCCCGCGCGACAGCCGCGTTACGCGGCTTTTTTCAGCGCCTTACGGGCTTTGCCGAGCTTCGACTCCTGGCGCTTGATCCGCTTCTTGCGCGTGCGGATCTCTTTCTTCAGCGCTTTGACTTTTTTCTTGGCCATGTCGATTGGCTCCTTCTCTGTTGAGGGGCGCAGCGAACGAAACGCGCCGCGCCCGGCGATGCCTCTTACGTAGGACGCATCGCCGTCTGGCGCAACCAGTGCGCATTAAGTTTTGTTAGTCTGCAACAGGACGGACCAAGACGGCCTCAGCTTTCGTCCGTTTCAAGATAAAGCTGCGACCCCATCTCGCGGTATTTCTCGCTCATCTCCTTCATGCCTTCGGCGGAGAGGCGCTCCAAGTCTTTCTTCTCATTGTCGCTGAGGCCGTCCGCATAGTCCCGCACATCCTGCGTGATCTTCATGGAACAGAATTTCGGCCCGCACATGGAGCAAAAATGAGCGACCTTGTGGGCCTCCTTCGGCAGGGTCTGATCGTGAAAATCGCGCGCCGTCGCCGGATCGAGAGACAGATTGAACTGGTCCTCCCAACGGAACTCGAAGCGCGCGCGGGAGAGCGCATCGTCGCGCACCTGCGCCGCCGGATGGCCCTTGGCGAGGTCGGCGGCGTGGGCGGCGAGCTTGTAGGTGATGACGCCGACCTTGACGTCGTCCCGGTCTGGGAGGCCCAAATGCTCCTTAGGCGTTACATAACACAGCATCGAGGTGCCGAACCAGCCGATCATCGCCGCGCCGATCCCGCTTGTGATGTGATCGTAGCCGGGCGCGATGTCCGTCGTCAGCGGCCCGAGCGTGTAGAACGGCGCTTCGCCGCAGACGGCGAGCTGCTTGTCCATGTTCGCCTTGATCTTGTGCATCGGCACATGGCCCGGCCCTTCGATCATCGCCTGGCAGCCATGGTCCCAGGCGATTTTCGTCAACTCGCCAAGGGTCTCCAGTTCGGCGAACTGGGCGCGGTCGTTGGCGTCGGCGATCGAGCCCGGCCGCAGGCCGTCGCCGAGGGAGAACGAAACGTCGTAACGCCGCATGATCTCGCAGATCTCGGCGAAATTCGTATAAAGAAAGCTCTCCCGGTGATGCGCGAGGCACCATTTCGCCATGATCGACCCGCCGCGCGAGACGATGCCCGTCACGCGGTCGGCCGTCAGATGAATGTACGGCAGGCGCACGCCGGCGTGGATCGTGAAGTAATCGACGCCCTGTTCGCACTGCTCGATCAGCGTGTCGCGATAGACCTCCCAAGTGAGGTCTTCGGCGACGCCGCCGACCTTTTCGAGCGCCTGATAGATCGGCACGGTGCCGATGGGCACGGGCGCGTTGCGGACGATCCACTCGCGGGTGTTGTGGATGTTGCGGCCCGTGGAGAGGTCCATGACGGTGTCGGCGCCCCAGCGGATCGACCAGACCATCTTGTCGACCTCCTCCTCCACGGACGAGGCGACGGCGGAGTTGCCGATATTCGCATTGATCTTGACAAGGAAGTTCCGGCCAATGCCCATCGGCTCCAGTTCTGGGTGATTGACGTTCGCCGGAATGATGGCGCGGCCGCGGGCGATTTCGTCGCGCACGAACTCCGGCGTGACGAACGCCGGGATCTCGGCGCCAAAGCCCTCTCCCTCGGCGATCGCCGCGTCGGCGCCCTCAAGCGCCCGCCGGCGGCCGAGATTTTCGCGGATCGCGGCGAACTCCATCTCGGCGGTGACGATCCCCGCCCGGGCGAATTCCAGCTGCGTCACCGGGGCGTCGCCGACGCCGCGCCGCGGCGCGTTGCGCACCGGGAATTCGCGCGCCAGATATTGGCCGCTCGCGCCGCCATTGTCCTCCGGCTTCACCTCGCGGCCGTCATAGTCTTCAACGCCGCCGCGCGCCGCGATCCAACCCTCGCGCAGGCGCGGCAGGCCGCGCTCGACGTCGATCGCCATCTCCGGGTCCGTATACGGCCCGGAAGCGTCGTAGACGGGCACCGGCGGCTCGTTCGCGGTCGGATGGAGGTCGATCTCGCGGATGGGAACGCGGATCTCGGCGTGGCGCTCGCCGGCGACGTAAACCTTGCGCGAGGCCGGCAGCGGCCCCGTCGTCACCGTCGGCGTCTGAAAATCAGACTGCGGCGTATGTTTGTTCATGGTGGGCCTCCATTGGGTTCGCCATCGGCTAAGGCGCAAAGGATCGGCGTTTCGCGCCGCAATTCCGAATTCAAAGGGAAAAGCCAGGTCTCGTCCGCGCGCTCCGTCCCTTCGCCGGTGCTAACCGGGCAGGTTCAAAGGGTGCTCGCGCAATGGCTCTCGCAAAGATCGTTACAAAACGAGGATCAGTGCGAGAAACGCGATCTCAGCCGGTCCGCCGGCGCCCCTCGGATACCTGCACCATAAGCAGGCGACCGGGCGCCCGCAAGCCGCCCCCGCCGCTCTCGCAGACGTGTGCGGAGCCGGGTTTGCGCGGGGCGTGGGCGCTGGCCCATGTACGCGCTACGCATATACACACGCCACGCATGCGGGAGACGCGGAACAGGAGACGAGACATGGCCGACGCTTACACGCCGCCGGACGTTTGGACCTGGGACCAGGAGAGCGGGGGAAAATTCGCCAGCATCAACCGGCCGATCGCCGGGCCGACCCACGAAAAGGACCTGCCCACGGGCGAGCACGCGTTTCAGCTTTACTCGCTGGCGACGCCGAACGGGGTCAAGGCGACCGTGATGTTCGAGGAGCTCCTTGAGCGGGGCGTCGCCGAGGCGGAGTACGACGCCTGGCTCATCAACATTCAGGAGGGGGATCAGTTCTCCAGCGGCTTCGTCGAAGTCAACCCGAACTCCAAGCTCCCCGCGCTCCTCGACCGGTCGGGGCCCGAGCCCGTGCGCGTCTTCGAGTCCGGGTCGATCCTCGTGCACCTTGCGGAGAAGTTCGGCGCGTTCCTGCCGGCGTCGGGACCGGCGCGAACGGAGACGCTGAACTGGCTCTTCTGGCAAATGGGCTCGGCCCCGTTCCTCGGCGGCGGCTTCGGGCACTTCTACGCCTACGCGCCGGAAAAATTCGAGTACCCCATCAATCGCTACGCGATGGAGGTGAAGCGCCAGCTCGACGTTCTGAACCGGCGCCTCGCAGACAATCGCTATCTCGCGGGCGACGACTACTCGATCGCCGACATCGCCGTCTGGCCGTGGTACGGCGTTCTCGCCCAGGGCAAGATTTACGACGAGGCCGGACGGTTCCTGCAGGTCGAGGAGTATGAGCACCTGCAACGCTGGACGGCCGAGGTCGCGGCCCGACCCGGCGTGCAGCGCGGACGGATCGTCAATCGTCGCTGGGGCGAGGAAAGCGAGCAACTGCCCGAACGCCACGGGCCCGGCGATTTCGAGGCCCTCGCCAAGGCGACGGGCGCGGCGTAACCGCTCAGTCGGCGTCGTCCGCGACGACGACGCCGACGATCGGCCCCATTTTCGCGCCGCGGTCGTTTCGGCCGATCGCCGGGGCGTAAAGCCGCGAGATCGATCCGTCGAGAAAGAGCGTGTCCGGCGTTTTCATCTCGTCACGGAAAAACCTCGCGAACGCGTCGAAATTGATCGGCGCGTCGGCGACGGCGAAAACGACCGCGCCGTCAGCGCGCACGCCGACGCCGTTTCGCCGCTTAAGGCTGTCCGAGCCCGGAATGAAGCGCGTGTGCAGCGCGCCGTCGATGACGAGCATGGGCCCCGATTGCGTCGCGTGGCGCACGCCTTTGGCCTTTTTGAACGTTTTAGGCGTTCCGACCCGGGCTCGCGCGCCCGCCCCGTCGGCCTCGATCCAGAAGACGCCGTTCGGCTTCATGTGGAAATTGCCGGGCCCGTCGTTTTCGTTGAGGCGCTGTCGGCGCTCGCCGTTCTCGACGTAGAGGCCGACCGGCGCGCGGTCGGCGTGGTACATGCCGGCGTTCATCGCCAGGGCCAGCCGCTCGCCATCGTCGAGGGAGGCCGCGACGGCCGCGAAGTCTCCGTAGGGCGCCCCCGACCCATCGTTGAGAAACAGGCGGACGGCGCCGACATCGCGGATGACGCACGCCGTTAGATCGACGTCTTCGAACCGACGCGCCGCGCAGGCCGGCCCATCGGCGGCGGCCGCGGGCGGGATCGCCAGAACGAAAAGCGCCGCAAGCGCGGATGCGGCGTGGCGAACGGCGGACGGGCCCATGTCGTCTCCTCTTGAAAACCGCGCGTCTTCAAAACCGCCGTCTTCAAAACCAGAAGGGCGAACGCCGGCGTTTCGACTGTCCAACGCCCCTGACAGGGTCAGGAAAGCCTTAATCCAAAAGCGTTAACCTCACGCCATGAATGTGCGCGCGCGAGACTGGTGGAGCGCCGTCGCCCGCATCGTCTGGCCCGATGCGGCGCGCGGCGACGTCGTAGAAGCCGCCGGCCGGCGCGCCGTCAACGTGTTCGTGCTCCTCGGCGGCGGCTTCGGCGTCGTCGACAGCATCGTCAAGTTCTCCGAGGCCGCCGATCGACCGGTGGCGTATTGGGCCTATTTCGCGGCGTCGGTCGTGGCGCTCGGCGCGCCCTGGGCCCTCGCCCATGCGGCGGACTTCAAACGCGCCGTAGCGCTTACCGCCATTGTCGGCGTCGCGCTTCTCGGCGCGATGATCGTCCAGAGCGGCCACTTCCTCTCCAACGCGACGATCACCATGCCGAGCCTCATCGCCACCATCACGCTCGCCGTCGGCGTGCGGATCGGCGCGGCGGCGTTCGCCGCGAGCGCCGGGCTCTACGCCTATCTTTACGTCACCGAACATATGAATTGGCGGCGCTCCGACGTCGAGCTCTACGCAACGCTGGACTGGCTCGAAGCATGCGCAGCGCTGACCTTCGCCTCCCTGATGATCTTCGCCGCCGCCGCGGTTTACCGCACCCAGTTGGAGCGGGCGGCGACGCGCCTGAAGGCGAGCGCCGAAGCGGCCGAGGCCGCGAGCCGGACGAAGTCGGAGTTTCTCGCCAATATGAGCCATGAGATCCGCACGCCCCTCAACGGCGTTCTCGGCACGGCGGATCTCCTGCGCCGCGCCGACCTTGCGCCACGCGAGGCGGCGTTCGCCGACGTCATCCACCGCTCCGGCGAGGCGCTGCTCGCGATCCTCAACGACATTCTCGATTTTTCAAAGATCGAGGCCGGCGAGCTCGAACTCGCCCACGAGCCGTGCGACCCCGTCGTTGCGATGGAGGACGTCGCGACACTCTTCAAGTCGACCGCCGAGAACAAGGGCCTCGCGCTCGCCTGCGCCTATGACGGCCCGCGCCCTATCGCCGTCACGGGCGACGTCGGCCGGTATCGCCAGGTCCTGAGCAACCTCGTCGGCAACGCGGTGAAGTTCACCGAAAGCGGCGACGTCCGGATGCGTCTCGACGTCGAGACGGACGACGACGACGGCGCGCGCCTCAACCTCGCCGTCGCCGACACCGGCATCGGCATACCGGCGGACAAGCTCACGCGGATCTTCGACGACTTCGTCCAGGCCGAAGCCTCGACGACGCGCAGTTTCGGCGGCACGGGGCTCGGGCTCGCCATCGTGCGGCGGCTCGTCGAGGCGATGGACGGCGACATCTCCGTTTCCTCCGTCCCCGGCGAAGGATCGACGTTCACAGCGACGCTCCGCCTGCCAATCGCGGCCGCGGTCGAAACGGCTCGCGAGGAGGGACCGCAAGCGAGCGCGCGTGCGCCGGCGGCGCAGAAGCCTTACTCGGAGCGGCGCGTTCTGTTGGCGGAGGACAATCCGGTCAATCAGATGATCGCCCTCGCCATGCTGCGGGCGAGCGGACTTCAAGCCACGACCGCCAATAACGGCCTCGAGGCGCTCGACGCCTTCCGTGCGCGCCCCTTCGACCTCGTCCTTCTCGACATCTCCATGCCCGAGATGGACGGCCTCACGGCGGCGCGGAAGATCCGCGAGGCCGAAGCGTCGACGGGCCGCGCGCCCACGCCGATCATCGCGCTGACGGCGCATGCGTTCGCCGAGGACCGCGACCGGGCGTGGGCCGCGGGGAGGGACGATTATCTCTCGAAGCCGATCAGGCAGGCCGAACTGGACCGCGCCATCGACAAATGGCTGGGCGCGTCTCCGCCGACGCGTGCGGCCAGCGCCTAGGCGTCGTCCCGGGCTGTCGTTACCGCCAACGCCTCCTCGATCCGCGCCGCGATCGCCTTCTCCGTGAGGCCGCTTGTCAGGACGCCGATCTGGCGCCCGTCGCTCGGGGCGATGAGCAGCGTGAAGCCCGTCGCGCCCTTGAAGCGATCGTAAAGCGCGGCGTAACCGTCGGCCTGCGCCGCGTCACGCAAGGCCGGGCGTTCGCCGTAGGTGAAGTCAAGCGCGACGAACTTGACCGGCGCACCGGCGAACGACGGAATCGCGGCCGCGAGTTTCGGCTCCAGAACGCGGCACGCCGTACACCAGTCGGACGAAAACGTCGCGGCCACGAGCGCCGGCTCGCCCTCGAACGGCGGGGCGACCTCCGGTCCGCGGCGCAGGACCGCGCCGCCGACGGCCAGAACGGCGATCGCCGCGATCATCAGCCATCGCCTCATGGCTCTTCTCGCCGCCGGTCGACGACAGTAAGCCGACTAAGATCCGAAGACAGAAGGTGGAGGACGTTAGCAACGCCGTCGCGACGGCCCGCTTCCATATTGACGATCCTTTCGCCGGGACGGGCTCGCTGCGCGGCCGTTCTCTCGATGAATTGTTGGGGTCCGCTTCGAAGGCCTGTCAAGGACACGCCGTTTCGCCGGCGCCGAAGGGGATCCGTGACGGGCCGTCAGGGCGGCGCGAACGTTCCGACAGCAAACTCAACGGGTTACCATGAGCGAAGCCGAAAAGCCGCTCCGCTTCGCAGGTCAGCCCCTTCAACTAAGCCTGAAACGGGTCGCGCATCAGGATGACGTCGTCGCGCTCCGGGCTTGTGGAGACGAGGGCGACCGGCGCTTCGATGAGCTCCTCGACGCGGCGCACGTACTTCACAGCCGCCGCCGGAAGGTCCGCCCACGATCGGGCGCGTTCGGTGGACGCCGACCAGCCCTCCATCGTCTCGTAGATGGGCCGGGCGCGCGCCTGGCGCGCGGCGCCCGCCGGCAGGTAGTCGAAACGCGCTCCGTCAACGTCATAGCCGACGCACACCTCGATCCGCTCGAACCCGTCGAGCACGTCGAGCTTCGTCAGGGCGATCCCGTCGACGCCGCCGAGCTTCAGCGACTGGCGGACGAGCGCGGCGTCGAACCAACCGCAGCGGCGCTTGCGGCCCGTGACGACGCCGAATTCGCGCCCGCGTTCGCCGAGGCGTTCGCCGTCGGCGTCATTGAGCTCCGTCGGGAACGGACCTTCGCCGACGCGGGTCGTGTACGCCTTGACAATGCCGAGCACATAGCCGACCGACCGTGGACCAACGCCTGCGCCCGCCGCCGCCGCGCCGGCGACGGTGTTCGATGATGTAACGTATGGATACGTTCCGTGGTCGACGTCGAGTAGCGTTCCCTGGGCGCCCTCGTAGAGAATGCGCTTGCCGTCGCGCCGCGCTGCGTCGAGGAGCCGCCAGACGGGTTGCGCGAACGGCGTGATGCGCGGCGCGATCGCGGCGAGGTCTCTCGCGACGATGGCGGCGTCGAGGTCCGGCGCGCCGAAGCCGCGCCGCAAAGCGTTATGGTGGATCAGGAGGTTCTCCACCCGCGCTTCAAGGCCTTCAGGGTCGAAAAGGTCGACGACTTTGAGCGCGCGGCGTCCGGCGC
Organism: Parvularculaceae bacterium; assembly: GCA_050331095.1. Lineage (GTDB taxonomy): Bacteria > Pseudomonadota > Alphaproteobacteria > Caulobacterales > Parvularculaceae > MED-G105. Next base: position 14,950 of record JBHJHE010000026.1, read on the forward strand.
GGTCTTCATAGGCCGGGCCGATGCCGCGCTTCGTCGTGCCGATCTTGACGCCGCGCGACGCGCCCTCGCGCAGTTCGTCGAGCTCGCGGTGGACCGGCAGAATGAGCGAGGCGTTGTCGGCGATCGCCAGATTGTCCGGCGTGATCGACACGCCCTCGGCGGCGACGCGGTCGATTTCTTCGAGGAGCGCCGTCGGATCGACCACAACGCCCGGCCCGATGACGCCGAGCCGTCCGGGTCGAACGACGCCCGACGGCAAAAGCGACAGTTTGTAGACGGCGCCGTCGATGACGAGGGTGTGGCCGGCGTTGTGCCCGCCCTGGAAGCGCACGACCACGTCGGCCCTCGCCGACAGCCAGTCGACGATCTTGCCCTTGCCCTCGTCGCCCCACTGGGCCCCGATCACCGCGACGTCCGCCATGTTCCGCTCCGTTGCGCGCCGCGCCCTGCGGCGGCGCAAAAACGCCGCACCATACGCCCAAGAACGCGAACGGCAAGCCGACGCGCCCCCCCGATTCGCCCCGTGGCCGCGCAGAACGCCGGCCGTCTCCGAAGACGCGAAACGACGCTGCGGCGCGGCCGTTTCAGGCGACAAGAGCGCTCGAAATTGGCGGCGAGCGAATTCGTTGGTAAACTGCAAAGCGTTGATAAGAGGAGGGAGCCGAATGCGGGAATTCGTCTTTATAGTGATTGGCGCCGCAGCCGTCGGCTGCGCGTCTCAGGACGTCGCCGCGCCGTCGCAGGCCGCTGTCGCGCCGTCGCAGGCCGTCGTCGCGCCGTCGCAGGCCGTCGTCGCGAACGGCTCGTCGGCGCCCGACGGCGACGATGTGGTTTGCGTCAATATTCGCGCAACGGGCAGCCGGCTGAACACCGAACGCGTCTGTAAAACGAAAGACCAGTGGGAGCAGGAGCGCGAGCGCCAGTCACGCGACATCCGCACGTTCCAATACGATTCCCAGTTGCCTTTTTAGGCGGACGCTGAGACAGGCCCCGCGCGACGCCCGACGTCAAAAGACGCTCGACGTTAAAAGACCAGCGGTTTCGCCTGTTTGACGTGGTCGAGGCCGCGCACCCGCGCCTGCGTTTCGTTGCTGACGGCGTCGTCGACGGCGAGAAGCGCCAGCGCGTCCTGGCCCGGGCCCGAGCGGCCGAGATTGAACGTTGCTATGTTGACGCCAGCCTCGCCGAGGGCCTGACCCAAGGCGCCGATGAAGCCTGGGCGGTCATGGTTGCGCACAAAGAGCATATGCGGCGCGAAGCCCGCCTCCATCTCAACGCCCTCGATCTCGACGACCCGCGGCGTGCGGCCGAAGAGCGCGCCGGCGATCGTCCGGTCGCCGCGCTCGGTCACGATCCGCAGGCGGATCTCGCTTTCGAAACTGCCGGCGGCGTCGCGATAGGTCTCGGCGATCGCGACGCCCCGCTCCTTGGCGATGAGCGGCGCGTTGACGACGTTGATCTCCGCCAGTTGCGGGCGCAAGACGCACGCCACCGCCGCCGCGGTCATCGGCTTGGTGTTGAGCTTGGCGACGCCGCCGCTATAGACGACCTCGATCGCCTGGACGCTCGTCTCCGTGAGCTGACCGGCGAAGGCCCCGAGCTTCTCCGCAAGCGCGACGAACGGCTTTAGGCGCGGCGCCTCCTCCGCGGTGATCGACGGCATGTTGAGAGCGTTCGTCACGGCGCCCCGCATGAGGTAGTCGGACATTTGCTCGGCGACCTGAAGCGCCACGTTCTCCTGCGCTTCGCGGGTCGACGCGCCGAGATGCGGGGTCGCGACGACCCGTTCGTGCCCGAACAAGGGATGTTCGATGGCCGGCTCCGACGCGAACACGTCGAGCGCCGCGCCGGCGACGTGGCCGTCGTCGAGCGCGTCTTTCAGGGCGTCTTCGTCGAGAAGTCCGCCACGGGCGCAATTTACGATCATGACGCCGCGCTTCGTGCGGCCGACCGCCTCGCGCGAGAGGATGTTGCGAGTTTGGTCCGTCAACGGCGTATGTATGGTGATGACGTCGGCGCGCGCGAGCAGCGTCTCCAGGTCCACTTTCTCGACGCCGAGCTCGACGGCGCGCGCGTCGGAGAGGAACGGATCGTAAGCTGCGACGCGCATTTTGAGGCCCAGGGCGCGCTCGGCGACGTTTGCGCCGATATTGCCGAAGCCGACGATCCCGAGCGTCTTGCCGAAAAGCTCCGCGCCCATGAATTTCGATTTCTCCCACTTGCCAGCGTGCGTCGACTGGTTCGCCTGCGGAATTTGGCGCGCCAGGGCGAACATCATGGCGATCGCGTGTTCGGCCGTCGTGATGGCGTTCCCGTAGGGCGTGTTCATGACGACGACGCCGGCGGCCGTCGCGGCGGGAATGTCCACATTGTCGACGCCGATGCCGGCGCGGCCGATGACTTTGAGGTTCGGCGCCGCGGCGATCAGGTCGGCCGTCGCCTTCGTCGCCGAGCGCACGGCGAGGCCGTCGGCGTCGGCGATCATCTCGCGCAGCCGGTCCGGCTCCTTGCCGAGGCCGGGCTCGAAGACCGCCTCAAGCCCGCGCTCGCGGAAGATATTGACGGCGGTTTCGCTCAAGGCGTCGGAAATCAGGACTTTGGGCATGGAGGCGCATCCTTTGTCGCAGCCCTTAGGGGCGCGGGTTCGTCTGAGATCGGAAAATAGAGACGTCGGGTCAGTCGGCGCGGGCGGACGCGAACGCCCAGTCGAGCCAGGGCGTCAACGTTTCGACGTCGGACGTGTCGACGGTCGCGCCGCACCAGACGCGCAAGCCCGGCGGCGCGTCGCGATAGGCGCCAAGATCGTAGGCGACGCCCTCGCGGGCGAGGAGCGCCTCCATGTCCTTCACGAACACGCGCTGCGAGGCCTCGTCGCGAGCGGCGAACGCCTCGTCGACGATTTTAAGGCACACGGACGTGTTGGAGCGCGTCGTCGGATCCGCGGCGAGAAAATCGACCCAGTCCGCCTCCCCGACCCAGCGCGCAAGCGCCGCGAAATTGGCGTCGGCGCGGGCGATCAACGCCTCGAGGCCGCCGATCGACTGGCCCCAGCGCAAGGCGTCGAGGTAATCTTCGATGACGAGCATCGACGGCGTGTTGATCGTCGCGCCCTCGAAGATCCCGTCGATCAGCTGGCCGCCCTTCGTCAGGCGGAAGATCTTCGGCAGGGGCCAGGGCGGGGCGTAGCTTTCAAGCCGCTCGACCGCGCGCGGCCCGAGGATGAGGACGCCGTGGGCCGCCTCGCCGCCGAGGACTTTCTGAAACGAGAACGTGACGACGTCGAGCTTCGCCCAGTCGAGGCGCTGGGCGAAAGCCGCCGACGTGGCGTCGCAAATGACGATCCCCTCGCGGTCGGCGGCGATCCAGTCCGCGTCCGGAACGCGCACGCCGGACGTGGTGCCGTTCCACGTAAAGACGACGTCGCTGGCGGGGTTGACGGCGGCGAGGTCGGCGATTTCGCCGTAGGGCGCCTCAAGCACGCGAGCGTCGAGCTTCAGCTGCTTGACGGCGTCGGTCACCCAGCCGGCGCCGAAGCTCTCCCACGCGAGAACGTCGACCGGCCGGCCGCCCAGCATCGACCACATGGCCATCTCGACGGCGCCCGTGTCGGCCGCCGGCACAACGCCGATCCTGTAGTCGTCCGGGACTTCGAGGAGGGCGCGCGTGCGGTCGATCGCGTCTTTGAGGCGCGCCTTCCCCACCGACGACCGGTGAGACCGACCCAGGCTCTCGATGGAAAGATTGTCCGCAGACCAGCCTGGGCGCTTGGCGCAGGGGCCGGATGAAAAATGCGGTCGGTTCGGCCGCGCGCCGGGCGCGCCGCTCTCATAGGTCGTCATCGGAATGTCTCCCATCCTCACAGATGGGTCGCGCCCCGTTGGGGGGGCGTGGCCCGACCGCGTGATGCGCTTTGGCGCCTCGAACGGTCAACCCTGACGGCTCGATTCGCACGATAATCGCGTTTTGGCGGCTTCGCGCCGGGCGGTCTCTGCGAAGGGGCGACGCGACGCGCGGAGATCTGGTAACCTTTCGTCGCGCGCAAGCCGCGCGGAGACCGACCAGACCGATCCCATGGACATCGCCAAGACCGACGCGCCCCCGGCCCCGACGCGCGCTGACGCGCCGGCCGCGCGCTTGCTCGACTGGTCGCTGCTCCTCGCGATCATCGTGATGGGGAGCTCGTCCTTCGCGATGATCCACGCCGCGGTGGAGACCGTCTCCCCAGCGGCCGTCGTCACGCTGCGCCTGTGGATCGGGGCGGGCGTCCTCTATGCGGTGATGCGCGGGTCGGGCTTGCGCTATCCGGCGCTTCTTGAGGGCGGACGTCTTGCGCCCGTATGGCGATCGATGGCGGCCGTGGGGCTTGTCGGCTTCGCCGCGCCTTTCGGTCTTTTTCCGTGGGCGCAGCAATTCGCGCCGAGCGGCCTCGCCGGCGTCTACATGGCGTTTATGCCGCTGTGGACCGCCGGCCTCGCCTGGGCCTTCGCGGGCGAGCGCATGACGGCGCGCAAGGCTCTCGGCTTCGGCCTCGGCTTCGCCGGCGTCGCGATCCTCATGGGGCCGACGGCGCTCGAAGCCGGCGCCCTTGGGGCGTCGGGCCTCGACGATCCGTTGTTCGTCGCGCAGGCGGCGTTCATGCTCGCGGCCTTTCTTTACGCCGCCTCCGCCGTCCTGTCGCGGCGGGCGCCGCCGACGCCGCCCCGGGCCTACTCGGCCGGCGTTCTTCTGTGCGCCGCCGTTTTCGCCTCCGTCAGCGTCCTCGTCGCCCCGCCGGACCCGTCGCGATGGTCCGCGGTCTCGATCGCCAACGTCGTCGCCCTCGGCGTTTTCCCGACGGCGATCGGGGCGTTGTTCATCATCGTCATCATCGGCCGCGTCGGCGCGAGCTTTATGGCGCTTGCGAACTACTTCACGCCCGTCGGCGCAGTCGCGATCGGCGCGGCGCTTTACGGCGAACGCCTGGAGCCGCGCGCCTTTTTCGCCCTTGGCGTGATCCTCCTTGGCGTTTTCATCAGCCAGCGGCGCAAGTCCGTCGCCGCCGCCGCGGCGCAGACCGGATACCGACCGCTCGACCGCGGCTGAGCGAGCGCGGCGCGCTCACGAGAGGTCCATCTCGCCGGTCATGACGCGAACGGCCTCGCCGCCGACGCGCACGCGCGTCGGCGCGCCGTCCGCGGCGTCGATATCGAGTTCGATGCGGCTTGGCCGGCCGATTTCGACACCCTGCTCCACGATCCAGCGATGCGTCCCGTCGGCAAGGGCGCCGGCGGCCGCGATCTGCCCGGGGAGCGCCGCCGACGCCGAGCCCGTCGCCGGGTCCTCCGGCACGCCGGCGCCCGGCGCGAACATCCGCACATGGAACGTCGCGTCCTTCGCGTCGCCGCCGTCGGCGTAAAGAAGAACGCCCACGGTCTCGCCGAGCCCCAACGCGGCGAAAGCCGCCGTATCGAGCCGCGCGGCGCGTACGGCGTCGAGCGGCGCCTTGGCGTAAAGAAAGTCGACGCCGGCCCCGACCCGCCGCGGCGCGTGAGCCCCGCTGTCGACGGCGCCGTCGGCGAGGCCAAGCGCGGCTTCGATCAGTCGGGCGTCGGGGCCCTCGGCCGTCACCGTCGGCAGGTTAGGATTGACGAACGCCGCGAAACCGGGCGCGGCCGCGGCCGGGCGCGCGTTGATCGCAAAGACCCCAGCGTTCAGCTCCAGCGCGAAGTCGCGGCCGAGCGTTCGCCGGGTCGCGAGCGCGATCGACGCGCCGACGGTCGGGTGGCCCGCGTAGGGCATCTCGTAGGCGGGCGTAAAAATCCTGAGCCGCGCGACGCATTCGGGTTTCGTCGGGGCGGAGATGAAAACGGTCTCGGCGAGGTTGAACTCCTTCGCGAGGGCCTGCATCGTCACCGTATCGAGATCGTCCGCGTTCCACACGACGGCGAGGGGATTGCCGGCGAAGGGGCGCGACGCAAACACGTCCCAGATTTCGTAAGCGTACGTCGCCACTATCAGCCCTCCTCTTCGTCAATTCGAACCGTGTGCGCATGGTTGAGCGGACCGCGGCCGGCGCCGTAGCCTGGCGCGGTGCGGATCGCCTCGCGCACATAGGCGATCGCGCGCGTGCAGGCGGCGTCGAGCGCGCGGCCCTGGGCGAGGCCCGTCGCGATCGCAGACGCGAGCGTGCAGCCGGTGCCGTGCGTCGCCGTCGACGCCAGCCCGCGGTTGGAGAAAAGCGTCGCGTCGCCCTCGTCGGCGACGAGCGCGTCGACGACCTCCTCCGCATCGAAATGACCGCCTTTGGCGAGAACGGCGCGCGCGCCGGCGCAGCGCAACAGCGCGCGGGCCGCATCGACGGCGTCGTCGACGCCCGCGACGGCGCGGCCCGTCAACGCCGCGAGCTCCGGGACGTTCGGCGTCAAGAGGCGCGCGCGCGGCGCAAGGGCGTCGAGGATCGCGCCGGCTACGCCGTCGCCGGCGAGCGCGTCGCCGCTCGTCGCCGTCAACACCGGGTCGATGACGGCGGGGACCCCCGCGAGCGGGCCCTCAAGCAGCGCGGCGACGGCCCGCGCGGTCTTCGCGTCCGCGATCATGCCGATCTTGACCGCATCGACGCCGATGTCCTCGACGCACGCCATCGCCTGGTCGCGGACGATGTCCGACGATACCGGGTGAACGGCTGAAACGCCGCGCGTGTTCTGGACCGTCAGCGCCGTGATCGCCGTCATGGCGAAGCCGCCAAGGGCCGTCACGGTCTTGACGTCGGCCTGTATCCCGGCGCCGCCCGACGGATCCGACCCGGCGATGATGAGAACGCGCCCGCGCATCGACAAAGCGCGTCGCCGACCTGCGCCGGCGGGTCAATAGCGCGTCGCGTCGCCGCCGCTAGAAAAACTTCTTCGCGAAGTCGGCGAGGCCGCGGAAGTCGTCCATCGACTTCAAAAGCTCGCCGCCGCTCGACGCGCGGTCGATGAGGTCAGGCAACATGGCGCTGAGCCCGCCGGCGAGCGCGTCGGCGTCGACGCCCGACTGCGCCGCGGCGCTCGCGACCTGATCGCCGCCGAGGGCGTTTTTGACGGCGTCGGCGTCGATCGACGCATTGCTCCCGTCGCCGAGCCAGCTCGACACGGCGTCGGCCATGCCGCCCTGCTGAAACATGCCGACGAGGGAGGCGACGTTGACGCCGCCCTGACCGTCGCCGATGAGGCCTTCGAGGCCTTTGGCCGCCTCTCCGGCGTCGACGCCCATTTTTTCGCTGAGGAGGTTCGCGGCGATGTCCATGAGTTTCATGTGCGGCGTCCTTTTTTGGCGTTGCGCCCGCGCGAGCGTTCGCCGGGCTGCGCGGACGTTAACCCATGGAGCGCGACGCCGCGACTCCGCGGCGCGGAGGCGTCGTCAGCCGATCAAGCCGCACCCTCGATCGCCGTGCAGATGTCGTCGACGACCGTTTCGACAAGGGGGGCGTCTTCGCCCTCGCCCATAACGCGGATCAAGGGTTCGGTGCCCGACTTGCGGATGACGAGGCGCCCGCCCGCGCCGAGGCGCTCCTCGCCGCGGCGCACGGCGTCCTTCACCCCCGTGGTCGCGAGCGGATCGCCGCCCCGCAGTTTGACGTTCTTCAGAAACTGCGGGAACGGGTCGAAAGCGTCGCACGCCTCCGACGCTTTTTTGCCCTCGCCGGCGACGACGGCGAGCACTTTGAGCGCCGTCACGAGTCCATCGCCCGTCGTCGAATGATCGCTGATGATAACGTGTCCGGATGGTTCGCCGCCGACGTTCATGCCCTTGGCGCGCATCGCTTCGACCACGTAGCGGTCGCCCACCTTGGTGCGTTCGAGCTTCAGATCGAGACCGTTGAGATAACGCTCCAGCCCCATGTTCGACATGATGGTCGAGACGACCCCGCCGCCCTTCAATTGTTCGCGGCCCTTCATGAACCGGGCGATGACGGCGAGGATCTGGTCGCCGTCGATGACGCGCCCCTTTTCGTCGCAGATGATGACGCGGTCAGCGTCGCCGTCGAGCGCGATTCCGATGTCGGCGCGATATTCGCTGACGGCGTCCTGCATCGCTTTCGTCGACGTCGAGCCGCAACCGCGATTGATGTTGAAGCCGTTGGGCGCGTCGCCGATCGGCTTGATGTCGGCGCCGAGCTCCCACAGCACGGTCGGGGCGGTTTTGTAGGCCGCGCCGTTGGCGCAATCGATCACGATGCGGAGGCCTTCGAGCGACAAACGCCGTGGAAACGCGCCCTTGGCGAACTCAATGTAGCGCGCGCCGCTGTCGTCGATGCGTTTGACGCGACCGAGATCCCCCGGCTTGGCGAGCCCGGCCGTGGGTCCCTCGGCCATCAGGCGCTCAATCTTCAATTCGGTTTCGTCGGAGAGCTTGTATCCGTTCGGGCCGAAAAACTTCACGCCATTGTCATGGTACGGATTGTGAGACGCCGAGATCATGACGCCGAGGTCGGCCCGCAAAGAGCGCGTCAGCATCGCCATCGCCGGCGTCGGCAACGGCCCCAACAGGAAGACGTCCATGCCGGCGGCGGCGAAGCCGGCAGTCAACGCCGGCTCGATCATGTAGCCCGACAGGCGCGTGTCCTTGCCGATGACGACGCGGTGGCGATGGTCGCCGTTCTTGAAGACGCGCCCCGCCGCCATGCCGAGCGCCATGATGTTGTGGGGCGGCATCGCGCCGGCGTTGGCGAGCCCGCGCACGCCGTCGGTGCCGAACATCCGTCGCTCGTCGGTCTGGACCGGCGCGGGCGGCGCCGTCGCCGCGTCCGGGTTGGTCTCGTCGTCGCCGCGCATCGCGCCGTCTCCAAACGTTTTCTTTTGTCGCGGTATAAAACCCGCGCCCCTGCCGAACGCTTAACGAAAGGCTTCGGCGCGATCCAGACCGCTTTAGTCGTCGCCGGCCGCCTCGATGGCGGCGAAGACGGCGAGGGCCTGGGCCGTCTCGGCGACGTCGTGGACGCGCAACACGTCCGCCCGCCGCGCCGCGATCGCCGTCGCGAGGGAGCCGGCCAGCCGGTCGGCCCCCGCCGCGCGCGCCGCGGGATCGATCGCCGCGATGAAGCGCTTGCGCGACGCGCCGACGAGGAGCGGCGCGCCGAGCGCGGCGAGGGCCTCGAGATCGGCGAGTAGCGCCAGGTTGTGCTCGAGCGTCTTGCCGAAGCCGATCCCGGGATCGAGATAGATCTCGCCTGCGACGCCGCTGGCGCGCGCCGCGGCGAGGCGCGCCTTCAAAAAGCCGGCGACCTCGGCCACGACGTCGCCATAGGCCGGCGCGTCCTGCATCGTCTTGGGGTCGCCCTGCGCGTGCATCAGGACGACGTCAGCGCCGAGTTCGGCCGCCGTCGCAAGGCTCGCGGCGTCGAACGTCAGCGCCGAGACGTCGTTCCAGATCCGCGCGCCGGCGGCGAACGCGGCCCGCGCGACGGCGGGCTTGCGCGTGTCGATCGACAGGGGAACGTCCGTGCGCGCCGCGAGCCCTTCGATCACCGGGGCGACGCGCGCGATCTCCTCGTCGTCGCAGACAGGATCGGCGCCGGGGCGGGTCGACTCGCCGCCGATGTCGATCATGGCGGCGCCGGCGGCGACAAGCGCGAGACCGTGGTCGACCGCCTCGTCGGCGTCGGCGAACCGTCCGCCATCGGAGAAAGAATCCGGCGTCGCGTTGACGACGCCCATGAGCTTGGGGACGCGGTTTTTCATGCCGTCGGTCTAACGCGCGGCGCGCCGCGCGGCTACGACCGGCGCTGGAGAATGCCGGAAAACGCTAGGCCGGTGAGCGCGGTGATGATCCAGCCGGCGCAGACGACGGCGTTCTTGACGTGGCGGAAGGCGTCGGGTCCAAGCCACGCGATCACCGGCGCCGCCGCGCGAACGTCCGCCGTCGGCACGCGTTTCGGCCGCCAGACTTTCGTCTGGCCAAGCTCCACGACGGGCAGGAACACGTCGATCGCATAGATCGCCGGCTGAAACGTCGGATAGTCCGTCGGCAGCAATTCGAGCCGGCAACGCCGCAGCGCCGCGTCGCCGGCGACGTCCGCGCACGCCGACGCCGCGCGCCGGTCAATGTCGAGGATGACCTCCTCCTCGGCTGGCGTGAAGGCCGCCGCGCGCTCGGCGGCGCCGAACGTCATCGCCGCAAACATGACCGTCAGCACGCCAATCGCGACGCCGCGCCACGGCGTGTAGCCGAAACCGGCGATAAGGCCATAGAACACGACTTCCGGAACAAGGCGGGCCCAGCCGAAAACATAGGATATGACGTGGCCGGCCCATTCCGCCGGCGAAAAACCGTTGGCGACGGGCAGCGGCTTGCGGCGCGCGAACAGCCGCCGCCACTCGCGCGACATGGCGATCGCTCGGGCGCGGCGTTCGCGACCCATCTCTCGCAACACCTGCTCCAACTGCAACCATGGCTCGGGGCTGAAATCGTCTCGCGTGAAGACGGGGTGCCGCGCGCCGGCCGGGGCCGACAGCAACCAGTGCTTGCGAAACCAAAGCGCATCGTCCGAACGCGAATCAAGTCGGCCATAGACGAAGTTCGTCAGATCGACCCTCGTCAGAAGCGCGTTCGACAGCTTCTCGCGCCGCTCGCCTTCGCCGCGCTCGAAAGCGACGCCGGGCAGCACGCACGCGTCGTCATAGAGCCGCGCCGCGCGGGCGTTGCGAAACGTCACCGCGCCGTCGACGCTGTTGCCGCGATACTCGATCTCGGATCCGACCTGGGCGTTCGTCAGCTTGACGGCGAAGCCCTCCATCGTCCGGTCGTCGGGCGATACGCCGGCGATGGCGCAATCGACGATCGTCAGATCAATGCCGATCACCGCATTGTTGAGCTTCAAGCCGCCGCGCGCGGCGCAGGCCCTGAACGTGCAATGATTCGTCGTTCGCACGAGGCCGGCGTCGAACAATCCGTCGGCGTCGACCTGAACAACGATGAGGCTTGCGCCGCATCCGACGCCCTCAAGATTGACGCCCCCGGTCAACCGGCAATTGAAGATGAAGGCCGAGGCCTCGATCGAGGCGCCGGCGAGATTCAAAGCGACCGGTGGCGACGGAATGTCCGCCCCCGGTCCGTCATACGCCGTCGAGACGTCGTGCATCAGGAGATTGCCGCTGATTTTCGCGGCAACGGCGTTGATCCCCCCTGGCGCCAGACAGTCGCTGATCAGCAATCGGTCGTCGATGACGGCGCCGGAAAGGTTGATCGAAGGCGCGCGGTGCTCGGCCTCCGGATCTTTAACGGGCGCGCAGGCGACGTCGACGATGTCCACGGGGCAGGTGAAGTTCGCGAACGAAAGGCTGAGCCCCCGCGCGACGCGGCAGTTTCGAACGATCAGGGACGTCTCGATCGTCGAGCGGTGGAGGTTTATGTGGGGCGCCTCGCAGTTCGAGAAAAACAGGAGCTTGAACCGCGCGTCGTTGAGCACGACGTCGCCGGCGAAGCGGCAATTGACGAAATAGATTGGCTCACGGACGTCCATCGACGACAAGATGAGGTCGCCCGTGACCTCGACCCCGTAGACGAAATTGATGGCGTTGAGGCGTACGCCGCTGCCGACGCGCCCGGCCTCCCGCACGCCGGCGAAGTCTTCGTCGCGCTCCACAAGGCCTTCAGGATCGTCTTTCTTCGGATCGATGTATCCGAGGATCGCGCGCCTCAGGGTGCGCCCGCTGATCTGTTGCAGGTTCCGCGGCTCTTCATCGGCGGCCGAGCCTGGCGCGGCGCTCGCGGCGGACGGCGCAGGCGCGGGTTCCGCGCGCGCGCCGCGCAATCGCCGCCACGCCGCTTCGAAGCTTTTCGCGACGCCGCGTTGCGGGGCGACGTCCGGCGGGTCGAGCGCCGGTTTGGAAAGCGCAAGGGCGTCGGCGAGGATGCGCGCCGAGGCGACGTCGCGATCCAACGGGGTCGGCGCCGGCGCCGTTAAGCGGCCCAGCGCGTCCTCGACATACTCCCCCGTCGGCCAGACGCGGCCCGCGGCTGCGTACGCCGCGATTTCCCGCGCCGTCGTGTCGTCGTTCGTCATGGCCGATCGTGCCCCTCTCGATCTTTTTTCGTCGAGCGTGGGGCCGGGGCGCGCCGACGTCAACGGCGACGGGGGAGCGTTGGGGCGGACGAGGGTCTCCGCGAACGAAAAACGGCGGCGCGAACCTCGCGCCGCCGTTTCGTTTTTCGCGTGCGGCTCGCCCGGGGCCGCGCCGGTTTAGGCCCCTGCGGGCTTTGGCTCCAGACCGCCGCCGGGGCCTTTTTTCGGCGCGCCGGCGACGGGGACCGACGCCGAGGGCGGCGCCGTGTCCGTCGGGTCCTCGCGGACGATTTTCTCGCCCTTGAGGAGCGCGTTGATCTCATCGCCGGAGAGCGTCTCGTACTCGAGCAGTGCCTCGGCGAGGCGCTCCCAGTCGTCCTTGCGCGTCGTCAACACGTCGTGGGCGCTGTTGAAGCCCTCCATGACGAAGCCCTTGATCTCTTCTTCGATAAGCTTCGCCGTTTCGGGCGAGATCGACTTGTTGCGGGCGATCGACTGGCCGAGAAAAACCTCACCCTCTTCCTCGGCGTACGCGATAGGGCCGAGCTTGTCGGACAATCCGTACTGCGTGACCATCGCGCGGGCGATTTTCGTCGCCTGCTCGATGTCCTGCTGGGCGCCGGAGGTGACGCTGTCCTTGCCGAACTTCAGTTCCTCGGCGACGCGCCCGCCCATCGCCATGGCGATGCGCGCCTTCATCTGCTGCAGCGTCATCGAGTAACGGTCGCGCTCGGGCAGGTACTGCACCATGCCGAGGGCCCGCCCGCGCGGGATGATCGTCGCCTTGTGGACCGGGTCGTTGCCGGGCACGGACAATCCGACGAGGGCGTGGCCGGCCTCGTGATAGGCCGTGAGCTTTTTCTCGTCCTCGGTCATGACCATGGAGCGACGCTCCGCGCCCATCAGAACCTTGTCCTTGGCGTCGTCGAACTCCTTCGCCGTCACGAAACGCTTGCCGCGCCGCGCGGCGAGGAGCGCCGCCTCGTTGACGAGATTCGCAAGGTCCGCGCCCGAGAAGCCGGGCGTCCCCCGCGCGATGGTGCGCAGGTTCACGTCCGGCGCGAGCGGCGTCTTGTTGGCGTGCACCTGGAGGATCTTCTCGCGGCCGACGACGTCGGGGTTCGGCACGACCACCTGGCGGTCGAAGCGGCCCGGACGCAACAAGGCCGGGTCCAGAACGTCCGGGCGGTTCGTCGCGGCGATGAGAATGATCCCCTCGTTCGATTCGAACCCGTCCATTTCGACGAGGAGTTGGTTCAGGGTCTGCTCGCGCTCGTCGTTGCCGCCGCCGAGGCCGGCGCCGCGGTGGCGGCCGACGGCGTCGATCTCGTCGATGAAGATGATGCACGGCGCGTTTTTCTTCGCCTGGTCGAACATGTCGCGCACGCGGCTCGCGCCGACGCCTACGAACATTTCAACGAAGTCCGAGCCCGAGATCGTGAAGAACGGCACGTTCGCCTCGCCGGCGATGGCGCGCGCAAGGAGCGTCTTGCCCGTGCCCGGCGGGCCGACGAGGAGCGCGCCCTTGGGGATTTTACCGCCGAGGCGCTGGAACTTCATCGGGTCCTTTAGATACTCGACGATCTCCTCAAGCTCTTCCTTGGCTTCGTCGATGCCCGCAACGTCCTCGAAGGTCACGCGGCCCTGGCGTTCGGTGAGAAGCTTCGCGCGGGACTTGCCGAAGCCCATGGCCTTGCCGCCCGCGCCCTGCATCTGGCGCATGATGAAGAAAATGAACGCCAAAAAGATCAGGAAGGGGAGGATATTGAACAGCACCGTCAGCGCGAGGGGCAGCTCCTCCTCGGGCGTGATCGTGGTGTCGGCGCCGGCGGCGTTCAGCTTGTCGGCGACGTCGCCGCCGGAGAGGATCGGGATCGAGGTTTCGAACGGCCGACCGCTCGACAGAACGCCTTTCACCTTTTCGCGGTCGATCTCCGCGTCGCGGATTTCGCCGGCGTCAATGCGGTCGACAAACTCCGAATAGGTCAGCTGCTCCGCCGACTGGCCCGGCGGCGTCAACTGGAACATGTGGAGCACGATCACGAAGAAGATCAGAAAGAGGCCCCAGATCACCAGGTTACGCGTGTTCATGCCCATACCGTGTTCGCTATCCTTTCGACGCGGCGCACCACAGCGCCCGCGCAAAATACGCGCCGCAGACCCGCTTGGCCTCGGCTCGCGCATCGGGAGTACGCTAGAAGATAGGCGTTAAGACGACCCTCCGCCACGGAAGGTCCTCACAAATGTGTCAATATCACAAGGCGGCGCGCGGTTGCATCGGCCTAAAACCTTGTAACCGGCGCGAAAAATCGCTCCGCGGCGAGACTGCGAAACGTGGGATCAGCGCCGTAAACGGGGCTTGCGACGCCGTCGCCGAACCGGCCGCCGGCGCTTGCGAGGCTCGGATCGGACGCGGGAACCAACGCTGGAACGGACGCCAGGGCGGCGCGCGGACCCGCGAACGACGCTGACCCCGGGTCGTGGTCGTCCGCCAGCGCGCCGTAGGGCGCGATCTCGCGCATCGCGGCGGCGGCGTTCTCGACAATGAACCGTCCGTCCCAGAGCGCGCGTTCGCCAGGCGCGATCGGGGTCGGCGCGATCGGGGTCGGCGCGATCGCGGGCGCGCCCGTCCGCCCCAACAGCGCCGCCGGCTCGCGATAGACGACGATCGCGCCGTTGCGTCGCTCCAGGATCGCGCCGCCTAGGCTCGTCCGGCCCGGCGTCGTTTTTTGCGCGCGCATCGTCTCGAGCGCCCGCGCCGCGTCGTTCGCGTCGGGTCGGCGTTCGGTCCCTGAAACCGCCCAAATCGCAGCGGCGAACAGAGCGCCCGCCGTCGTTTCGTCGACGCCGCCGGCGCTAAACGACGCGCCGCCCCAATGGTGGAAAACGCCGCGCGCCCGGTCGAACGCGGCCGACGTTTCACGCCCCCGCGCGGCGGCCGCTTCACGGATCCGCGCGGCGCTGAGCGTCAGGTTCGCGACGTCGACGCCGCCTTCGGCCAGGAGCGCGCGGACGCGCGGGCGCTCGTAGGCCGGATCGTCGTTCGACGGATCGTCGACATAAGCGATCTGCGCGCGGTCGAGCGCGGCGCGCAGGTCGGCGCGGCGCAGGTCGAGGAACGGCCGCCACAGTTTGACGGGCCGCCCGGGTCCCGCGGCGATGCGGCTTAAGGGCGCCATCGCGCCCAGCCCCTCCCCGGCCCCCCGGGCAAGGCGCATCCATAGGGTCTCGGCCTGGTCGTCGAGCGTGTGGCCCGTGGCGATCGCGCCGAAGCCCTGGCGTTCCGCACAGTCGGCGAGCAGGCGATAGCGGGCGCGACGCGCGGCCGCCGGAAGGCCGGTCGCCGGTTTGGGGCCGGTCCAGCAGAGCGTCCAATGGGGGAAGCCGCGCCGGCGCGCCGCGGCCGCGACGCCGGCCGCCTCGGCGGCGGCGTCCGGCCGCAAGCCATGGTCAACGGTGGCGACGCCGATGCGGACGCCGGCGCGCGCCAGCGCCTCGGCGCCTTGAAGGAGCGCCATCGAATCCGATCCGCCCGAAACGGCGAGGAGCACGTCGCCGCCGACCTCGCGCCACGCGGCGCAAAGCCGGGCGGCGGGATCGGCGCCGCCGCGCGTCAGCGGCCGACCGGGCGCCGCTCGCGGCGCATACGGATCAACCGCACTCGTAGCGCCTCAGTTCCCGATCGGCGCGGCCGATAACGTCGTCCCCAGCGTCCGGAAACTTCGCCTTGGTTTTGTTGAGGATGTCGCACGCGTCTTTACGCTGATCGAGGCGCGCGAAGGCCGTCCCGAGCTTGAGGTGCGCCTGCGCCGATCGCTGATCGTTCGGGTACGTCTGGATGTGCTTGATGAACGCTGCGGCCGCCTTGGCGTCGTCCTGGGTCGCTAGGTGGATTTCGCCGAGGCGGAACTGCGCGTCCGCCGCCCGCGGATGATCTCCGAAGGCCTCGAGAAACAGAGTGAACGCCGCCTCGGCGCGCGGAAAATCGCGCTGCAGAACGAAGCCGTTCGCGTAGTGGAACGCCGCTTCCGGGTCGAGCGGCAGGGGCACTTCCGGCGCGGCGGCCGCGTCGATGTCGGCGCGCGACGAGGCGGCGTCCGGCGCCGCCCGACTGGCGGGCGCCGAGCGTCGGCCCGACGACGGACCGCCGAGCACGGTCGGTCCGCCGCCGGCGTCCGGCGCGCCGAAGGCGCCTGACGCAGGCGCGCCGCCGCCGTCGAAATTCTCAAAACCGCTCTCGCCGGCGAGGATCGCGCTCATGGACTCGATGCGCCCCTCGGCCTGGCGCAATTTGAACGTGAGCTCTTCAACGCGGCCGGTGAGCTCGCGCAGCTCCTGCTCCATGATGTCGATCCGCGCGGCGCGCTCGGCGGCCGCGGCCGCGGCCGATTTCAGCTGACCCACCTCTGCCTCCAGCGCGCGCACGCGGTCTATGGTGGAGGCGGCGTGGGCCGGCGCGGCGAGCAATGCGGACGCGGCGAGCGCGGCGATTACGAAACGCATGTCGATCATCCTTCTTCAGCGCGCGGCGACGACCGTGGAGCTGTGGGGCGGTCTCCCGCCCGGTTTCGCCCCGCGCCGACCTTATGGCGCGGCGTTGCGGCAAAAATAAAGCGCGCCGACGCTGGGTTCGGCGCGCTTGAAACGTTGGCTCGCTAAAGGCGGGTCGTTAGACGCCCGACCCCGCGATCGTCGACGTCGCATTGCGGTTGCGCGCCCAGGCTTCCGGCGTCGAGCGCGGATCGATCGGCTGATCCTTGCCGTAGGACACGGTCGTGATCCGCGAGCTGTCGACGCCGAGGCTCACGAGATAGGCGCGGGCGGCGTTGGCGCGCCGGGCCCCGAGCGCGAGGTTGTATTCCCGGGTGCCGCGCTCGTCGCAATTGCCCGAGACGATGATTTTCGAATTCGGGTACTGCTTCAGCCACGACGCCTGGCGCGCGAGCGTGTCGCGGGCCTGGGTCGTCAGCGCATATTCGTCGTAGCCGAAGAAAACGCGGTGGCCCGCGTTTGCTTCAAGGTCAGCCTGGCTGCCGGGGACGGGGCCTTGGGCGCGGGTCGATTGATCGGAACCGTCGCCCGGGGCGGCGACGATGTCGGGACCCGTGGTGTTCGACGCGCACGCCGAAACAAGAAGAACCGCAGCGGCGGCGACCGCCGACTTCATCGTGATCGCGTAATTCATCGTTCTCACTGCTCCACATGACCCGACGAGCGGCCGCCGGGCGTTTTCGCCAACGGGCTTTATGCGAGCACGCCCCCGCCGTTGAGCCCCTCAAACTTCAATTCGCGGTGCAACAGCACCTTTTGCGCCACTAACTTAAATTTGTGACGTTTAGATGGTGGTAGGAAAAACCATAAAATTTAACCAACCGCTACGAAGGTATCGGCGGTCCCCCCACCGATCAAGCGACGCGCGAGCGAGCGCGCAATGAATTTTCGTTTACGAGTTAACGCAAGGTTAACGCCGCGGGAGCGGGGCGGCGGCGCGCGGCCTACGGCAGCGGCGGCGACCAGGCCGGGTCGGAGGCGTCCGCCGGCGTGCGCACGCGGCGCAGATTGCGGCCCGTCAGATCCACCGACCACAGCGCCGGCCCCGCTCCGGGGCTCGGCTCGCGGAAGAACATGATCACGCGTCCGTTCGGCGACCAGGTCGGGCCCTCGTCGAGATAGCTTTCGGTCAACAGGCGCTCGCCTTTGCCGTCCGGTCGGATGACGCCAATGAAGAACCGGCCTTTGTACTGGCGGGTGAACGCGATGAGGTCGCCGCGCGGGCTCCACACCGGCGTCTCGTAACGCCCGTCGCCGAAGGTGATGCGTTGCGCGCCGGAGCCGTCGGCGTTCATCACGTAGAGCTGCTGCGTGCCGCCGCGGTCGGAGGTGAACGCCACGCGCCGCCCGTCCGGCGACATCGTAGGCGAGGTGTCGATGCCGGGATTGTCGGTCAGCCGCACGATGCGCCGGGTCGAAAGATCCATCTTGAAGACGTCGGAATTGCCGCCGCGCTCGATCGACATCAGGACTTCGCGGCCGTCGGGCGAGAACCGCGGCGCGAACGACATGCCGCGGAACGAGCCGAGCCGCTCCTGCTCGCCGGTTTCGATGTTGAAGAGGTAGACTTGACCTTTCCGCTCCTGGAACAGCGCCATGTAGGTGATGAGCTGTTCGGTCGGCGAGAAGCGCGGGGTCAGCACTTTATAATCGAGGCCGGCGGTCAGGGGCACGGGGTTCGCGCCGTCCT
Organism: Parvularculaceae bacterium; assembly: GCA_050331095.1. Lineage (GTDB taxonomy): Bacteria > Pseudomonadota > Alphaproteobacteria > Caulobacterales > Parvularculaceae > MED-G105. Next base: position 33,213 of record JBHJHE010000026.1, read on the forward strand.
GGTCCATGATCATGAGCTGTTTCTTGCGGTTCTCCTTCGGCCCTGTCTCGTGGACGAAGACGACCCGGGTGTCGAAATAGCCCTCCTCGCCGGTGAGCGAGGTGTAGACGGTGTCCGCCACCTTGTGGGCGGAGCGCCGCCAATTCTCTTTCGTCGTGGTGAACGAGACCGCGGCGAGCTGCTCGTTCGCCGACACGTCCCAGACGCGGGTCGCGATCGACAGGCGGCCGTCGGCCGTCGTCGTCGCTTCGCCGACGACGAGCACCTGGGCGTTGACGATGCGCCAGTCGGGAAAGCGCGGGCGCACGTTGACGCCGCCAAGTTTCTCCACATAGGCGCGCTCGTCGATGACGTCGAAAAGCCCGGACCGGTCGAGGTCGGCGATGACGACGCCCGTGACGTCGCGCGCGAGGTCGCCGGTGCCGTCGTCGCCGATGAAGGTCGGCACGGCGACCGGCAGGGGATCGACATTGCCCTGGGTGATGTCGATGCGCACGCGCGCCGCGGCCGGGCTCGCGAGCGCGGCGACCGTCGCGAGGGCGGCCGCGAGGGCCGCGGCGAGGCGCGCGGCGCGTCGATTGAAAATCGTCGTCAGTCGCATGGGGTCAGTCTCCGTTGCGGGGGCGCGGGCCCCGCGCGAGGTCCCGGGGGTCCTAGGGTCCACGCCGCGTCGTAGCCGCGTTCGGCGCGCGCGGCCGATTTAAAATCCGGCCATTACGGACGGATCGAAGTTCAGCTCGATTTCCTGCCAGTCGTCGTATCGGCCGGGATCAAGGAAATCATATGGCTGACAGCTCAGGACGGCGTTCACCGCCGTGCGTTCCGCCGCCTTCCAGAAGCGGTTGCCCGAGAGGTTGATCTCAAGCGCGTTGGCGACGCGCGGCGAGCCCTGGAGCGTGCCGTCGCGGTTCAACTCGAACTGCACCACCACCACGAGATCCTCCGGCCGCGGCGCGCCGACGACGGCGCTCGCGTTCCAGCAACCGGCCACTTTGGCCTGCATCTTCGCGACGTCGCTCGCCGACAGACGGTCGCCCTCGCCGACGGCCGGCCGCTCCGGGCCCTCCTGCGACGCTTGCGGTCCGGCGCGCCGCTCGTCTTCCTTCGCCTTGTCGACGAGCGCCGACAGGCGGTCGAGGTCGAGATCGTTCGATGGTGGCTCGGGCTTCGGTTCCGGCTTTTTCGGCTCTGGATCACTCACAGGCACAAACAAAGTCTGAACGACATAGACCTCCTCGAACAGATCAAAAGTCATGATCAAATCAAAAAAGACGAGA